>NZ_CP016020.1:3250500-3852500 GCF_001889165.1 Bacillus weihaiensis | reverse complement strand
CCATGCCGAACACGGAAGTTAAGTTCTTCAGCGCCGATGGTAGTTGGGGGTTTCCCCCTGTGAGAGTAGGACGTTGCCAGGTAAGATGAGAGGAAGATCAGTAGAGATACTGGTCTTTTTTGTGTGGTTTTGGTAGTTAGTTGTACCGGAAGGTACAGAATTGGGTACAGGAAGTGAAGTTAAAGCTTCAAGTTAGAGATTTGAAGATAAGAAAGTATTTCTAGCCCCTAGGCTTGGGAGAAGCAAGAAGGTCGAGGAAGCGCAGAGAGAGAAGACCGGAATGTGCGGGCTTGGCACATGAGGATCTGAACGAACAAGCTGACGAAGAGATTCGCCGCTTATCGCGAGCCGGTATACCGATGGTAGTTGGGGGTTTCCCGTGAGAGTAGGACGTTGCCAGATAAGATGAGAAAGATCAGTAGAGATACTGGTCTTTTTTGTGGTTTCCGTAGTTAGTTGTACCGGAAGGTACAGAATTGGGTACAGGAAGTGAAGTTAAAGCTTCAAGTTAGAGATTTGAAGATAAGAAAGTATTTCTAGCCCCTAGGCTTGGGAGAAGCAAGAAGGTCGAGGAAGCGAAGAGAGAGAAGACCGGAGTGTGCGGGTTTGGCACATGAGGATCTGAACGAACAAGCTGACGAAGAGATTCGCCGCTTATCGCGAGCCGTATACCGATGGTAGTTGGGGGTTTCCCGTGAGAGTAGGACGTTGCCAGGTAAGATGAGAGAAAGGTCAGTAGAGATACTGGTCTTTTTTTTGTGTGGTTTTGGTGTAGTTATACCAGGAGGTAAAAAGATTAATGTTCGATGGCTTGGATTATAGAAATAGTAGACAAGGATTAAAAGGCTTGTACCACAATCAACACATGAATGGTCACAATTCTCGGATGAATCAATGCATAATTCGTATTGGAGGGCGTCTACAAAGTATCTTGTTAATTATCTTACTTGATTCTTGTTAGATGATAGTCGTAGCAATGAAAGTGCGAAATACAACATAAATTTGTTTTCGTTTACATCATTTGTATTTGAATTGACTGAAACATATGATAGGTTGAGATTAGCAAAGTTCAATGTTTAGAGTTTCATCATTTAAATTTTAAAATGTGTATGGGAGTGAACAAAATAATACCACGAAAAGTTATTTCTGCATCTGTCTCTGGGTCTATGTATGCTATTTTGTTAGGTCTAATCATACCAAATCCATTTGGTGAAACTATTTTAACAATACCAAATTATTTATTTGCTGTTGCATTAATCACACCTATTTATTTAATGTATAGTTTTCCTGCGATTTTAATTTATGGAGTGCTAACCTCTATCATTAGTGATAAAATCAGTCAATTTGCTTCAACAAAAATGAAGAATGAAAAATTTGAAATGATGATCTCAGCTATTTTACACACTGTTTTTGGTCTACTATTTTTATTTTATAGTTTAGGGGCTTCATTGTTGTACTTTATTACCGATAGAGTCCAACAAAAGAAAAATATTGATTATAAACCGTTGCAAGCTATTAAAAGTTTGGCAATACCGTTAGCAGTTTGGCTCATTTTTATGGGGCTAGTCTATTTAGAAGAAATATTAAGTGGAATTTAACAGTTGGAATTATAATCGAAAATAAAATGATCAAACTCGAAAATAAAAGGTGAAATATCGAAAATAAAACATAAAATACCGAAAATAGACCATCTTTGGTCGCACGCTGTTGATTGAATCCCGGTGAACCACCATCAAATTCACGACTTAAATAGGAAAAAGTATTGTGGGGTCCACACTAAAGGTTACTTATTCTTGTAAGACTAGCAAGTTTATCATTCAGTGAATAAAACTGTTACCAGCGATTGAACTCCATACGGATTAGTTCACAGCCAAACGTAGTGTTCAATATTTAGAAGATAAAAAGGGATTACTATCATTCTTGAAGAATATTTAAAGACGAGGATTTTTGAATGGGAAGCAGGTTGTTAAATGAATGTTAAAGATCTAAAAGCTGTAGAGATCCTTGATCGGATAACGGATGGTTTTTTTGCACTTGATAAAGAATGGAATTTCACGTATATAAATAAGCGAGCTCAGGAATTGTTATTTAGGAGTCGGAAGAATCTTATTAACAAAAATATTTGGAAGGAGTTTCCGGAAGCAGTAGGCTTAGCGTTTTATGATAACTATCATTTGTCAGCTTCTCAACAAATACCTGTAACTTTTGATGCGTATTTTCCACCTTTGCTTACTTGGTTTAGTGTGAGTACCTATCCATCTGAAGAGGGGTTAACGGTCTTTTTTCAAGACGTAACAATGAAAAAGGAGCAAGAATTAAAGAATGAACAGCATTATCAATCCTTATTTGCTCAGCATCCTGATGCGGTTTTCTCATTTGATTTAGAAGGAAGATATTTAAGTGTAAACAAGGGGATGGAAGAGTTATTAGGTTATACGAAAGAAGAATTTTTAACCTTATCTTATACGCCACTTGTGAAAGAGGATAGCTTAGAGGAAACAAATCACTACTTTCAAAAAGCTGTGAATGGGATGACCCAACATTATGAAACGAAGGCCATTCATAAAGATGGTCATGTTATCGATGTGAGTGTGACGAATATCCCTATAGTTATTAATAAAGAGATCGTGGGAGTTTATGGAATCGCTAAGGATATTACCATGCAAAAGCAGTCTGAAGAAATGCTTATACGTTCAGAGAAGCTATCCGTTGTTGGTGAATTATCTGCCTCTATTGCTCATGAGATTCGAAATCCATTAACTTCGCTCAAAGGCTTTCTTCAATTAATGCAAAGCTCATCAGAAAATGTATCAATCTATTTAGAGATTATGTCTGACGAAATTTCACGAATAGAAGAAATTACAGGAGAGTTGCTCTTGTTGGCAAAGCCTCAAGCTCATGATTTTAAAAAGGAAAGTATTGAACGTATTACAGAGCACGCAATGGTGTTGCTTCATTCACAAGCCTTAATAAATAATGTCTCGCTAATCCCTAATTTTAAAAAAACTTCCCTAGTCTACTGTGTGGCAAACCAAATAAAGCAGGTTATTATAAATATTGTAAAGAACGCGATTGAATCAATGCCGAACGGTGGTGATATATCCATCATCCTTGCAGAAAATGAAGACAAAGTACAGATTATAGTTAAAGATCAAGGCTGCGGCATTCCTAAAAGATTTCTGAGTGAAGTCGGATTGCCTTTTTATACTACAAAAGAAAAAGGCACGGGGCTTGGGATGATGACGACTTTAAGAATAGTCGAGACACATGGTGGAACAGTTCATATTAATAGTGAGGAAGGGAAGGGGACAACAGTCGAAATCCAGCTGCCAATTAAAGGGCCAGCTTAATCTATTGCGTTTAAAAATACTATATATGACTCCCGAGCGAACTGTTTAAACCTAAATAGATGTGAATGATAACCATTAGTCTAAGGTATAGGGAGGAAACTCTCAGTTTTAATTCACCAGTATAGCTATTATTAAATACATAGCAAGGGAGAATAGGGGGAAAGATGTTTTTAAACTAAATGCGATTTATTGTTTAATGTAACAGGCATGCGTGCGAAATAGTAGCCGGGAAAAGTAAATAACTATAAGTGAAATCAAGAAACTAGAATCATGGTGTCATATTGTAATAGTATTCTAGTAAAACGAGTTGGAGGAATGAAATATACTATATATGATAAAACTCAAAAAAAAACAGAATTATCGTTGGCATATGCTTAAATGTATTATAAGATTAGATTCTGTTGTTGAGACAAGTTCTTACAACAAACCAATTAAAAAACTTTCTTAGAAAAACTTTTTTAAAAAGTTGTTGACACTAAGAAGTGATTGATGGTATGATATAAACCTAGTCGCGAAAACGACTTGGAAAAATGATCTTTGAAAACTAAACAAAACCAAGCGTATCAAACGTTGATTTTAAATCAACAAAACGTACTATATAGTACAAAAAAACATGAGCAAGTCAAACTACTTTATTGGAGAGTTTGATCCTGGCTCAGGACGAACGCTGGCGGCGTGCCTAATACATGCAAGTCGAGCGAATTGATGGGAGCTTGCTCCCTGATATTAGCGGCGGACGGGTGAGTAACACGTGGGTAACCTGCCTGTAAGATTGGGATAACTCCGGGAAACCGGAGCTAATACCGGATAACATTTCGAACCGCATGGTTCGGAATTGAAAGATGGCTTCTAGCTATCACTTACAGATGGACCCGCGGCGCATTAGCTAGTTGGTGAGGTAACGGCTCACCAAGGCAACGATGCGTAGCCGACCTGAGAGGGTGATCGGCCACACTGGGACTGAGACACGGCCCAGACTCCTACGGGAGGCAGCAGTAGGGAATCTTCCGCAATGGACGAAAGTCTGACGGAGCAACGCCGCGTGAACGATGAAGGCCTTCGGGTCGTAAAGTTCTGTTGTTAGGGAAGAACAAGTACCAGAGTAACTGCTGGTACCTTGACGGTACCTAACCAGAAAGCCACGGCTAACTACGTGCCAGCAGCCGCGGTAATACGTAGGTGGCAAGCGTTGTCCGGAATTATTGGGCGTAAAGCGCGCGCAGGTGGTTTCTTAAGTCTGATGTGAAAGCCCACGGCTCAACCGTGGAGGGTCATTGGAAACTGGGGAACTTGAGTGCAGAAGAGGAAAGTGGAATTCCAAGTGTAGCGGTGAAATGCGTAGAGATTTGGAGGAACACCAGTGGCGAAGGCGACTTTCTGGTCTGTAACTGACACTGAGGCGCGAAAGCGTGGGGAGCGAACAGGATTAGATACCCTGGTAGTCCACGCCGTAAACGATGAGTGCTAAGTGTTAGAGGGTTTCCGCCCTTTAGTGCTGCAGCAAACGCATTAAGCACTCCGCCTGGGGAGTACGGTCGCAAGACTGAAACTCAAAGGAATTGACGGGGGCCCGCACAAGCGGTGGAGCATGTGGTTTAATTCGAAGCAACGCGAAGAACCTTACCAGGTCTTGACATCCTTCGCTACTTCTAGAGATAGAAGGTTCCCCTTCGGGGGACGAAGTGACAGGTGGTGCATGGTTGTCGTCAGCTCGTGTCGTGAGATGTTGGGTTAAGTCCCGCAACGAGCGCAACCCTTGATCTTAGTTGCCAGCATTTAGTTGGGCACTCTAAGATGACTGCCGGTGACAAACCGGAGGAAGGTGGGGATGACGTCAAATCATCATGCCCCTTATGACCTGGGCTACACACGTGCTACAATGGATGGTACAAAGGGCTGCGAGACTGCGAAGTTAAGCGAATCCCATAAAACCATTCTCAGTTCGGATTGCAGGCTGCAACTCGCCTGCATGAAGCTGGAATCGCTAGTAATCGCGGATCAGCATGCCGCGGTGAATACGTTCCCGGGCCTTGTACACACCGCCCGTCACACCACGAGAGTTTGTAACACCCGAAGTCGGTGGGGTAACCGTAAGGAGCCAGCCGCCTAAGGTGGGACAGATGATTGGGGTGAAGTCGTAACAAGGTAGCCGTATCGGAAGGTGCGGCTGGATCACCTCCTTTCTAAGGATATAGAGGTACGCTTGGTATTTTGTTTAGTTTTGAGAGATCATCTGATCTTTCTATAATAAGTAAGACTCATACATAGGAGTCTAAATGCATCTTGCATTGAAGATCCTGTGTTTTATGTTCCTTGAAAACTAGATAACGAAAACAATTCAAGTAATTCACTGAGTTTAAACGCTTAGTTTAGTGATTCTCTTAATAATGTTAAAAACGACATCTTCGATGTCAAAGGTTAAGTTGTTAAGGGCGCACGGTGGATGCCTTGGCACTAGGAGCCGATGAAGGACGGTACTAACACCGATATGCTTCGGGGAGCTGTAAGTAAGCTTTGATCCGGAGATTTCCGAATGGGGAAACCCACTGTTCGTAATGGAGCAGTATTTTCATCTGAATACATAGGATGATAAAGGCAGACCCGGGGAACTGAAACATCTAAGTACCCGGAGGAAGAGAAAGCAAACGCGATTTCCTGAGTAGCGGCGAGCGAAACGGAATTAGCCCAAACCAAGAGGCTTGCCTCTTGGGGTTGTAGGACACTCTATACGGAGTTACAAAGGAACGGAGTAAATGAAGAGGTCTGGAAAGGCCCGTCAAAGAAGGTAACAACCCTGTAGTTGAAACTTCGTTCCCTCCAGAGTGGATCCTGAGTACGGCGGGACACGTGAAATCCCGTCGGAAGCAGGGAGGACCATCTCCCAAGGCTAAATACTCCCTAGTGACCGATAGTGAACCAGTACCGTGAGGGAAAGGTGAAAAGCACCCCGGAAGGGGAGTGAAACAGATCCTGAAACCGTGTGCCTACAAGTAGTCAAAGCCCGTTAATGGGTAATGGCGTGCCTTTTGTAGAATGAACCGGCGAGTTACGATCCCGTGCAAGGTTAAGTTGATAAGACGGAGCCGCAGCGAAAGCGAGTCTGAACAGGGCGAATAAGTACGTGGTCGTAGACCCGAAACCAGGTGATCTACCCATGTCCAGGGTGAAGTTCAGGTAACACTGAATGGAGGCCCGAACCCACGCACGTTGAAAAGTGCGGGGATGAGGTGTGGGTAGCGGAGAAATTCCAATCGAACCTGGAGATAGCTGGTTCTCTCCGAAATAGCTTTAGGGCTAGCCTTGAAATGAGAGTCTTGGAGGTAGAGCACTGATTGGACTAGGGGCCCCCATCGGGTTACCGAATTCAGTCAAACTCCGAATGCCAAAGACTTATGTTCAGGAGTCAGACTGCGAGTGATAAGATCCGTAGTCAAGAGGGAAACAGCCCAGACCACCAGCTAAGGTCCCAAAGTATACGTTAAGTGGAAAAGGATGTGGAGTTGCTTAGACAACCAGGATGTTGGCTTAGAAGCAGCCACCATTTAAAGAGTGCGTAATAGCTCACTGGTCGAGTGACTCTGCGCCGAAAATGTACCGGGGCTAAACGTATCACCGAAGCTGTGGACTGTTCTAACGAACAGTGGTAGGAGAGCGTTCTAAGGGCTGAGAAGCCAGACCGAGAGGACTGGTGGAGCGCTTAGAAGTGAGAATGCCGGTATGAGTAGCGAAAGAGGGGTGAGAATCCCCTCCACCGAATGCCTAAGGTTTCCTGAGGAAGGCTCGTCCGCTCAGGGTAAGTCGGGACCTAAGCCGAGGCCGAAAGGCGTAGGCGATGGCCAACAGGTAGAAATTCCTGTACCACCTCCTCACCATTTGAGCAATGGGGGGACGCAGAAGGATAGGGTAAGCGCGGCGTCGGAATGCCGCGTCCAAGCAGTTAGGCTGACAATGAGGCAAATCCCATTGTCATATAAGGCTGAGCTGTGATGGCGAGGGAAATATAGTACCGAAGTTCTTGATTCCACACTGCCAAGAAAAGCCTCTAGCGAGGTGAGAGGTGCCCGTACCGCAAACCGACACAGGTAGGCGAGGAGAGAATCCTAAGGTGAGCGAGAGAACTCTCGTTAAGGAACTCGGCAAAATGACCCCGTAACTTCGGGAGAAGGGGTGCTTTTTAGGGTTAATAGCCCGGAAAAGCCGCAGTGAATAGGCCCAGGCGACTGTTTAGCAAAAACACAGGTCTCTGCGAAGCCGCAAGGCGAAGTATAGGGGCTGACGCCTGCCCGGTGCTGGAAGGTTAAGGGGAGAGGTTAGCGCAAGCGAAGCTTTGAACCGAAGCCCCAGTAAACGGCGGCCGTAACTATAACGGTCCTAAGGTAGCGAAATTCCTTGTCGGGTAAGTTCCGACCCGCACGAAAGGCGTAACGATCTGGGCACTGTCTCAACGAGAGACTCGGTGAAATTATAGTACCTGTGAAGATGCAGGTTACCCGCGACAGGACGGAAAGACCCCGTGGAGCTTTACTGTAGCCTGATATTGAATTTTGGTACAGCTTGTACAGGATAGGTAGGAGCCTGAGAAGCCGGAGCGCTAGCTTCGGTGGAGGCGTCGGTGGGATACTACCCTGGCTGTATTGAAATTCTAACCCACAGCCCTGATCGGGCTGGGAGACAGTGTCAGGTGGGCAGTTTGACTGGGGCGGTCGCCTCCTAAAATGTAACGGAGGCGCCCAAAGGTTCCCTCAGAATGGTTGGAAATCATTCGTAGAGTGTAAAGGCACAAGGGAGCTTGACTGCGAGACCTACAAGTCGAGCAGGGACGAAAGTCGGGCTTAGTGATCCGGTGGTTCCGCATGGAAGGGCCATCGCTCAACGGATAAAAGCTACCCCGGGGATAACAGGCTTATCTCCCCCAAGAGTCCACATCGACGGGGAGGTTTGGCACCTCGATGTCGGCTCATCGCATCCTGGGGCTGTAGTCGGTCCCAAGGGTTGGGCTGTTCGCCCATTAAAGCGGTACGCGAGCTGGGTTCAGAACGTCGTGAGACAGTTCGGTCCCTATCCGTCGTGGGCGTAGGAAATTTGAGAGGAGCTGTCCTTAGTACGAGAGGACCGGGATGGACGCACCGCTGGTGTACCAGTTGTCTTGCCAAAGGCATAGCTGGGTAGCTATGTGCGGAAGGGATAAGTGCTGAAAGCATCTAAGCATGAAGCCCCCCTCAAGATGAGATTTCCCATAGCGTAAGCTAGTAAGATCCCTGAAAGATGATCAGGTTGATAGGTCAGAGGTGGAAGCGCGGTGACGTGTGGAGCTGACTGATACTAATAGATCGAGGACTTAACCAAATTTTTAAAAGCGTAAGCTCAGTGAATGAATTGTGACTCGTTATCTAGTTTTGAGGGAACATCCTTCAAACTTTATAATATCTGGTGGCGATAGCGAAGAGGTCACACCCGTTCCCATGCCGAACACGGAAGTTAAGTTCTTCAGCGCCGATGGTAGTTGGGGGTTTCCCCCTGTGAGAGTAGGACGTTGCCAGGTAAGATGAGAGGAAGATCAGTAGAGATACTGGTCTTTTTTGTGGTTTCCGTAGTTTCCGTAGTTAGTTGTACCGGAAGGTACAGAATTGGGTACAGGAAGTGAAGTTAAAGCTTCAAGTTAGAGATTTGAAGATAAGAAAGAATTACTAGCCCTTAGGCTTGGGAGAAGCAAGAAGGTCGAGGAAGCGCAGAGAGAGAAGACCGGAATGTGCGGGCTTGGCACATGAGGATCTGAACGAACAAGTTGACGAAGAGATTCGCCGCTTATCGCGAGCCGGTATACCGATGGTAGTTGGGGGTTTCCCGTGAGAGTAGGACGTTGCCAGGTAAGATGAGAGGAAGATCAGTAGAGATACTGGTCTTTTTTTGTGTGGTTTTGGTAGTAGTTGTACCGGAAGGTACAAAGGAAAGTGTTTGAAGATTGAGGTATAGAAAAAGGAAACAAAGTATCACTACAAGCCCTTAGGCTTGGGAGAAGCAAGAAGGTCGAGGAAGCGCAGAGAGAGAAGACCGGAGTGTGCGGGCTTGGCACATGAGGATCTGAACGAACAAGCTGACGAAGAGATTCGCCGCTTATCGCGTGCAGAAGAATCAAATTCGAAAATAAATCAGTCAAATCCGATGATAAATAGTGAAAATTCGAAAATAAACTAATCAAATTCGAAAATAAAAAGGAGAAATTCGAAAATAAACCACAATAAATCGAAAATAAACCATTCCTAGAGGTCCAAAAAGTTACTCTTCTCTTCTTGCAATCCTTTCTTTAATGAAGGACCAATACTCATGGTATGATAATGAGAAAAAAAGGATGTGGTAGCATGAGAATCAACGGGATCAATCATTTATTATTCTCAGTATCGGATTTAGAGCAATCGATTCTTTTCTATCAGAAAGTTTTTCAAGCAAAGTTGTTGGTGAAGGGGAATAGAACGGCATATTTTGATCTCGATGGTCTTTGGCTTGCTTTAAATGAGGAGAAGGGAATACTTAGAAATGAAATTCACGAGTCTTATACTCATACTGCCTTTTCGGTTGCTGAAGAGGACTTCGACATAATGGTGGAAAGACTGGGTGAATTGGATGTTACCATCTTAACGAGTCGACCGCGGGCTGAGAAGGATAAACGATCAGTATATTTTACAGATCCTGATGGGCACAAGTTTGAGTTTCATACGGGAACATTGCAGGATCGATTAGATTATTATAGGGAGGAAAAACAGCATATGACGTTTTATGAATAATCATTCCTAGTTGGTGGCTTATCTTTGGCAGGTAATGTTGATTTTATGTACAGTTATTGTTACTCTATATGGAATCTCACAACGATTTCTTTTGAATAGATTATATACAAACATAAGGGAGTAACGGTTATGACGAATAAACCTAGTAAGAAAAAGTTTACTGTAGAAGAGAATGAAACAATTGATGATTGCTTGGCAAGGATGAGTAAGGAAGGGTATTTTCCTGTTAGGAGAACGGAGCAGCCGATTTTTAAGGAAGAGCTTAATGGCAAGCAGGTTGAGCCTGTTCTATGTGGAAGAGTGATTGTTTTTGAAGGGAAGTTGCTGTAAAACACGAACATTAAAATACATCAGTTATGAATCGTTCGATTTTTCGTTGACATCGGGGGGGTTCATTGGTAATATAGTACATGTAAATCAGATTAATATAGATCCTCGTATATAATTGGGAATATGGCCCAGAAGTTTCTACCCGATGACCGTAAATCGTTGGACTATGAGGGAAAGTGTATGTATAGATGTACGGCTTATTTAGTTAGAACAAGCCCGATATACTAGCTTTCTCTTTTATTTAGAGGGAGTTTAGGTATCGGGCTATTTTTTATGTAAAAGGTGGGAACAAAGAGTGGAGGCAGTTGTTGGAGTCATTATGGGAAGTACATCTGACTGGGAAACGATGAAGCATGCGTGTGACATATTGGATGAATTAGGTGTTCCTTATGAAAAGAAGGTGGTCTCTGCTCATCGTACGCCAGATTATATGTTTGAATATGCGGAGAGTGCTAGAAATAGAGGGATAAAGGTGATTATTGCGGGTGCTGGAGGAGCGGCTCATTTGCCAGGAATGGTGGCTGCGAAAACGACTTTACCTGTCATTGGTGTACCCGTTCAGTCGAAGGCATTAAATGGGCTTGATTCTCTGCTTTCAATTGTGCAGATGCCGGGCGGTGTTCCTGTAGCGACAGTTGCGATTGGAAAGGCAGGAGCGACGAATGCGGGGCTATTAGCGGCTCAGATTCTATCAGTTGAAGATTCTAAATTAGCAGATTCATTAACTACTAGAAGAGAAGAAGTACGAACAAAGGTGTTAGAGAGTAGTGATGAGCTTGACTAAACGTATTTTACCGGGACAAACAATTGGGATTATTGGCGGAGGTCAATTGGGTCGGATGATGGCTATTGCTGCTAGGCAGCTTGGGTATAAAATAGCGGTGTTAGATCCAGTAGAGGATTGTCCATGTGGTCAAATCTCAGATATTGAAATTCAAGCGAAGTATGATGATCTTCAAGGAATTAAAGAGCTTGCTCGTGTGAGTGATGTGATTACGTATGAATTTGAAAATATTGATTACGATTCATTGAAATGGTTAGAAGAGAATGCGTATCTACCACAAGGAAGTAAGCTGCTTCTTTTAACACAGGACCGTGAAACAGAAAAAGCGGCAATTGTAAATGCGGGCTGTGAAGTCGCACCTTACAAAATCGTTCATAATGAACTAGAATTAATTGAGGCTATTAAGCTTCTTGATTTTCCAAGTGTGTTGAAGACATGTCGTGGGGGATATGATGGGAAGGGTCAGGTTGTTCTTAGAAGTGAATCAGACATAGATGAAGCAATTGTACTTCTATCAAATGGAACATGTATTTTAGAAAAATGGGTTCCATTTTCGAAAGAGGTATCGGTTATTGTGACACGTTCGGTCGAGGGGGAAACAACGACTTTACCTGTTGCTGAGAATGTTCATAAGAACAATATCCTCTATCAGAGTATTGTGCCGGCACGAGTGGATGAGAGCATTCTTGAAAAAGCGAAACAGCTTGCGTTAAAGCTCGCCAATCATTTTGAACTTGTTGGTACTTTGGCTGTTGAGATGTTTTTATCAGAGTCAGGTGACCTTTTTATAAATGAATTAGCGCCGCGACCTCATAATTCTGGTCATTATTCCATTGATTTATGTGAAACAGATCAGTTTGAGCAGCATGTTCGCGCAATATGCAATCTACCGTTAGGAGAAACAACCTTATTACGGAGCGGGTTAATGGTTAATCTATTAGGTGAGGATTTATCTATAGTAGAGAACCACCTACCATTGTTAAAAAAAGCGAAGCTGCACTTGTACGGAAAGAAAGAAGCAGTTTCTAAACGCAAGATGGGACATGTGACGATCATAAGCGAAGACTTAGAAACAGAGATAGTCGATACGAATAAAATGTGGGGTTATCAATAGAACGGAGGAAATGAAATGATTGAACGTTATACACGTCCAGAAATGGGCGCGATTTGGACTGAAGAGAACAAGTTTAAGGCATGGTTAGAGGTTGAGATTTTAGCATGTGAGGCTTGGGCTGAGCTAGGGATCATTCCGAAAGAGGATGTTAAACTTCTTCGTGAAAAGGCATCGTTTGATGTGAATCGTATTTATGAAATTGAACAAGAAACACGTCATGATGTTGTTGCGTTTACAAGAGCTGTGTCAGAAACACTTGGTGAAGAGCGTAAGTGGGTACATTACGGGTTAACCTCCACAGATGTAGTGGATACGGCTTTATCTTATCTTTTAAAGCAAGCAAATGACATTCTTTTAAAAGACATTGAAAACTTTGTTCAAATTTTAAAGGAAAAAGCACAAGAGCATAAATATACGGTTATGATGGGACGTACACATGGTGTTCATGCTGAGCCAACTACGTTTGGATTAAAGCTTGCTTTATGGCATGAGGAAATGAAGCGTAACTTAGATCGTTTTAAGCGTGCAGCAGAGGGTGTAGAGTACGGTAAAATTTCTGGTGCTGTTGGTACATATGCAAATATTGATCCTTTTGTAGAAAAGTATGTGTGTGAGAAGCTTGGAACGAAGCCAGCACCCATTTCTACACAAACTTTACAGCGTGACCGTCATGCGGAGTATATGGCTGCCATTGCATTAGTGGCAACGTCAATTGAAAAGTTCGCAGTTGAGATTCGCGGCTTACAAAAGAGTGAAACGCGTGAAGTAGAAGAGTCTTTTGCAAAAGGTCAAAAAGGTTCATCTGCCATGCCACATAAACGAAATCCAATTGGCTCTGAAAATATGACAGGTCTTGCTCGTGTGATTCGTGGTTATATGGTAACAGCGTATGAAAATGTGCCGCTTTGGCATGAACGTGATATTTCACATTCTTCTGCTGAACGTATTATCCTACCCGATGCAACGATTGCACTGAACTATATGTTAAATCGCTTCGGAAATATCGTGAAAAACTTAACGGTATTCCCAGAGAACATGAAGCGCAATATGGACCGTACCCAAGGCTTAATTTACTCTCAACGTGTCCTACTAGCTCTTATTGATACAGGTATGACAAGAGAAGAAGCCTACGATCTTGTTCAGCCAAAAGCAATGGAAGCATGGGAGAAGCAAGTACCATTTAAAGGTCTTGTAGAAGCTGAGGAAAAAATCACATCTCGCTTAACCCCTGAAATGATTGAAGACTGCTTTGATTATAACTATCACCTAAAAGGGGTAGACGCTATCTTTGATCGATTAGGTCTTTAATATAAGGAATCCAATGAATTCAGCAAGGGGGTAACCAAACAAGCTCCCTTGCTACTCTCTGATAAAAAATTACTGTGAGAAAAGATAACAAACTATTGCACTACACTAAAGGTTCCCAATATTCAGTTTAGGAGGGCTTTCATGACGATTGAAAAGCTTGAATTATTGTATGAAGGAAAGGCAAAAAGAATATATAAAACAAATGAAAAAGATGTTCTATTAGTTTCTTATAAGGATTCTGCAACAGCTTTTAACGGTGAAAAGAAGGAAGAGATTACAGGTAAAGGTCGATTGAACAACGAGATTTCTACTTTAATCTTTGAAAAGCTTTCAGAAAATGGGATTGAAAATCATTTTGTTAAACGACTTTCTTCTACTGAACAGCTAGTCAAGAAGGTGTCTATTATTCCACTTGAAGTGGTGGTAAGAAACGTTGTAGCAGGAAGCCTGTCTAAACGAATTGGAATAAACGAGGGTACTGAAATTAAAGAAGCATTAGTTGAGTTCTATTACAAGGATGATAGCTTAGGAGATCCATTGATTACTGAGGATCACATCGCATTGTTAGAGGCTGCTACAAAAGAGGAAGTTGAAACACTTAAAACAATTGCAAGACAAGTCAACGAAGTATTAAAGGGTCATTTTGCAGCATGTGATGTACGTTTAATTGATTTTAAGTTAGAGTTTGGTCGCACAGAAGATGGAAACGTGATACTAGCGGATGAGGTATCACCTGATACATGCCGCTTATGGGATATCAACACAAATGAAAAATTTGATAAAGACGTTTTCCGCAGAGATATTGGTAGTTTAACAGATGCATATGAAGTGATTTTAACAAGACTTGGAGGCCAATCAACATGTACAAAGTAAAAGTTTATGTCACGTTAAGAGAAAGTGTTTTAGATCCACAG
This sequence comes from Bacillus weihaiensis, assembly GCF_001889165.1. Classification (GTDB taxonomy): domain Bacteria; phylum Bacillota; class Bacilli; order Bacillales; family Bacillaceae; genus Metabacillus; species Metabacillus weihaiensis. The sequence goes on along the minus strand of NZ_CP016020.1, from coordinate 3,837,918 downwards.
GGAGCAGCCGTAAAAAGTGCATTACACAGTATGTCTTATAGTGAAGTGCAAGATGTACGTATTGGAAAATATATGGAGCTGATGATTGAAAAGTCAGATCGTGATTTACATGAAACTGTTCGTGAGATGTGTGAAAAGCTACTTGCAAATACCGTGATTGAAGACTTTAGCTATGAGGTACAGGAGGTTGTCAACAAGTGAAATTCGCTGTGATCGTTTTTCCGGGTTCAAACTGTGATGTTGATATGTACCATGCGATTAAGGATGAGCTTGGTGAAGATGTAGAGTATGTAAGACATGATGCAACAGATTTAAGTGAGTTTGATGGGATTTTACTGCCTGGTGGCTTCTCTTATGGAGACTATCTTCGTTCTGGGGCGATTGCTCGCTTTTCAAATGTAATGAAAGAGGTTGTGAAAGCGGCTGAAGCAGGTAAGCCTGTTCTTGGAGTATGTAACGGATTTCAAATTTTACTAGAGGTTGGATTACTTCCAGGTGCGATGAAACGAAATGAAAACTTGAAATTTATGTGCCGACCGGTCAATTTAGTTGTGGCTAACAATGAAACACTGTTTACAACTGGATATGAAAAGGACGAAGTAATTTCAGTCCCGATTGCACATGGTGAAGGGAATTACTATTGTGATGAGCAAACACTTCAAACGCTTAAAGAAAACAATCAAATTGTGTTTACGTACGAAAAAAATCCAAATGGCAGCATAGAGGATATTGCGGGCATAACAAATGAACGTGGAAATGTCTTAGGGATGATGCCTCATCCAGAACGTGCGGTGGATGAATTACTGAAAAGCGCAGATGGATTAACATTATTTCAATCAATCGTGAAAAACTGGAGGGAATCTCATGTCACTACTGCTTGAACCAACGAACCAGAAGATAAAAGATGAAAAAATCTACAGACAAATGGGTGTCAGTGATGACGAGTTTGCCCTGATTGAAAGAATAATTGGTCGTCTTCCAAACTACACAGAGATTGGGATTTTTTCTGTTATGTGGTCAGAGCATTGCAGCTATAAAAACTCCAAGCCGATTTTGAAGAAATTTCCTGTTACCGGTGAAAAGGTGTTACAAGGACCTGGTGAGGGAGCGGGGATTGTTGATATTGGGGACAATCAAGCGGTTGTTTTCAAAATTGAAAGTCATAATCACCCATCAGCAATTGAGCCTTATCAAGGGGCGGCAACTGGTGTAGGTGGAATTATTCGTGATGTATTTTCAATGGGTGCTAGACCAATTGCGATTTTAAATTCTTTGCGTTTCGGAGAACTAAAAACACCGCGTGTGAAATATCTATTTGAAGAGGTTGTTGCTGGGATTGCTGGCTATGGGAACTGTATTGGTATTCCAACAGTAGGTGGAGAGATTCAGTTCGACAGCTCTTATGAAGGTAACCCTCTTGTAAATGCAATGTGTGTTGGATTAATTAACCATGAAGATATTAAGAAGGGTCAAGCAAAAGGTGTCGGTAATACAGTTATGTACGTTGGGGCTAAAACAGGTCGCGATGGTATTCACGGAGCAACATTTGCTTCTGAGGAGCTCACAGATTCTTCAGATGAAAATCGTCCAGCCGTTCAGGTTGGAGATCCATTCATGGAGAAGCTTTTACTTGAAGCATGCTTAGAGGTTGTGAAAAATGATGCATTAGTAGGAATCCAAGATATGGGTGCGGCTGGATTAACAAGCTCGTCTGCAGAGATGGCGAGTAAAGCAGGCTCAGGAATGGAAATGGATTTAGACTTAATTCCTCAACGTGAACCAGGAATGACACCTTATGAAATGATGCTTTCTGAATCACAGGAAAGAATGCTTCTTGTGATTGAAAAAGGTCGCGAGCAAGAAATTGTCGATCTTTTTAATCGATATGACTTAGAGGCAGTAGCTGTAGGAAAAGTAACAGATGACAAAATGCTTCGTCTTTTCCATAAAGGGGACGTTGTATGTGAGCTTCCAGTTGATGCATTAGCGGAAGAGGCACCAGTATATCATAAGCCATCAAAGGTCCCTGCTTATTATGAAGAATTCCAGAAGATGGACGTGGAACCGATAGTGATCGAGAACTATCAGGAAACACTTATGAATCTATTAAAGCAGCCAACCATTGCAAGTAAAGAATGGGTGTATGATCAATATGACTATATGGTGCGCACGAATACAGTAGTAGCGCCAGGCTCTGATGCAGCTGTCATTCGTATTCGTGATACGAAGAAGGCATTAGCGATGACAACAGATTGTAATTCTCGTTATCTCTATTTAGATCCTGAGGTTGGTGGGAAAATTGCCGTAGCTGAAGCTGCGCGTAATATCGTGTGTTCAGGTGCAACACCACTTGCCATTACAGATAATTTAAATTTTGGTAATCCAGAGAAGCCAGAGATTTTCTGGCAGATTGAAAAGTCTGCTGATGGAATCAGTGAGGCATGTCGTGAGTTACATACTCCTGTTATTGGTGGGAATGTATCGTTATACAACGAAACAAATGGAACAGCTATTTACCCAACTCCTGTTATTGGTATGGTTGGTTTAATCGAGGATACAGACTATATTACAACGCAAGATTTCAAAGAAGCGGGTGACCTCATTTATTTAGTTGGGGAAACCAAGCCTGAATTTGGAGGAAGTGAGCTTCAAAAATTAACGTACGGTAAAATTTTTGGGAAATCTCCTGAATTAGATTTAGAGAAAGAGAAAAAAGTCTTACAACAGCTATCTAAAGCAATTCGTGCGAATACTGTGGCTTCTGCCCATGACGTATCAGAGGGGGGCGTAGCTGTTGCCCTTGCCGAACCATTATTTAATGATGTGGGCTTAGGTGCAGATGTAACGCTTCAAGGTGAAGCAACAGCGGCTTTATTTAGTGAATCACAAACTAGATTTATTCTATCTGTGAAGAAGGAAAACAAGGAAGCTTTTGAAACTATTGTCGATGCAACTCTTATCGGTGAAGTAACAAGCACAGGTCAATTAGTCATTAAAAATGATCAAGGTGAATCACTTGTGGATGCATCTGTTGAAGAATTAAAGGGTGCATGGAAAGGAGCTATCCCATGCTTGCTGAACTCAAGGGATTAAATGAAGAATGTGGAGTCTTTGGCGTGTGGGGGCATACCGAAGCAGCTCAAATCACGTATTATGGCTTACACAGCTTACAGCATAGAGGGCAAGAAGGTGCAGGAATTGTTACCACAAATGGTGAAAAGCTTACAGGAGCAAAGGGCTTGGGCTTAATTTCTGAAGTGTTTGCAAACGGTCGATTACATGATTTGTCCGATGGTAAATCGGCGATTGGCCATGTTCGATACGCAACGGCAGGTGGAGGCGGATATGAGAATGTCCAGCCTCTCCTATTCAATTCACATAGTGGTGGTCTTGCGTTAGCTCATAACGGGAACTTAGTGAACGCAACACAATTGAAGCATCAGCTTGAGAGTCAAGGTAGTATTTTTCAAACAACTTCTGATACAGAGGTATTAGCTCACTTAATTAGAAGAAGTGGCTATAAAGATTTGAAGGAAGCGGTGAAAAATGCCTTAACAATGCTCAAAGGAGCGTATGCGTTTTTAATTATGACCGAAAATGAAATGATGGTCGCTTTAGATCCGAACGGCTTACGACCACTTTCAATTGGTGTGCTTGGTGATGCGTATGTGGTTGCATCTGAAACGTGTGCATTTGATGTAGTCGGTGCTCGCTATGAACGCGATGTTCAGCCTGGTGAGCTTTTAATTATCAATGATGAGGGCATTCATTCGGAGCGCTTCTCTATGAACATTAACCGAGCGATTTGTAGCATGGAGTACATTTATTTTTCTCGTCCTGATAGTAATATCGATGGAATCAATGTTCATACAGCGCGTAAAAACTTGGGGAAACGCCTTGCAGTAGAATCCGAAGTAGACGCTGATGTTGTGACAGGTGTTCCTGATTCAAGTATTTCAGCGGCGATTGGATTTGCCGAGTTAACAGGGATTCCATATGAGTTAGGGTTAATTAAGAACCGTTATGTTGGTCGTACATTTATACAGCCGTCTCAATCCTTACGTGAACAGGGTGTGAAAATGAAGCTTTCAGCTGTTCGTGGTGTTGTAGAAGGGAAGCGAGTCGTAATGGTTGATGATTCAATTGTACGTGGAACGACGAGTCGTCGAATTGTGAATATGCTCCGTGAAGCGGGAGCAACGGAGGTTCACGTACGAATTAGCTCACCTCCCATTGCTAACCCATGCTTTTACGGAATTGATACATCGACTCATGAAGAGTTAATAGCGTCCAATCATTCAGTAGAAGAAATTCGTCAGATCATTGGTGCAGACAGCTTAGCCTTCTTAAGTGTCGAGGGGTTACTCGAAGGAATTGGTCGTCCTTATGAAGGGGAATTGAAAGGACAATGTCTTGCATGCTTCACAGGGAGATATCCAACAGAAATTTATGCAGACACTGTAATGCCACATGAAAAAGCGTAATAAAACTTGCGATAGGAATCGACTTTTCGATTCCTGTCTTGCATTAGGAGGAACCGTGTAATGTCTGATGTGTATAAACAAGCAGGTGTTGATATAGAGGCAGGCTATGAAGCTGTATCAAGAATGAAAAAACATGTAGCAAAAACAATTCGACCTGGTGTCTTAGGTGGTCTTGGTGGCTTTGGTGGAATGTTTGATTTGAGTGAATTACCGTACCGTAACCCAGTCCTTGTTTCAGGAACAGATGGTGTGGGAACGAAGCTAAAGCTTGCTTTTTTAACGGATAAGCATGACACAATTGGTGTAGATGCTGTTGCCATGTGTGTAAATGATATTTTGGCTCAAGGGGCAGAGCCGTTATTTTTCTTAGATTATTTAGCAGTAGGAAAGGCAGTGCCTGAAAAGATTGAGCAAATCGTCAAAGGAATTGCAGATGGCTGTGAACAAGCAGGCTGTGCTCTTGTTGGTGGTGAAACAGCAGAAATGCCTGGCTTATATGAAATGGATGAGTACGATGTAGCGGGGTTCTCTGTCGGTGCCGTAGAAAAAGAAAAGATTGTAACGGGGCAAACGATTGAACCAGGTCATGTGTTAGTTGGCCTTTCATCAAGTGGTATTCATAGTAACGGTTATTCGCTTGTACGTAAGATCCTACTTGAGGATAACAAGCTGGATCTTAAAGAGGTCTATGAGCCATTTGAAGAAACGTTAGGTGAGGTCTTATTAACTCCAACAAAAATTTACGTAAAGCCTGTATTAGAAGCATTAAAGAAATACCCAATCGATGGAATGGCTCACATTACAGGTGGCGGCTTCATTGAGAATATTCCAAGAATGCTTCCTGAGGGTACGGGTGCTGAAATTGATTATGGATCCTGGCCAATTCCTGCGATTTTTGACTTTATTCAAGAAAAGGGACAGGTAGATAAAGAGGATCTATTTAATGTGTTTAATATGGGAATTGGATTTGTTCTTGCCGTTCAAGAAAATCATTTACACGGTGTTATACAAGAGCTTGAGTCACACGGAGAAAAGGCATTTATCATTGGGCGCGTGACAAAAGGTGAAGGTGTGACATTCGGTGGAGGCGCTCTTCGATGAAGAAGCTGGCTGTATTTGCTTCAGGAAATGGAAGTAACTTTCAAGCAATTGCCGAGGAAATACAAAAAGGGAAGATCGATGCCAAAGTGGCTCTTGTTCTAACAGACAAAGAAGGAGCAGGTGTGATAAAGCGAGCGGAAGCTTTTGATCTTCCTGTCTTTTGTATCCTACCAAAGCAGTTTGAAACAAAGGTTCAATATGAACAAGCGATCTTAGAGAAGCTTAAGGAGTATCATGTTGATTACATCATTTTAGCAGGGTATATGCGATTGATTGGTGAGACGCTTTTAGGGGCCTTTGAGAAGAGGATTGTCAATATTCATCCCTCTTTATTACCTTCATTTCCTGGGAAGGATGCAATCGGACAAGCATATCGTGCCGGAGTAAAAGTAACAGGTGTCACAGTTCATTTCGTTGATGCTGGAATGGATACAGGTCCGATTATCGACCAAGAGCCAATTCGTGTCGATGAAGGAGAGACGGAAGAAACATTAGCCAAAAAAATTCACAAAGTAGAGCATGTGTTGTACCCTAAGGTTATCCAACAATTGGTGTCAAAATAAAGCTAGAGGTGAAAATCATGACAGTAAAACGCGCACTAGTCAGTGTATCGAATAAAGAAAACCTTGTTCCTTTTGTTAAGGAACTTATTGATTTAGGGGTTGAAGTCATTTCAACAGGTGGAACAAAATCTCTTTTAGAAGAGAATGGTCTAAAGGTTATTGGGATCTCAGAGGTGACAGGATTCCCAGAAATTATGGATGGTCGTGTGAAGACGTTACATCCAAATATCCATGGTGGACTTTTAGCGGTACGAAACAACCCAAATCATATGGAGCAGCTAGAGCAAAATAAGATTGAAACGATTGATATGGTGGTTGTGAACCTATATCCGTTTAAAGAAACGATTGCTAAGCCTGATGTCGAGTTCCAGGATGCGATTGAAAACATTGATATCGGTGGTCCATCGATGCTTCGTTCAGCGGCGAAAAATCATGAAGATGTGACGGTCCTTGTTGATCCACAGGATTATCAAGTCGTACTAGAAGAATTAAAAGCGTCTGGAGAGGTTTCCTTAGAGAAAAAACAACGTTTAGCAGCGAAGGTTTTCAGACATACAGCAGCATATGATGCGTTAATTGCTGAATTTTTAACAAAAAAAGTGGGCGAAGAGGACCCTGAATCTGTAACATACACATTTGAGAAAAAGCAAGCACTCCGTTATGGTGAAAATCCTCATCAAAAAGCAAGCTTCTATCAAAAGCCTTTTGTCCCTGTCGCTTCTCTAGCAAACGCAAAGCAGCTTCACGGGAAAGAGCTTTCGTTCAACAACATTAAGGATGCAGATGCAGCTCTCCAAATTGTTCGTGAATTCACTGAGCCGGCAGCCGTTGCAGTCAAGCATATGAATCCATGTGGAGTTGGTGTTGGAGCCTCAACTGTAGAAGCATTTGCTCGATGCTATGAAGCAGATCCAACATCTATTTTTGGCGGGATTGTTGCATTAAACCACGAGGTAGACGGAGAAACAGCAACGAAGCTGCATGAAATTTTCCTTGAGATTGTCATTGCTCCTTCCTTTAGTCAAGAAGCGTTAGATATCTTAACAGCGAAAAAGAATTTACGCCTCCTTACAATTGATGTGAAGGTATTATCTAAGCCTGAAAAAGTACTGCAGTCTGTACGTGGTGGCTTACTTGTTCAGGATGAGGATACTCTATCATTAGACGATGTGGAGGTGACCATTCCAACTAAGCGCGAGCCTTCTGATCAAGAATGGAAGGATCTCACGTTAGCTTGGAAGGTTGTTAAGCATGTGAAGTCTAATGCGATTGTGTTAGCGAAGGATGAAATGACAGTAGGAGTTGGCGCAGGACAGATGAACCGCGTGGGCGCAGCGAAGATTGCAATTGAGCAAGCTTTAGAAAAAGCTCAAGGCAGTGCATTAGGTTCAGACGCATTTTTCCCAATGTCTGATACTGTTGAAGCGGCTGCTAAAGCTGGTGTTACAGCAATTATTCAACCAGGTGGATCGATTAAAGATGAGGATTCCATCCGAATGGCAGATGAATATGGCATCACGATGGTGTTTACAGGAGTACGTCATTTTAAACATTAAGAGGACGGTGTAAATATGAAGGTACTTATTATTGGTCAAGGCGGACGTGAGCATGCGCTTGTCTGGAAGGTCGCACAAAGTAAGCTTGTAACAGAAGTATTCGTCGCGCCAGGAAACGACGGTATGGACAATCTTGCAACAAGAGTTCCATTGAGCGAGACGGATAACGAGGCACTTTTAGCATTTGCAAAAGAGCAACAAATTGACTTAACAATTGTCGGTCCAGAGGTTCCATTATTAAATGGGATCGTTGATGATTTTGAAGAAGCAGGATTGAAAATCTTTGGTCCTAGGCAAAAGGCTGCGCTTATTGAAGGGAGCAAAAATTTTGCAAAGGAATTGATGATAAAATACAACATTCCGACTGCCGACTATCAAACCTTTACTGATGTAGAAGAGGCTAAGGCTTATATTCAAGAAAAGGGTGCTCCGATTGTCATTAAAGCGGACGGATTAGCGGCTGGAAAAGGGGTTACTGTTGCAGAAACTCTTGATGTTGCATTAGCAAGTGTGACAGATATGCTTGAGAACGAGAAGTTCGGTGAGGCATCTAGCTCTGTTGTTATTGAAGAATTTTTAGCTGGTGAAGAATTTTCCTTAATGGCATTTGTTAAAGGAGAAAAAGTTTACCCGATGGTGATTGCACAAGACCATAAGCGTGCTTATGACAATGATGAGGGCCCAAATACTGGTGGAATGGGTGCGTATTCTCCTGTACCGCAAATTTCGGATGAAGTTGTTGCAGAGGCGGTTGAAACCATATTAAAACCAGCGGCAAAAGCCCTTGTAAGTGAAGGAAGCTCCTTTACAGGGATCTTATATGCAGGTCTGATCTTAACGGAACAGGGTCCTAAAGTCATTGAATTTAATGCGCGATTTGGAGATCCAGAAACACAGGTTGTACTCCCAAGGTTAGAATCTGATTTAGTTGAGTTTTTAATGGGGCTATTACAGGATCAGCCAGTTGAGCTTCAATGGACAGATAAGGCTGTCTTAGGTGTGGTATTAGCTTCTAATGGCTATCCTAATGACTATGAAAAAGGACGTCCAATCGGAACGCTTCAACATACCCATGGAAATGCCGTCATTTTTCATGCTGGAACGAAAAGAGTTGAAGAACAATTTGTGAATAATGGCGGTCGCGTAATCGTTGTAGCGGGATTCGGTGAGTCGATTTCTGATGCACAAAAAGAGGCGTATTCATTGGTTGAGCAAATTGCTGCACCGGCGTTATTTTATCGAAAAGATATTGGGAACAAAGCAATTAAGCACGTCGTTTCTTAATGTATACAAATAATAGAGCAACAATTCCACCTATTAAAGCAATGAAGATAAACGACATGTCCGTTAAATATTCTAAAAACAATAAAAGCACCTCCAATTGAGTAGATGGGACTGGTTGTAGAGTGAACCAGTCCTGTTTTTAATGATAAGTTTTCCTAGAATTAATTAAGATGGATTATACGTAACCTCTATGTCATCCTCATCAAAATCATCTTCGTCATCCTCGAAAAAATAAGTATCGTTTTGTTCAAATAGATACGTGATTGGGCAGAAGCGTACAATACCTTCTCCAACCTTCATAGCTGCCAATATCATCACGAAAATATAAGAATCTCTCCACGGTTTTTTGCAATATTTTGCTGTTGAAAAGGAAAGCAAAGCCAACCCGCATGTAATACGTATTAAGGCATTCACTATTCCAATGTTTGGACGTACCATACGACATTCCTCCCTAAAAATTGTCATGAAAATCCAATAAAACGTTAATGCGTTACTAAATTCCATATGTTAACATAGAATTACATTAAACTAATCATGGAGGGTTTTGTATGCCCCAAAAAAAGTTCAAATGGAAGAATAATCAAATACGTCAACAAATTGATGTATTAACAAATACATTGGCACCAACGATTGTGTTGAAAAACGCGACCTACCTAAATTCGTTTTTAAGGCAATGGGTGAAGGCGAACATATGGATTTTAGATGATCGTATCATCTATGTCGGTAAAAACCTACCTGGACAACTAGCAGAGTGCGAAGTCATTGATTGCTCAACAAAGGTGATTGTGCCAGGCTATATTGATCCACATGTCCATCCATTTCAGTTATATAATCCCCATACTTTAGCAAAGTATGTGTCGCAAACGGGAACAACTACATTCATCAACGATAATCTTTTTCTGCTTTTATATAGCCAGAAAAAGAAAGCGCTTACTTTACTTGATGATTTAGAACAGCTTCCGTATCACTTTTATTGGTGGGCACGCTTTGATTTACAAACAGAAGTACATGCAGAGGATACGATTTTTTCTCATGATTTTGTGAAAAAATGGTTGGAGCATGATGCCGTGATCCAAGGTGGCGAACTAACAGGCTGGCCTAAGCTTGCTGATGGGGATGACTGGCTGTTATATTGGCTGCAGGAAACAAAGAGACAAGGAAAACGCATGGAAGGTCATTTTCCAGGTGCGTCGGTTAATACGTTAACGAAAATGAAGCTGTTTGGTGTTGATAGTGATCATGAATCGATGACGGGAAAAGACGTGATGAGAAGGTTAAGACTTGGATACACCGCAGCATTAAGGCACTCTTCCATTCGTCCTGATTTGCAAAAGCTACTAAAAGAAATTCAAGATGAAGGACTTACGACATACGATCATCTCTACTATACAACAGATGGAGCAACACCTGCTTTTTATCAAAAAGGAATGATCAATCAATGTATTGATATAGCTTTAGAATACAATGTTCCTGCAATTGATGCTTATCATATGGCTTCGTTTAATATCGCGAAGTATTACCGGATTGACGATCAGATTGGATCTATCTCACCTGGTAAAATCGCAACTCTAAATATCTTGGAAAGTATTGATGAACCTAACCCTTCTAGTGTTCTTTCTAAAGGGGTTTGGCTAAGGAAAAATCATGAAGTGGTTCAAGATGAGCACGAAGTAAATTGGGGAGATTACGGGCTACAAGAGGCGACGTTTAGCTGGGATTTAACAATAGATGACTTGCAATTTTCTATGCCTCTTGGTATGAAAATGAGAAATGCGGTTATTATGGAACCATATTCGATTACACTAGACAGTTCAATTCCAGAAATTTCTTACGATCATGATGAAAGCTTTCTGGCTCTGATTGATCGAAACGGTGAATGGAGGATTAATACATTTATTAAGGGCTTTGCAAAACAAATTCAAGGCTTTGCAAGCTCTTACTCCACGACAGGCGATGTGATCGTGATCGGAAAAAACAAATCTGAAATGATAGCAGCGTGTAAACGGATGAAGGAAATTGGTGGTGGAATCGTATTAACGGAAAATGGAAAGGTGATATTTGAGCTACCACTCGTCTTAAACGGTGGGGCATCAGGTGATGAGCTACCAATTGTTATGAAGAAGCAAAATGAGTTAATGAGGTTACTGAAAGAGAGGGGATATCCTTTTGATGACCCTATTTATTCGCTTTTATTTCTATCTTCAACTCATCTACCTTATATAAGAATGACACCTAGAGGGATTTTTGACGTCATGAAAAAAACGGTACTCTTTCCATCGATAATGCGTTAAAATATAAAAGTGGATATTATGATAAGGTTGTGTTAATTTGTTAAAGGGAAAAGTCTCAATTCTTCTCTTTTCAAGCCTTCTCCTTATGAGTGCTTGTAGTAAAGAGGAAGACATAGCATCAGTAAATGAAGATCAACTAATACAACAAGAACAACCAGCTGCAGTTGAGGTAGAAACCATTCATCATCCTCTAACTGGCCTAGTAGCAGAGCAAGAGGAGATTACTCAACGTCCCGTAGCGGTTATGATCAACAATCATCCCGCAGCTAGACCACAATCAGGGCTGCATAAGGCAGACTTAGTTTACGAAGTACTTGCTGAAGGGAATATCACACGCTTTTTAGCAGTGTTTCAAAGTGAGATTCCAGACATTATTGGACCGGTTAGAAGTGCCAGACCTTATTATATTGATTTAAGTAAAGGGTTTCAATCACTTTATATAGCTCATGGCTATAGTCCGATTGCAAAAGAGAAATTAGATAATGGCGAAGTAAATTCAATAAATGGTATGGAGTATGATGGAAGTCTCTTTTGGAGAGCAGATCATCGAGTAGCACCTCATAACTCCTATATTTCAAAGGAGAATATTTTAAAGGGTGCAGAAAACGAAGGATTTGAAACCACCACAGATGTTGAGCCTTTAGATTTTTTAAAGGAAGAGGAAACGAGTGAGTTAATAGGAGAACCTCTTAACAAGTTTGTCATAAAATATGACAATTCATTAACGTGGCAAGCAACTTATGAGTATAATCAAGCTGACAAGAGATATAGTCGATATAGTAATAACGAACAGACCGTTGATTTAGAATCTGGTGAAGCAATCTCGCTAGCGAATGTCTTTGTAGTGGAAATGGATCATCAAATCAAGGACGATTATGGAAGACGCGATATAAACCTCACTTCAGGTGGTAAGGCTTTATTATTCCAAAATGGAAGGCAATATGAAGTCGAATGGGAAAACAAAGATGGAAGAATTCTCCCTGTTTCGGGTGGGGAAGCTGTGAAGCTTGCTCCTGGAAGAACGTGGATTAATATCGTGCCGGATTTATCTACATCATTTCTAGTTCAATCGTAAAAGCAAAAGGAGAATGAATATGCAAATTGAAAAACTACGTGGAAAAGAGCTTGATCAGCTTTTTCAATCCATTTTATCGTTAAATGACTTAGAAGAGTGTTATCGATTTTTCGATGACCTTTGTACAGTAAATGAAATTCAATCATTGGCTCAAAGACTAGAGGTTGCTAGAATGCTACGTGATGGTTTTACGTATCATAAGATTGAAACAGAAACGGGCGCTAGCACAGCAACAATCTCTCGTGTGAAGCGTTGTTTAAATTACGGAAATGATGCCTATCAGATGGCACTTGAACGCGTTCATGGGGATAAAGAAGAAACAGAAGGTAAGGAATAAAATTCCCTGAATAAAGCTATCAGGTGGAACGAATAGTGTAAACTGACTTGTGAATCTAGCACTCCAAAAGGTAGAGAAAATACCTTTGGGGTGCTTTTTCTTGTAGTAAAAAGGAGCAGTTAAGAATTATTTAGAAGAAACCTGTGTTCCTGCCATAAAATCGTGAATAGCTCTTTTATCTTTTCTAAGTAGCACCATTAAACCACTTACAACGGTTGTGATACCAAAAGTGACATAGCCTAAAACAAATTTCCCCACCACTTCTCGAAGAATCATATCCGACATTTTTAGATGATCCCCATTTAATTTTTCAATCGGTATGTTTACAATCCGTTTTCCAATGACATATCCTTTCCAAACGATCGGTAAAACAGTAAGGTAAATGAAATAAACGATCGTAAAGAATACACCCTGTGTCCATTTTAATGATACGTCTCCTGTAATAAAGTACGTAATCATTGCGATGGGGGTCATGATTATCAATGTATCTAAAATAGCGGCCAATACTCGTATAAAAAAGCCGGCCTTATAGAGTTCAGACATTTTTCTTCACCATACCTCGCATGAATTTTTTAAGTAGCTGCTTAAAGTAAATCAATAAACATGTATCAACTAAAACTTTCTCTCTTTATTCCTTTTCGTAGCTCAAGGGCCTAATGTGACTAATAATACTCTTTAGTAAAAGTAATAAAGTCATAATAAAATCTCTAAATATAACGTGAAACAGTGGAATAACACCACCCTTATTTTACCATATTTTTAGCTAGACCATATAGAAAATTTTTGGGTCTTGTCATGAAATCGGCACAAGGTGACTTTTTCCTTAAATACAATGATTTCTATTAATGGTAATATTAGTTGTCTCCCCCAAGTGAGGGGGTGAGAATAATGGATGAAAAGGACCTCATAAGGTGTTTTTCCGATTTCGAATTACAGGTGATGATAGAGAGAGTAAGATATTATGCAGCGAAAGAACATTCGCATAAGCTTATGAACCTCCTGTATCTTCTTGTAGAAGAAGTAGATAGAAGAACCTTTAACTAACTGTAATACAATGTAATTGGTTTATAGGTAAGGCAATAAGGGGGGGACTTTCATTCCTGCCCGTTTAAGCATGCTTCTTTTTACCTATATAGAACTAAACCTATATCGCCACTACTTACCCTATGAAAAAAACCATTAATAATCATACCTCTTTCCTCTATTACCTTCTTTTTACCTTTTTGTGCTTGTCTGTAATTTGTTATAATGATGAAATGGATGTTTTTGAATTGGAGGAGTCCAGCTATGTACGATATTAACGAGTGGAAGCATGTGTTTAAGCTCGATCCAGATAAAGATATTAGTGATGAAGACTTAGAGAAAGTATGTGAATCAGGTACAGATGCCATTCTAATTGGTGGAAGTGACAATGTAACTGAGGATAATGTGCTGAACTTAATGGCACGTGTGAGACGTTATCTGATTCCTTGTGTGCTAGAGGTTTCATCTGCAGAGTCCATTGTACCCGGCTTTGATTTGTATTTTATTCCCTCAGTGATGAATAGCAAAGGAACGAAGTGGTTAATTGATTTGCAGCATGAAGCGGTTAAGGAATACGGAGAGATAATGAATTGGGAGGAGATCCTTGTTGAAGGATACTGCATATTGAATCCTGATTGTAAGGCTGCAGCATTAACAGGCGCGAATACAGAGCTTTCTATTGAAGACGTGAAGGCCTATGCGCGTGTCGCGGAAAATATGTTTCATTTACCGATTTTCTATCTTGAATACAGTGGGAAGTTAGGCGATATTGAAGTTGTAAAGGAAACAAAAAGTGTGCTAAATGAAACAAAGCTATTTTATGGCGGAGGAATTAGCTCTGCAGAAGAAGCAAAGCAATTCGCCGAATTCGCAGATGTAGTAGTTGTTGGAAATAGTCTTTATACTGATTTAAAAGCTGCTTTAAAAACAGTAGATGCGGTAAAGTAATTGGATTTACCGATTGAATAGAGAATGAAAGAACGATAAAATAGTAAATAAGAACATATGTTTGGATAGGTGGTGGAGTCGTTGCAATTTTTATCAGATCAATTGTTACAAGGATTGAATGATATGCAACAAAAAGCAGTAAAAACAACAGATGGTCCCTTGCTTTTAATGGCAGGAGCAGGTAGTGGTAAGACGAGAGTATTAACACATCGTATCGCCTATTTAATGGCGGAAAAACAAGTTGCTCCTTGGAACATATTAGCGATCACGTTTACAAATAAAGCAGCACGAGAGATGAAAGACAGAATACATGCGATTTTAGGGCCTGGTGCAGATGATATCTGGATCTCGACCTTCCACTCCATGTGCGTCCGTATTTTACGACGTGATAGTGACAGAATGGGAATAAATCGTAACTTTTCGATACTTGATACGACAGATCAATTGTCGGTTATAAAAACAGTCTTAAAAGAGAAAAACTTGGATCCGAAAAAATACGAACCAAGAAGCCTTCTAGGTTCTATTAGTAGTGCGAAAAATGAACTCATTACTCCTGAAGAATATGAGAAAACAGCTGCCAGTCATTATGAACAAATGGTGAGTGATGTTTATAAAGACTATCAAAAGAAGCTTCGAAAAAACCAATCACTAGACTTTGACGACTTAATTATGTCGACCATTCAATTGTTTCAACGTGTGCCAGAGGTTCTTGCAACATATCAGCGTAAATTCCAATATATCCATGTTGATGAGTATCAGGATACAAATAGAGCACAATATATGCTAGTAAAACTATTAGCATCTCGTTTTCAAAATCTATGTGTCGTAGGGGATTCAGATCAGTCTATCTATCGCTGGCGTGGAGCGGATATTGCGAATATCCTTTCATTTGAAAAGGATTATCCACAAGCTCAAACGATTTTACTAGAGCAAAACTATCGCTCAACGAAATTGATTCTTGAAGCAGCGAATGAGGTTATTCAACATAACTCAAATCGTAAACCGAAGAAATTATGGACAGACAATCAGCAGGGATCTAAAATAACGTATTACCGTGCGGATAGTGAATCTGCAGAAGGACAGTTTGTTGCAGGGAAAATCAAACAGCTTGTAGACTCTGGGCAGCGAAAGCTTTCTGAGATAGCGATTCTATATCGTACGAATGCACAATCACGTATCATTGAGGAAGTATTGCTTAAATCGAATTTGAATTACACCATCGTTGGTGGGATTAAGTTCTACGATCGTAAAGAGATTAAAGACTTACTTGCATATTTACGTGTGATGGCAAACCCTGATGATGATATTAGCTTAGCTAGAATCATTAACGTACCAAAGCGCGGTGTAGGATCAACGTCATTTGATAAAATCGCGAACTATGCGATTGCACATGATATCTCTATTTTCAAAGCATTAGAAGAGATTGAGCAAATTGGCGTTAGCGCACGTGTTGTGAATGCATTAATAGAGTTCAGAGAGTTAATTCGAAACTTAGGGAACATGCAGGATTATTTATCAGTGACTGAGCTAGCAGAAGAAATTATCGAGAAATCTGGCTATAAGGAAATGCTTAAGATTGAAAAAACAATTGAAGCGCAAAGTCGACTTGAAAATATTGATGAGTTCTTATCTGTTACACAATCGTTTGAAAAGCAAAATGAAGATAAAAGCTTAGTTGCGTTTTTAACAGACTTAGCGTTAGTCGCTGATATTGACAAGCTAGATGAAGAGGATCAAGACCAAAAAGAAGCTGTCGTTCTCATGACCCTACACTCTGCTAAAGGACTAGAATTCCCAGTCGTCTTCTTAATCGGTTTGGAGGAAGGGGTATTCCCACATAGTCGATCGTTAATGGAAGAGGATGAGATGGAGGAGGAACGTCGTTTAGCCTACGTAGGAATTACGCGTGCTGAACAGGAGCTTTTCTTAACGAATGCTCAAATGCGTACGCTTTTTGGTAAAACAAACATGAATCCAGAATCTCGTTTTATCTCGGAAATTCCAAGCGAGCTTATTGAGAATTTAAATGAACAGATTAAAACAAAGCAATCATCTGCCTCTCCTTTTAGCGCACAACGACGTGTGGAGAAGCGTCCACCCGTTTCTAGACCTATTGCAACTGCAACAGGTGGAGATGATATTGGCTGGGCTGTTGGAGACAAAGCAGAGCATAAAAAATGGGGAATAGGAACGGTTGTAAGTGTAAAAGGAACAGGAGAAGGAAAGGAATTAGATATTGCCTTCCCGAGCCCAGTTGGAATTAAACGCCTACTTGCCAAATTTGCCCCAATCAATCGTTTATAACGGTACCTAGATGTAGAAAGGATTGGACATCTTCTATGGATAAACAATCAGCAGAAAAAAGAGTTCAAGAGCTACACGAGCTCTTAAATACCTATAATTATGAATATCATGTATTAGATAAACCGAGTGTTCCAGACTCTGAGTATGATCAACGATTACATGAATTACTAACAATAGAAGCAGAATTTACCGAATTAAAAACACCGGATTCTCCTACGCAGCGAGTAGGGGGATCCATCCTTGATGCCTTTCAAAAGGTAGTCCATAATACCCCGATGCTAAGTCTTGGAAATGCGTTTAATGAACAAGATTTACGTGATTTTGACCGTCGTGTGAGACAGGCTGTAGGAGATGATGTGCAGTATGTCGTTGAACTTAAGATCGATGGACTAGCAGTGTCCTTGCGCTATGAGAATGGATTATTTGTTCAAGCTGCCACTAGAGGTGACGGGACAACGGGAGAGGACATTACGGAAAACGTAAAAACCATTCGTTCAATTCCATTGCGACTGAAGAATGCTGTGACATTAGAAGTACGTGGTGAAGTGTTCATGCCGAAAAAATCGTTTGAAACACTTAATGAGCTTCGTCTGCAAGCAGAAGAGGAGCCTTTTGCAAATCCACGAAATGCGGCAGCGGGATCGATTAGACAGCTAGATCCAAAGATTGCAGCGAAAAGAAATCTTGATATTTTTCTTTATAGCATAGCCGATTTAGGTGGAACGGGTATCGAAAGACATAGTGAAGCCCTCGATTATCTTGAAAAAGAAGGCTTCAAAACAAATGCAGAAAGAAAAAAATGTGAAACAATAGAGGAAGTACTCTCTGTTATCGAAGGAATTTCCGAAAAAAGAGCGAATCTTTCGTATGATATAGATGGCATCGTCATTAAAGTAGATTCACTAGCACAGCAGGAGGAGCTAGGGTTTACAGCCAAAAGTCCTCGCTGGGCGATTGCCTACAAATTTCCCGCTGAAGAAGTGATGACAAAGCTGTTAGATATTGAATTAAGTGTTGGGAGAACGGGAGTCATTACCCCGACGGCTATTCTAGAGCCTGTACGTGTTGCGGGCACGACTGTACAACGAGCTTCCCTACATAACGAAGATTTAATTCGAGAAAAAGACATCAAAATCGGGGATACCGTTGTAGTGAAAAAAGCGGGAGATATTATTCCTGAGGTCGTTAACGTCCTAACTGAGCAGAGAACAGGTGAGGAAAAAACCTTCACCATGCCTACACATTGCCCAGCCTGTGAAAGTGAGCTCGTGCGTATTGAAGGGGAGGTCGCCCTTCGTTGTATTAATCCACAATGTCCAGCTCAAATAACAGAAGGTCTCATCCATTTTGTGTCAAGAAATGCGATGAACATTGATGGTCTAGGTGAACGTGTTGTGATCCAGCTTTTCCAGGCAGGATTAATTAAAGATGTAGCGGACTTATATCGTCTTACACGAGATCAGCTGTTACAGCTGGAACGTATGGGTGAAAAGTCAACGGACAACTTACTAAAGGCTATTGAGCAATCGAAGGATAATTCGTTAGAAAGATTGCTGTTCGGATTAGGAATTCGTCATGTTGGGGCTAAGGCGGCCAAAACGCTAGCACAAAACTTCGAGACCATTGAACAGCTACAAGAAGCGACAGTTGAGCAATTAATCGCCATTAACGAAATAGGTGATAAAATGGCTGATGCCATTCATACCTATTTCCAAAACCCTGACGTTCAACACCTTATTCAAGAGCTTCAATCCTTAGGTGTGAACACTAGCTACAAGGGACCAAAGCTAGTGAAAGTAGAGGATAGTGACTCTTATCTAGCAGGAAAAACAGTTGTTTTAACTGGGAAACTAGAACAAATGTCGCGTAATGAAGCAAAAGAAGGAATTGAAGCCTTAGGTGGTAAAGTAACCGGTAGTGTAAGCAAAAGCACAGATCTTGTTGTTGCTGGGGAAGCAGCAGGAAGTAAGCTGAAAAAAGCTGAGGAATTGCAGATAGAAGTTTGGGACGAGGCAAGACTGATAGAAGAAATGAAAAAATAAAGGTGTGAAATCACTTGAGAAAAATATATTATCTGGTGCTAGCGAGCTTTCTACTTCTAACAGCATGTGCACCTAATTTCGGAGAGCAGGAAGAAATCGTAAAGGAAACAGAGGATGACACGACAGAAAAGGCGATTATCCCAAAGTACAATATCTCAGATTCGTACTATAAGATGATTCTACCATTTCAACCAGGGGAAGCAAGAGGGTTAGTGACGAAGCAGTTAAACACAAGACTTGATATTGATGAATTTGAAACAGGCTTAATGAGGCTTGCTCAAGATACGTTTTCAACGGATAAATACCTTTACCAAGAAGGTCAGTATATTAAAAGTGATGTCATTAAAAGCTGGTTAAGCAGAAAGCTAACGGGTAAAGATCTTGAGGCGGCAAAAGAAAAAGCCAAAAAAGAAAAGAAGGAATATGTCGAGCTAGGATTGAATCCTGCGTTACCAGAGCCAACAGAGGAAGCGGGACTTGAGGAGATTAACGAAGAAAACCCAATCTACCTTGCTCATATGCTTGAGCATAATTACCTGATTCAAAAAGAGGATACAGGTGAATTAGGCGGTATTGTTCTTGGATTAGCAATGAATTCTGTTCACTATTACAAGCAAGAGAATGGCTATGCCCGTGAATACAAAATTGATCGTGACGAGTTATTGGCAAAAGGAAAAGAAATAGCACAAGAAGTTGTTAACAGAGCAAGAAGTATTCAAGGCTTAGAGGATGTTCCGATTGTGATTGGTATTTATGAGCAAGAAGAGAGTAAATCCATTGTGCCAGGAAGCTTTGTGGCAAAAACAGTCGTAAAAGAAGGAAGTAGAGAAGTTGGGAAATGGACAGAAATAGATGAAAAGTATTATTTCTTCCCTTCTGCAGATGCAACTAGTGCGCATCGTGATGATGCGCAAATGTTTAGTCGTTTCAAGGACGATATTGAAGAGTTTTTCCCTAATTACACAGGTGTAATTGGAAAAGCCTTTTATCGTAATGGTGAAATGAGCTATTTAGATATTGAAATCCCTATGCAATTTTATGGAAAGGCAGAGGTTGTTGGTTTTACTCAATTTGTGACCGGGAAGGTTATGGATTATTTCCCAGATTATATCTCACTCGAAGTGAATATTATGTCAACAACAGGTCAAGAAGCCCTCATTCTTAAAGAGTCAGACCAAGAGGAGCCAACTGTCCATATATACAAGTAACGGTTCAAAAATAGCGCCTTCCGATGAGGGCGCTATTTTCCTTTCTAGCTTGTATTTCTCGAACTTTCATCATTTCTTTCGAAAGCTATGCATACGAATGAAGCAAGAACGATTTATTTATACGCGAATCGTTCTTTTTTGTTCATTTTGAGGTGAAAAGAGGTAGTTAACAGAGTCACTCTAAGACGTAACCCCTTGTAAGTGCTTTATTCCATTTTAAGAACTATCCTTCATACTACTGTATACGCCAGAAGCACTGTGTCTAATGTTTTTATTACTTTGATGGAGGCGAGTGAAATGGTCGTACCTTACAAACATGAACCCTTTACCGATTTTACTGTAGAAGAGAATAGGTTGGCATTTGAAAAAGGTCTACTTGAGGTTGGGACTTATTTAGGCGAGCATTATGATCTCGTGATTAACGGGGAACGGATAAAAACGGAGGATCAACTTGTTTCTGTAAATCCTGCTAATAAAGCAGAGATCATTGGAACAGTATCAAAAGCAACGAAAGAGCATGCAGAAAAGGCTATGCAAGTGGCCGATGAGACGTTTAAGACATGGAGGAAATCTAAGCCGGAAATGAGGGCAGACATCTTATTCCGAGCGGCGGCCATTGTTCGCCGAAGAAAGCATGAATTTTCTGCGTTACTTGTAAAGGAAGCAGGAAAACCATGGAATGAAGCGGATGCAGATACAGCGGAAGCGATTGATTTCATGGAGTACTATGGGCGACAAATGCTTTCAATAAAGGATGGTTTTAAGGTGGAAAGTCGTCCGATTGAATATAATCGGTTCACCTACATACCACTAGGAATTGGGATTATTATTTCACCATGGAATTTTGCCTTTGCAATTATGGCTGGCATGACATCGGCAGCAGTTGTATCGGGTAATACGGTTCTATTAAAACCCGCAAGCACAACACCTGTCGTAGCAGCAAAGTTTATAGAAGTATTAGAGGAAGCTGGTTTACCAAAGGGAGTAGTAAATTATGTACCTGGAAGTGGAGCGGAGGTTGGCGATTATCTCGTCGATCATCCTCGGACACGATTTGTTAGCTTCACGGGCTCAAGGGATGTAGGCGTTCGGATTTATGAGCGTGCTGCTAAGGTACAGGAAGGGCAAATTTGGCTTAAGCGTGTGATTGCCGAAATGGGAGGAAAAGATACCATTGTCGTGGATTCTTCAGCTGATGTAGAATTGGCGGCTCAATCTATTGTCGCATCAGCATTTGGCTTTTCAGGACAAAAATGTTCAGCCTGCTCACGAGCGGTTATAGTAGAGGATGTGTACGATCAAGTACTAGAAAGAGCGATTGAGCTCACGAATAATCTATCTGTTGGGGAAACCTTAAGTCCTTCGGTATATATGGGGCCTGTCATTGATCAAGCTGCCTATGACAAAATCATGAGTTATATCGAAATTGGTAGCTCAGAAGGAAAGCTAGTTGCTGGAGGAATAGGAAATGATACAAAGGGCTTTTTTATTTCACCAACCATATTTGCCGATGTAGATGAAGAGGCAAGATTAATGAAGGAAGAGATCTTTGGTCCTGTGGTGGCTTTTTGCAAAGCGAAGGATTTTGATCATGCATTAGAGATTGCAAATCACACAGATTACGGTCTAACGGGAGCGGTTATAACTAATAATCGAGATCATATTGAAAAAGCGCGCGAGGATTTTCATGTTGGAAATCTTTATTTTAACAGAGGCTGTACAGGAGCTATTGTAGGCTATCAGCCGTTTGGCGGATTTAATATGTCAGGAACAGATTCCAAGGCAGGTGGACCTGACTACTTGTTGCTTCACATGCAAGCAAAAACGACATCTGAGATGCTATGAAAAATATGAAAAAGGAAGAAGCTTAGAGCAACGTGAGTGCCTAAGCTTCTTTTTGTAAGGCATTTAAAATCAACTAAATGTGTCCCTTTCCTTTTTAAAGAATCCTGATTACCGATTTTTGATAAGTAAGGAGTTCACACTTTGCTTAATAAGAACATTAGCCCTTCCAATAGATGCGTTCTTCCGTGTTTTTCTCAGATTGAGGGAAATCTTCATATTCACTGAATTCATCTGTAGGCGAATTTATCGTAGGTTCTTTCGAAATAGCTGATTCATTACGAGAGTTCACTTGATGGGATTGAATTTGCTGCTGAGCCAACACATCAATCAGCTTGGAGGTAAGGTCACTTCTTTTTTTGTATTCCGTTAAAAACGCCGCAATGGAAATGATAATGCCACCGCCAATTAAAAGGAGGAGATAAGGACTAGCTGTACCCACCGATTGGATGACCATAAAATAAACCGAGCCACCATACATTTCTTGCTCTTCTTGAATGGCTTTAAGTGTCATCGAAATAAAATTGATTAAGCCACCTGTACCAAGTAGGATAAATAAACCACCCAAGATAAATAGAAATTTTTTCACGTTACTCTCTCCTGACAAAAACCATATTTCTTTGAATTTTATCATAAATAGACATTTTTTTCTATAAATGGAACGATAGATAGCGTGAGTGTGAGAGGAAGTTGGCGTGCCTATAGGAGAGTTTTTATTACTGATAGAAATCAAAAAAAGAGGTACTCGATCTGTTCAAAAAAACATAGTTGTACATGTAACATTCAAAAGCAACAATTTAGACGAAAAAAAGATTAAGCTTAAGAAAAACAGGATATTATTTTAAAGGGGAAAATAGTCGTAGTCAACACAAAAAATACATAAATCGACGAAAAATAGGAAGTTAATTTTATTAATTTTTATGAATAGATATAACCAATTATAGGATATAATGCCTAAATAATTCGTTTTACTGTATATTTATTCATTTGTGGAGAAATTGTGAATGAGGTTATTTGTTCGTTTTGTCATATTGTGTTACGATTATTAACGTCCTATGCCGTTGTGACCTATTAATCTATTTCATATCAATCATCATGAATTTGCATAAGCTTGCATAAGGATTTGTTGATAGCTATTTTAGGAGGTGACATGTCAATGGATTACGCTTTAACAGGTGCAACTTGGTTTTGGTTATTTGTCCCAATGTTAGCATTAGTAGTAATCTCAATCATAACAAATTTTACCGAGAGGAGTGACTAATTAGTGGAAACAGGTGTTTTAGTAACATTTATTATTTATTTAATAGGTATGTTGGGGATCGGAATTGCTGCATACCGTATGACTAGTAATCTTTCAGACTATGTTCTAGGTGGAAGAAGGTTAGGTCCTGGTGTTGCCGCACTTAGTGCCGGTGCATCGGATATGAGTAGTTGGCTATTATTAGGTTTGCCGGGTGCTGTATATGCCTCTGGTGGTATGAACCAAATCTGGATAGCAGTCGGTTTGGCAGTAGGTGCTTACTTAAACTGGCAATTTGTTGCGAAGCGTTTACGTAGCTATACAGAAGTAGCGAATGATTCTATTACTATTCCAGATTTCTTTGAAAATCGATTCAAAGATGGATCTAAGCTACTACGTGTTATTTCAGCTTTAGTTATTCTATTATTCTTTACGTTCTATACGTCATCAGGAATGGTTGGTGGAGCGAAATTATTTGAAGCTTCATTCGGACTATCTTACACTCAAGCTCTTTGGATTGGTGCAATTGTCATTATTTCCTATACGTTCCTTGGGGGTTTCCTTGCGGTTAGTTGGACTGACTTTATTCAAGGGATTCTGATGTTCTTAGCGCTTATTATTGTTCCAATCGTAGCGGTCAATAAAATTGGTGGCTGGGGAGAAACAGTTAATCAAGTTGGGCAAATTGACCCTATTTATCTTGATGCTTTCTCAGGAATGTCCGCGTTAGCGATTATTTCACTATTAGCATGGGGATTAGGATATTTCGGTCAGCCTCATATTCTAACTCGTTTTATGGCACTTCGTTCTAAGAATGATGTTCCAAAGGCTCGTATGATTGGTACAATCTGGATGGTATTTGCTTTATTCGGTGCTATTTTCACAGGTTTTGCAGGTATCGCGTATTTTGCAGATAATCCAATCAGTGATGGTGAGCAAGTATTTATTCTCTTTACACAGGTTTTATTTGATCCTTGGGTATCCGGTATTCTACTAGCTGCGATTTTAGCTGCGATTATGAGTACAATTGATTCTCAGTTACTTGTTTCTTCAAGTGCTGTAGCAGAGGATTTCTACAAAGCTATTTTAAGAAAAGATGCTTCTGAAAAAGAACTAGTATGGGTTGGTCGTATCTCTGTTGCGGTCATTGCCTTAATTGCGATTTTACTAGCTTCAAATCCAGATAGCTCTGTATTAGATTTAGTAAGTTATGCGTGGGCAGGATTCGGCGCTGCATTTGGTCCTGTAATCATTCTCTCCCTTTTCTGGAAACGTATGAATCGTTGGGGAGCTCTGGCAGGAATGATCGTAGGAGCAGCTACAGTAGTAATATGGAAGATATTATCAACACCTGAGTTAAATGAGGCAGGTGAGGTGATTACGGAAGCTGTCATTCCGTTCAGCCTTTACGAAATCGTACCAGGATTTATCTTCGCATGGATTGCCGTAATGGTTGTGAGCTTAGTTACAGAAGCTCCTTCAAAAGAGATCGAAGAAGAATTCGAGCAAGCTAAAGCATAAAGTAACGAGGTTTGGTTCCTTTGGAGCCAAACCTTTTTTTTGGATAAGATGACTGCGTTCATTCTATTAGGGGAAAAAAGGTTGTTTTAGAGGCAAAATCCCATTTTTATCATAAGATATCGTAAGAATGGAACGGAGGAGGGTGTAGAATGCCAGATCCTATGAAGCTAATGAATGAATTTTTCCAAAAACGACCGAATAAAACACTGCTAGATACAATAGATGGTGCCTTTCGAAAGCAATCATATGCGAGCTTTTCAACAGATATCAATGAAACAAAGGAGCATTTCACGATTACTGCGGCGCTACCAGGAGTGGCGAAGGAGCAGATTCATGTAGAAATGAGCGGTGATACTGTTGTAATTGAAGTGAAAGAGAATCGTGAGGGAAGTCCTCGTCACATAAGTGGAACACGCACCATTAGTCTCCCTGACTACGTAGTAAAGCGTAATATGAAGGCAGTGTACCGACATGGTTTACTTGAAATTCAGCTGGAAAAGAAGAAGCCACGGAGAATTGAGATAGAATAGAGGTCGTGTGGAGGGGAAGGGATTAGTCGTTTATTGTCGAAAAGTGAATAAATGCTCCATTTCCGAAAATAAATTGTGGAAAAGCGAAAATAAATTGGCTAAAAGCGAAAATAAATGAGCCAAAACCGAAAATAAACAGCTCAAAACCGAAAATACTCCACGTCCTGGGCCAAGGATGGGTCCGACCCATCTTTGGCCCTTGGCCGTGGTCCTTCCCGGCCCGCCGATGATCGTCTCCTTCTACGACGAAGATCATCGGCCTCTATATTTAAAAAAACCTCTTTCTTTAAGCCGACACGGATTCTTTTCCTGTTCTCCTAAACGTCATTAATAAACTAAATGTTGTGAGAAGTGACAAGGCTCCAAAGAGAACCGTCATGTGATGAAAACCAACTGTATCTAATAAAAAGCCGGTAGCTAATAAAATGAGTTGATAGATGAAATCATCAAACATCCCTCTAAAGGAGAAAAATCGACCATGGTACTCACTAGGAACCTGTGTCTGAAAAATTGTTGCTGCTGTAGGGAAAAAGCTTCCGACAGAGAAACCAAATACAATAAAGGCCACAATGGAAATGAACGGGATAGTAGTAAAATAAAGAATGAGCTGAGAGAGCCCAATTAATAATGAGAATGCTAGTAAAACTGTATAAGGTGACTTCGTTGGAAGTTTCTTAACAAAATATGCACCTAGCATAAAGGAAATCCCTTCAGCTACATATAGCCAACCTTTTAAAGAAGGATTTTGTTGAATTTCACTTAATGCAATGATAACGAGATTAAATCCGCCAATAAATAAAATGGGCACAAGTGATAAGACAAGTGTCATAAGAACAAGTGGCTGCTGTTTAATAACTGGAAAGACTTCGTAAAAGCTTTGCTTAGAAGGTGCCCCTTCATCCAGACATTCTGTTAGAGCCTTTGATTCATCCATTTGTAAGAACCATGTGAGTACAAATAGGATGAAATAGGCACTAAAGGCTAACACATAAAGGGTTGTTAGTGACATGATTGTTAAAAAAAAGCCTGCTGCAGCGGTACCAAGTATACGAGAAAGCGTCGATATATTTGTATGTAATCCGTTCAGCTGTAATAGGTCTTTTTTATCTACAACGAGAGGAATGGCTGCTTGTAGTGCTGGGAAATAAAAGGCAGCCGTCATATTAATCGAGATAAGAAAGACGACCATCCACCATACCGAGCCTGTATAGATCGCAAGAAACATAAAGCTGACACTAATAAGTCTCGCAGCTCCCGAATAAAGGAGAATGGTTTTTTTAGAATATTGATCTGTTAGCTTACCTGCAAGTGGTCCGCATAGTATCCCTGCAAAAATTCCGGCAACTAAAATGAGAGATTTTAAGAAATCAGAAGGAATTTTATCCTGCATAAATTCAAGATCTCCAATGATACCAAGCCATAATCCAAAGCCAGCTATAAATTCACCGATTAATAAAATCCAAATATTCTTGTTGAGCTTCATCTAGTAACCTCACAATCTTATATGAAACGTTCTTCTATTGAAAATGATTATCAATTAATTATCATATCAGAAATCGCCTACATGTTGAAGAGCATTCAACTTCATCTCACGTCATTTTCAAAAGATACGAAGAAAGTCCCTTTTTCTGAAAATAGTAAAAAATGTCCATGTTCAATAATCGTATTAACTGGTATTATGATAATGATATTCATTATCAATAAGGTGAGATCTCTTAGAAAGTCTTTCTGAAAGAGGAAGACTTTTTCAATACTTGTCATTGAGAATGGTTATCAACATATAGGTCTAAAGACTCTGGGAAGGGTGGAAATATGAATAATTCAGCTAAGGATATTGCTGAAAATGCAACATTTCAGGCCTTTGTGAACAGCTATGTTCGGGAAGTGAGTACTGGTTTTTGGATGGAGTTAGAGGAATGGGTAGCAAAGAGAAAGGCAACTACGACTCTATCAGGTACGCACATGTTGGAGGTCGAGCTTGAGCAGCAAGGTGTAACATATGCTTTGGAAATCAAGTATCGGTCAAGGGCGGGAAGGCATATCATCGGTGGCGCCTTAAAATATTGTGTTCGAAAAAACCAATGGATAGCGGAAAATCGATTAACCGTAATGATTACAATGATTCAAGAAGTACACCTCTTAGCGTCCGTAGGTAGAAATCGAGAGTTCACCTCTCATTTTGATGAGCTGATGTTAAGAGTGATAGCCAGTTATCAAACGATGGCAACGTATATTGAAGGAAGACTTGGTGATTCAACTCACCTATATTCAGAAAGCAGTACATTTATTGAAACCGAGCAATCTCTCCTTTTTGGTCATTGGTTTCATCCGACGCCAAAGAGTAGGCAGGGGATGGCGGGGTGGCAGCATCAGAGCTATGCACCGGAACTGAAAGGAAGCTTTCAACTACATTATTTCGGGATTCATCATTCTCTTATAAAAGAAGATTCACTGCTGGATCATCGGGCAAGTGAGCTAGTGAGAAAATCGTTACATACATTACACATACCAGAGGACATGGTTCTTCTTCCAATGCATCCTCTTCAAGCACAGTGGCTCCTACAACAAGAGTATGTAAAGGAAGCGCTGAGGGAGGAGACGATAAAAGACCTTGGTCCAATGGGAGCGAATTATACGGCTACCTCCTCACTAAGGACGGTCTATAATGCCAGCGAAGACTTCATGTATAAGTTTTCGATTCCCGTAAAGGTAACCAATTCACTTAGAGTCAATCAGTTACATGAGCTAAAAGCGGGTATGGTGATGGCAAAACTAGTGAGAAAAAGTAGATTCCTAGAAAGGTATCCAAGCTTCAATGTTCTAGAAGATCCCGCCTATATGACGGTTAGCTTCCCAAATCAAAGGGAATCAGGCTTTGAAGTCATTTTACGTGAAAATCAATTTCCTACTGGAAAGGATCAAGGAATCAGTTCCATTGCTGCGATTGTACAGGACCCTCTACCACATCACAGCTCAACATTAGCCAATCTTATAACGAAATTAGCTTTTTTAGAAAATCGACCATGTGAAGAGGTTAGCCTGGATTGGTTTGAAAAGTATTGGAATTGTGCAATAGAACCACTTATTCGCTTGTATGATGAGCATGGGATTGCCCTAGAAGCGCATCAGCAAAATAGTGTGTTAGACCTTTCAGAAGGGTACCCGAAATCGTACTATTATCGTGATAATCAAGGCTATTATTTATCAAAATCTCTTGAAAAGGAGCTTAGGTTGCTAGAGCCCTCCTTGCTTGAAACACCTGAGCTTTTTTATGAGGATGAGATCATCCAAGAAAGGTTTACGTATTACTTGTTTATGAATCAACTTTTCTCTGTTATTTATCGATTTGGGGCGGATTCTCTTATAGAGGAAGATGTTCTACTTACTTGGTCGAAGGAAAGGTTACAACAAGTAGAAAAAGAGTTATCAGGTTGTGGAAAAGAGTTTGTTCATTCGATTTTACATAAACCGAAGCTTTCCTATAAAGCAAATTTACTCACGCGTCTCCACGATGTGGATGAGTTAACAGCAGAGCTAGAGCAAGCGATTTATACGAAAATAGATAATCCCTTTACGATGATTTCGAAGGAGGAAGAACGTGCAAAAGTTATCTCTTATATCTCTTAGGAAGTCCCAACAACGAGTGAAGCGTCAGTTGGTCGAAGCGATGATCTTTGAACGGCTCATTCCATTTGAAGAAGGGAATGGATTTTTTCGCTTAATCGGAAAAAACCATACTTATACGTGCAAAGGAAAAAGAACAGCATTTGATCGGGTCCGGATAGAAGAGGAAAGTATAGAGGCCACGATCGAAGAGCTTTTAGACGAAGTTTGCACATGTGAGGATGTAAAACAGACCGTTATACATGAATTAGCTCAGACAACGAAGCTTTGTGAGTGGAATGAGGAATACCTCATACATTCACGTTCAAGGAGACATGTAAGCTATGAAGAATTGGAATCTGAGCTTATAGAAGGGCATCCCTATCATCCCTGCTTTAAATCACGTACAGGGTTTTCAAGTGAAGACCATTTCCGTTATGGACCTGAAGCAAAACAATCGTTTCCGCTTATTTGGACGGCTGTAAGAAGAGATAGAGTGAAAATGTCGATTCATGAAGACGAAGAACAGTTTTGGAGAAGAGAGCTTGGTCACTTAATGTGGGAGTATCTTGTACAACAGCTGGAGATGGTAGGGAAGGATTTTCGGTCGTATACTTTTTTACCCGTTCATCCGTGGCAGTGGAATTCACTTAAAGCTCCCTTGCAAAGGCTTGTGGAAAAAGGAGATCTCTATCCTTTCAAGATAAAAGGTGATGATTACAGAGCAACGCAATCGGTACGTACGCTATGGAATGCGTCTCATCCTGAAAAGGCACATGTGAAGGTACCGATGAATATGGTTAATACCTCTTCATTAAGAATGATTCCAACTCATGCGATTTGTTCAGCTCCCTATCTATCAGAATGGATTGGGAAAATTGTTCAGTCAGATACATATTTAAAGAATTCCCTCATCATTTTAAAGGAGTATGCAGGGATAGGGCTTGAAGAAAGTGAGCCTGCACTAGAAGGTCAGCTAGGAGTTATTTGGAGAGAGAGTATTCATCTTTATAAGAACGATCATGAAGAGGCTATTCCATTTAACGCATTTATGATGAGTGAAAAAGATGGAAAACCGTTTATGGACGAGATGATCAAAAGCTACGGAATAGAACGTTGGGTAAAACAATTCATTGAGGTTAGTGTTATCCCCATTCTGCATCTTTTGATAGGTCACGGAGTTGCTGTAGAAGCTCATGCGCAAAATATGATTTTACTACATGAAAATGGATGGCCAACGAAAATAGCACTACGGGATTTCCATGATAGCTTGGAATATGTTGAAGAATTTGTTGTAAATAAGGAGCTTATACCAACGTTTGAAAGCATTCATCCTTATTACAAAGACAAGCCCGATGATGTCTCCTACTGGATGTCCTCTGTTGAAGCATTAAGAGAGCTTGTGATGGATACGTTATTTGTCTTTAACATAAGTGAGGTCTCTTTCTTACTCGAGCAGCAATATGCGTATAAAGAAGAAACGTTTTACCAGCAGGTTGGTTTAGCGATGGGTAACTACTTACGTTCGTACCCGGAATTACAGGATCGGTACAATCAAGTGGGATTTCAACAGGAATTTATTTCTGTCGAGGCGCTGTTGAAAAGGAAGCTTCAGAAAAAGAGTGAAGGTGAGTTTCATCACCTAGTAAAAAATACTTTGTTAAAGAAGGAGCAGGTCTAATGTTTTACGTAGATGATCACTATTACACACTACACGATGTGGAAAAACAATATGAAGTGTTTAATGAAACACCAGAGATTAGAGATTGTCAGAATATAAGACTTGCCGTCTGTATAAAAGACATGTTCGAGTGGATTACTCTTTGTTTATATATCCGTCATAAGGGAGGGACTGTTTTTCCAATCCATCCTTCTACACCAAAAGATGGTGCCATTCAATTGGCTAAAGCATCATCCTGTGACGTCCTGTTTTACGGAGACTTACACTCTCATTCTAGTATTCAATTAGGAAGCAATCGACGAGACGGGGAGGGGGCACTTATCCAAATGAGCTCAGGAACAACCGGAGCTCCGAAATGTATTGAACGAACGTGGAAGTCGATTGAAGAAGAGCTTACAAGCTATCTCTCTGTTTTACCGCTCGATCATACAACCACCTCTATTGTTGCCTGCCCAGTTACTCATTCGTATGGGCTTATCAGTGGTGTACTTGCGTGTTTGAAAAGAGGGGCAGAGCCAGTCGTGATTACGAATATGAACCCAGCTTATCTTATCAAAAAAGTGAAGGAGCAGCCATATCACCTCTTTTATGCGGCACCAACACTTCTCTACATGTTAAGTCGATTCATGAGAGGAGAAAGGCTTTTTCACTATGTGATGACGTCAGGGACTGTTATTCCTTCGACCTGGCTAAAACAATTACAAAACGTCTCAAAGAAGGTGTTCCAGCAATATGGGTGCTCGGAAGCCGGCTGTGTTGCGGTTCATCCTGATCTACAGCATGCATCTGACATGGGATATGCTCTCCCACATGTGAAAATAGAGGCTGGTGAAAAGGAGTCTCCTACGGAAATTCTGATTCATACCTATCAAAAAACAATCTCTACAAAGGATCTTGGTTATCTTCAAGCTGGGGTTCTTACGTTTGTATCGAGAATAGATGACACCATCAATGTAGCGGGACTAAATGTGTACCCTCAAGAGGTAGAGAATGTCTTAATGAATGAGCCTAGAATAATAGAGGCGGTTGTGTATAAAAAAACAAACGACCTAGCAGGGGAACGAGTTTGTGCTCAATTTACCTCCAATGAATTAATGGATGAGAAGGAAGTAAGAGACTGGTGTAGTCGGTTCCTCGCTCCACACCAAATCCCAATGGAGATCAAGCAGGTTACAGAAATTGAAAAGCTTCCAAACGGAAAAATTAGTCGAAAAAAGCTAGCGGAGATGACAGCAGTATGACGAGAACGAAAGAAGAATTTATTGAAGCGATATACGATTTATTAAAAAATAAGCTAAACCTTCCTACGATTGAATCCTTTCATGAGAATGCCCGGTTAAATGAAGATCTTTACATGGATTCCGTCATGATTCTTGAACTTATTTTATTTATAGAACTAGACCTTGGGATTAAATTGCCGGATGAAAAGCTTTCACCAAAGGATTTTCAAACCGTAGGACATGTAGCAGAGTTCTTAAAGAATCAACAGTAGTAGGAGGATACATATGATAAAGGTTCATTGCTTTGTAAGCTGTGTGTGTGAAGTGATTAAGAAAACAAGTGGAGTAGATCATAGACCCTACTATTTTGGCGTCTGGGATGCTGATTTTGATGTTCTTGAGGATCAAACCTTAACCTATCATTCAGATCGAATAGACCATGACTTTTTTAAAAAGTGGTACGAAATGCTGTATGGAATAACGCTCACGAAATGGTATGACGAGAAGAAAACAAAGCAGGAAAATATAACCACGTTACTTGAGATGCTAAACGAGCAATCAGAGCATCAGTATATCATGGTTATGCTAGATCTTTCTATGCTTCCAGAGCGAGAAAATAAGTTCAACCAAAAGCCATTTCCACATTATGTAATGGTAGAGAAAACGGACAACGAACATGAGTGGTTTATGTATGATCCTGATTTTAGATGGGAAGGGAGGCTACCGAAAGATCGCATCCTTAGTGCCCTACAAGAGCCATCTGTTGAAGGAGGCTATGTTTTCCAAGCAGAAAATATCCGTCCTCCAAGCGATGAAACAATTGAAGCCTATTTTCGTACCTGTTTAAAGCATGATGAAAATCCAATGACAGATGCGATTTATGACATTGTAAAAGCCTATACAACTGGTGAGCAAAAGGAACAGCTTTCGAATCTAGGAACAGCATTAAAGCAGATTCCTGTATTAGCGATACGGAAATATGCGTATGAGCATGCCTTTGCTTATTTTTGGGAAATTCTTGGACTTGAAGAGGATTGGTTTGAGTCTTGGTGTGATGAAATTGAAAAGCTTGTAAAAGGATATACCACGATTCAATATCGAGCGATGAAGCTTGCGGTAACAAAGGATTTAGCTTTAGCAGAGCCTGTATTCACGAAGCTAGACGAACAGAATGAATTGGAATTTACCATTAAACAAGGCTTGCAGGAATGCTTTGACATGTGGGTAGTTCATCAGCAAAACCACAGAAAGCAGGTGACCTATAATTGAAGCTCTCTCTTTGTACGATATCCTTTAGACATCACCTCTTATCTCTTGATCAAATTGCTCATTGGGCGCGACTTCACGATTTTCAAGGAATTGAACTGTGGGGAATTCATGCGAAGAATCTTGCAGAAACTCCTGAATACGGAAAGGAATGGCTTAGAAGCTATGGCCTAGAAACGAGCATGATTAGCGATTATCTTCCTTTAGAAGCCACTGAAGAAGAGATGATTAACGAGACGAAAAAGCTTTCCGACTTGGCTAAGCATTGGGGAACGACAAAGATTCGAACATTTGTCGGAAAAAAAGGCAGCGCAGAAACGACAGAAAAAGAAAGAGGCTATCTTGTGACTCGTTTGCGCACGATTTGTGACATATTGTATGCAGATGGTCAGGTTGTGCTTGTTGAGACACATCCACATACATTAGCAGACAGTCTCACCTCTACATTACAATTAATAAAAGAAGTGAATCATCCTGCGCTACGAATTAATTTTGATGTGCTCCATGTGTGGGAATCAGGTGTACATCCTCTTGATGCTCTAGAGCTGCTTCGCCCATATGTCTCTCATTTTCATTTGAAAAACATTCAATCAAGCTCGCATCTACACGTATTTGCTCCAGAAAATGTGTACGCTGCGGCAGGCTCTCGTGACGGAATGGTTTCCTTATTTGAGGGAGCAGTCGACTATCATGAATTCTTTACTAAAGCGATGTCTTCTATGGAAATCCATGCTTCGTTAGAATGGTTCGGTCGCGATGTGAAGCAGATATTGAAGGAAGATGCTACCGAAATGAGAAGGCTTGCAGATATGCTGCAAAAGGAAAAAGTGTAACTATATTGTGGATATGCCCCGTCACGAGAAGTGGCGGGGTGTGGTGTATGTGGCTGTTTGCGGGTGTTGGGCGTGTGTCGGAATTTGTCGCTTTCTTAATAAATCTCTCAATTTCGAAAATAAAAGATGGAAAAGCGTTGATAAATAGACCAAAACCGTGAATAAAGTACGAGAAAGCGAAAATAAACCATGCAAATTCGAAAATAAAAGGTCAAGTCACACCAGATACAGCAGTACCTAATAAGGAGAAAGATCACCGATGTAAGCTGCTAGCCCCATTTTGATAGCGTACTCATAAAATGGCATTCTCGAAAAGTACCAGCCTCGCGCCTTTTTATCCTTGATTCCTGTACGAAACCCTTTACCGAATTGTTGATTATCTATACGGTCTTTTGGTATCATCAGAGTATTGTGATTGTACGATTTTTTGGAGGTGAATGGATATGTCAAGAATTTCAACAGATCAAGTAAAACACGTAGCAAACTTAGCTCGATTAGCGATTACAGAAGAGGAAGCGGAGCTTTTCTCAAAGCAGTTAGATTCGATTATTTCTTTTGCTGAGCAACTAAATGAAGTAGATACGGAAAATGTGAAACCAACAACTCATGTACTTGAAATGAAAAACATCATGCGTGAGGATGAACCGAAAAAAGGATTAGACAATGAAGAAGTTTTAAAGAACGCACCAGATCAAGAGGATGGATACTTCCGTGTACCATCGATTTTAGAATAAGGCTGGTTTTTAGCGAGTGTTGCTTTCGGTAAACTTCCAAGTGCCGGATTTTCCCCTGAAACAAGGTTTTTTCTTTCTGTATAGAGAGAATCTCTCTTTTCTTACTTGTTAATCAGGAATTTAAGCACCAAAATGAAGAAAAGAGCCTAGAATAAAGGAGGGACAAGCGTGGAGCTTTTTGATCGTAAAATATCAGAATTAAAAGAACTTTTACATAAAAAAGAAATTACGGTTTCTGATTTAGTCGATACGTCTTACAAAAGAATTCAAGAGGTTGACGACAAGGTTGGAGCATTTTTAACATTAAATGAAGAAGACGCACGTACATATGCTAAAGAATTGGATGAGGCGTTAGATCAACGTAACGAATTTGGCTTGCTTTTTGGTATGCCTATTGGTGTGAAGGACAATATCGTCACGAAAAATCTCCGTACGACATGTGCGAGTAAAATCCTAGAAAACTTTGACCCAGTTTATGATGCGACAGTGGTTAAGCACCTGCAAACTGCAGAGGCAGTCACAATTGGTAAATTAAATATGGATGAGTTTGCGATGGGATCTTCGACTGAAAACTCTGGATTCAAGCCAACGAGAAACCCTTGGAACCTAGATACTGTTCCTGGTGGATCAAGTGGTGGTTCAGCAGCGGCAGTAGCAGCTGGAGAGGTTCTTTTCTCTTTAGGCTCTGATACAGGTGGTTCAATTCGTCAGCCTGCAGCCTATTGTGGAGTAGTCGGATTAAAGCCTACATATGGCCGTGTGTCACGTTTCGGACTTGTTGCCTTTGCGTCTTCTTTAGACCAAATCGGACCAATCACTCGAAATGTAGAGGACAACGCGTACTTACTTCAAGCAATTACTGGTGTGGATGAAATGGATTCCACTTCTGCAAACGTGGAAGTACCAGACTTTTTATCTTCTTTAACTGGCGATGTGAAAGGACTGAAAATCGCTGTTCCGAAAGAATATTTAGGTGAAGGTGTAGATGAGGCGGTTAAGCAATCTGTTCTGGATTCACTAAAGGTATTAGAAGGACTAGGAGCAACATGGGAAGAGGTTTCACTCCCTCACTCTAAATATGCTCTTGCTACGTATTATTTAATTTCTTCGTCTGAAGCATCAGCGAACTTGGCTCGTTTTGATGGTGTACGCTATGGCTACCGTTCAGACAATGCAGAAAATCTTTTAGAGCTATACAAGCAAAGTCGTGCAGAGGGCTTCGGTAACGAAGTAAAACGTCGTATTATGCTTGGTACGTATGCCCTTAGCTCTGGCTATTATGATGCGTATTACAAAAAAGCTCAAAAGGTTCGTACATTAATTAAGCAGGATTTTGATAACGTTTTTGAAAAATACGATGTAATCATTGGACCAACAACTCCAACACCAGCATTTAAAATTGGTGAAAACGTGAAGGATCCATTAACTATGTATGCAAATGATATTTTAACCATTCCAGTAAACTTAGCGGGCGTACCAGGAATTTCTGTTCCATGTGGCTTATCAAACGGTCTACCACTAGGCTTACAAATTATCGGAAAGCATTTCGATGAAAGCACCATTTATCGTGTTGCGCATGCATTCGAGCAAGCAACAGAACATCATAAACTAAAACCTGAACTGTAAGGGGTGAGAATCAATGGAATTTGAAACGGTCATTGGACTTGAGGTCCATGTTGAATTAAAAACAGACTCAAAAATCTTTTCAAGTGCACCAAACCATTTTGGAGCGGATCCGAATACGAATACAACAGTGGTTGAGCTAGGCTATCCAGGAGTTCTCCCTGTTTTAAACAAAAAGGTAGTCGACTTCGCAATGAAGGCTTGTATGGCGCTAAACTGTGAAGTAGCAACTGAAACGAAATTCGATCGTAAAAATTATTTTTATCCAGATAATCCAAAGGCATACCAAATCTCACAATTTGATAAGCCAATTGGGGAAAATGGCTATATTGATATTGAAGTGAACGGAGAAACGAAGCGTATTGGAATTACACGTATCCACATGGAAGAGGATGCGGGGAAACTCATTCACTCAAACGATGGCTACTCTTTAGTTGACTTAAATCGTCAAGGAACGCCACTTATTGAAATCGTATCCGAGCCAGATATTCGTACACCAGAAGAAGCCTATGCTTATTTAGAAAAGCTAAAGGCAATTATCCAATATACAGAGGTTTCCGATTGTAAAATGGAGGAAGGCTCACTTCGTTGTGATGCCAATATTTCCTTACGTCCTGTTGGACAAGAAGAATTCGGGACAAAAACGGAGCTCAAGAACTTAAACTCTTTTGCCTTTGTTCAAAAAGGTCTTGAATATGAAGAAAAGCGTCAAGAAAAGGTTCTTCGTTCAGGCGGAGTGATTGAGCAGGAAACTCGTCGTTATGATGAAGCGTCGAAAAAGACCATTCTTATGCGTGTAAAAGAGGGCTCTGATGATTATCGTTATTTCCCAGAGCCAGATCTTGTAGAGCTTTACATTGATGAAGAGTGGAAGGAAAGAATCCGCGCGTCAATCCCTGAGCTTCCAGATGCACGTCGTAAACGCTACATTGAGGATCTTGGCTTGCCTGCATACGATGCACAAGTATTAACAATGACAAAGGAAATGTCTGATTTCTTTGAGCAAACATTGGTAGCTGGTGCAGAAGCAAAGCAAGCATCGAACTGGATTATGGGTGAGGTAGCAGCATACTTGAATGCAGAAGGTAAAGAATTAACTGACGTTGCGTTAACACCAGAAGGACTAGCGGGTATGATCAAGCTAATCGAAAACGGAACCATTTCATCTAAAATCGCCAAACAAGTTTTCAAAGAATTAATTGAAAACGGGGGCGACGCAGAGAAAATCGTGAAGGATAAAGGATTAGTTCAAATTTCTGATGACGAAACACTACGTAAATTCGTAACAGAAGCGCTAGACAACAACCCACAATCGATCGATGATTTCAAAAACGGGAAGCAAAAGGCAATTGGCTTCTTAGTTGGTCAAATTATGAAGGCGACAAAGGGACAAGCAAACCCACCAATGGTGAATAAGCTGTTGATGGAAGAAATACAGAAGCGTTAAACATAATGAGGGTGAAGTCTTATAGGGCTGCATCCTCATTTTTTTTAGAAAAATAGTAGCTATAATCGTTCACGGTATGTAGGGAGTGAACGAAATGAGAAGATCTTGGAATGAACGGAACGATTAAGCAGGAAGAATTGTTCCTTTATTGAATTAGGAACAAAGAAGTCTAGAAATTTTTTGCAATATAAATATAGCGTCATTACCTAAAGCCTCTTGGTAAGTAAAAGAAATATACTTGTAAGGAGATGATCTTTTGGTTCTTTTGTTGGATTATCTGTTCCAATTTTCGGCAATTATCTTACTCTTATGTTCTTTTTATTATTATAGACATTTTAAAAGAGAAAAGAGGGGAAGAAAGCTAACCCGCTTTGAAGGTTCCATTTATTTTGTTACGAGAGTAGCATTTTTCGTTTGTGGAGTGAGTTATCTCCTTTTGCTTTTAAATTAATTAGATAGGGGCTTTAGTAGAAAAACAGAGGATATCAATTCATCAAGAAAGGAGCTTGGTTATCCAAGCTCCTTTCTTGTGAGGTTATTTCCCTTATGAATGAATCATTTATTTTAAAGAGAAGTCCGTTAAGAGCTTTCATTTGGCTTCTTGCTCTTCTTTCGGTTTTTTCTTCGGTGATTTTTTTGCTTCTCCTTCTTCAGGCTCTTTCTTTTCCTCAAGCAGCCTCTTGACATCTGGCTTGCTTTTTTTAGAGGTTAACACATAGAGAAAATCACCTGGGTTGATTTTTGTGTTGCCTTGAGGAGTAATTAGCTGGTCAAAGCGGATGACAGCATTAACAATGGCTCCGTCAGGGAATTCAATATCCTGTAAGGTTTTACCAACTATCGCTGAATCATCTTCTATTTCATACTCAATCATTTCCGTATTGACTTTACCGAGTGAAACAAGCTCTAAAGAATGCATTGGAGTTGTTTTCTTTGGTCCGGTTAGCCCAAGCTTTTCGGCTAAGTTTGTAATCGTTGTTCCCTGGATTAAACAGCTTGTTAAGACAACGAAGAACACGACAT
This sequence comes from Bacillus weihaiensis, assembly GCF_001889165.1. GTDB lineage: Bacteria > Bacillota > Bacilli > Bacillales > Bacillaceae > Metabacillus > Metabacillus weihaiensis. The sequence continues at coordinate 3,799,139 of NZ_CP016020.1, read as the reverse complement.
TAAAGATCAGCTGACTTCCTTCAATCTCTGCTAGGAGTGGGAAGGTCGCTAGGACGATTGGGACGGCACCTTTTAAGCCTGCCCAAGATAAAAAGATGAGCTCTTTATTCGTATAGTTCATGTTAATTGTTGAAGCAAAAACAGCAATAGGTCTTGCTACGAAGATTAAGAGTAACGAAATAAGAATACCTTTTAGAATAACTGGCAATGAGAATAAATCAGATGGAAAGACCAATAAGCCAAGGATCACGAACATTAAGATTTGCATCATCCAAGCAAAGCCTTCGGCAAAACGAAAGATGGAATGGCGATAGGCAATTTCAGAGTTTCCAATCACAATCGCAAGGACATACACCGCGAGTAGACCACTACCATTTGCTAACGAGGTGACTCCATATGTTAATAAAGCAAAGGCAATCGATAAAATCGGATAAAGTCCACTTGAATCCAAGTTAATCCGATTTAAGGCTTTTACAACTAATTTTCCTGCTAGTAAACCAATGAGAACACCAAGCCCCATTTGAACAAAAAACATACCAATGAGGGAGAAGATATTCGTATCTGGTAATGTAATTATTTGAATCATGGCAACCGTTAAAAAAACAGCCATCGGATCATTGGAACCTGATTCAGCCTCAAGCGTTGTTCCAATTCGATCCTTAATATTTTGTCCTTTTAAAACAGCGAAAACGGCCGCGGCATCTGTGGATCCAACAATTGCACCGAATAATAAAGATTCTAAAATACCTAAATCTAAGATGAACCAAGCCGCAAATCCGACAATTCCTGAGGTGATTAAGACCCCAATAGTTGCTAAAGATAAGGAAGGTGCAATAACTGGCTTTAAGTTCGACCATTTTGTTTGAAGCCCACCTTCGAACAAAATAATCACTAAAGCAAAAACACCAATCATTTGGGCTGTACTCGCATTATCGAAATAAATAAACCCTAGCCCATCACTTCCCATAATCATTCCAATCGCAATAAAAAGAACAAGTGCAGGAACCCCAAGTCGAGCAGAGAATTTCGTTGTGACAACACCTGCGATTAAAAGAATCGAGGTTAATAAAACGAAGGTGTCCGTATGAACGATTTCTTCAAACATATGCATCAGCTCACTTTTCTATAAATGTACATCTAGCTTTATGTCAATCGGTTGACCAGGCTGAAGGCCAATATAGTGCTTTGTTTCAGAGGGGGTGGATTGCTGTAGTCTTTTTTGTATAAGGGAGACGGCAATCCCACTTTTATATGCGTGATAGCCAAACGTTTTTCGTAAGGTATGTGTACCAACTGCTTCTGTAATGCCAGCCTGTTTTGCGGCTTCATTTAAGATCCGATAGGCCTGCTGCCTCGTAATAGGGGCACAAGTTTTTTTCGATTTAAATAGATAGTCGCTTGGTTGTAACTGAAGATAAGAGATACATTCTTCTATAGCTTCTCTCACATTCTGATTGAGATATACGGGAGGGTTTAGGTGAATGGATGATTTCATAAAGGCTTGTACCTCTTGCTTTTCATCAACAAAATCCCCTACATGAAGATGTAATAGGTCATATATACGTATTCCCGTATTAATGCCAAGTAAAAACAAACAATAATCACGAGGAGATCGAGTTTTTAAATACTCTTTCATTTTTAGTAGCTGTGAAAAATCTTTTATGCCATCTACATGCTTCATATTTTCTACCCCTTTATGTTACATAATATGATTTTATCATAGGAATATGTTACATAGAAGAAATCTGCTCATCAATTCATTATTTTCAGAAAAAAAGCTTAGGGCGCCTTGCAAAGCATATGGCAATAAGATGAATTGTCTTCCATCCTATTTGGCTTTAGACTAGGCCAGGTGCTGAAGCTAGTGTTGAAGTATTTATCCACAAGCAATATATTTATTTTTATAAGTGAAAAAAAGCCCCATCTTCCCTTGAAAGAAAAGATGAGACAAAACTATTCTTGAAACAAATGATGAAGTAATCTGTCCTTGTCATCAAAAAATTGTTTCATAATCTGAAAGTGATTGGTTTCCTCGAGTTTTTTCTCCTGTAATCCGTCCTCTGATAATTCAATGATTTTGGCAGATGGATACGCCATAATGATCGGTGAGTGTGTGGCAATAATAAATTGTGAACGATTTGTTACTAGCTCCTGTATGCGTGTAAGCATAGATAGCTGTCTTAGGGGAGACAGGGCAGCCTCAGGCTCGTCCAAAATATAAATCCCATCACCACGGAACCGATGATTGAAGGTGGAAAAGAAAGCCTCACCATGTGATTGCTCATGAAGAGACACTCCTCCGTACGAATCAATTACAGGAGCTCCATAGCCAGGTTCCTCATCTAATTTTTGTATCGTTGAAGCGACATTATAAAAGCTTTCTGCCCGAAGAAAAAAGCCATCCTTAGGTCGAACGGTTCCTTTAGCAATTCGAACAAAGCGTTCAAGCTCTGAATGGGAGTCAAAGGTGGAAAAATTAAAATTCAATGTGCCCCCCTCAGCATTAAACCCTATTGATAACGCAATGGCCTCAAGCAAAGTGGACTTCCCCATCCCATTTTCTCCAATAATAAAGGTCACATTTGGATGAAATTCAAGCTCTGTCAGCTTTTTAATACTAGGTAAGTGAAAGGGATAGCGCTCAAACGAAGGCACATCCTCTCTTTTTAAAGATAGTCTCCGGATATAGTGGCTGCGGTTCATGTTTACCTCCATATGAGTAAATTCATACTTTTAGTTTATCAAAAATAGGTTACAAGTGAATGATTCCCTTTACTTTTTTTGGATTTCGTGTTGATAATATTAGTTGGGGATATGAATTTTTCTGCAACAAAGTCTACGAAATAACCTATAGTTCAAACAATGAAAATAAATGTTTCAGTTTTGTCAAAATAGGACAAAGTAAGGATAGAGAAATACTTGCTATTTTTATGCGGAAGCGTATAATTATTGCTTGTTCAGTAATAGAAATACATTCTAAAGTAATAGGATGATGGGGATGAAAAAGGCAAGAATAATCTATAATCCAACGTCGGGTAGAGAGCTTTTTAAAAAGAATTTACCTGAGGTTTTACAAAAATTCGAACAAGCTGGCTATGAAACCTCTTGTCATGCGACAACGTGTGAAGGAGATGCGACGACTGCCGCAAAAGCTGCAGCAGAGCGTGGCTTTGATCTCATTGTAGCAGCTGGTGGTGACGGAACGATTAATGAAGTGGTCAACGGTGTGGCTGAGGTGGAAACTAGACCACAAATAGCCGTTATACCAGTTGGAACAACGAATGATTTCGCACGAGCTATCGGAATTCCGTTAAATAATGTGCTCCAAGCCGTGGAGGTCATATTAAATGGTGAAGCGCAGAAAATTGATATTGGTAAAGTAAACGATCACTATTTTATTAACATTGCTGGTGGTGGACGTTTAACAGAATTAACATATGAGGTTCCTAGCAAACTAAAAACGATGGTTGGGCAGCTTGCCTACTATTTAAAAGGGATGGAAATGCTCCCATCCATTCGTCCTGCAGAGGTTCAAATTGAGTATGATGGAAAGCTGTTTGAAGGCGAAATAATGCTTTTTCTCGTTTCCTTAACCAATTCCGTTGGTGGCTTTGAAAAGCTTGCACCAGATTCCAAATTAAATGATGGAATGTTCGATTTGTTGATCTTAAAGAAGGCAAACCTGGCTGAGTTCATTCGAGTAGCTACACTTGCGTTACGAGGCGAGCATATTAATGACGAGCATATCCTCTACACAAAAGCAAACCGTGTAAAGGTTTCAAACAAGGACAAAATGCAATTAAACCTTGATGGAGAATACGGTGGTCTGCTACCAGGTGAATTCGTCAACATGTACCAGCATATTGAATTTATCGTAGCTGCTGAAAAGGCAAGACAGATGAGAGAAGAATAAAAAAACTTGGCTGAAGGGAATCGCCAAGTTTTTTTGGGTTCCCGTCCTGCTTTTTAAAGTGGGGAAAAACTATGATAAAATAAATGAAATTGAATGAAAAGGAAGAAGAGAATGGCTAAAAGACAAGCACCCGTCGTGAAAAATGAGATTTACGACGTTACGTTTGAAGATTTAACTCATGAAGGTGCTGGTGTGGCAAAGATTGAAGGGTTTCCTATCTTCGTCGAAAATGCCTTACCAGATGAACAGGCAAAAATTAAAGTGATCAAGGTTAACAAAGGCTTCGCTTTCGGAAGGCTGGTTGAATTAAAGCAGGAAAGTGCCCACCGAATTGACGCTCCGTGTCCAATTTATTCTCAATGTGGAGGCTGTCAGCTACAGCACGTAAGCTATGAAGGGCAGCTTGAATACAAGCGCAAGCAGGTCGAGCAAGTATTAGCGAGAATCGGCAAGCTTGATCTAAATCAAGTAAAGGTTCATCCTACTCTAGGAATGGAAGACCCTTGGAGCTATCGAAATAAAGCCCAAGTCCCAGTAGGTGAAAGAGAAGGCGGGCTTGTCGCGGGCTTCTACCAAAAACGAAGCCACGATATCATTGATATGGAACGCTGCCTCATTCAGCAAGCTGATAATGACGATGTTGTTCAAGCTGTTAAACGTATTTGTGAAAAATACGGTATCCGAGCGTATAACGAAGAAAAGCACAAAGGCTGGCTACGTCATATCATGGTTCGCTACGGCTTAATTACAAACGAATTAATGGTCGTTTTTGTTACAAGAACAGCTGATTTTCCACATAAGGCGGACATGATCAAGGAAATCACAGAAACATTCCCACGTGTAAAATCGATCGTGCAAAACATCAATTCAAAACGAACAAACGTCATCTTTGGTGACGAAACAAATGTGATATGGGGAGAAGAGTATATTTATGACAAAATTGGTGATGTCAAATTTGCTATTTCCGCACGCTCTTTCTACCAAGTAAATCCTGAGCAAACAAAGGTGCTATATGATAAAGCGCTAGAATATGCTCAGCTAACAGGTGAAGAATCTGTCATCGATGCCTACTGTGGTATCGGCACAATCTCGCTTTTCCTTGCCCAAAAGGCGAAAAAAGTCTTCGGAGTAGAAATCGTCCCTGAGGCAATTGAAGATGCAAACCGAAATGCCGAGTTGAACGGCTTCACAAACGCCGAATTTGCCGTCGGTGAAGCAGAGGTGGTCATCCCAAATTGGTACAAGCAAGGAAACAAAGCAGATGTGATTGTCGTCGACCCACCACGTAAAGGCTGTGACGAAGCACTCCTTACGACTATCCTAGATATGAAGCCTAAGCGAGTCGTTTATGTGTCATGTAATCCTGGAACATTAGCAAGAGACTTACACCTATTAGAACAAGGTGGCTACGAAACAGTTGAAGTCCAGCCTGTTGATATGTTCCCACATACTGTGCACTGTGAAGCCGTTGCGTTGATAGAGTTGAAATAAGTTTGATTTCAATAGGTTTAGCGATTTTACGTTGAATAGTGATGTGTGTTTCATGTTCCCTCGGCCGAATGGTTCGGGGGCTTTTTAGACAGATCTGTTATAAAACTATCGCTAGCTAAGTTGAAGCAGACTATAAAGACCATAAAAGAATAAAACCATTATTGAGGCTGTTAACATCCAATCTTTTTTGCTTGTCTTGAGTACCTTTATTCTGTTATACCAAAATACCTTAAACATCATAAAAACAAAATGTGAAATTAATATAAATAAAATAATGAAAAGTATATATTCAGTTGTTAGATATAAACGACCAAATGAAAACAGGGCTAAAAGAAATAAAAAGATAGTGAACTTGATGCTTCGGAATTTTTTTGGATTAAATAAAAAGTCAACAACTTTATCTTTCATCTATTCACACCACTCCTATATTTAAGATGCTTCATCTTCCAAATCCTGCTTAGTTAATAATAATAGCATCAATACCAATTTATTTAACGCGCTTTTAGTGCTGAAGTGTTATTTGATTAAAGAAGTTTATACAATTATAAAGTATCTGGAGGCTTTTAAAATCTCAAAGAAAACCCCTGGATAAGGTAATGTTTCGACTGAACCCATTCCATCTACATCTGTTGTATGTTTTTCCCTTTGTATCGATACTAACAACAAAGAGAAAGATATAAAGAATGAATATATTCAGTTTTCACAAAAGTTTTTTCCACGTTCTCTATCCCTTTATTATGGAGTACCTTTATTCACTATTCCTTGTTCCTAATTTTAACATAACCTTTGATTATGTAACTTAACTTGTGGCTAATACATGAAAATCACTATTCTTGTTCAAGATTATCGCATTTATTGCTGAAGATGATAATCTGAAACATTTTTACTGAAAGAAGATTAATAACCCTATGATTCCAGTAACAAAATAACAAGCACTACCTATTCTCTTCTTCTTAATATCGACGTCACATTTCTTTTCCAATTTTTTTATGTATTCATAAACAATTCCAAGACAAATTATTAGAATAATTCCATGAACAAAATTATCTTGTAGATAAACTGTTGCTAAGACTGTCATTACTGCAAATGCTATGTTACTTACTATTGTTTGAATTGATCTTCACCTCTTCGTTTTTTGGAGCTTTTTAAGGCTCGATACTAGATAAACGCGCTTTGTTTGTTGAAGAGCATAATGAAAGATACTTTAATACCTTTCTATAATTATCACATCATCGTAAGGAGTAAGGTACTCCTTTTCCCCTAATTTAAAATCAGCACCTTGACGATCAATCTCTACATATTGAACAACTTTATCATCTTCCATGAAAACCAAAAGATATATATCATCTCTCCAATCAATATTACTAGGATCTTTAAAATGAACACCTAATTGCTCATCTATCCCTTTTTGGGTACTATAAGGTGTAAAAAGAAAGCCTTTATCCCAGTCAAAATCAGTTAAAGTTTTAATACTGATTTCAGTATTGTTTACATCTTCTACTATAGAATATATAGACTTCCCTAGTTCTACATTATGGGAAACTTTATTAAGAATGCTATATCCTGTTAGCAATAGTAGTAGTAGAAAAACGAAAAAAATAAGTTTTCTCAAATCTAATCTCCCTTCTTCTTTTAAGATACCCTATAAAAAATTCTAATTTATCGTAACCTCATTACATCTTAACATAAATATCCAAATTTAAGTTTGAAGGCTTTCTCTATTTGCCCTGCCCTAAAATAAGATCAGCGCTACCCATTATTCAAGAAAAAGAAGAGCGCTCATCCTTGTTCAAGAATCGCGCTTTGTATGTTTAATATCGCTAGGATGATATTTGTTTATCTTATGACTTCATATACAGTTTTCCAATCAAGATGTCTAGCCATTCTATTTTCAATTTGCCCTAATGGTTTAAAGCCAAATTGTTCATAAAGAGAGTGCGAATTTTTTGTTGCAAGTTGGAAACTCGTTCCTATTAATTTAGGGTGTTCGGTGGTCGGTACAAAGTTTTGGGGATGAAAAGTGATTAACAAACAAACAGGTGATAAAACGAGGTAACATCCTTTTTTTAACATTTTGAAGAAATGTTTGGTCAAATCTACACAAAAATGGATGTATTTATAACTAATAGATCACACGAAATACGTAATTCTACATTCATAAAAGTGATTACAGAAAAGAAAGGGGATTATACAGAATCTTCGTATCTGTATATAGATGGACAAAAACATTGGCATGATTAGCAATAATAGTTGGGAACAAAACAACACTATAAGAATGGAGAGATGTTATTGACAATACAATTTAATATGGCCGAAGGAGTCGCTGTTTTTAATAAGGATGTGCGCTTTTTATGATGTAAAAACAAACTGTTGAATGTTATAAATGGATATTTATGTTAAAATAATTATAGGTTTATGAAGAAAGAAAATCAAACAATTGGGCAAAGATTGAGGAAGTTAAAATCAATTTAAGGACGGTAGTATGATGAAACTATTTAGTATATGGTCAATAATCTTTATATTTTTAAGTTTATTATCTTTTGGCTTAAACATGCTATTAGAGGTTTATTTCGAACCAATTGCACTTATAGCGGGTATCTTTTTATTAATCGGATTCATCCTTAGCTTTATTGCTATTACGAAAAAGGAAGATGGGAAAATAAAATTCATATCAATCGCCTCATTTTTTATCATTTTATTTTTACTAACTTGGTTTGAACCATTTCAAGTTGTTCGTATAATGACTTGGCTTAAAAATATTTCTTAATGGGTAGCTTTCCTTTAATATGAATTAACGAGGTGATTAATGGGTAATGACCAATTGTTAAAAATCATCTAAAAATGGTTTGATAATGTCGATCTACAATTTAAAGAAGTTTTACATAGACTTGATACTATTGAGAGAAGTCAACAGGTAGATGTTCAAATCTACTATCTAAGAAGGTTGACTGTATGATTTTAGTTAAGCGAGAAGACAGGTAAACATGACACAAAATAAATAGCCTAGAGAAAAAAATTCAGTCTTAACATAGGCTGGATTTTTTAGCTTGTCTTCTTCATTTGTGCTATGCACTTAACCTAATAATTTCTTTAGTATAATTGTAATCTTCCACAAACAAAGCATTTTTTGGAACAAGGAAGGTGCTTGTTTTAAGTTAAGGGCAGATTGTGAAGTGACTCTTTTGTTACGTAGTAGACTCTTACTGCGCAGCAATGATGGAATGATTTTTGGAAAATCAGGACTGTCATCTGTTATTTTTTGGTATAACACTAGTATGAATAATTGTAATATTATGAAATATTTCACTTAAACTAAAGGTCAGTTTAGTGAAGGAAGGCTACAAGCAAATTGTAAATATTTTATGGAACCTTTATCTTTGGTTATTCGTAAATATTCAATACATGCGTGGGAGGATATACCTTGAATGAAGGGGTAGTAATGGGAGCAGTAATGGGAGCCGTTTTTTTCATAGCAGGCATGATATTATATTTCTTTCCGCCAAGAGAGATAAACAATATCTATGGGTATAGAACATCGAGTTCAATGAGAAATATAGAAAATTGGGTTAAAGCAAATAAATTTTGCAGTCGTTTATTGATGATTTTCGGGATAATTATGCTTATATTTTCATTCATTTTTAAAAATACAATTATGAATTTCACTACGCTTGGAGTGTCGATAATTCTTATTTTTATTTTAGTTGAGATAAAAATTGCGAAGGGTTGAATTACTAATTAAAGTAACGGAGAGCGTTTCTGTAACAAGCAGAATCGCTTATTTCACTATTGGACATTAGAGTACAAGAAGGTATTTTATGGAGGATAAACGAATGATAATCAAAGCAGAGATAATAACCCAGCCATATTCAGGAGAATTCACAGAAAAGATTTATGATATTCCGAATAAATGGACCTCTCAAGATTGGACTTGGATAAAATTCTCAAATAATGATTTAACTGAATGGTGCGGAAATTTTCGAGGCTTTCCACGAGAAGTTGCAGTATCAAAAAAGCATAGCTGTGTTCTTGTCCTTACTTCGGATTATCTGTTTAACCTTGATTGTATCAGTGGAGAATTAACTGAATATGAGTACCAGCCCCAATATCAAAGTTTAACAGTAAGCCCTTCGGGGGATTTCATACTAGCTGATTATTATGAGATTAAAATTATAAAATCAACTTTAACTGAAAGGAAACATGTGGTTAGTCCTATAAAAATGGATCTGATTAAGTTTCATAAGTGGTCTAACAATAAACTATCAATTTCCTGTGAAGAGTTTTTGAGTTGGAACCATGTTGAGTTAGAACTTGATGGTAAGACATTTGAAGTAAGTGTTAAAGACTAACATAAATTATTCAAATAACGGATGCCAGAGAGAATAAAGATGTTTAAAGAACTCGATGTAATTAGAGCTAGAAGAAGGCTAATAATCTGGGACTTAAAATTGCAGAAGAAATTGATACACAATGGGAATTGTTTTTAGTAAATACATATGATCACAACGAACTAGATACAATCGATTTAACCACAGTTATAATGCCACACGAATGGTTATTAGTTTGGTTGGATAAATTGCGCTAACGGGAAGGATAGTGGAAGAAGAAACTTAGGATAGAGTTTTTCCAACTATATATAAAAAGGGGCTTATTACATTGGTTGAAAAGTTATTTTATGTCCTCATTGTATTAGCATTAGTTATTATTAACGGATGTTCAATTGAAGGGGAAGCAACCACAGTAACAATCGATAGTATTGATGCCGAGGAAGTTTTAACATTGGATTCTGATGCAGATGTTTTTCAGTATGAAGGAGTGGTCTACAAAGCTAATATTGATTGGGTTGAGGAATTGTCTTTAACAAAAGATGTTCAAATCGGTGAAATAAAAACAAAAAACGATGCAAATACAGAATTTAAAGACGAGATGTCTAATAAACTGCCTGTTGGTGCAAAGATTTTTTCCACCAAAGAAAGAGGAGATATTTTAATTGTTGAATCTGATGGAACAATCAAAAAATATCTTGCAATCGTTGAAGGGTAGACAAAATACCTTGTTCAAGATAAATATGCGTTGAAGTTATTTGACTAACGAAGTAGTTTACTTCAATACTCGAGTTGTGATATTAAAATTGTTTAGAAATAATTGGGGGAGCGTATATGGTTGTAAAGGTAGTATGGCATAACGAAGAACTATATGGTTGCGAGTACCTTAAATTAGAGAATAAATCCGAAAACCTCGTTATTCAAAGTACAGTTATATATGTAGATGAAAAAAAGACCAATGCTCATAATGTGAATTATTACGTTGAATTAGATGAACATTGGCGAACAAAGAGGTTTAGTATCAATGTTGATAACATTGACAGCATTGAATTACATACTGATGGAGATGGAAACTGGTTTAATACTGATGGAGAATCCATTTACAATCTTAAAGGTGCGATTGACATAGATATTTCTGCTACTCCTTTTTCTAATTCTTTACCTATTAATAGAATTAATTGGAGTATTAATCAGATAGAACACTTTCATATGGTCTATATATCAGTTCCATCTTTAGAAACAAAAAAAGTACCCCAAACATATCAATACATCCGTAAAGAAGGGGAATTAAAATATTTTAAATATCGTTGTTATGATTATGAAACAATCATTTGTGTCGATTCAAATGGTTTAGTTGTTGATTATCCAAATGCTTTTAGTAGGATATTATAATGTAAAGTATGTGACTCAATTCACTTAAATTAACAGGTTTTATAGTTTAACAGGTAGGAGTCGCATTTTTCATTAACGGTGCAGATGACTTAAAGAAAGGAAAGGGAGTTTGACAGTGAAGAGTTCGTTATTGCTTAGTTTACACCGAGCTTTATTCGGTGCAATTCCTAAAAACCTAAAAGGATTAAGAGTTAAAGTAACTAATGATTTGCTGATATGGCAGGCTTTCTTTGATACACAGCCAACAGAAGAAGAAAAAGAAGTGTTAAGTGTTGCATGTACAGAAGTTATAGCTGATTTGCCGAATATAATTAAGGTGGAGGAAGAATATCTCTACCATCCAGGACCACTAACAAACACTACGATGGAAGAGTGGGTTTTTGTTAGATGGGAGTCTGAAAATAAGCAAGCCCAAATGAATTAACTTTATAGAAGTAACGGGTAGCAAGACTTCAAGTTCAAGCTGTCTGAGGCAGTTTTTTTTCGTTAGTGAACCAAAGTGCAGGATAATGAAATAAGAATTAGTAAAGGAGGCTTTGTTTTGTATGAATAGTAAGGTACAACAATTTTGGAATGAGTATTGTTTAACTAATCATAAACAAGAGATTCATTATAAAGAGGCATTTCAATTCGGAGCTTCAGCTGATTTGTTAGCCAATTTAGTTGTCGAGGGAAAGAAGTCAGCGACGACTTCAGGTTTCTTGTTTTATGAGCTAGAGAATGAAACTCTACCTAAAGTGGGCGAATATAATATAGTTTTAGATGGTAAGGAAAATCCCGTTGCTGTCATTCAAATTCAATCTGTTGAAGTTATTCCTATGAATGAGGTATCTGAGGAATTTGCTTTAGCGGAAGGTGAAGGGGATTATCGTTTTTGGTGGGATGCGCACGAAAAGTTCTTTACCGAATTATTAAAAGAGTACAAAATTGATTTTTCACCAGATATGTTAGTTGTATGTGAACGCTTTAAAAATGTATATTCAAGAAAGCACTTAAATTAAGAGCAGCTATTATCTCCCTAACAAGATGTCAATGTTTACGAAGCTTCAATGAATCTTTATTGCTAGCTCTAAGGAAAATAATTTTCAGGGCTGAATAATGGAACAAAACAAGGTTTTAGTGTGTTGTTATTTGTGTAAAGAGAGCCTAGAATATAAAAGAGATAAGTCGTGAAGTGGAGGAGATAGATTAGTGGAAACGTATGTTGGGTATTATCATTCACCAATTGGTCTAGTAGAAATCATGACAACAGATGATGCAGTTCTTTCTGCTACCTTCGTAGAGAAAGAAGCTGATAGACAGGATACTGTAGAGATTTTGGAAAGAGCGATTCAGCAGTTTGATGAATATTTTAAAGGGGTTCGTAAAGATTTTGATCTTCCTTGTCATGTAGAAGGAACAGAATTTCAAAAAAATGCGTGGAATGCGTTACGAAAGATTCCTTATGGAGAAACAAAGTCTTATAAGCAGCAAGCGATACTGATTGGAAATGAGAAGGCGACAAGGGCGATAGGAAATGCTAATAGTAAGAATAAGATTAGTATTGTGATTCCATGTCACCGAGTAGTAGGCTCAAATAAGAGTTTAACTGGCTATGCTGGTGGAATTGATCGAAAGAAATGGTTATTAGCGCATGAACAAGGGGTTTTGGCTAAGTGATTGGTAAAGAAATAGAAGGCTTTAAAAGAAGTGCCGGGCACCTTGTCGGATCAACGATATGCAGATTTCTCAAATGTATATAATTGATTCGATTGGAGGGGGCCTGGCTCTTTGTTTTATCCCAGTCTCTTTTCTGTTTTTTCATAAGTCGGTAAAACTAGAGTTTTGCCGTTTTCAAAGCTACTATACTGGTAGATTGTTTAAACAAATTTTTTAAGAGATTTAATGATACCAATATGCATTCCTTCATGATAGAAGGAGAAACGGTAAAATTCGATTCCGGTGTTTAACGTATAGCCAGATGATGTGGTGTAAGGATTGTTTACCGGTTCAGCTAGATTATCAGGGATGACAGAAACATAGCGGTCGAGTTGATCTTTTAACAGGCTAATAATCTCTTCGATACTTGGCACAGCTGCATCCCAGTTACTTGGTGCTGTTCCTGGATTAAAGTAGGTCCAGATGGATTGGGGAAAGTAGGGCTCTGAGTTTGTCATTCGCCCGTAAAACCGTTCGCCAACTACATAAATATGACCTAAATTCCAATGAATATTATGCGGAAAGCCATCTGGAATTTTACCCATTTGCCTCTCTGATAAATCTCTTACTAAATGAAAGGTTGTTTGACGTATGAACCTCATTTCTGAAAAAAGCGTCTCGCTCATCCTGTTCACTCCTTTGCTTAGTCGGTGTCTGCACTTCCCGGTTTATGTCGATTTTCGACAAATCTCGGGAAGTGACAGGAACCCATACAAAATAATGGTAATATACTATGTGAAGGGTGTAAATTGGTTTTTATGGAAATGAGGGGGAGAGATGATGAGGGAAGAGAACGGTTATAGTTTTGAGACGAAGGCTATTCATTCGGGGTATGAGTCAAAGGAGCATTTTGATAGTTTAACTCCGCCGATTTATCAGTCGTCAACGTTTACATTTTCCTCGGTTGAACAAGGGGGAAAGCGATTTGCCGGAGAAGAAAGTGGATATATTTATTCAAGACTTTCTAATCCCACGGTATCTGTCTTAGAGGAGCGGATGGCACAGCTAGAGCAGGGGGAGGCTGCCCTTGCCTTTTCATCTGGGATGGCTGCGGTTTCTGCCGTTCTAATCAGCTTAACCAAGGCACATGATCATATCTTATGTTCAAGAGGTCTATATGGCTGTACTTTTGGATTACTTGACATGATGCAGGAGAAATATCATATTGAGCACTCTTTTTCAGATTTAACCTCCAAAGAAGACATACTTACTATGATTCAGCCAAATACGACCTGTATTTATATTGAGACACCTATTAATCCAACCATGCAATGTGTGGATTTGAGTGTCGTGTCTCAGATTGCAAAGGAAAAAGGAATAAAGGTGGTCGTCGATAATACCTTTTTAACGCCTTATCTTCAAAAGCCTCTTCAGCTAGGCTGTGATCTTGTCATCCATAGTGCAACAAAATATATTGGCGGACATGGTGATGTCATTGCAGGCATTGCAGTCGGAAGAGAAGAACTGATAGGCGAAATCAAAAGTACGACACAAAAGGATATTGGAGGAGTCCTATCTCCGTTTGATGCATGGCTACTTATTCGAGGGTTAAAAACATTAGCAATCAGGATGGATCGTCACTGTGAAAATGCAGAGCACATCGTGGAAAGGCTCCAATCACATCCGAAAATAAAAAAGGTCATGTATCCTGGGGACCCTAAGCATACAGCAACGGAATCAATGAAAAAGCAAATGAAAAAAGGTGGGGGACTTATTTCATTTGAGCTAAAAGGGACCTTTGAGGATGCGAAGAAATTTGCAAATCAGCTTCAGCTTATTTCAATCGCTGTAAGTCTTGGTGATGCCGAAACACTTATTCAACATCCGGCTTCTATGACTCATTCGGTAATCCCTGAGGAAGCAAGAAAAGAGATGGGAATAACCAATGAGCTATTACGATTATCGGTAGGGCTTGAAAGCTGGGTAGATATTTGGCAGGATCTAGAGCAAGCATTGGATTGTATATAGAAGGAAAGGTTCATCTCATAAGGGGATGAACCTTTTTAGTTTTTAAAATAGTACTCTTGAAATAAAGAGACCATCACAAATTGAAGGTGTTAGCTTCTTATCTAGAGTTGTTTTTAAAAAATACCCTGGAGAAGAGCGAAAGTGGCCCGTCATTATCACGTACACTTGGTTTTTAAGTCAATGTAATTGCTTTCATTTAGTGAAAGAGAGTAAGATAGAGACGAAACCAGGAGGGGATAAACATGCAAAACTTTACGTTTAGTAATAAAACGAAAATCATTTTTGGTCAAGATACTGAAAAGACAGTCGGTCAAGAGTCTGTTGTGTTTGGGAAAAAGCTTCTTTTACATTATGGTGGTGGGAGCATAAAAGAAAGTGGCTTGTACGATACCGTTATTCAATCCTTAAAGGAGCAGAATATCGAGATTTTTGAGCTTGGCGGAGTGAAGCCTAATCCAAGGCTTAGTCTGGTGAGAGAGGGGATTTCTCTTTGTAAGGAGCAGGATATTGAGTTTATTCTTGCTGTTGGGGGAGGAAGTGTCATTGACTCTGCCAAAGCGATTGCTGCTGGTGTGAACTATGATGGTGATGTGTGGGATTTCTTTACAGGTAAGGCATCGGTGACAGATTGCCTGCCAATTGGTGTTGTTGTGACGATTCCTGCAGCGGGAAGTGAATCAAGCACGGGTACTGTTATTACAAATGAAGATGGTTGGTATAAGAGAGCAACTGGGCATCTTGCAATGAGACCGCAGTTTGCTGTATTGAACCCTGTTCTTACATATACGCTGCCTTCCTATCAAACGGCTTGTGGTGTAACCGATATGATGGCACATATTTTAGAAAGATATTTTACAAATGTGAAAAATGTGGAATTAACCGATCGTTTAAGTGAAGCAACACTTAAGACGATTATTAACAATGCACATAAAGCTCTTGAGGAGCCAACGAACTATGACGCAAGAGCAGAGATTATGTGGTCTGGCACAATTGCTCATAATGATTTGTTAGATACAGGACGTATTGGGGATTGGGCGAGTCATAATATTGAGCATGAGTTAAGCGGAATCTATGATCTTGCGCATGGGGCTGGACTTGCCATTATCTTCCCTGCGTGGATGAAGTATGTGTATAAACAGGACGTAAACAGATTTGTTCAATTTGCAAACCGAGTGTGGGACGTAGAAATTGATCTTAACGATTTAGAGAGAACGGCCTTAGCTGGCATTCATAAAATGGAAGAGTTCTTCCAATCGATCGGTATGCCAACAACTCTTCAAGAAGTCGATATCGACGAAACCCACTTTAAGGAAATGGCAACCAAAGCAACCGAACGTGGCCCACTAGGAAGCTTTGTCAAACTAAGCGCTGAAGATATTTATGAGATTTATAAACTAGCGAGATAAAGGCTGGTAGCGCGATGGTGCCTTGCACCACTCGTTTTTTCATGTTCCACATGCATAAATGCTTCACAGCTTAGATGGAATGTAACACGTAGATTAAAGCAACTCACACGAAAAAGCTCAACAGTCATGTTGGGCTTTTTTAAATGGGGAGGAATGAGCGCAACTATCCATTAAATGATAAGAAGAAGTTTTGATGATGTTTAATAATTTCGCTTTGTGCTTCTCTACTGCTTCTTGCATTCCATATGCAACCTTTAAAGATAATATGTATCAAGCCGAACAAATTAGTTTTATCCCTAGATCAGAATTAGAATAACATATTAAAAAAGCAACCAATTGAGGTCATTTGGTTGCTTTTCGATTCTTTATAAATTTTAATATCCAGATACCCGGAAGAATGTATGATTACCAATTACTACTCTTTCAACTACACGCTTAGGAGATTGTCCAGGGAAAGTGTATGTTAAATTACCAGAGCTATCATAACCATCTCGTGAAGCGAATACTGAATTTGTATTAAACCACAAGCTACGACCTACACTTTTTGTAACTGATGAAGGACTACTAGCAGCAGTATAACTATTGTTCCATTGTGTAGAATTTTGAGGACATCTTGCCAATGAGGTTGTCATACCTACAAAACCACCAGGTTGTTTTAATACTACATTACGAACATTAGTACTTCCAAATTCTAACATTTAAAATCATTATTATATCCCTAGCTGTAAGTATTGCTTACTGGGTTTTTTTTGAGGAAACTCCCTTTTTAATAAATGAATCACCAAATAACATTAATCAAGTGGAGATTGTAGAATATGGAAATGGTTTTGCAGGTGCAGAAAGAGCTAAATTTTTTTCATTGATAATCGGGGATCACAAGTTTATGAAAAAATAGTTGGTCTATCTAATAACCTGGAGCCTCATCATGAACAACAATATAATATAATTTGGGAAGATGACTATAAAGTCACAATTACTATGATGTATGAATATGAGACTAAAAAATTGTTTTATAATTTTAAAACCAAAGAGATTGAATTAAATAAAGAGTAAATTGAAAACTCGCATAGAGAAACAAGAAAATTTAGTACCACAAATAATTCGTTATATAAAGGAGTAGATTCCCAATGAAGAATTTGGTGGTCTTTATGTAGATCAAACATCTAAAGGAGTTGTTACAATTACTTTCACTAAAAACTTAAAAAATTATATGAAAGATATGAAAGAAATAAAAAAAATCTATAAAGATGATAGTAAAATAAAATTTAAACAAATGAAAAAAAGTGAAAAAGAATTACGTAGCTTAAATGATGAGATACGATTAGATAAAGATAACTTAGCAAAAGAAGGTATAGCAATAAATACATTAGTAACCGATGGTGAAACAAATAAAGTAATAATTGGAATTTACCCTTTAACTGAAGAAGCTAAAAAGAAGTTATTAACAAAGTTCAACTCTGATGAAGTAGAAATAGTAGAAGATAACGGTGAATTTGAAGAAGCTAGAACTAGTAAATATAGACCACTACAAGGTGGTTTAAATATTGATAATATTGAGTCTGGAAAAGGGTACTGTACACATGGTTTCTCAGCCAATTCCTCAAGTTGGTATTATGGAATTACTGCTGGACATTGTGGTTCTGCAAATGATCGCTTTAACCAGGGAGGATCATATTATGGCAAAGGATATATTTCTAAAAACTCTGGAAATGTAGATGCGGTGGCTATAACATATGGTCAAAGCTCTTATTCTAGTAATGATAATTATGCTGCAACAGATTTTTCTAGTTGGCAGGATGAATCTGAAGAATATGTAGTACAATCTGTTTGTATGAATGGCTCTTATTCCGGAGTTAGATGCGGGGAAATTACAAGTACGTATTATTCTATACGAAATCATTATGATATGCCTGCAGCAGACTACTATTCACAAGGCGGTGGTTCAACAAAAGCTTACACACAAATTGAAAATTTTGTAAATTCATTTAACCTTTCTCCAGTTACTTGGTAGAAAATATAAATACATTAGGAGTGTAAAAACGATGAAAAAACTTGCATCTATATTGATTTTCTTATTTCTTCTTACAGCTTGTAATAACAAAGTCAATGAAATTGAATCCAACATAATACAGATTGATGGTTCGGAAATAGCTCTTGATGTAACAAAATATGTTTCAAAAACAGATGAAGATATCGGTTATGATCTTCGAACTGTAGTAGAAAAAGATACTGAGATTATAGGAGAGGGTGGAGATATTTTAGCTTTAGAAGATCTTCAACCAGGACAAAGTGTGCAAGTGATTTTTGATAAACCAATCGATTTAACTGATGATAAAAATGTTTCATTGAAAAAGATTACGGTATTGCAATAGTATTAAAAAAGGTTGAACTTAAGTTCAACCTTTCAGACTGTAGACAAACTCATTAAAATTGAGTTTGTCTACACTGTTTACTTCTTTTAGTCCGCAAGCTGCAAAAGCAAGTACAAGTAATAATTTTCAGGTATCTAATCCTGACATTAAACATGTAACTGAAAAGGTTTATTTAAAGTTTACTGATGATGGTAAAACTCTAAAAGCAAGTAAAAGTGAAGTTGAAAAAATTAAACAAAAAGTAAAAGAAAGTTATAAGCAACATGAAAATGATAGCATATACAATACAAAAAAGATTGATCCTGCAACCTTAAAATCTAATCAAAAAGAAAAAACAAATAGTATAGAACCATTAGCTACCGAAGTTAGTTATGCTGAAGTAACCAATGATTATAGTATTCAACAGTACGAATAGAACAATTACACTAAAGTAACCATTACAAAATATTCATCAATATTAGATTCAGGATGTACCTGAATTATCTCTCCTCAATATCTGCGTAATCATATACATAATTAGGCTCATCTTTAAAAGTAACGTTTGCGATAAACAGTGTACCTTTCTGTATATTAGCTTTTACTTTTAAAATATCCTCTTCTTTATATTCCTTTAATAAATAAGCATATGTTTGCTCTTCTAAAGAATGGAGTTTATATTTTACATAACCAAAAATCAGAGATGGAACCATGATAATCAATACTATTAAGTTATTATTACAGCTGCCTTTTTCATAATGTTACCTCCAATCAAAAAATCTATTATTATTTCAATTTTATGAACATATCTAGATTTAATACTTATCTTGGACAAGTTCCATAAATTCTAAAAAACTTAACAATTATATGGAAAATAGCAAAAATAAGAATAACAACTCATATTTTTACTGATCCATTCGTTCCAATAACTTTTACTTTTTTAAGTGTAGCTTTTCATTCTTTCCAGTTAGGAGGTAAAGACATTTCGACAAGTGACAGGCACCTCTAACCAGTGTTAAGCTAGTAAGAATGAAAAACGAAGAATCAGAGGGTCATAAAGAGGTGAGTGGATGAATACGGAGAAGAAGTTGATGGGACTGATTAATTCGGTTCGGGTGTTAACGTCGACGCTGGATCTTGATGAGGTACTGAATCATTTGATTGAGGAGGTGTTGAATGTCATTGAGGGGGCGAATGCAAGTGTGTTGTTTTTGTATGATAAGAAGATTGATCGATTGTATGCAAAGACAGCAGCAGGTTTTGATATGGAGCATTTAAAGAAAATTTCACTTAAGCCTGGTGAAGGGATGAGTGGGAAAACATTCCTATCACGAAAGGGACGAATTTTTCTTTCAGAGACGGATACGGTTGAAGGGATGGAGAATATTAGCGATCATACGATGAAATATTACGGCGATGCGCTTGGACAGCTTCGCTATCCTGCGAGCGCACTTTGTGTACCCCTCATCTCAAAAGAAGATTGTATTGGTGTTTTGACGGTTGATATATACGAGAAAAACGTCCAGTTTGATGAAAGTGATTTGCAATTGCTCGAAACCTTTGCCGTTCAAGCAACAATTGCTATTGAAAATGCGATTCTTTTTTCGAGAAATGAACGAACGAAGAAGATGCATGAGGAGCTATCAAAGGTTTCTCTTTCACAAGGTGGCTTAGAGGAAATTACGAAAACATTAGCGGGTCTAATTGACAGCAAAGTAGCCGTTATTGATGAATTCCTCGATGTGATTGTATCCTCAACGGTACAGTCAGAAAAGACTGCGAAGAAGCTAGCTATCACCTATGAACGGTTGTTTGAACAAGCGATGAAAGATGAAGGAGTGATTTATGAAACGATTGAACTGGAGCAAAATCAACAAACCCGAGTTTATTTATTTCCAATTAAAACGTACAAATATACGATTGGCTACTTAACGATTTTCCTTGAAGGAGAAGCGATTCTAGATACAATTGATCGATTTGCTGTCGAACAGGCTAGTGTAATCTTTGCTCTAGAAATGAATCGTAGGGAAACGTCTACCATCAATGATTTAAAGTACTCAGGCTATATTTTGGATCAAATCTTACAAAATGGCTACAGTGCTCTTTCACACAATCAACTGTCAAAGATTAATTTTTTTGATAATCAAAATGATCGATATGTTACGGTTCAAGCCTACATTAAAGACCCTCTGCTATCAATAAAGGAATTCTCCGATAAGAAAAATCAGCTTATTAGGTATATCTACCGTGAAATCGCGGGGCTCCAATTTAAAACACTCGTGCTAGATAAGAATATGGAAGTGGTGTTCTTACTTATGGTGCCTAGTAGGGTAGAGGAAGCGGAGCTACAGCGACAATTAACAAAGGTTTTTAACCAGCTCCAAAAAAGAGCTAAAGAGATGTTAGACATATCTTTATTAGTTGGGATTGGCCGGATGGTTCCTCATTTAAAAGAAGTGCAATCTTCCTATCGTGATACGCAAAAGTGTATTGATTTTCTACAATCAACCAATCACCTGAACATGATCTTATCCTATCAAGAGCTTGGTACACAGCGCTTATTTTTGAAAACAGAGCGAAATGAGTTAAAGGATTTTGTGAACGATATGCTTGGACCGATTATAGCCTATGATCAGGAGAATTCAACAGAACTTTTAGCTACGTTAAAGGTTTACTTAGAATCCAATCAAAATATGGCACTTGCAGCTAAACGACTGTATGTACACACAAATACGATTAAATACAGGTTGAATACGATCAAGGAAATTGTAAGTATTGACCATTTAGATGGAAAAAAAGCGTTTGATCTACAATTGGGTTTATATGTCCAGGAATTCTTACAGCTCTAACTGTTTAGTGGAAAGCAACAAAAAAAGAATGTTCTGATTGTCCGATTCCGCTATTAAAAAATAGTTAGAATTATCATATAATTCAAAACAACACAAAAATTAGCGTGATGGTGTCAGGAGGATTATATGAATCAGGTTGTTTCAGAAAATATAGAATTACGAAATAGGCTACAGTCAGACTTTGATCATTCCCTTTCTCATTCTGGAATAAGTGGGGAAAGAGTTGCGAAGCGACTTGCAGAGCTTGGCCAAATTGGATTAACCGAAGCGGGTGGAGTGAATCGGATTTCTTTTTCCAAGGAGGAACGAGCAGCGAAGGAGCTTGTGAAGAAGTGGATGCAGGAAATCGGTCTTTCTGTGCGAGAGGATGGAGCGGGAAATGTCTTCGGTCGCCTTGAAGGTACAAAGGAGCTTCCAGTAGTTATGTCAGGCTCGCATGTAGATAGTGTTCCTACCGGCGGACATTTCGATGGTCCACTTGGAGTCATTGCTGCCTTAGAGGTTGCAGAGGCCTGGAAGGATACAAACTATCAACCGAAAAAACCACTTGAGGTCGTCGTGTTTACCGATGAAGAAGGAGCGAGATTTAACGGAGGATTAACCGGTAGTCGGGCGATGACAGGTGAAATGGATATCGACAAACAAAAGAGTTTACTAGATATCTATGGAGATCCCTTTGAAGAAGTAATCCAAAAGGACGGTTTAACGTTAGAGGGCTTTATAGAAGCGAAAAGGGACTTATCGGAAATTGCTGCTTATGTTGAAGTTCATATTGAACAAGGAAAACGACTTGAAAAAGAAGGTCTACCGGTCGGAATTGTCACTGGTATCGCAGGTCCATCCTGGTTAAATATGACCTTTAAGGGGGAGGCTGGTCATGCGGGAAATACCCCAATGAATGACAGAAGGGACCCCTTAGTAGCTGCGAGTGAATTTGTTTCAAAAGTAAAGGATTTGCCAAAAACGGTGAGTGATTCAGCCGTTGCCACAGTAGGGAAATTAGAGGTTTTTCCAAATGGAGTGAATGTAATTCCAGGCGAGGTAAGATTAACCGTGGACATAAGAGATATCCATTCAGAAACGAGAGATACATTAGCGCAGCTTGTGAAGGACTTAGCGAATTCAACAAGTGATAAATATGAGGTTGAGGTGGAGATGAAGGAAACATTGCATGTTGCTCCCGTCGCTGTACCTCCTGACATGCAACAAAAAGCGGCCCGCGCAGTAACGGAAACGATTGGAACTAAAGCTTATTACTTACCAAGTGGTGCAGGTCATGATGCAATGGCAGTAGGCCGTCACGTACCGATGGCGATGCTCTTTACACAGAGTAAGGCAGGAATTAGTCATAATCCAAAGGAGTGGTCAACATTAAATGATTGTGTTCAAACCATTCATGTTTTGAATCACTTTTTGAAACAGCTGTGTGAAGATTAATTCTTACGTAAAGCTAGAGAGATAAAAGACTATATTAGAGGGGGAATTATGATGAAAAAAATGAAAATATTTGCTTTTACAGCCATTTTAGCGCTTATTGTATCAGGTTGTTCAAACAGCGGCTCAGAGAAAACAGCCTCTGAGGGTGCTTCAGGTAAAGAGGAAGTGTACGAATGGAAGCTTGGCTGTGGAATTCGGGCCTTGAAAATGATTCAAAGGGTGCGGCTGCAAAGGCATTTAAAGAGTATGTTGAAAAAGAATCTGATGGCCGTATTACCATTGAGTTTTTCCCAAATGAAACGTATGCTACATCTCCAGAAATGATTGAAGCCGTTCAAGTTGGGGCGTTAGAAATGGCGATACCAGGCGCAAATGAGCTTGCGAATGTGGTTCCTGAGTACGCGGCACTTTCTCTTCCGTTTTTGACAGAGGGCTTTGAAGAGGCTCATGCAATCCTTGATGGTCCAATTGGTGACGAGCTAGAAGCGAAGGCAGATGCACAGGGCTTCAAAAGCTTAAATGATGTGGAATTAGGCTTTACCCAGATTACGAATAATGTTCGTCCTATTGAAAAGCCTGAGGATTTAGAGGGAATCAAAATGCGATCTCCTAACGATGTGAGTTTGATTGAAACGTTCAAAGCACTTGGGTCTTCCGTATCAACGATGGCTTACACTGAAATTTATAATGGGCTTTCACAAGGTGTTATTGATGGCCAGTTTAACCCACTGATGAATATTTTTGATCAAAATATGCACGAGGTTCAAGATTATCTTGCGATGACAAATCACACGTACTACTACTGCTACATGATTTTAAATAAAGACGTGTTTGAAAGCTTAGATGAAGATCTGCAAAAAATCGTCCTAGAAGCATCTGAGAAAGCAAAAGTAGCTTCACGTGAGCTTATTCAACAGAATGAGGAAGAATATGTAGAAAAAGCAAAATCAGAATTCAAAGAAATTACGTATCCAGACTTAGTGCCATTCCAAGAGGCGGTAAAGCCAGTTTATAAGGAAGTGGAAGAAGTAATGGGTGCAGAGATTATTAACGACATGCAAACTTTCCTAGAAGAAAAACGCAGTGGAAACTAAGACCAGCATGATGGATGGGGCCCTATAGGCCTCATCTTTTATAGGAGGATTGTTATGGTGAAAAATGTGAAAATCATTGATCGGTTCATGAAAGGCGTCGATCTATTTGCGAGTGCGATGATGGCGTTTTTGACCATTATTGTTTTTGCAGAAGTGTTAAGCCGATATGTCTTCAATTATCCGCTAGTTTATTCAAATGAACTTACCTTGCTTTTATTTCCTTGGGTTATTTTTATCGGGGCCATCTCGATTACAAAAAGTGAAGGCCATCTTTCGATTACCTTTTTCCGAGAGTTAATGCCTAAAAAGGTTCAAAAATGGATGTATCTTTTCTCGAAGGCCGTGATGCTCTATTTTTCCTTTTATATGATGATCTCAAGCTATGAAATCGCCAAAGCTGTTTCCCAACAGGTGATGCCTGTGTTAAGAATTTCAAAAGCATGGCTATACGCTTCTATTACGGTATCGTTCCTAGCGATTATGATTTTACTAGTCTACCAGATTATTTGCATACTACTAAACAAGCTTGAGCCACCTAGAGAGGAGGATATGCTACATGATTTGGATCATGATCATTAGTTTTTTTCTATTAATTTTACTAGGCGTTCCGATAGCCTTTTCAATGGGTGCTTCAGCCCTATTTTATATTATGGTTGAAGGCATCCCACTAGAAATGGTTGCCCAGCGCTTTTTTTCTAATACACAGTCCTTTGCTTTTCTAGCGATTCCTTTCTTTATCCTTGCGGGAAATTTAATGATTCATGGAAATATTGCACAGAGAATTATCAATGTTGCTAATTCAATGGTACGCCAGCTTCCGGGAGGACTTGGCTGCGTATCGGTCGTTACAAGTATGGGGATGGCAGGAGTATCAGGTTCATCCGTTGCTGACGCTGCTTCGACGGGAAGTGTGCTGATACCTGAAATGAAGCGAAAAGGGTATTCGGCATCGTTTGCAGCTGCAATTAATGCGTCAAGCTCCGTGGTAGGGATTATTATTCCTCCTAGCAGTACGATGATTATTATTGCCTGGTTAGCGAATTTGTCTGTTGCTCAAATGTTTATTGCCGGTATTATTCCAGGTGTATTAGTAGGTCTTATTTATTTAATCACAACAATCATCATATCCATTAGAAGAGGCTATCCAAGAGAAAGCAAGCCAACGTTTGTTGAGTTTGTAAGAAGTATCCGTAGTGCGTTCTGGGCGCTCTTACTTCCAATTATTTTAATTGGCTCTATCGTCTTTGGAATCGCAACTGCGACTGAAGCGGCAGCCATCTCGGTTATTTATGCACTTATTATAGGTTTATTTGTTTACCGAAGCTTAAACGTTAAAAACATTATGGCTTCTTTACGTGAGACTGTTCATGGAACGAGTATTGTCCTCGTGACAGTGTGTTCCTCGATGATCTTTACGTGGGTACTGATTTCTGAGGGGATTCCCAAACTGATCGCTCAAGGCTTACAAGGGTTAGGTCTTCCAGGTTGGGCGCTTATGCTTGTGATCGTTGCCATCATGCTTGTAGCAGGAATGATTATGGAGCTTGTTCCGAATTTATTTTTATTCATTCCGATCTTCTTCCCAATTGCAACTGACTTAGGAATGGATCCCATTCAATTTGCAATCGTGATGCTTGTAACCTTAGCACTTGGCATGTTTACACCACCTGTTGGCGCCACACTCTTTATCTCATGTTACCTTGCGAAGGTAGGGATTGAGAAGACAATTAAAGATGTCTTGCCATTCTTTATTGCAGGTATTTTTGTTGTTTTACTGATCACGTATCTTCCATTTTTAACATTATGGCTACCTGGACTATTCCATTCGTAACGGGTAAATGATGCAGCAGGGGGGCTTTGACCAATCTGCCTGCATTTTTTATAAGCTTCTAAAACCAATTTTCTTTAAAGGGGGACGCAAGATGTCAGAAGTACAAAAAGAA
Organism: Bacillus weihaiensis; assembly: GCF_001889165.1. Classification (GTDB taxonomy): domain Bacteria; phylum Bacillota; class Bacilli; order Bacillales; family Bacillaceae; genus Metabacillus; species Metabacillus weihaiensis. The sequence goes on along the minus strand of NZ_CP016020.1, from coordinate 3,773,278 downwards.
ATGTGGAAGGATTGGCGACTCCATGCTGTTGTTTTCCTCATTGTGCTCGTAACCGAGTGGATTGGAATTCACCAATTTTCTTTAGGGCCTGGGGTTATTCTTTTATTACCAATGCTTTATGCCATCCTGATAGGTTTAGGGTTATATTTCACGCCGATCATAAAAGAGAAGCAGGCAAAAAATGCGGAACCGCTCATTGTCCTTGGGGTTACATTATTAATTGCTAAGATCGGAGTGATAATAGGCCCGTCTTTACCGAAAATTATTGAAGCTGGTCCAGCACTTTTACTACAGGAGTTTGGGAACTTAGGAACGATCTTCATTGCTTTACCAATTGCTGTTGCATTAGGAATGAAAAGAGAGAGTATTGGCATGACTCATTCTGTTGCAAGGGAGCCAAATGTTGGGTTAATTGTTGACAAGTTTGGCTTTAATTCAGCAGAAGGCCGGGGAGTAATGGCCATTTATATTTTTGGGACCGTATTTGGTGCCGTGTTTATGGGACTTATCTCTGGATTTTTAGCCACAATTACACCTCTGCATCCCTTATCCTTTGCAATGGCCTCTGGGATTGGAAGTGGGAGTATGATGGCAGCAGCGAGTGGCTCATTGGTAGCGGCCTTCCCAGCGTTAGAAACAGATATTATCGCCTTTGCTGGTGCTAGTAATCTTTTATCTTTATCAACCGGTTTATATATGAGTATCTTTATCGGCCTACCACTTACTGAAAAAATGTATGACCTTTTAACGAAACGTAGAGAGAAAAAGATGAACGCTTCTAAAGGGATGGGGGTTTAAGCATGCTGAAAAATATACAAGAGTGGACGTTGCTATTACTGATCTTTGGGGTGGTATCTTTAGTGGGGAACTGGGTAGGCTATGATATCCTCCCTCTTCAAGCGTTACCAGGAATGCTTGTTCTTCTGCTTGTTTGTCTTGCGGGGTTAATCATTCAAAAAATCATGCCGGGAAACATTCCAAGTGTGGCTTATATTGCCATCATCGGGATTGTCATTTCAATTCCAGGAGTACCTGGATCTGATGCTGTAGTAGCTTGGACGAACGAAGTGAATTTGTTAGCATTAGCAACGCCCATTCTAGCATACGCAGGGATTGCGATTGGGAGATCCTGGACTGACTTCGTTCAATTAGGATGGAGAAGCTTAGTCGTAGCTGTATGTGTTTTTGTGGGGACATTCCTAGGATCGGCGCTCATTGCTGAGGTCATATTAAGATTTCAAGGAATCATATAATAGAAGGGTAAGCGGCTGCCAGAGAGGTGAGATCCATTCATCACGGGCAGCTTTTTTAGTCTTACTATTATGAGGAAAGGGTGTTGTGAGTCACTTCCAGTGCTCATGAAACATGGAAACGTGAAAAGAAGGCGAGCTTGCATACTAGAACAGACCCCAAATGATCCTCGAGTTTGATAAGGATAAAGACCTTGCTAACGATGAGACTAGGACTATCGCATGTAGCTATTTTATGAGGAAAGACGGGAATTATAGGAAATGTTATCAACAAGACCCTATTTATAACATTTTTTCGACAAATTTAGAAATAAATCGACAGGTCCCATGTACCACTGTAAGATAGAGATAGATTTTAATAAAAGATAAGGTTGCGAAAATAATGTTTAATATGCCAAATGTAAGTGTGGTTAATGTGTTAGAAGGGGAGTATGCTTCTTCCATTGTGTTAATGTCGGTTGTGATTGCTTGTTGTGCTTCATATGTTGCGCTTTCGTTGAATCAGAGAATTCAGCAGAATAGTTTCTTTCATCGGTATTTTTGGCTTTCTCTTGCTTCTGTCGCAATGGGGCTAGGAATTTGGTCGATGCACTTTGTCGGAATGAGTGCATTTATGCTTCCACTATCAATGGAGTATGATTTTTTTCTAACAGGAATTTCTATTTTGCCGGCCATTTTTGCCTCTTTTCTAGCGTTTTATATCGCAAATCGAACAAATACATCGCATTGGCCATATCTAGTTTCAGGTATTTCAATGGGACTGGGAATTTCTTCGATGCATTATGTTGGTATGGCTGCGATGAAGATGGATGCCTCCTATGTATACAAGCCTATTATATTTACGATTTCTGTTCTGATTGCCATTACCGTGTCGTATGTTGCATTAAGTATTTTTTCGAATTCAAAGAGATTTATAGATACCCAGCTTAAAAAGCTTATCACCTCCATTATTATGGGACTTGGTATCTCTAGTATGCATTACACGGGAATGAAGGCCGTCGTTTTTTATGTAGACAAATCTGCTGGTCATGAGCTTAATCACATTCATCAAATGGATGTGTCCCACTTAATAAAATTTGTGGCGATCGGCATTACCCTTTTATTGCTTATATCAGGGTTGGCAAGTATTCTTGATCGATATGTAGAATATCGTATGAATTATTTCGATGCGCTAACACAGCTGCCAAACCAGAGACAGTTTGAAAGTCTCCTTAATAAAAACATGAGTTTAAGAGGAACACTAGCAATCATCGAAATTCATCAGCTTGAAAAGTGGATAAGTACACATGGGTATTCAATTGGTGATGACATCGTTCAAACGGTGAAAAGGATAATAGAGGAACAAAAGTCACCTAGTTCAACGATTTATCGAATTGAAGGGAATCGTTTGGCGATTATGGATTGGGATGATCAATCCGGAAAAAGAATGAAGGCCTCGTTGAACGAAATTTCAGCAGCTTTAAAAATGCCTTTGAAAAGGAAAGACCATATTCTAACTATTGATCATATTTGTGTTTATAGCTCTTCAAACAAAGAAAAAGGCATGAAGGAATTATTTGCGAACACATTGGCAGTACTCCAACACCCATCTGCATTAATGGATAGTGGCGTGATTGAGTACAACCCTTCTGTTCATACGTTTAATTTAGAACGTCAAGTCGTGCTTGATATTGAACGAGCGATGGAACAGCATGAGTTATTTCTTGTCTATCAACCTAAGGTGTGTTCAAAAACCTATGATGTGTCAGGCGTGGAAGCACTATTACGCTGGAAGCATCCAGAACAAGGAATGATCTCACCAGGTGTATTCATACCGATTCTTGAAAGTAATGGGAAAATCTTTGATGTGACAGATTGGGTCATACGTGAAGTAAGTAAACAAATATCGATTTGGAAAAGAGAAGGAAGACCATTTGCAAAGGTTTCTATTAATATTCCAGGTCCGTACATTACCTCTGAAAGATTGATGTCTGTCCTAAAGGAGAATATAAGGGATCATAACATTGACAGCCGATCATTAGAGCTTGAAATTACCGAAACTAGTGTCATTGACAACATCGAGAATGCAATAAAGGCTGTTGGTGAATATCGAAAATTAGGTCTCTCTGTTGCGTTAGACGACTTTGGAACCGGCTTATCATCGTTATCCTATTTGAAACGAATCCCTGTTACAACAATCAAAATTGACAAATCGTTTGTAGACGATGTCCCAGACTCTGAAAAAGACTCGGCAGTCCTAAAAGCCATCATCACCCTATGCAGCTCCTTAAATATGAAAGTCGTCATCGAAGGAGTAGAAACTAAACAACAATTCGACTTCATCAAATCAGTCACCGAAACCCCCCATATCCAAGGCTACTATTTCTCAAAGCCATTGGAGGCTCAAGAGCTAACGGAATGGTGCCTGGCACTACCCGGAAAATCTTGTACCACAGACGAGGGAATTGTTTCACAAGTATGACAAGAAATTTAACTAAAAGGAACAAATCTACCATGTTAAAGAGACCAATGCTCATCAAAAGCATCGGTCTTTTTTTGATACGCTCTAGAGTATGGTCCAGGATGATTGTACGTTCTCTTTGTTTTGAGAATATGAGAGTGGGTTGCTAATTGATGAAGGTGAAGAAGGGGCACCAGAAACTAAAAAAAAAACCTCCCAAGTACACCAACAGAAAAAAGTCTATTTATAAAGCATTAAAACTTGACGATATAAGAAGTATAGAAAAGGGGGACATTATGAGAAAGATAAATAGTATTTCATTTAAGTTGTTGATGGGTATTTCTGCTATGATTTTACTTGCAACTACTACTTTAGGAATTTTAAGTTATCAATTTGCGAAGGTTGAGTTGGTTAATAGTGGGAAGTTAGACTTGCAGCATCTTGTAGAAAATTCAGTTTCTACACTGGAAATTTTCAATGATCAAGTAGAATCTGGATCACTTACCATTGAAGAGGCAAAAGAAAAGGCTCGAGAAGTATTAATTGGACCGACGGTGTCAAATGACGGAGTTATATCCCATGATTTTTCGCAATCTTCCTTTGTTTATAAAAAAGATGGGTATTTGTTGGCGTATGATTCAAACTATATTGCGCAGCTACATCCGGTTATTCCTGTTGGAGAGAACAAGAAAGATTTGCAAAACGCTAAAGGACAATATATTGTTCAGGATATTGTTAAGGCAGCCAAAGCTACTAGTCAAGAAGAGCGTTTTTATGAATATGCATGGAAAAACACAGGGGAAACGCTTGAGAGAAATAAAATTGTCTATTTGTCCTATTTTGAACCATGGGATTGGCATATAGGCATTGGAGCTTACGAAGATGAATTCTATGAATCTTTGGATAAACTTCTATATGTCATTTTAGGTGTTACACTCATTATTACTATTGTAGGAATTATATCATTCTATTTTATCACTAGAAATAAGTTGAAGAGTTTACAGGATATCACTACGTCCTCTCTCCTTATAGCTAAAGGTGATTTACATGTGAAATCGTTACCAGAATCTGGCGATGAAATCGGCCAATTGGGGAAAGCATTTAATCAAATGACTGAGCAATTAAAATCCATGATTTCAAATATGCAAGTAACAAGTACTAACGTTTCACAATCTGCATTAGAGTTATCCGCGTTAACAGAGGAAACGAATGCAACAAGTGAAGAAATTGGCCGGGCTATGAATGAAATCACACAAGGTTCTGTTTCACAAGCTACTGACATTGAATCCACAAGTCAAAAAACGGAGGATTTAGGTGTAGCGATTAAAAATATGAATCAACAAAATCAAGAGATGCTTAAGCTAACAGATGATTCTACCAACGCAATTGAGCTAGGAAAAGAGAAAGTAAGGGTGCTCCAGTCGTCAAACAAGGAATCTATTCAAGCATCAGATCAAATTAGTATTGGGATTACGAACTTATACAGCAGTATTAAAGATATTGCGAACATTGTAACGACTATTGATTCGATCTCACAACAAACAAATTTACTGGCTTTAAATGCAAGTATAGAAGCGGCAAGAGCCGGTGAATATGGAAAAGGATTTGCCGTTGTGGCAGACGAGGTTCGAAAGCTAGCTGAAGAAACAAATAAAGCAACATCTGAAATTCAGCACATGATTAGTCATATTGAAAAAGAAACGGAAACAACTGTTATAGCAATGGCAAATACATCAGACATTACTATGAAGCTTGATAGTGCTGTAACGGATACTGAAACACAATTCAATCACATCTCAAGCACAATGAATCGAATTATTGAAGCAGTGGGACAGCTAAACTTAGAAATTGAAGTAGTTACAAACCATAGCGATAGTATTGTCGACTCTATTCAAAACGTTGCAGCCGTCGCAGAACAAACAGCTGCATCATCTGAAGAGGTACTTGCTAGCATCGACGAACAAACAAATGTCATCGGCACCATCGCAACATCTGCCCAAAACCTAAACGAACTAAGCGAAACCCTACAGCAGATGATTCAACGATTTGAAAAAGAGAAATAGGTGCCTGGCACCACGTTCAAACGAATGGTTTACAAAAAGAGTTCAATGCTTCTTGCATTGGGCTTTTTTGCATAAATATAGAGTATTTGAATCGTGACAGGCACCGTCTTTATGGAACCATCACCAACAATCACCCTTCACCAATAAAGTCATAGAGCATGTCCCTGTTTTCCCGGCGCTTTTCTATGATTAGGTTATGATAGACCAGTCGATAGAAGTAGCCATGGAAGGTGGAGTGGATTTTGTTCTGTTTTTGTTGGAAGATGGTTTGTTTCAGTGCTGATATGACAGGTGCAATGACTTCATCAATGTGCCTGTTTAAGTTAACCTTCTTTGCAACAATATTTACTCGATTCCAAAGAGAATAAATCTCATTTGTAGGAAAAAAAGGGTTTGCCGCTTCAATAAATTCCTTATGAACGGATTCAGGAAGGAAAGAAGAATCAATGCATGCATCTGAGATTTCAAGAGGAGAGCTACCTCTATGAACAGTAGTATTTTTATGAATTTGACCTTCTTCACTATCACTTGCTGAAACAGATTCTAAGTTTGCTTGTTTATCTTCTAAAATTTTATCTGAACTCTCACTACTTACGTTAATAGGTTTCTGTTTTTTATTCTCACAGAGTGAATGTTGTTTATTCTTAGTATCACTAGGAGTGACACATACCGTGACATCATGGGGTGACATGGTAGATACTAGCTCATCAATTGATTGATAGGGCTGAATAACTAAAATGTTGACCCCTTGTTTTCCATTTGGACGTATTGTGGGAATCTTAGATAGAATCCGTAAGCTCTCAAGCTTATGGATGGCCCTCATTACAGTCCTTCTACTTAAGCCAACATCTTTCGCAATGGTTTCATGCTTAGCAAATGATACCCCAATCACCTTCGTCGAATGCGTCCAGATGAATGTCAGAACCTTTAGTGTACCTTCAGATAACTCCTGTTTGTGATGATATAGAAAACCACGAACCGCCTTATCCATTTCTTCAACAGATGAAAAAGATTGATACCCTTTTACAGCTTCATAAGAAAACCTTTTGAACTTTGCCATATCCACCACTCCTTAAAATGTCTGTCACCCTTTATATAGGAGGAAAGGATAGATGGGTAGCGGATGAAGAAAAGAAAATTCGGGAGGTACCTGTTACCCCCTAATCCTCCAGAAATTTCTTTGGTACCTCCACTAGCTTTCAAGTAAAATAGGAATGAAAGTATAGAGAGAAGAAGGGGTGGAGGGTGTTGAAGAAACGTATTTTTATTAGTATTGGTAGCGTAGCTATTTTATTTGCGGTACTTCTTATTTTTGCCGGAAACTATTTTTACAATGTGGCAGTGAACCGTGCACATGAAGCGGTTGATTTACATGGTGGCGAAGGAGATAGAGCAGAGCCTGTTAGCGCGCTGGTGGAAGAAGAGAGACAAGCCAAATTAGAAGAAGTGCTCCTGTGGACAGAGGAGCAAACGTTCAAAGAGCTTGAGCTGAAATCTGAAGATGGATTAACGTTAAAGGCAGCGTTTTTAGACCATCCAGACTCTAACGGTAAGGCTGTGATCCTTGCTCATGGATATAAAGGAAGCAGTGAACAAATGCCAGGAGTTACGAAGTTCTATTATGAACAAGGCTTTGATGTGTTAAAGCCAGATGCTAGAGGACATGGTAAGAGTGAAGGAGACTATATTGGCTATGGCTGGCATGATCGAAAAGATTACGTACAGTGGGCCAATCTATTAGCTCAGGAATATACGTCAACGAATATCCTGCTCCATGGCTTTTCAATGGGAGCCGCAACCGTATTAATGACAAGTGGTGAAGCACTTCCAGACGAAGTGAAAGGGATTATAGCTGATAGTGGCTACACCAGTGTAAAAGAAGAATTAGCTCATCAACTAAAATACTTATATCACTTACCTGCCTTCCCACTCATGGAAGTGACAAGTGTGGTGACAAAAGTGCGTGCAGGCTACACCTTTGATGAAGCCTCTGCTATTGAACAGGTGAAAAAGAACACATTACCACTTTTCATTATCCATGGCGATCAGGATGAACTCGTTCCAACAAGCATGGGTAATGAACTTTATGAAGCAGCGACTAGTGAAAAAGAGCTCTGGATTGTACCTGGTGCAGATCATACAGAAGCCTATACGGTTGCCGAAGAAGAATATCAGCAACGACTTTTAACTTATTTTGAAAAAACGATTGGAGAATGAAAGAACAGGTACTCATTCGTAATTGAATGATGCCTGTTTTTCTATACTCGCTAAAAAAATTTCCTCGCGTATGTGTAACATTTCTTCTGCTAAATCGTGTATATAGTATAACTACTTATGAGGGGCAAAAAAATGGAATTTGGTCGAAAGCATGAATTGGAGCATGTGTATCAGAAGTATGCAAAATCATTATATGTATATCTTTTAAAAATGTCTGGTTCCCCTCATTTGGCAGAGGATTTAACCCAGGAAACGTTTGTACGCGCAACCATATCACTATCCTCTTATAATCAAGAGAACATTCGAGCATGGCTTTTTAAAGTCGCTAGAAATGCATACTTAGATGAATGGCGGAAGCGGCAAAAAAGAAAATGGATTCCGTTTTCAGAAATTTTATTTACTCATGAAAAAATGATTAGCCCTTATGGATTACCTGAAGAAGAACTCGTGTTAGGTGAGCAAAAAAGTGATCTACATATCCTTCTTACTTATTTACCTGAACACTATCGTACCATCTTATATCTAAGAGAATACGAGGATTTTAGTTATGAAGAGATACAAACATTACTTGAATTAACAGAAGGTCAGGTGAAAATTCATTTATATCGTGCACGAAAAAAATTATCTGAACTAGCAGAAGAACTTGGATGGGAGGAAAAAGACGGTGGAATGGAATGAAAATAAAGAAAAGAAGATCTTCAGAAAATACAGATTTACTCTAACTGTAAGGATTATTCGTATTATTATTACTTGTCTTATTCTCTTTTGGATCTACATGATGGTGGTGTATATTAGTTTTCATAGTTTGAAAAGTGACATGAAGCACAGTTATTTTAGCAGCCTAGCAAATGATTGGACCATACCAAATCTCTATGAAGAATTGGGAGGAAATCCGAACAGTCGCATTACTCCTTTCTTAACACAAATTGTGAATGAACCCGTCTATAAAAAGGTAGGGAAAGACTATCAAGCTGTAGGAACGATTACAATAGAGAAAACACTTTTCACACACTTATCTTCACGTGAAATCCATTATTTTGACCAGCAGGCTGAAGAGGGTTACGTTTTTTTCCTACCAGAAGATCCAAGGAATGGAGAGAGCCTATCAACCGATCAAGATGATCATGTCTGGTATACCCTAGATAAAATTCATGAAGGAACTGTTGGTGAACTATCGTTTTCAACAGAAAAGTTCATGACTCCAGAAGAATTACTAGAGTTACTAAAGCCTTATGATCTTGAACTTATATGGGCACCGCTATATACGGGAGAATTTAAGGAATATAAGCCTACTAGCTATAGTGAGAGCGAAAATAGTCTCCAAATAGACAATTGGATTGGTTTAGCTGGTGGAAGGAAAAGTCAAGAGGATTATACTTATTCTGCAAAAATCAATATTCTTAATGAGGAAACATTAAAAGAAAGTCAAAACATGATGCTTACCAACATGAACCAACTGCTTGAAGAAGAATCCACATCGTATTACGAAACCTTTTTAGGGTTGTCTCATCTAGATAACCGTTATGAATATATTAAACAAAATGGCTTTATCGTATATGGTGGCGTGGTAACGGGACCTGTAAAAGAGCTTCTTAAACTTAAGGAAGTAGAGGAAATAAGAGGTGCGAAACTAGGTGAATTAAGCTATTGGAATTGGGATGAGCAAAGGGAATGATGCCTGCGAGCGGTTAATAGATAGCCGCTCTATTTTTTGTTGAGAGATGAGAGGAAAGTCAGTAGACAGGTAGAGAATCGCTTTGATTCGCTTACCGCTGAACAGGGGGGTAAATAGGAGGCGAAATTTGTTAAATAATCAGTGAGACACTCCTACATAAAAATAAGCAGGCGAGATCCCTGCTTATTCATATAGACCATTTGCATAAATAGTAGTTAAATTATGAATGACCTCTTCTAGAGAATAGTGCGTACTATTTTGTACAAGCTCCCACATAAACATCTCATTGGAAAAGAACCAGCCTCTTGCAACGAGCTGAGCGTCTACATTTAATCGTGCAAGCTTATTTTGTTGAGCATAGCGAATATCAAGTGAGATGCGACTAATAAATTTTTCGCGAATATCGTACCAAGCCTTTTCAATTTCAGGCGAGAGCCCGATTGCTTCCTTCACAATGCTCATCATTTCCTTCTCTTTAATCGCTAGTGATAAAAAGAGCTGAACCTGCTTTTTAATTTGTTCAAGGGCTTCTTCCTTCGATGCTGGTGTAAACGGCATTTCGGCTACTTGATAGAATTCATTCATTAAGTCTTCCATGATGATCATAAATAACTCGTCTTTATTTTTAAAATAAACATAGGCTGTTCCATACCCTGTTTTTGCTTTTTTAATAATGTGAGATATGGTGGCTTTTTGGAAGCCATATTCTAAAAAAGTCTCTTTTCCGGCATGAAGTAATTTTTGACGGGTTTTAAGGGCTTGTTGTTGTCTAGCAGTAAGGGTGTCCGTTGAACTTGTCATGATTTCATTCCTTTCAATCTGACAATAACCTTTTTATCTTATAGTACAAGCTAATAAATGTTCTGACAACTTATTAACCTATTTAAATGACATAATGTCATTGACTTTGTGTCAACTTCCTAGATATACTAATTAATAAAGATGAAAAATTCTGAAAGGTTAGGTGTGAGGAAATCATGGAAGCTACATATGACTACGCAAAAAAGCTTGATGAACAGGATCCTTTAGCAACATATCGCGATGAATTTTATATAAATGAAGCTGGATTATATCTTGATGGAAATTCATTGGGGTTATTATCAAAAAGAGCAGAGCAATCGTTGTTAGACCTTTTAGAAACATGGAAACAGTATGGAATTGATGGATGGACGAGTGGGGAGCATCCTTGGTTTTATCTTGCAGAGACATTGGGAAAACAGATGGCACCACTTGTCGGTGCGCATGAAAATGAAGTAATTGTAAGCGGTTCCACTACAATCAATCTCCATCAGCTCGTTTCGACATTCTATCAGCCGACAGAAGGGAAAACCAAGATCTTAGCGGATGAATTAAATTTTCCGAGTGATATTTATGCGTTGCAAAGTCAGATTAAGCTGAAAGGGTATGACCCAAAGGATCATCTTGTTCAAGTAAAGAGTAGAGATGGTCATCAACTAAATGAAGAGGATCTGATTGAAGCGATGACTGAGGATATTGCGTTAATTGTCTTGCCGGGTGTGCTTTATCGAAGTGGGCAGATTCTTGATATGAAAAGACTAACGGAGGAAGCGCATAGACGAAATATTTTAATAGGCTTTGATCTTTGCCACTCGATTGGGTCGATTCCTCATCATTTAAGTGAGTGGGGTGTGGATTTTGCTTTCTGGTGTAATTATAAGCATTTAAATGGGGGACCTGGTGGAACGGGTGGATTGTATGTAAATCAGCGACATTTTAAAAAAGTACCTGGTTTGACTGGTTGGTTTAGCTCTCGGAAGGATCAACAGTTTGATATGAAGCATGAGCTGACTCCAGCAGAGGACGCTGGTGCCTATCAAATTGGGACGCCAAATATCTTTAGTATGGCGCCAATTATTGGTTCCCTCACGATGTTTAATGAAGTAGGGATGGAGAGAATTCGGGAAAAATCTCTTCATCTAACAAGCTATCTACTGACCTTACTAAAAGAGGAGCTTAACGGGTATGGGTTTATCGTAAGAAATCCGATGGAAGAGAATAAACGTGGTGGCCATATTTATTTGGAGCATTCAGAAGCTGCAAGAATATGTAAAGCATTAAAAGCAGAGAGAGTAATACCAGATTTTCGATCGCCTAATGGAATCAGATTGGCGCCAGTTGCTTTATATAATAGCTTTGAAGATGTGTGGAAGGCAGTACAACTATTGAAAAAGATTATGGAAAATGAGACGTATAAGCAGTATGAGAATAAGCGAGGAGTTGTCGCATAAATGGGGAAGAAATGGATTGATATTTCACAGCCTTTAACAAATGATATTGCCCATTGGCCTGGGGATACTCCTTTTTCCTATGAAACTGTTTTTACAAAGGATGAAACAGGCTCAGTGAACATTGGGAAAATCACAACGAGTTTACACACGGGGACGCATATTGACGCACCGTTTCATTTTTTAAATGAAGGAAAAACGGTATTGGATCTTGATCTTGAGCTCTATATCGGAAAAGCTAAGCTCGTTGATGTATCAGATTGGGATGAAGTAACACCAGAAGCATTCTTTAATAGTGAATTAGATGGTGTACAGAGATTACTAGTTAAAACGAAAAAACAGGTAGAACCTCATATTTTTCCGCAAGAAATACCGAGACTGTCGCCAGAGCTTGCCCCTTTTTTAAAGGAAAAAGGCGTCCGTTTACTTGGTGTAGATCTTCCGTCTGTTGATGCGTTAAATAGTAAGGAGATGGAAACACACCACGCATTGTATCAGCATGATATTCATATTTTAGAAAATATATATGTCGAGCATGTGGAGCCTGGCTTATATGAGATCATTGCGCTTCCTTTACCAATAAAGGGGGGAGATGGAAGCCCAGTGCGTGCTGTGATTCGACCACTATAGATCAAAAAGATTGATTTTCTTTTCGTTTTAAAGGAGGATAAAAAAGATGACGAACCATAATCAACAAGAAACCAATGCAACAACAGCAGAAAAGAATATTCATACCGATTTTACACACAACATGACCTATGGTGAATACTTGGGTCTAGATAAGATATTATCTGCTCAAAATCGATTGTCAGGGCACCATGATGAGATGCTTTTTATTGTGATTCACCAAGTGAGTGAGCTTTGGATGAAGCTTATTTTGCACGAAACAAAAGCTGCGATTGTCTCAATTGAAGAAGGAGATTTATCGACGGCACAAAAGCGCTTAGCAAGGGTTTCGAAAACACAATCTCAAATCATTCAGGCTTGGGATGTGCTTTCAACTATGACTCCTTCAGAATACATGGAGTTCCGTGATTCCTTAGGGCAAGCATCAGGCTTTCAATCGTATCAATATCGAATGATTGAATTTGCGCTAGGATACAAAACAGATCATGTGTTAAAAATATATCAAAAAGATCCCGCTCTTCACGCAGAATTAAAGGCTGCATTCGAGGCAAAGGGTCTTTATGATGTGGCGATTGAAGCTTTACATAAGGCAGGTCTTCCGATTGATGAGGATGTCTTAAATCGTGATGTCACGAAAACGTATCGTGACAACGAGTCGGTGCGAAAGGCGTGGATGACTGTCTATCACAACACAGATCACTATTGGGAACTTTATGAGCTAGCAGAGAAATTAATCGACCTTGAGGACTGGCTACAGCAGTGGCGCTTCCGTCATATGAAAACGGTCGAGAGAGTGATCGGCTTTAAGATGGGAACAGGTGGTTCATCAGGTGTAGGCTACTTGAAAAAAGTACTGGACCAGCGCTTTTTCCCTGAATTATGGGCGATTAGAACAGAATTATAAAATAGTAGAGTAAGAGGGGGATGTCATGAGTTCAAATCGAGAACAGTGGTCGTCGAAATTCGGCTTTATCATGTCGTCAGCAGGGGCTGCAATCGGTCTAGGGGCCATTTGGAAGTTTCCGTATGTAACAGGAATGAGTGGTGGAGGAGCCTTTCTTCTTATTTTCATTGCCTTCACTCTGTTAATCGGTCTTCCCATGTTAATTTCTGAATTTATTATCGGACGAGGTGCACAGAAGGAGGCAGTCACTGCCTACAAAAAGCTTGCGCCAAATAGCTTGTGGACGATAACGGGTCCACTCGGAGTAATCGGTTGTTTCTTGTTGTTATCGTTTTATGCAGTTGTTGGTGGTTGGGTTTTCATTTATAGCATAATGGCTATTAGCGGAAATGTTATTACAGCTGATGCAAGCTATCCTGATCTATTTGGAAAGATTACGGCTACACCGTTCATCACATTAGGAGGATTAGCTGTTTTTTTACTAATCAATGTGTTAGTCATCTCAATTGGAATTAAAAACGGAATTGAAAAAGCAAGTAAGTATATGATGCCGCTCTTATTCGTGTTCTTTATTATTCTTGTCGTTCGTTCCTTAACATTGGACGGTGCAAGGGAAGGGATTGAATTTTTCCTTAAACCAGACTTTTCGGAAATAACAGGGGAGTCTGTATTATATGCGCTTGGCCAATCCTTTTTTGCTCTTGCAGTAGGTTTTTCATGTATGGTCACGTACAGCTCTTATTTAAGTAAGAAGGTAAGTATTCCTTCTTCGGCTGGGTCTGTAGTGGTTATGAATATTTTTGTATCCATTTTAGCTGGTTTGGCTATCTTTCCAGTTGTGTTCGCCTTTGATTTTGAACCAACTGAAGGACCGGGGTTATTATTCATGGTGCTACCAGCCGTATTTTCGCAAATGCCAGCTGGTGAATTTTTCTTAGCTGTGTTTTTAATTTTATTTTTATTTGCAACTTTAACGTCTTCCTTTAGCTTACTTGAAATTATTGTATCTGCATTCACAGAAAGTGGTAAGCGTTCAAGGAGAAAATCAGCTTGGCTATCAGGTCTTGTTGTATTTATTGCTGGCATACCTGCTGCATTATCCTTTAGCACTCTCCAAAACCTTCAAATCTTTGGAGATACGGTATTTGACGCCACGGATTTCCTTGTAAGTAATATCATGCTTCCATTAGGCTGCTTACTGATTGCCTTGTTCATTAGCTGGAAAATGAACAAACAAGTAGTAAAAGAGGAGTTTACGCTAAGTAATACGTTATCTCCAGCTATGTTTACCATTTGGAGCTTCTTAATGAAGTGGGTTGTTCCGGTCACAATTGTCATTGTGTTTATCGGTACGCTAGTTTGGCTGGTTTAATGAAATGGAACGAGGAAATGGGCACTTTCTCATTGTGAGAGAGTGTCTTTTTGTTTTAGAAAAAATACCTCAAACAGATTCCATTTGTAACTCCTATGTAACTCTCTGTGATTAAGCTTAAAAAAGATTCATTGAAAGGGGTTGGAGTTTTTTGCATATTGGAAAACAGCTTTGGGCAATGTGTTTGTCAGTCGTCTTGATTTTTTCATTGGTGGTCACGGTCATTCCTACTGAAACTCATGCTGAGGGACAATTCATCTCAGGGTCATATGGAGGGAAGGCGTATAAGCTTTATGTTCCCAATCAATATGACCAATCTAAGGAATATCCACTTTATGTGATGCTTCATGGCTGTACACAGGATGCAACTCAATTTGCAGCAGGTACAAAAATAAATCCGCTTGCAGATGAGAAGGGCTTTCTCGTTCTATACCCTGAACAAAGCTCTTCGGCCAATTCAAACAAATGCTGGAACTGGTTTGAAACGAGTCATCAATCGAGAGGAAGTGGGGAACCGAGTGTCATTGCCGGAATGGTGGCGAAGATTAAAACATCCCACTCGATCAATGATGATCAAGTGTTTGTTTCAGGGCTCTCTGCTGGAGCAGCTATGAGTGTTATTATGGGTGCGACGTATCCAGATGTATTTTCAGGAGTAGGAGTAGGGGCAGGACTTGAGTATAAGGCCGCAACGAGTATGATAAATGCTTTTACAGCGATGTCTAGTGGCGGACCAAATCCAGATCAACAGGGGAGAACGGCTTATCAACAAATGGGAAGTCGAGCGAAAGTCATGCCAGTTATTGTCTTCCATGGTACATCAGATTACACGGTTAACAGTGTGAATGGAGAACAGGTTGTCACTCAATGGTCGGTCACAAATGATTTAGCAGCTAATGGCAAAGAGGATGGTTGGATAGATGATGTCCCGGAAACGACGAAGAATCTACAAGTTTCATCAGGAAAAAGCTATACAGTTAGCGATTATCAAGGACGCGACGGAAAGGTTTGGATGAAAAAAGTACTCGTACAAGGGATGGGGCATGCGTGGTCAGGGGGAAGTACACAAGGCAGCTATACCGATCCACAAGGACCTGATGCAAGTCTTATGATGTGGGAATTCTTCAATTCCTTTAGTAGTCCAAGCGAAGAGGACACACTAGCACCAACTACAACAGCAACTCCAAAGGGAGGAAGCTATACAGATTCCGTTTCAGTGGAACTTTTAGTAGATGAGGCCGCAACAACGTATTATACAACGGACGGCTCTTTACCAACGACTAGTTCTACCATTTATACAGCTCCACTGACCATTGCAGAAACGACAACTTTATCCTTTTTTAGTGTGGATGCTAACGGGAATTCCGAGCAAGTGAAGAGAGAAGAATATATGATTGACGAAAATGGAGACCCATCTGACCCACCAACAGATTCTACTCTCTTCTCATCTGTTTCGACTGAAGATGGATTTGTTGGTTTGTATCCAGCAGATGGAAAAGGAGCCGGAGACATTAAGGTTGGAGATAAAGGAATGTATAATACGGACACGTATAGAGGGATCTTATCATTTGATACAAGTGTATTAAGTAACCAAACCATTCATTCTGTCACATTAAAGCTTTATAAAAAAACGGTATCAGGCTCCGTGTCCTCTGTACAGATAGAGATGAAAAAAGGCTTCTACGGAACCAACTCTTCAATCGAGCAAACAGATTACTCTAGCTTATCAACTCAAACCAACATCGGACAATTCACTATACCACAAGGAGAGTTAATTGAAATCCCACTTCCAACTAGTGCGATTAATAAAAGTGGCAAAACCCAGTTTCGCTTAAAAGCCTTGACTACAGCGGGCTTCACAGCTAATACGATTGAATTCTACGGAGGAGAGCATGCTGAATTTGCTCCCGCGTTAATTGTGAACTAACGAGAGAGGCACTTTCATCTGAAAGTGCCTTATTACTTTGACAAGACAGGGGAACTCAGGAATTGATGCCTATCTTGCAAAAAAACACGTTTTAATTGTCGTTTTTTGAGGAATACAACGTCTATACCCATCATTCCTAATTTAGGACAACGATCAACTTGTTTTTAAAATAGAGAGG
The DNA here is from genome assembly GCF_001889165.1 of Bacillus weihaiensis. Lineage (GTDB taxonomy): Bacteria > Bacillota > Bacilli > Bacillales > Bacillaceae > Metabacillus > Metabacillus weihaiensis. Next base: position 3,756,379 of record NZ_CP016020.1, on the reverse strand, counting down.
AGAACAATCATGAAAGCAATTTATTTAAATACGTCGTTAAAAAGCAGTACGGAAGAATCTAATACGAGTGCTTTAATAAAAGAATCAAGAGAGTGGCTTAAAATGGAAGGTGTTCAGTCGGAGGAGCTTCGTGTGGCTGACTACAAGATTGCCTTTGGGATGGATACTGATATGGGTGATGGAGATGAATGGCCGAAGCTGTTAGAAAAGGTGAAGGAAGCAGATATTATTGTGATTGGTACACCACTTTGGATCGGAGAAAAAAGTAGTGTTGCTACGTTAGTGATGGAACGATTATATGCATCTAGTAGTGAAACGAATGAAAAAGGACAACCTATTTTTTATAATAAAGTAGGGGGAGCAATCGTGACAGGAAATGAAGACGGTGCGAAGGATGCAGCTAAATCGATCTTATATGGTTTACAGCATATTGGCTTTACGATTCCACCGAATGTTGATGCATATTGGGTAGGAGAAGCAGGTCCTGGACCATCTTATATTGAAGCGGGTAAAGATAATGAATTTACGAAGAAAAATACAAAAACAATGTCCTACAATGTGGTTCATTTTAGTCGATTGTTAACAAAGCATCCAATTCCAGTTCAAGGGAATACGGAAGAATAGGATGAGAAACAAAGAAAAAGGCTGAGACAAAACAAAGAGCCAGGCACCCTCCGATAGCATCTATTGTGTACACCAGACAAATCAGTGTACATATAGGTGTTAACATAAGGTGCCAGGCACTTCTGTCTCAGCCTCTTTTTTATACTTGGCTATTTTTAAAAGAGTCTTTTACTGAAGCTTTCTTTTACGTTGAATGAAGAAAAAGATTCCTCCAGCTGCAAGAGCAATTAGTCCAAGTAATAAGAAGTTAAAGCTGTTTGTTGCTGTGTTTGGTAATGATTTACCATTAGTTGATGACTGGTCTTTAGATGAATCATCAGATGACACTTGTTCGTAGTCAATATTTCCTTTTTCAGTTGTATCAGTTCCGGATTCTGTGTTATCAGAATCTGAACCAGTACCTTCGTCAGACCCAGAATCAGTGTCAGACCCAGTACCTGAATCATCGTTACCTGTTTCTTTGTCATCGTCATCAGGATTTGTAGGATCTGGTGTGCTTGTCATTTCCATCACTGTAAATACGCTGAAATGATTAACATATCCGTTTACTTTACCTGCCTCTGAGTTATACGAGCTTTCTTGTAGCTCCCACTCGTTTGTCTCTTCATTTAAATAATAAACCGCAGGATCGACTGTATTTGTCGGATCAACAGTGAAGCTTAGTGTAACAGCTTCTTCAAAAGTAGTAATGGACGTACCATTTTGCTCAATTGTGAAGTCATACATATTTGTTAATGTATCTTCATCAGAACCTAAGTTTTCGATTGTGAAAGTTGTTGCATAAACTTCTAGATTTGAAGCAGGGATAGTAACAGCAACGTCATTTCGTATGAATTCGATGGATGCATGTTGTTCGATAAGATAAGCTATTTGATCCGCATCTAAAGAAATCTCAACTGTTTTCGCATCCTCTGTTCCATCTAGATTGATTGGGAACGTACCATGATAAGGAGCTTTTTTTACATCATCTAGTGTAACAGTTACGCTCGCTTTGTCACCATCCACGTTGACAGTTGGGGTAACTGGGTTGATTACTTCCGTAATACGTCCTTCTACTCCAGCAGTTACTGTACCAACTTTATCTAAGTGTGTAGTGAAGACTTCATAGTCAACAATGAATAATTCTTGCATGAAACCTTTATCTTTTGCGGCTTTCATGACGGAGTAACCATCGCCACCATCTGCCATAAAAGCATTAGTCGCTACTTTATAAGTGTGGTCTAAATCAATTGGCTCTAGTCCAGATTCAGTTTCCACGAGAACATCAACAATGCGTTCACCAGGAGGTAAACTTCTGTTAAATGTGAAGTGTAGTCCAGACACTTGTGGGAAACGTCCTCCACCTAGCTCGACCTGACTTACTCCATTTTCTAGTGCCTGAATAATTTCTTCTCCTGTTAAATCAATTGTTACTAATGTGTTACCGAAAGGCATTGTTGTTAATACTTCACCTAACGAGATTTCTCCTTCATCAATGGATGCACGAATACCTCCACCGTTCTGAATAGCAATTGACGTTTCCTCGTAAGCACTTTTTGCAACAGACAGCATGCCATCGGTAATGAGGTTACCTAAATTCGTCTCTCTAGAACGGACATGATCGCGCTCACCATCAAGCAATACAGCTGAGTTCCCAACTTTTTGCTGCTTTAGGTCTTCAATCGGCTGGGAGAATGTTTCTAATAAGGCAGCTGCTTCACTGTTCTCTTCAATAACATAGGTACCAGAGCTATCTTGTTCATTTATATTAATTAATTGATCATTCCAAGCCTCAATAACACCTTCTTGATTAAATGTTAAGTCTAGTCGACCTATGTAGTTCCCGTATTCTTGGGCTTGTACAACTAATGTTGGTTCCGTGTCTTTATTAAAGACATCTGCTTTCTCAAGAAGGGTATGAGAATGACCACCTACGATGACGTCAATCCCATCAACTGATTCAGCAAGAATTTTATCAAATGTGTATCCTAAGTGAGTAAGCGCAACAACCTTGTTAATGCCTGCTTCTTCAAGCAGTTCTACTGCATTTTCTGCACTTTCAATATAGTTTTTAAAATGGATAGTTGGTCCTGGATTAGCTAACACCGCTGTTTCCTCCGTTGTTAAACCAAACACTCCAATTTGTTCACCGTCTCGTTCGATGATTGTTGCAGGATAAATTTTCCCACCTTCACCAGGATCTCCGATTGAATCAACATAAAGATCACGTATCGTAGCTTCCTTACTATAGTCGATATTTGAGCTAACGATTGGGAAGGTAGCTTCTTTAATAAAAGTAGCAAGTGTTTCTGGGCCTTTATCAAATTCATGGTTACCAGGTACCATCGCGTCATAGCCAACCATATTCATAAATTGAATATCAGCAAGGCCACTGTATTTATTAAAATAAAGTGTTCCTGAGAAAACATCTCCAGCATCAAGTAAGAAGGAGTTGTCAACATCTGAACGAATATCGTTAATGGCTGTTATCCGACGAGCGACATTTTCTAAATGAGCGTGAGTGTCGTTTGTGTGAATCAGTGTGACGTCGAAGTCTTGTAGGGAATCTTCAGATCCACTTAAATCAATTGAATATTTAGCAAAACCATTATCTACATTCTCTACAAACTGTATGTTTCCAGTTGATGCTACATATTTTTGAGCATTAGGAGAAGAGGTAAAGACGATATTCGCATCTCCATTGATTGGTGCAAACGACCAATTTTGATCTGCTGTTGGATTAATACTTTCATTATCACGAATATAGTTGACGAGTACTTGGCGGTTTTCGTCAGGTGATTCAATAATGATATGATCTCCACCAGGATTAGCTATTGGTGTAAATGTTGCACGGTAGTTATTTGTTGCGATGATAAATTGTTGATCTAGATCAATTGGTTTCCCATTAAATTCTAGATTCACAATTCTTTCTGAATCATTTATCTTTTTATCGCCTTTATCGTTATAGCGTGCAGGCTTGGTTACATCAATTTCATATGTTACACCATCAATAATATCAAAGTTGTAGCCGGGAAATTCTGTGTGTGGTTTTACTAATAGTTGTTCTTCTGTACTATTCGGATCAATTTGATTAAATTGGCCTGCTGACCACTCTAACCATTCCTTCACTTCGGCACCTGTTAGCTTCAATGCCATTACAGTATTCGGATATTTGTAAAGAGATGTTGTGTCTTTAATTGCAATATCTCCAGCAGGTATTTCTGTAAAGTCAGTTGCACCGTCTCGACCAGATTTAAATGGTGCAGCAGCTGATAATACAGGCAAACCTTCATATTCAGTACCCTGTATTGTTTTTTCGATATATGCCTTTTGGGCATCAGATACGATTTGGATAGATGGATCATCTTTTACTTGTGAAAAGTAGCTATAGATATCTGAAGAGGTTTTGCCCACAGCTCCATTCACATACTCAATGGTATGATCATGATCATCTTTTACAGCATCAAGTACTTCTTGATCAGCATCAACTAATGGTTGTTTCTTCACACTATCGAAAATGGCTCGATTAGTGGATTGAGAATCAACTACTTTCCATTGATTATTGCTGTCTTTTTCAAGAGTTAAGTCAATGATTCCTAGGTGATTTCCCCAGTAACCAGGCTGTACAGCAGCAACCCCATTAATAGTCCCTTTTTCATTATCTACATTTTCAATATTATTATAATTACTACCAGGGAAAGTGGTATGTGTATGACCAAAAAGAATGGCATCGATACCATCAACTTCACTTAGCTGATACGTTTGGTTTTCTTCTAATTCTTTGTATTCAACAGGTCCTATCCCTGAGTGAGGAATAGCGACAATAATGTCAGCGCCCTCGGCTTTCATTTTAGGAACGAATTTTTCAGCTGTCTTCTTAATATCATGTGTGACAACCTTGTTTGTTAAATGTGCTTTATCCCATTGAGTTATTTGTGGGGGAACAAATCCGATAACACCTACTTTAATTGTATGTTCCGTTCCGTTTTCATCCTTTACTACTTTTTCAAGTATTTTATAAGGATCAAAGTAGTTCACATCATTAGAAGGATCGTTATCTCCATCATACTTATAGATGTTTGCATTTACGTAGTCGAATTCAGCTGATGCGACACTTTTCTCAAGAAAGTCTAAACCATAGTTAAATTCATGGTTACCGTAGTTTCCTAGGTCATAGTCTAAAAGATTCATCGCATCATAGATTGGGTGGGTATCATTAGCGGCCCATTCCTTAACTTTTGCCACATAATCTCCAAGAGGAGTACCTTGAAGTAAATCACCATTATCAAATAATAAACTGTTGTCCACTTCTTTTCGTGCTTGTTTAATTAATGTCGCGGTTTTTGCAAAACCAACTGAATGATCTTCCTTAAGAGAGTAGTAGTCATAATTGACGATATTTGCATGAATATCTGTTGTCTCCATGATGCGAAGTGTTACCGGTGCAGCAGAAACTGATTCAGCAGCTGCTGGTGTTGCGTGAAAAAGAGAGGGAGTGACAATGCTTAAACTTAACGATAATGCTAACGTACTGTTTAGTAGCCGACGTTTCATATTCCTTCTAATCTTTCTTTTCACTTTAGTACCGCCTTTCGACATTTAATTTCGTATACCATTCTATGTTACTGCAAAATACTAGATTAGTATGTAAAAAAATATTAAATTTTGGTAAATAATATGAATGATAGAGTAATTTCTTAAATTAAATACTTAGAGCCTCAAGGCTTTCAAGACGAAAAAAGAGTACCTCCCCAATATGTCGAAATAAGTATGCACAACACAAACTTTTGGAAGTGGGCGAGGATTCACTATGACTTTTACACGACAAGGAAGTCTGTTTCATCTATAGGAAGATATGATTTAGAAGCTACCCAACGATTTAAAGGTATTGATATCGATCCATCCTGTAGGGAAGAAAAAATCCCGATTGCCTAGAACTTGTTCAGCACAAACTTGCTACTATGATTTCCTCCTTGGTTAGTAGAATGATTGAACGGAATCTATTTAATAAAAAGCTAGGAAAGCGATTAAAGAACGATATCGTATTCCGCCTGGATTGCAGTTTTTTGGTAGATCGGGAAGTGTGAGACTCCTAAGGGAGGAGTGGGACAGGTGGAGACCCCACAGGCGATTACGCCCAGGGAGGTTCACCGACCACCCCGCGTAAAGCGAGCAACTGGAGCGGATTTCAACCAGACCTTACACTTGTTAAATAGACAAAATTTAAAAGTAATTAGATTCTGTAGGACTATGTTTCCTTAAGATAGGACCATTATTAGGTAATTTGGTAGATTCAAGAAGGTTTAAATTACACATTACAAGGTATGTCTATTACAATAGTAAAAAAAGCCGTTTGAAAAATCAATCAAGGAAAAGCGTATGCTGGAGTGATTCAATGATCAATGTTGTGTGGTTTAAGCGTGATTTACGAATTCATGACCATCGCCCATTAGTTGAGGCGAGTAAATATGGAGAAGTCCTGCCAATCTATATTGTGGAGCCTTCAATCTGGAAGGGGAAGGATGTATCAATACGTCATTTTCAATTTGTTTTAGAGAGCTTAGAAGAGCTGTCAGAGAATCTTAGTCAAATAGGTGGAAAGCTTTTCGTAGCGATTGCTGAAATGGAAGAAGTACTAGAAGCGATTTTTGATAAGCTTGGTCCTTTTCGATTGTTTGCACATGAGGAAAATGGAACACCATTAACGTATGAAAGAGATCGACGTGTTCGTCAATGGATGAACGAACGCGACTTACCTTTTCGTGAATTCCAAGAGTATGGGGTTGTGAGGGGACTTCAAACAAGAAACTCCTTTCAAAAGCAGTGGAATTCGTTTATGAATGAGAGTGTCGTTGAGACTCCAAAGAGAATCTTAGCAGTGGATAAGGTCCCGCCAATTTTAACAGAGGAGATTTATAAGCTGTCAGGGTTTCACGTAAAGGGAGAGACCATTCGCTTTGGGCAACAGGGAGGAGAATCGAACGCGGTCGAAACCTTAACGACTTTCTTGGAGGAACGCTATAAAAGCTATACTCTTCATATTTCTAAACCACTTCAATCAACAGCGTCCTGTAGTCGGTTATCTCCCTATCTTGCTTTTGGGAATATTTCTATTCGGTATGTTGTTCAAAGAACAAGAGATGAAATCAATCGGTGTGAGAATGCATTTTATCGCCAGCAGCTTGAGGCCTTTATGTCTAGACTCCATTGGCATTGTCATTTTATTCAAAGACTTGAGGATGAGCCAGAAATTCAGATGAAGGCGATAAATGAAGCCTTTGATACCATTCGGACGGATTGGGATGAAGAAGCATTCTTGCGATGGTATAACGGGAAAACAGGAATCCCATTAGTAGATGCGTCGATGAGATGCTTGCACAAAACAGGGTGGATTAATTTTCTCTCAAGAGCCATGCTTGTTTCGTTTGTTTGCCATACTCTTATGCTCGATTGGCGCAGACCTTCCTTTGCATTAGCCCAGTTATTTTTGGATTATGAGCCTGGCATTCATTATAGCCACATGCAAAGGCAAGCTGGAACAACAGGATTCCATACGATACGAATCTATAATCCTATTAAAATGGGGAAAGAACATGATCCTGAAGGAACGTTTATCCGACGGTATGTTCCAGAACTTTCGAATGTACCAGCAAAATATATTCATGAGCCTTGGTTGTATCCAGGATTTCATAAACTAGATTATGAAGCCCCAATTGTAGATGTTATAAAAGCGAATAAACGTGCTCGAGAGATTTTGTATTCGGTGAAGCAATCAAAAGAGCAATCACAGGACCAGCTGAAAAAGCATGGAAGTCGACTTCGTCCAGAGAAGAAAAAAGAGAAGAGTGATTTTGAACAGCTTTCATTTGATCTCTAACGGTTTTGAAAGGGTGAAGTAAAATGAAAATCATCGGGATTGATTTAGCAGGTCCGGCAAATCATAAAGATACCGTCATGACTATTTTTGAAAAACACCAAGATCAACTAGTGTTTGAAAGCTATTGTGAAAATGCTTCAGATTCTGTAATTCTTTCAACGATAAGGGAGCTTGCTTCCACTCACCGTGTGATTGTAGGGATGGATGCTCCTCTTTCCTATCAGGATGGTGGAGGAGATAGGCCGCAGGACAAAGAAATGCGAAATCTGATTAAAAGCTATGGGATGTTAGGTAGCTCGATTATGCCACCAACGTTAACAAGAATGGTCTATCTTACATTGCGTGGAATTGCGCTAACTCGAAGTCTTCGTATTTCAGAGGATTTTCCGATTGAGATTGTGGAGGTTCATCCAGGTGCAGCAATTGGAACAAGAATTGATCCAGCTTATCTTAAGGATGTGCTAATGTATAAACGCGAACGAACTTCAAGAGAAGTGATGTTTCATGCCCTCGTTGAAATGGGACTGGTTCATCTACCAATGGAGCTTGTTGAAAGCTCACATAGAATTGATTCGTGTGCAGCCGCACTGGCAGCGTGGCATTGGGTGGATGAAAATAAACAACCGGTGTGGTGCTGGAACAAAACGTGTGATAGACATCCATATGAATGTTGTTGTTAAATGATTTTTCTAGTATGAAAAAAACCTAAACAAAGCATGGAGGAATGTTGATGAGTAGAGTGAAAGAGGTGTCCACTTCCCGATTACAGAATTATCTCGATTTCAGGCAGGATCCAATTGCATTTTTTCTGCGCATGCTTCATGAAGGGGACATTGTTTCTTTAAGAACTGGATTTCAACCAACATATGTGGTGAATTCACCTGATTTTGTCAGAGAAATACTCGTAACGAAGGATGCCTTCTTTAAAAAAGGACGGACAGATAAAGTCTTAAGACGAACAATTACGAATGGATTATTAACAGCGAGAAAAGAAGATCATAAACACCAAAGAAGCTACTATCAGCCTATCTTTTATAAAGAGCGCTTACAGCATTATGCAAGGACCATTGTTGAGGAAACGAATAGGCTAAAGGAGTCGCTTGAAAAAAGCGCAAGCTGTGTGATTGATGACGAAATGATGCAGCTCACTCTCCAAATTATCGCCAAGGTTATGTTTGCTACAGATGTAGAAGAGCGGAAAAAGCAGTTAGCTGATGCTGTAAGTGACACAATTGAGCAAACCGCGCAAACTCTATATACGCCAGTGATCCTCCCAATGGCCATTCCTACTAAAGGAAACAACATTCACAAACAGGCGATTGATACGTTAGAGGATATGATTTATGGGGTGATAAAGGAGGCTAAAGAAAATCCTGAGCCATATAAAATGACAATGGTCGGGCTGCTGCTAGATACTGTCTCTTCTGGCGGAAAACCAATAACGGATGAAGAAATTCGAGATCAAATGATGACTATGCTTCTAGCTGGGCATGAAACGTCCGCTAATTTAGTAACGTGGATTTTCTACGCTCTTTCCAAAAATCCAGAGGTGGAGAAAAGGTTCCATGAAGAAATCGATAATATTGATCTTGAAGCTTCACCCTTTGACCTTTACAGCAAGCTTTCCTACACACAACAGATCATTAAAGAAGGGTTACGTATGTATCCACCTGCCTGGCTTATATACAGAGAATCAGAGGGTGAGGTTGAGCTTTTAGGCGAAACCTTTAAAAAAGGGAGTACCTTTATGATCTGTACATATGCGATGCATAGGAATGAAGCGTATTTTTCTCAACCAGAGGTCTTCAACCCAGACCGCTTCGCAGAAGAAAGCGGGGAGGAGCATCCGAATTTTGCTTATGTACCATTTGGAGGAGGGTCTAGAAGCTGTATTGGCTCTAGGTTTGCCATGATGGAAACGACGCTTATTTTAGCCATGCTTGGGAAGACCTTTACGTTCTCCCTAGAAGATACCCCTTCTGTCCTACCTGATCCCCTCGTTTCACTAAGAGTAAAGGATGGACTAAAGATGAACGTGCAAAAAAGAAAATAGGTGGTGAAAAAAGCATGAAAAACCCTGTAATTGTTATTGGTGCTGGCATGGCCGGTGTGATGGCTGCTAGAAGATTACAAGAGAATGGTATGGATGTTTTGTTAGTTGATAAGGGAAAAAGTGTTGGGGGAAGAATGGCAACAAGGAGAATGGCTTCAGGAAAAGTGGACCATGGTGCGCAATTTTTCACCGTGCGGACAGCGCTTTTTAGCCAATATGTTGAGAACTGGCAGAAAGAAGGGCTTGTTCGTCATTGGTTTGGTGATCCTTACTCGAGATACAAGAGCCATCAAGGAATGAATGCCTTAGTGAAATACCTGGCTTCAGCTATACCGACTAGATTGAATGCAAAGGTTCTACAGGTTGAGGTGCAAAAGGGGAAGGTAAGAGTCAAACTAGAGGAAAAGGATGAGATGTTAGAAGCAAGTGGGATTATTATTACTGCACCTGCTCCTCAAGCATTAGAAATTTTAGCTTCTCTTCCATTAAGTAAAGAAGTGAAGTCTGAACTGAATCAGATTCATTTTCATCCTTGTTTTGTTCTCATGGTCACTTTGAAAGGTCCGTCAAACCTTCCGATGTCTGGATATGTAGCGGAAAATGTACCAGTCGGAATTGACCGAGTTGTGGACCATTTTAGAAAAGGAGTTTCACCTTTACACACAATTAGTATGTATTCAACGGGAGAATGGGCAAAGGAAGTGGAGAATGATTGTCTGAAAGAGATAAAAGAGAGCTTACTAGAAAAGCTAAGAGCCATTCTTTCAATTGAGGCTGAAGATGTGGTAGATGCACAGGTGAAGAAGTGGAAATATGCAGAAGCAGTTTCTCCTCTAAAAAGGCCATTTTTAGATTGTGAACAAGAGCTTCCGGTGCTCGTAGCAGGTGATGCTTTTCTGAGTGAACAGGATCCCTCTCATAGAACGCGGATTGAGAGCGCGTTTTTATCCGGTGTTGCCGCTGGAGAAGAGATGGCAAAAAGGCTGCAAGAGAAAAAGGGAGGGAGCCGCTTTATGGAATAGGGCTCTTTTTTACTTGATTGGGAAACGAAAAGAGGCACCCATCATGGATGAGCAATTGGACATGCAGCTGTAGTCGTCTCTCCTTTTGCATGAGAAATTCAGGTGCCTAACCAATAATCAGAGGACATCCAAGGACAGTTGTTGTGATCGGTGTACGCAACTGCTGGTCCGAGTTCATATGTCCGAAGGGAAAGAACAACCTCTTTTCTAGCCGTAGTTTGACTATCTATTCAAGTGAGTGTTTGCAAGGCAAAGAAGAACGGAGAATGGATCTATAAGAGTACTAGTTAATAAAGGCTTTCCTTCTAGACCACCATAAATATTAGTTTTTTTCCCCGCCCTTATCCCCTTCTATGAATCTTGTAATTTCTTTAGCTTCCCTGCTAGTTCTTTAAATAAGGCTTCATCGCGATCATCTAACGCCTTATTGATTCTCGATTTTAACAATGCGATTTCAACGACTTTATCTGTAACGACTGCATCTTTTGCAGATTGCTCATATTGCTTAATTGACTCTAATCTAGTCGGTTCAATGAGCTGTGAGTAGCGGAAATCAGATTGTTTACCATGGTAATGGAGGACAAGATAAAGCCTTTGTGTCGGGTTATTCATAATCGAACCCATTGCTTTAGAAACGGCATCGGTTTTTGAGTGAGGCTCATAATAGGTAAATCCCTCTTTGTCTGATTGGACACTAGAGATGATGATGGTTCGCTCATTCTTGATAATCTTATCGGAAAATGAGAGATTTGTTAAAATATGATGATTCGTTTTAATATACTCTAAGAGTCTTCGTGCTTCTGGATTTTTTAGTTGATGTTGTGTTAAAAACCATGTGAGAAAATCACTTTTTTTTGCTGTAGAAACCCAACCCATGCTTCATCACCTCGATTTTTTAAAAAATTTATAGGTAGAGTTAGACTGTCAAGAATACGAAAGGACATAATCTTTCGTTTAAAGCCTTATGGGCGATAAACCGAGTTTTCCTTATCATAACATGTTCGGTGCTAGGCGTAATGGAAATTGCTTGAAAAATCTGCGAATAAAGAAGAATACCATATTACCTGGAGTGAGGAAGAAACATGACGAAAATAGACTACGATGAATTACTACATATTGATACATCAGAAAAACAAGAGGGGTTTGTCCAATCCATTCATTATCATCGGTATGAGGCAACTCCCTATGAGGCACTTACCGTCTTATTTGAGAATTACCAGATGAAAAGTACGGACCATGTGGTGGACTTTGGTTGTGGTAAAGGACGCTTAGCGTTTTATATTTCAGCATTTATCGGGGCATCTGTTGTTGGAGTGGAGATGAATGAACGGTTATATGAGGATGCGTTAAGGAATAAAGCGGCTTTTCTACAAGAGAAGAAAAGTGATAGAGGGGAAGTCTTTTTTGTCAAAAGCTTGGCTGAAAAGTATGAAATCAATCCTTTAGAAAACAGATTTTATTTCTTTAATCCGTTTACCATTCAAATTTTTATGAAGGTTGTGAATCGGATTCTTGATTCAATGGAAGCTTTCCCAAGAGAAGTAGAATTTGTCCTTTACTATGTATCACAGGATTATCTTTATTACTTGGAGAATCATCCATCATTTACCTTAAAGCAAGAAATTCCGATACCGAATCTTTACGATACAAACCAAAATGAGCGCTTCTTAATTTATCAAGTAGATGTAGGGTGAGGAGTATATAGTTCGACAAATTTCAGGGCGGTGCCAGGCACCAATTACTAAAAATCCCCTTTTTGGTTCATACTATGCGTTAGTTGGTGTTGGAAATGATTATATGGTATAGGATGAGGTTTTTTATGAGGGTTTTGATGTTTGGTTTGGTGTTTGGGGTGATGCTGTTTATGGTTGCTTTTATTGATGTTTATTTGTATAAGAGTGATTTGTTTTTTGAGGTGGGAAGGATCTTGTATATGGAGCCTGGGACAAATGTTTGGATGGTGCATGTGTTTTTAGGTGTAGGTCTTTTGTATTCTGTTTTAATGAGCATTCGATCAAAGCTGAAACAGTTTGGAAAGCGATCGTAAATGAATAAGATCGTTGAGCGAATTTCGTTATGGCAGCTGTATATCGTGATTGTTTGCTTTCAGATTGGGAGTGCAGCCCTTGTTGGAATAGGGAACCAAGCAAAGCAGGATGCTTGGATTGCAGTATTACTGGCAACGTTTATAGGGATTGGTACTATCCTGTTTTATGTATTTTTATTATCTAGAGCTCCAGGTAAGAATTTGTTTGAGCTCTTTGATTATTGTTTCGGGAAATACATAGGGAAGGCCTTGACATTTGTCTACGTCATTTTCTTTTTTTATACAGCTTCAAGAGTGCTTAGGGATTTTTGTGAGCTATTGGTATCCACAATTTTTGAGGAAACACCGATTGAATTAGTTGCAATTACGATGATGCTTGTGATTGTTTACATGCTTCAGCATGGTTTAGAGGTGTTAGGAAGGACAAGCGAAGTTTTTTTTCCATATGTTGTGACTTTTATTGTTTTGATTGGATTAGGAATCCTGTTTTCCGGAGGTATTGAATTTGATCGGCTATTGCCAATCCTTCCAGAAGGCTTTACTCCCATAATGAAAGCGATATTTCCAGATCTTCTTACCTTCCCTTTTGGAGAGGTAATTGCCTTTGCTTTAATTATCCCGTATGTAGGCAAAGAAAAGCATGTAAAGAAGGTAAGTGCGGTAGCTGTTCTAACGAGTGGGTTACTTCTTACATATGGTTCCGTTGTTCAAATTACGACCTTAGGAGCAGATTTAAAGGAGCGTTCGAGTTTTCCATTACTCAGTGCTTCAAGAGAAATCTCCTTATTGAATTTTATTGAAAGAGTCGACCTTGTTGTTGTGTTTTTTGTGATGTTTGGCATTATCGTGAAGGTAAGTGTGTTTTTTTATGGAGGATTAAAAGGGCTTGAACATATCATGAATCGACCTTATCGAACCTTAACGTTTTCAATGGGAACAATTATTGCCTTTTTCTCCATTATCATTAGTGGCAGCTTTGTTGAGCATTTAGAGGAGGGGCTTAAAATCACGACCCTTTATTTTCACCTTCCAACTCAGTTTTTCATTCCTATTGCGATGTTGCCGATTTTAATATGGAAAACAAGAAAAAAGCAGCAGAAAAAGGAGACATCTAGTTGAGTATTCTGAGTGAGCTATTTCAACGACGAAAGAACAAAAAAACAGGAAGCACAACAGATCAGGAGATTTTTGATAAAGCGGGAGTTCCTAAACATTACTTTAAGGATTTAGAAAAGAATACGGAAGAACTTCTTAAGCTCTTTCATGATACGTATGATTTTCAAAAAATAGAGATCAAAATTGGTAGCAATCATGCATGTATTTGTTTTTTAACGACTGTGCTAGATAAACAGGCCTTAAGTCTCCAAGTTTTAGAGCCGATACGAGAAGGATTTCAGGAAAAAGAATCCTATCCAACGATTCAAGATATACGAGAAGCCTATTTTCCGACGATGTCGTTCCAATATGTTGATACGCTTCATCGCCTTGTTTGGTCCATGTTAAATGGCTATGCAGTTATTATGGTGGATCAATATTCAAGCGCATTGGCATTGGAGGTTGGGGGGAAGAAAGGGAGATCAATAGAGGAACCGAGTACACAAACGATTATCAGAGGTCCTAAAGATGGATTTGTTGAAAGCTTAGAGACAAATGTAGGGCTTATAAGAGGGAGAATTAAAAATCCAAATTTAGTGTTTGAGAGCTTTTATATCGGTAGAGATTCCCATACAAAGTTATCGATAGGGTATTTGAAAAACGTTGTTAATAAAGATATTTTAGATGAAGTGAAAAAGCGAATCAATCAAATTGATACCGCTGCTGTATTGGATACTGGGAATATTGAGGAGTTTATTACGGATCAAAATTTCACCCCTTTTCCTCTAACCTATAATACAGAACGACCCGATAGTGTGAGTGGAAATATTCTTGAAGGGAAAATCGCATTATTTCTTGATGGAACGCCCTTTGTCATCATCGTTCCAACTGTTTTTACGGACTTTTTTCAATCAGCAGAGGATTATTATCAGCCGTATTTTATGACAAGCTTTGTGCGAATTATCCGTTATATTTCGTTTATGATTACGCTTATTCTCCCCTCTTTATATGTGGCAATTACAACCTATCATCATGAGCTCTTACCGACACAGCTTTTAATTAGTGTACAGGCTCAAAGGGAAGGGGTTCCGTTCCCAGCCGTTGTTGAAATTCTCATGATGGAATTAACCTTCGAGGTATTAAGAGAAGCTGGAATAAGGATGCCGCGGGCAGTAGGTCAAACTCTTTCAATTGTTGGGGCACTCGTTATAGGTCAAGCAGCGGTAGAAGCAGGCCTCGTCTCTAATGTGCTTGTGATTGTGGTTGCCTTCTCTGCGATTGCAAGCTTTGTTTCACCAATCTATAATTTTTCTATTGCCGCTAGACTTATACGATTTGTGTTAATTTTAGTAGCGTCAGCGTTAGGGTTATACGGAATTTTTGTCTCATTAATTATTATGGTCATTCATCTAGTGAGCTTACGATCTTTTGGTATTCCTTACTTAACGCCTGTTGCCCCGTTTAAAATGGAAGATCAAAAGGACGTTTTTGTCCGGTTTCCAATATGGGCAGACAAAGGGAGACCTTCTTATTTAATGACACAGGCACCGCTTAAAAAGAAGCGATTTACACGTCCCTCACCTCCTCCATCTAATTCAGAGGAGGGAAGCGAATGAGGCTTCGAACGATATGTCTATGTTTATTCGCCTTCTGCTCGCTTCTTTTAACTGGATGTTGGGACAAAACCGAATTAAATGATGTTTCGATTGCTACTGGTATTGCTGTAGATCCTGGTGAAGAGCATAAATACAAATTAACAGTTGAGGCAGTAAATTCTTCGCAATTTGCGAAGCAAGGAGCTGAAGGGAATGCGCCCGTCACGACCTTTAGTGTAGAAGGAGAATCCTTATCAGAGCTATCTGATAAATTAAATCTTGGCTTAGTTAGAAAGGTCATTTATTCGCATACTCGTGTTGTCTATATCAATCAAGAAATAGCGAATGAGGGAATATTGGGGTTTTTAGACTTCTTAGAGAGAAGCGGTCATTTTCGCAATGATTTTAATATCCTTGTTACATCTGGGGAAGCGGCTGATTTCACAAGGGTAACCTATCCTGTCCAAAAAATTCCCTCATTGAAAATTCATCAGCAAATTAAAACACTTGTTCAGGAATGGGGCGGAGATCCTGATGTCCGATTAAATGATTTTATTGATGCAATCATTTCAAAGGGAAGAGAACCTGTAACAGCTATGGTGATAATTAAAGGTGATCCAGAGAAGGGGAAATCGACGGAAAATAATAAAATGATGGAACCAGATGCTCTTGTTTCAGTAAATGGAATGGCTGTCTTTGATGATGAGAAGATGATTGGAACGATGTCTCTTGATGATGTGAGAAATTATTTATGGACACAAAGCCTCCCACATACTAGCTTAACAATACCATGTGATGAGGAAAAAAATAGACGATATATGGATGTCCGTATCATACGATCCAAAAGTAAGATGTCTACGAGCTATGAGAAGGGCCACGCAACACTAAAAGTGAAGATATATGGTGAAGCCCGCTTGCAAGGTGCAGAGTGTAAACATGATTTAAGTAAATTAGATGTTTTTCAGGATTACGAGAAAAAGCTTTTAGACCACATCCAATCCGAGGTTACACAATCTATTGTAAAGGTACAGGACGAATTCGGACTTGATATTTATGGCTTCGGAGACGCGTTAAATCGTGAGAATCCCAAACAGTTTAAAGAGGTAGAGGACAACTGGAATAAGGTCTTCACCGATGCAACTGTTGAAGTGGATGTAGCCATGCAGATGCTAAGAACGGGGATAAAAAGTAAAAGCTTTATGTCGGAGCTACCTGACGAAGAATCAAAAGAAGAGTAACCAAATGTATAAACCAGTCAAACCGTTACGCCACAAAATGTGTTACGCCGGTAGGACTGGTTTTTAGTCTGCTCACAGAAAAAATCCCATAAGTCGATTTTTTCTGGTCAGTACAAGGATATTTTTCACTGACTAGGGAGAGTAGTTTTTGCTATAGTCGTTGGTGTTATGATGACTATATTAGTTTCTGCTCTCTTCGCTGAGCTCTAAAAGAACCTTTGCTACCCCATGCTCATCATTGGTCGTTGTCGTATAGTCACTTATTTCCTTTACTTCGTCTCTAGCGTTTCCCATCGCGACACTTGTACCAGCAATCTGGAGCATCGAGACATCGTTCATGCTGTCTCCAATCGCAATCGTATCTGTTAAAGGGATTTGAAGAAAATGAGCTACTTTCTTTAAGGCAATCCCTTTTGAAGCATTCTTATGCTCGAGTTCGAAGTTATGCTGAGCAGATGTCACGATCGTCAAATCATCATAGTGACCATATTTCTCAAAGCCTTGTGCTACTTTTTCTTCGGAAAATGAGAAGGCTAATAGGTTATATATGTTGATGTCTTGATCAACAATATCAGAATAAGAGTTCACAAAACAAAAGCCATGTTGACTAAATTGCTTTGTTAAGGCGTGCTGTAACTCCTCTATTTCAATGGCTGGATTCGCACTTTTTATTCGATCAAGTTCAATTTGTAAAAGCTCACGGCCGTTTTGAGGGGTGTAAATACAATGATCAGTAAATACCTCGTAGTAATACCCGTTTTCTTCTAAATCTTTTAAAATATCGTAGGCTCTCTGCCGTTCAATTGGCTGGGAGTGGTACAGCGTGCCATCAGGAAAGTGAATGGTTGCCCCATTTGCTCCAATGATCCATGTTCTCAGCTCAGTCCCTTCAAATATCTTGAGGACATCAAAATGCGCTCGACCTGTAGCAATGACGACTTCGATGCCTTCTTGCTGCGCTTTTTTTATCGCTTCTAGATTTTCTTTACTTATTTCATTGTGATGATTTAACAGGGTGCCGTCTAAATCAATCGCAATTAGTCTCGTCATACAAAAAGCCCTCCCAGCATAAAGTTTGGTGAAGCACTATTTTTTACAAAAGGGATTTAGGCAATAATCATTTCAACCTGAGATTTTTCAAGTAACTTTTGAAATTCTTTATCAGGCTCACGATCTGTTATAAACAAATCAATATCATCTAACGTACCAAAGCGGTAATAGCCTGTGACGCCAATTTTTGTATGATCCGCTAAGAGCACGACTTGCTTTGCTTGCTGCATCATTTTTTTCATGACAACGCCATCCTCTTCATGCGCAACCGTAAGACCAGCCTCAGAAATGCCAATGACTCCAATAAAGGTTCGGTCAACGTAGTATTCTGAGAGCTTATCAAGAACAGCTGTACCGTAGACATATCGATGTTCCTTCTGGAGTAAGCCACCAAGTAAATGGATGTGAGCTTGCTTGTTTTTGGATAAAATGTCAGCTTGATTAATACTGCTTGTAATAATCGTTACGTCAATATCCTCTAAATGCTCAGCACAGGCTTGAACAGTAGTAGAAGTATCTAAGATGACATAATCACCGGGATGAATAAGGGACGCCGCTTTTTTCCCAATTCTTTGCTTCTCATCTGAAACAAGATGCAAACGGTTTGTGTAATCCTTTACTTCGTTGTGATTAGAAGGGAGGATGGCTCCTCCACGAGTTCTTAAAATCGCTTTTTCTTCTTCAAGCTTTACTAAATCCCTTCGTGCAGTATCTCTGGAAACATGGAAAAGCTCACAAATTTCATCAATTGAAATACGTTTTGAACTCTTTAAATGATTTACTATGGCTCGAAGCCTTTCTTCCTGAAACAGAATAACTCACCCCTTTTCGTAAGTATTTATAAGTAAATGTAAGTTATTGTAATTCATTATAATGCACAGTTACGTAATATGCAATAGATGTAAGGTGTAAAGAGAAATCCAGACCATTAAGAGGACATGAAAGAATGGTATGATAGAAAGGTAGTAGAGACAAAGTAGGTGATAAGAATGAATAACCGACAAAGAGAAATCGTCATTCAGTTGTTGAAAAATCAAGGACAGCCCATTCTAGTAGATGAAATAGCAAATAAAATGGGGTGTTCAGAGAAGACAGTACGGAATGACTTGAAGAGCATTGAAACGATTTTAGATAAATTTGAGAAAACAACTCTCATTCGCAAACCAGGGCTAGGAGTATTTATTGTAGTAGAAAAAGAGGATGAGCATCGTTTATATTCTGAATTTCAGCTAACAACTCTTAACTCAGATAATGATGAAGAGCAAATTCGGATGTTGGACATCACATATGAGCTCTTAATGAGTAAAAAGCCACTAACCCTTCACTATGTAGCAAAGAAATTATTTGTGAGTCACCAGGTGTTAAAGAGTGATCTTGAGCGAATTGAAAAGTGGCTAAAAACGTTTGATCTAGAACTTGTAGTCAAGCAAAAGGTTGGTCTTTATATTACAGGCTCAGAAGTAGATAAAAGAAGATGTTTAGCAAATCTATCCCTCCTAATTCGAAAGAAAAAAGATCATCCATCCTACTTAAAGGAGACTTTTTCACCTTATGAAATTCAGATTGTAGAGGAAGAACTGGTAAAGCTTCAACAGTCTCATTCTCTCTTTTATACGGATGAAACGAACGAAAGACTTATCCTTCATATCCTAGTCGCGGTAAGGCGGTTAAAGCTAGGGCATACTATCTCTTATTCTGAGATAAGCATGAAAGGGGTAAAAGAAAGAGATGAGTTCGAATGGTCAAAAAAGCTATTGAAGAAATTTGAAATCCCCTTCGTAATATTTTTCCCAGAGCAAGAAATTGCGTATTTTACCTTACAATTAATTGGAGCAAAAAGACGATATACAGAACATCCCGTTTCTACGCCTAGTCCTCAGAATCTTCAAGTGATCATGAGAGACTTAGTGAATGGCGTCGCAGAGAACACTGGAATTGAATTTCAAAAAGATGCTGCGTTAAGTGAAGGCTTGTTCCTCCACTTATATTCAGCGGTTAATCGGATTACATATGGTCTTTCAATGAAGAACCCACTACTAGATGATATTAAGCGAAAATATCCTTATTTATTTAATGGCATTATGTCTGTTCTTTTTGACATGAGTAAAGTATACAAGCTCATCATACCTGAAGAGGAAGCTGCCTATCTTACCATTCATTTTCAAGCATCGGTCGAACGAATGCAGGGAAGGAAAACCGTTCTTCCTCAAGTTATTATCGTTTGTCACCTAGGGATTGGAATGAGTCGGCTACTCCAAGTTCGTACAGAGGAAAAAGTAGAGGGACTGGATGTTGTAGGCTGTATTGCTAAGGCAGAGCTAAAGGAATTCTTGAAAAATCATCATGTGGATTTTATTATCTCAACCGTTGATCTGCCTAATAGCCACATTCCTTACGTTGTGATTAACCCATTGTTTGACGAAGAGGACCAAAATAAGGTAAAGGATATGGTAAAAGACTACAACGTAGAGAAAAAACGATCTGTTCTCTCAACACTCGTAAAGGAAGATCTCTTTTTTGCCAAGCAAGCCTATACACATCGATATAAAGCCATTGAAGACATTTGCAACGTGATGTATGAGAAAGGCTATGTAACAAAGGAATATGCCCAAAGTGCGATTGCTCGTGAAAGAGCATCAAGTACAGCGATTGGATTTAGGGTGAGCATACCACATGGAGATCCAACCCTAATTAGAAAGCCGGTCATTGCTATAGCAACATGTCAAGATCCATTAGAGTGGGGAAATGAAATGGTGTCACTCCTCTTCTTGATTGCTATGCCCCAGTATACTCATAAGGAAACAAAAGCGTTATTCAAAGAGTTATCAAACATTAGCCAGGATCCGGTCCTGATTGAAAAGCTTGTCAGTGAAGAAACGTTTGAAGGATTTTGTGAATTGTTGAATGGTAAGTAAGGATATGGGAGAAGATTTTAAAGGATATTCTTTATAAATAAGTAGTTCAGTTTTTGTGGAGAAACATCGTAAATGGCATATAAATTAGCATACCTTTTAGTACAGTAACTAGCAGAACCGTTTGTATTGATATATCGGCGTTTAATAAGAAAAAAACAACAAAATAACATAAGAAATAGCACCCGTAAAAACAACGCGACAATGACTATTGTCCTTGGGCGAATTAGGGTGCTATTTTACTTGTGAATTGATATGTGAATATCATTCCGTTGCGAGAAAAACCAAGGATTTATTACATTATGTGGTGAAATAAACTTAAAGATTATGAAAATTTAGTTCTGCAACTACCATGAAAGAATGTAATAAACTTTCATTTTTGTGGTGAAGCTCTGTTTCATGGATGGCTAACGGGTAGGATTGTGTAATAAAGGAGGAGTAATTTGAGGATATGGATTAACGCCTCATCATGCAAGTAACGATACAATTCAATTAGTCCCAACAAAATTGCACAATAATATTCCGCATATAGGAGCTGCATCTGATCTAAGAGGAGGTTATTAAAATGGAGAGCGACTACAAAAGAAACATTATATCATTAATTGAAAAATTACATTTGTCTAAATCTGAAGATGGCAAATATAAAGCAAAAACGGTTGATATAAGAGAAATTGAGAGTAAGTATAATTTATTACTTGATGAAAGTTACAAAACTTTCCTTATTCATTGCAGTAAAGGTTTTTTCGAAGAAGAGGTATTTTTACAATTTAAAGATAATAAAATTTTGATAAACGAACTGTATGTTTTAGATGGAGATGATAACCTTTTTGATCAGTTAGAAAAATTTTTATACAGAATGCCAGAGTCATTAATACCTATTGGTGAACGTCCAGGTGGTGATCAGATTTGTTTAGGGGTATCAAGAGAATTGTTAGGATTTGTTTATCTTTGGAATCACGAGGAAGAGTTAGAAGCTATAAAAATGATTACTAATTCTGAAGAAGATATAAACAATTACTTTCATAACTTAGAGTTGTTAAATAATAGTTTTATGGATTTCTTAAATTCCTTACAAATTAATAAAAATAATGAAGAAGAGAACTCTATAGATTTAGACGATGTTGAAATTTGGTTAGATGATGATTTACTCTGAGTATTGTATAACTAATTTATATGTTGGCCCTATGATTAGAACATAGGTCTTAAATTTCTCACCATTATAAGTCCCTCTATCTTGTTGCATTGAGCACATTTAATCTAAAATAATGTCATTTTCCCACTAATATATGAACATTATAAGTAATAGACATACTAAGAGAAAACAAATGTGAATGAAAAAAAGGTTCATATTACGATTGGTGTTGGGCTAATCCTATTTGGTATTATTTTTGATTATATAATGGCATAGTTTCTTGTTGTACTAACGCACCCTTAACTGAATAAGAACAACACATTCAACAACAAAAAGCTTAGGATATCCCAAGCTTTTTATTGTGTGTTAATTGTATTGTTAATTCACTTGCTATTCAAGCTGCGGAAACGTATGTTTTTGGGTCAGTGATTTTAAGTTTTCTCCACGTTATCTGAACTACTTACTTTATAAATCTCCTCTTTTTTCTTTACCTTAAAATAGCCTCTAAACCTATTAGATTAGCGTAAAATTCCTCTTCATCGATACCTTAATTCCCTATCTTCATTTACTCTATCAATTCCTTCACGATTTAGTATGAATATGTACAGCTTAACCATATAATCCACATTTTCCGGAACTACGGTAAAAATAAAAAATTAATCTTCGAACACAGGAGGTATGATGTATGTAAGCGGTTCAATCATTGCTTAAAGGAGGAATTAAAATGAAATTGTTAGCGATTACATCGTGTCCTAATGGCATTGCACATACGTATATGGCTGCTGAAAATCTTCAGAAGGCAGCAGATAAGCTTGGCGTTTCCATGAAGGTAGAAACGCAAGGATCAATAGGAGTAGAAAATGAATTTACGGCAAAAGAAATCAGGGAAGCAGATGGCATTATCATTGCTGCTGATAAAACGGTAAATAAAGATCGATTTTCAGGAAAAAAACTACTTGTCGTTGGAGTTCAAGAAGGAATAAGAAAACCTGAGGAACTCATCAAAAAACATCTAAATGGGGAAGTACAGGAGTACAAAGGAACAACCTCTCAAAGTGAGGAAGGCGCAAAGGAAACGAAGCAAAATCCAATTTATCGTCATTTAATGAATGGTGTATCCTATATGATTCCGTTCATCGTGATTGGTGGTCTACTAATTGCAATCGCTTTAACAGTAGGTGGTGTACCGACGGAACAGGGATTAAAAATACCGGATGATTCATTTTGGAAGAAAATTGAGGGATTAGGTGCAGCTTCCTTCACATTTATGATTCCAATCTTAGCTGGTTTTATTTCCTACAGTATTGCCGATCGACCTGGTTTAGCACCCGGTATGGTAGGAGGATACATCGCAGCAAATGGAAGCTTTTATGATAGTGAAGCTGGAGCTGGCTTTATCGGAGGAATTATTGCAGGTTTCTTAGCGGGTTATCTTGCACTTGCTATCAAAAAAATAAAGGTACCAAAAGCAGTTCAACCAATTATGCCTATTATCATTATTCCCGTTCTTGCTTCTTTATTGGTAGGGCTCGTGTTTATTTACATTTTAGGTGCACCTGTTGCACAGGTTTTTGTATCGTTAACAGCATGGTTAGCGAGTATGCAAGGAACTAGTTCTATTCTTTTAGCACTCATACTTGGTGCGATGATTTCATTTGATATGGGTGGACCAGTGAACAAGGTAGCGTTCTTATTCGGTTCAGCCATGATTGGAGAAGGAAATTATGAAATTATGGGTCCAATCGCCGCAGCGATCTGTATCCCACCAATCGGTATGGGAATTGCCACATTTTTAAGTCGAAAGAAATTCCAGCCAGCTGAACGTGAAGCAGGAAAAGCTTCCTTCACGATGGGATTATTCGGAATTACAGAAGGTGCGATACCATTCGCTGCTCAAGATCCGCTACGTGTCATTCCAAGTATCATGGTTGGTTCGATGACAGGTGCTGTCATCGCGATGATTGGCCAGGTTGGAGACAGAGTGGCACATGGAGGACCTATTGTTGCCGTACTTGGTGCTGTTGACAACGTCCTCATGTTCTTTATCGCTATTATAGTAGGTTCCTTTGTCACAGCATTATTAGTAAATCTTTTGAAAAAAAATGTGGAAGCTTCTAGCGAGATAAAAAAGGGGCAAGAACAGCTCACTCCATCTGTAAGCTCAGAGCCATCGAGTGAAGTGACAAATATAACGGAGATTACACACACAGACTTCATTGATGTTCAACTAAAAGGAAACACAAGAGATGAAATCATTGAAGATATGATCGAAAAACTCTATAAATCTGGTAGACTTTCATCAAAGTCAGATTTTACACAAGCCATTATAGACCGTGAAGAACAAAGCTCAACAGGGATTGGGATGAATATCGCAATTCCACATGGTAAATCTGATGCTGTTGTAAAGCCAACCGTCTTCTTTGGAATAAAACAAGACGGAGTTGACTGGAAAAGCTTGGACGGTTCAGAAGCGAAGTTAATCTTTATGATTGCTGTGCCAAAATCAGCACAGGGTGATGCACACCTAAAAATCCTTCAAATGCTTTCTCGTAAATTAATGGACGACGACTATCGTAATCAACTATTAGCGGTAAGAACGAAGGAAGCAGCATATGAACTCTTAAGAGAAATTCAATCATAAAAAGCAGATGTGGAGACTGTACTCGGTTTGAGTCAGTCTCTTTTGCTGTATCATTGTTTTTCTTCTCCTAGAACTGCATAATAAGGATAGATGGAGTGTAGGCCGAGTGAATGAGTTAAGATGATTAGTACACTAAATAGCCTCGAAGGTTAAAGAAAATAGTCAGCATTCACATGTACTACCAAGGTCAGGAAGAAAAGAGGAGCCCCCTACAGAGAGAAAACTTTTTAGGGAAGCAACAAGCCATATCTAAAAATTTGAAGAACAGGTGACATGATGTACTTAACAGTAGCTGAAACAGCAGAATATTTATCTATACCAGAAGAACAAGTAAGAGCGCTAATTTTAGAAAAAAAGATTAGAGCCCTCTTTGATGGAGAACAGTACTTAGTGAATAAAGATCAATTCACGACACATTTTGAACAACTAGAAAAGTATAAAGAATGGATCAACGACTACTTAAAGGAACCGATTCCTGAAGATCCAGATGTGAAGGATGAAGATTAAGTCGTAGCTACTAGCCACTCATTGACAAGAGGGGCTTTTTTTGTCGGAAAAATTCATGAGAATACAGTAGATGTTTTGTGAAAAAATGATATTATTATCAATAATGATAATAATAGGAGCTGGTAAAATTGAATACATGGATAGAAGAAGTTTTTTCAGTACATAACGGAATAACACTTAAAGGAACATTGGCCATCCCAAATAAGGATCAACAGAAGTTTCCTGCAATTATTATGATTAATGGGTCAGGAGGTTCTGATCGAGATGGCAATATGAAAAAGCCGAAAATTGAGTCGAACCTTTATAAAGAGATTGCTCATTTCGTAACGGATTTAGGATTTATTAGCTTACGTTATGACAAACGATCTGTGGGTGAAAGTGAAGGAGATCCAACTAAAGGTGGGATGCACGACTTAGTCTCAGATGTCAGCTGTATGGTGCGTTTTTTGAAAAAACATCCTTTAGTGGATGAAAATCAGATTATCTTACTTGGTCATTCAGAGGGATGCATACTCGCAACAAAGGTGAGTGAAACTGAACAACTAGGAGGGCTTATCCTACTTGGAGGGGCAGCAGCCAACATAAAAGAATCGCAGTACTATCAGAATCTACAAATACTAGAGGAAATAAAACATTTAAAAGGTATAAAAGGTTTACTTTTAAGACTTGTTTTAAATGAAGAAAAGCTTAAAAAGCAATTCACAAAGTTTGAGAAAAAGCTGTATACAAATGACAAAGATATGATGAGAATCTCCATGCAAAAAATTCCTGCTAAATGGTTTAGAGAGCATTACGCGTACACAACAGAAAAAATACTTCAAGCCTTAAATAAAATGGAAGCACCTATCTTGGCTATTACAGGTGAAAAGGACGTACAGGCTCATTGTGAAAATCTAACTCGTATTGATCAGTTAGGAAAGTCAAATGCAAAAACAGTAATCATTCCTAACATGGATCACATGCTAAAAGAATTTACGGGAGATAAATCCGTCCTCTCCATCAAGAAACAATACAAATCAGCAGAAAAGTACCCAATTCATCCACAGCTAAAGGAAGAATTAGAGACTTGGTTACATGCACACTACCTACAGTAAACTTAATAAAAAGCAACAATGTCTTGCCTTTAAAATTGACAAGCTAAGCCTTTTCTACTGGGTTTTCTGTCTAGAATAAGGCGAAAAAATCACCCTCAAGTCAATGTTAGCCAAAACTTTCTTCTTAGATGACTATTACCGTTTACTTTAATTTTTCCTCACCGGTACGTTCATCTGTTAAACGTTCACCCGAACGATAAGCAGCCGAAGCGACAGCCGATTGTCCTTTTATTCTTGAAATAACCTGTGTTGAAAAATGATAGATTGCCATAATTCTCACCTCCTTTTCTTTTTGACGCTACGCGATTATGAAAGAAATTTCGCAGACGATGGCGAAATTCAATTTGACCGAAACGGAAAGGGAAATACCGAAGGAAGCTAGTATACACCTAAGTAATTATATAGAATCTCTTAAAACAGCAAATGAAGCATTAATTGTTTCAAGTGTTAACAAAAGGATAACTACTAGGGCTGTACAGTATATATTACAGAAGTATGATGTTCATCCTCACAAAATACGCCATACATTTTGTCAGAAGTAAGTTGGTAAAGGTATTGATATTCATACAATAGCGAAATTGGTTGGTCATAAAGATGTTAATGTAACAAAACGTTATACAAATAATGTAATAGCAAACCTAGAAGATGCAATTGATCAAGCTTTTTCTTAAATGATACACACGGATGCTTTGTCTTTATTAGTTCTGTAGTAATAATTGAACTTAGTAGATAGGACATTTAATACTAAAAAATCCTGCGAATATCGGCAGGATTTTTTTAATTTAGCAATCAGAGCACTGTTCTTGATCTATTTAGTTTTTAAAGGTCAATCCCCCCGAATAGTCAACTTTTGTCTCTACTATTCGGGGGTAATTTAAGGGCTGCCTATTTTTTATATTAATATTTAAAGAAGGTCAATGTCAGCAACTAAAGCAACAAGGACTTGTAATAGAGCTTGAAGAGAGACTGCAACATCTATATCAGTAGTTGTAATATTTACATTTCTGGAGTTTTCAATAACTAGGTTTTGTTCGTTTAATTGCTTAATATCAGCTTCCTGCAGAAGTTGTTGAGTGATCTTTTCTGCTTGGTCGCTATCAGCATTGTTAGGTTAATAACTAGTACGATAGCAGCTTGAATAGCAACCTGTAAGGAAACAGCTACTTGTGTATCAGTTGAAGATACTTCAATCTCACAAGAATCTCTAATAATAATTGCTTCAGAAGAGATTTGTTCAGTTTCATTTACTTAATTACTGCCTTGAGAACCTGATTCATCATCTTCAAAGAAGAAATTATTTACATCTAACACCTCTTGGTAAGAATCATTGTTTGTTGAATGATATGATTTCGAGTTTGATTTAGTCCACTCAAAAGTTTTTGCTTGCATGACCTTAATTCCTCCTTTCGGTGTAATACCATCAGATATCCCTATAGGGCATTTTTGTGTAGTAAAAGTATCTTAATGATTTAGCCCTTTTGGATAAATAATTAGAAGACTTCTAACTATTAAATCCAGGCAGTTCCGATCTCTAAGGTCATTGAAAGGAAAAAGACTAATCACTCTGTATAAAGATTTTTTCAAAACTGTAAAATTATGCTATTTTGCGAAGTGCACAAGATTAAGAGATTAAGATAAATTATAGACATAGCAAGACAACATCAAGAAAAACAAAAAACAAAAAATTAAAAAAGAGGAAGGATGATTGAAATGTCAAAAGAAGTAAAAGTAACTAGTGAGGAAATTATTGAGGCTTTAAAGAATCAAGATGTAAGAGCTAAATTTGAAGGAATTACTCACCCATCAGGAAAGGCTTTAAATGAATTAAGTGAAGAAGAATTAGCAGCAATCCAAGGTGCATCTGATGTACAGCCAGAAACAACTCCATTATGTGTCGGTGTTATTATCGGCCTTACAACTTCTATCAAAATTTGCTAATACACTCTTAATAAAAAGAGGCAGTCATATGATCTGCCTCCTTTTTATTAAAACTATTGTTAATTGTTTAAGAGAAAAGGAGATTGAGTAATTAACAATAATTTTAAGAAAAGGGGAGATATAATGTTAAATAATGAAACTGTAAAACCAGAGAATTTTGTGCATTCCTTGTTTTTGTCAGAAAGGTATCAGGTTTTAAAACAAAATAGTGATAATCTAACTTTTAGTGAAGACCTTCAAAGGGTTGATAAATGGAAAAGAGATTTGTACAAAGAAAGTAAGAACTTTAAACATAGATTAGAACAAGATAATTATAGTGAAGAGGTATTTGAGGCATTAATTACTACAATTGATGAAGAAAAAGCCTACTTATATAGTCAACCTTTATCTAATAATGTAAATCTAAGTTTACTTGAAGTGGGGTTAGAGCTACTCAAATATAAAGACTTGAATGAAGATGAATTTCAGTTAGTTGAATTTGTTTATCCTTTTATAATTTATGCTTCAGAAACCTTAACTGAATCTCTGAATCATCGTTTAAAGACTGTTCCCTACAATTTAGAGACAGTAAAACAAAAGCTTCTTTTATCATTAGCTGAGGAATTATTAAACATAGCTTCTCGTTCTATTATTTTAGAACTACATGTTTCAAAAATTCGCGAAGAGTTAGTTGGTGATACTCCGGAAGAGAGGTTTAAATCCTTTGTTACACAAAAAGCAAGAAATCTTGAAAGTTTGTTTCTGTTTTATAAGGAATATGCTACTTTAACAAGATACTTAATTACAAGAACAGACTATTTTATTGTAAATATTCAAGAGTTACTTTTACGGTTAGATAGAGATTGGCAAAAAATAAATTCAGAGTTTCATATCGGAAATGAAACATTAGTCGAGATTAGTTGTGGGCTAGGTGACACTCACCAGAGAGGGAAAACTGTGGCCAAGCTTATTTTTGAGAATGGTAAAGAAATTGTCTATAAACCAAAGCCTCTAGAAATTGCAACGGCCTATAATCAATTTGTTAAATGGATTTCAGAAAGAAGTACCTTTATATCTTTACCTACCTATAGAATAGTTGATTGTGGGAATTACGGTTGGGAAGAGAAGGTTGTTCCATACAGTTGTTATTCTGAAGACGAAGTGAAACGGTATTATTTTCGCTTTGGTAGCCTAGCAGGATTAATGTATCTTTTAAATGGTGCAGATATGCATTTTGAGAACGTTATTGCTGGAGGGGAATTTCCTTATGTAATAGATTTTGAAACGATTTTCCATCAATATCCAAAACTTGATTTCCCAGATAGTTCAGAGATATTGCTTAAATATAAGCAAAGTGAATCGGTAATTGGTACAGGTCTTCTTCCTCAATCTTTATTTCAAAATACAGATGGTCAAGGGCTAGACTTTAGTGCCTTAAATGGGAAGGAACAGGCTCTACCGTTTAAAGTGTTAGGGCTGGACCAAATTAATACTGATAATATGGAGTATTCTTTAAAAGAAGCTAAAAGCCAAGGATCTTCAAATTTACCTTCTTTAAATGGCAAACCTGTTAAAGCTGAAGAATATCTTGATGAAATTGTTAAGGGGTTCAGGACTATTTTACAATTTTTCTTTGATAATAAGGAGAGTATTTTAAGTGAAGATGGCCCACTTTCACCATTTAAAAATATAAAGATCCGTATTATTGCTCGTGCCACGCAGCAATATGCTCATTTTTTACAAGAGTCTACGCATCCAGATTACATGCGTGATTCCATTTATTTAGAAAAATTATTTGAAAGAATGTGGTATTATCCTTACCTAGATAAGAGAATTGTTAAACATGAAATTAATGATTTACTCCAAAGAGATATCCCTTATTTTACAAGTTTTGTAGATTCATGTGATTTATATGATAGTAAAGGCGTGAAAATAGATCATTTCTTTCAAAAAAGTGGATATGAAAAGGTAACGGAAAAGATTAAGAATCTATCTATTCAAGAGTTAGAAGATCAAGTTAACTGGTTGATATTATCTATTGAAGGAAATAGGTCTGCCAATATTAAAATTACACGAAAAGACGTGCTAAATGTTTCGACTAATCCCTTTGATTATCAAGAGCAGTTTCTAGAAGAAGCAATAAAAATTGGAGAACACTTGTTGAAAAGAGCTACCTTTTCAAGTGACTACAAAAATACATCATGGTTAAATGTGAATATTATTAATAATCATTGGTTTGTTGCTCCAATGAAGCAGAGCTTATATGATGGGCTTAGTGGAGTAGCTTTATTCTTATTATATCTGTATAAAGAAACAAACAATATAAGGTATTTGGATACAGCCCATGCAGCAATACAGTCAGCTATAAATCCATTTGCTGCTTCATCTAAGGGACTAGTCTCGACCTTCTTTGGGGAAATTTCAGTTTTATATGCACTTCTCCATTTTCAAAAGTTAAGCCCTAAGGAAGAGTACATGAACTATATTAATAAGGTGAAAAAAACGTTAAAACAAAGGATTGAGGATGATAAAGAATTTGATTTATTAAGTGGTTCAGCAGGCATCCTCCACCTTTTAAGCAATCTATATGAATACACTAGTGAACCAGAGTATTTAGACATCATAAAGGCTTATGGAGATCATCTTATTAAGAACGCGAACCATCTACGTTCTGGGACGGCGTGGAAAAATAGACATACTCAGACTTATTTGGGAGGATTATCCCATGGGACAAGTGGTATTGCGACTGCTTTGGTAAGAGCAGGGACAGTAAGTGGGAATCAGAATTATATCACGCTTGCGAAACTAGCGATTGAGTATGATCGCTCATTGTATAATGCAGATAAAAGAGCTTGGCTAGATTTACGTAATGATAAACCTCAATTTCCGCATCAATGGACGCATGGCTCTACTGGAATTGGAATTAGTCGATTAATGATAAAGCAATATGTTCAAGATCAATCTCTAGATTCTGAAGTTCAAATAGCTATGGATAATATAGAAAACTTTGGTTTTAAAAACAATAATAATCTATCTCACGGTAATATGGGAGATTCCGAATTATACTTACTAGGTGCCTTACATTATGAGGATGATCAATTACTATGGAAAGCGAGAAATATTGCAAAACAAGCCCTTGATGATATTAAAAGCTCAAGTCAATACCATGTAGATAGTCCAGCAAACATTGAATCTCTTGGATTGTTTACAGGAATTTCTGGGATCGGATTTCAACTTTTAAGATTGAGAAATCCAAAGGAAATTCCATCGGTGTTAACTTTAGAAAATGCATATTAAAAGTAAAGGAGGATGTTAACATCCTCCTTTTATAGATTCACATTAATAATTCCCTTACGAACAGCTTCAGCCAGGGCCTCTGAACGTGAATTGACTTTAAACTTCTTATAAATTTTAGTGAGATTATATTCTACTGCTCTAATGCTCATAAATAGCTCTTCTGAGATATCTTTATTGCTTTTCCCTTTTGAAATTCCCTCTAATATTTCTAATTCTTTTTGGGTAACGGAAATATTAGTTTGTTGATTTGAAAAGGAATTAGTGTTGGTCGTTTGAACAGTTATTTCTGAAAGCCTTAGTTGCTGTAACAGAGAGATTGGAATGAGAGTGTATCCACTTAATACAGCATGAACAGACATAAGCAGCTCTTGTTGGGAAGCCGATTTGCTTATAATCCCCGAGATACCAGAATCAATCAGTAAATTAAATTGTGATTTATATTCAAAACCTGTATAGAGAATAATCTTGGCTTCTTTATGAAACTTAAAAATTCGCTGAGCGAGTTCAAGACCTGAACAATTTGGCATATTCATATCCAGTAAATATACGTCAAAAGGTTCTTCTTTACTCTTAGCGATTACTTCCTCTATGTCCATCGAATAAGTGACATGAAAACCAGTCTCTTGTTCAATCATATTCTTTGTACCTTCACCAACAAGTTGATGATCGTCGACAATCAATATTCGCACCAAATTTATCACCTCGGTAATGTAATATGAACTTGAAGCCCTTTTCCTTTTTCAGATAGAAAGTCCACTTTCCCATTTAAACTAAATATCCGTTCTTTTACTCCAGATAGACCCATATGATTTTTTTTCTGCTTTAACCTATTTAGGTCAAAACCTATTCCGTTGTCACGGTAATCGATATAGATCGTCTCATCTTCTTCCCACATACTGATGGCTACATATGTGGCTTCTGAATGTTTATCTGCATTGTTTAATAACTCTTGAAAAATACGGTAGATTGAAAGAGTTTTATTATAATCCTCAAATGAATCTGATATATGATCAAAATCATAATCAAGGTTATATTTCACTCTCATCTGTACTTGTGAAAAGAGTTCTTTTAATGACTTAATCAGCCCAGCTTCTAATAAAAGGTTAGGTCTTAATTCATTGCAAGTATCACGTATCTGTTTAATAACATCTACCATTCCGATCTTAATTTTTATTAATTGATCTTTAGTATCACTCGGTAATGTATGGTCCTCATTAATGAGAGTTTCTAATTTTCGGTACCAAACGATTTGATCTTGTAGGGCAGAGTCATGAAGGTCAGAGGCTAGACGTCTTCGTTCTCTTTCTGCTAACTGAAATAAAAAGCGAGAGAGTGAGACAGAAGTTGGGTGTTCATTAATGTCTTGTTTAGCTAGGGAATTAATAAGATTTGTTATTGTATGGATATTCTCATGCACTAAGCGAACATACTTTACGATTGTAATAGTCCATGACTTTTCATTGATATTAAAATTCGTTTTATTTTTTTTAGGACCGATCCAGAGATAAGTTGTTTTATTATTTTTCTTGAAAATTTTAATCCCAATTGCACTTTTATGTATTAATAAACTACTTTCTGTATCAGTTTGCATCATCCATTTTTGTTGTTTGTGGAGGATAAATTGATTGCTTTCTCCATAAACAACATTTGATGTAAATGTCGCTGTACTATCGTCATAATCAATTAAAGAAATGACTGAAGGACTTAGAATAGCAACGACCTCATTAATAAGTGCGCTTTGTAATTCGTTTTCGTTCATAATCATCGATAGTTTTTCTGTGAACTGATCTATACTTTGAGTCAGGTTAGTCTTATCTTTAAAAAGTTGGTTTCTAAACGAAAAATCAATCCTCTCCTTAATAATTAGAAAGAGAACATTTAAAACGAATATTAATAAGAAAATCTCAATGAATTGATTAATTGGACTTGCTTCATGATTAACCATTCCGATTAATACTAAAGAAATAATAATAGTAGGTAATAATGAAAGAATGGAATAATATCGGATACGGTTTAAGATAAAGTTAATATCAAGAAGTTGTTTTGTAATAACTAAATAGGAATATCCTATAGGTATAGCAAAAAGACATAATGCCGCAATTTCATCGGCTATGAAAGGTAAATCTAACATCCAAGGTAATGCATGTAAAAAGATAAAGGGAAAAAATGCAACGACTTGTATAACTAACATCCATTTAAGAAAAGGTTCATTTAAAGAATGGCGATTTTTCATGTACTCATAAATTAAGAATCCAATACAAAAAAGGATATTCACACTAAAGTAGATTAGCATTAAGTTTGAAGTAAGAAATACTGGAATATTAGGAACAACAAGGTCTAGTAAGTTAATGAAAATGATGAAGATGCAAATTACTGTATTCGTTAATAGTAGACCAGATTTTTTCTCATGAATGATTCCCTTCTCAAAAAATAACGAATGTAGGAAATAAGTGAAAAATAATGCCCCTAATTGAAATGAGAAAGTGAGTACTAAAGTAGCAACAAGTTCCCCACGACCTGATTCAGTAGAGGTAAAGAAACTTAGAGAAGCACCCATTAAAAATCCCATTAAATAATTGGCCGTTTTACTGTGTTTTTGATAAATAAAAACACATAAGATAATGGTTACTATTGAAAAAATACCAGGGATATAAATATCTTGTAGTACTCGGGACATGTTGATGTTAGGTGCTGTGTAGGAAGAAACTGTCTCGTCATTTTGTAAGGTTATTTCTTTAGCATGTATAACAGATTGTTGGCTGAACTTACTTTCTCCTTCTACCTCAACTACTATATCTCCGAGTGAAATATCTGTAGTGTTAGCCCAGCCATCTTTTGCTATCTTCTCAATTATATAGTTTTCTTGTTGATCAGAAGATAAGGTTATGCCACTGTATGGTTTGCTCATGGCTGTTAACAAATATGCGTGTAGTGTTAAGTATACTATTAGAACTGAAATGGCTAGAAAGAGTCTTTTCTTTTGAGGCATGGTTCCGTATATTCCCTCCTTAAATAGAGATAAGTTTGCGGTAATTACAAATCTCTTTGTGGATAATACTTCTATATTTTGTAATAAGATAATAGTATCAAAGATGAAGGGTGAGATTAATATGTTAATGGAACTAGTTGAAATGATTTTATCAAATCCAAATATTCAGGAATGGAACCCAGCAGATTCTAGTATGCTTAGTGGATTTTCTCAAGCTGAACTAGATGTTATCTTTCATACTCTTACGTTA
Organism: Bacillus weihaiensis; assembly: GCF_001889165.1. Taxonomy (GTDB): domain Bacteria; phylum Bacillota; class Bacilli; order Bacillales; family Bacillaceae; genus Metabacillus; species Metabacillus weihaiensis. The sequence goes on along the minus strand of NZ_CP016020.1, from coordinate 3,722,060 downwards.
AATGCTAGTGAAATAATCCCAATGTCTGATACATGGAAACCAAGCTAATCTACCTATATTTTCATGTTAATAAGTAAATCTTTATGAAAACTACTCAAGTCTAGATTATTTATACACTCTTTGAATTTATGAATATAAAGTTGTTCAAGAACTTTACAATATTCTACACCTCCACCATAAATAAGGGTTTCATGAAAGATAGTGGTCTCCTTATAGGTCATGTCGGAGTAAAGTTGATCACCTAAATAGTAATCTTGAATAGGGAGAAACTTAGGATTATTCCGGTTTAAATAATATAAGATAGGTAGAGTTTTTTTCTTGAACATAATGTCACTTTTGAAAGATCCTTTTACTAAATCATGTACGTCATTCCTAATTTGTGCAATGATACCTAAATGGTTTGAATAAGTTTCGATTTTTTGAAGTGTCTCATCATCTATACGACCTGCCCCTAGAAGACAAGCCACTTTAATTAAAGAGCCTGACTTTAATGACACCATGGAAATATATTCAGATTCTAAAGTAATATTGTTGGATAAATCGATATACTGACCATTTATTGATTGAAGTGTATTTCTATGAATTGTCTCTCTAAGCCAATCTTTCACTATAGGAGAGGTATCAATATCGTCGATGTGTTTTAGGCAAATAATCAATATTCCCACGACAATGTTTAAATTTTGTCCTAAAGAGACATCAGCCCATGGGTTTTCTCCAGCATCATCATCTTGTAAATCGTCCATAATGTCAGATGCTAGCAATATTAATTCAGCAATTGTTAGAATACTAATTTTTTCCTCCTCATTGGATTCACCACGAAAGATATCATAATGAATGCCAGTTATTTTAGAGAAATTAGTAGAATCACTAAGTTTGAAATTGATGTAGCCCAGTGCCCAAAGTCTTAATTCTTCTTGAATAAAGGAAGATTTAATTAACCCAGATGCACAATCAATGATCTTTTGGTGCGAGTCCATTTCTAATAAACGTTTCAAACTACCCACTCCCTTGTTGTTACATAATTCCTATAAACTAATAATAAACTATTATTCATGCTAATTTTAGGTATTTTTTGGATTTTTATATAAAATTTACAAATTTTTATAGAGGCTGGGACAGAAGTGCCTGGCACCTTATCATAACGACTATATGTACGCACTGATTTATCTAGTGCACACAATAGATTGTATCGGAGGGTGCCTGGCTCTTTGTTTTGTCCCAGCCTCTTTTTGTGTTGATTACGAAATGAATACTGTATTAAATTGCGGTTTTCCCTGTGGGGATGGCGGTTAATACCTCCTCCAATCAAGCTAAGATGTTAGTAAGCAAGAAAATAACACTAAAGGAGGAGAGATGGATGGAAGGCTTACTAAGTGATCGAGAATTAGAAGTTGCTAAATTGGTAGCAGAGGGCTTAAAAGATGTTGAGATTTCAAAGAGACTCTTTATTAGTAGACGTAGGGTAGGGGAGATCATCTTCTCTATAAAAAGAAAGCTAAATATTACCTCAAGAGTACAGATTGGAATTGCTGCCTATACATTGGGACTCATAGCCTTTCAAATTAATTATGGAGAAAATCAAGTAATTAGTTAATAACTCGAAAAAAGCAAGGAGAGGTGATTATGAAGAGAGTTCCTTTTATTGAACAAATGGAACATAGTGAATGTGGTTTGGCCTCATTGTGTATGGTTCTGTCATTTTATGGGAATAAAGTACCTCTTTCCGAATTAAGAGAGAAGTACGGTGTCCCAAAAGGTGGAACTTCCCTTTTTCAGATTATGAAGATTGGGGAAAGTTACAACCTTGATGTTAAAGGATATAGAGTAAACGCTCCAGATTTAAGAGAGGTTATATTACCAGCAATTATTCACTGGGAAAATAAGCATTATGTTGTTCTAGAAAAAATCAGAAAAAGGTCAGCTGTCATCGTTGATCCAGCTAACGGAAGAACCAAGGTATCAATTGATGAATTAAACACAAAGTATTCGGGATTTGCATTAGTAATGTCTCCAACTGAATCCTTTGAGAAAAAGAAGGGAATCTCCCATACAAGATTTTTTCTATCTTTTGTTTTGGGAAAGAAACCTTTAATTGCTTTCATTGTCTTAACATCATTGCTGATACAGGGATTTGCTCTGGTTATTCCTTGGTTAACAAGTTGGATGACTGATAAAGTGATTGTTCCAAAAGATTCAAGCTATCTTTCTACTATAGGGTATAGCATTTTAATCTTATTGGTTAGCTACCTTATATTTTCAGGTCTCAGAGGATTCTTTATTGCAAAGTTGCAGACAGCTATAGACCGGTCACTGATGACTCAGTTCATAGAAAAACTATTGAATCTTTCGTATAACTTTTTTGAAAATCGGTCGACTGGTGAACTTCTCTTCAGAGCCAATTCAAATGTTTATATTAGACAAATATTATCAACAAAAGCGATAACCTTTTTGATTGATGGGATATTGCTCCTCACCTATTTAATTGTGATGGCTCAATACTCATTAGAGTTGACAGGGATCGTATTTATGATTGGGCTTTGTGTTTTTGCTCTTCTAGTTCTTAGCACCTCTGTTTCAAGGAAATTGGCAGATAAAGAAGTATCTTCTCAGTCACAAGTACAAAGAGTTTTGTCGGAAAGCATTAATGGAATTAGTGACGTAAAAGTTATGGGTTTAGAAAACCAAGTATATAATGACTGGTTTGATAAGTTTAACCGACAACTTTTTCACGCTGAAAGAAGATCAGTGTGGACCTCACTGATTAATACAGTTGCATCATCAATACAGTTTATCTTGCCTATTTATTTACTATGGTTGAGTGGAAAACCACTTCTCTCTGGTGATATGACTTTAGGGACTGTTTTAGGTTTTAATGCATTAGCACTCTCTTTTATTACTCCGATTATATCCATTGGTAATGGATATGGAGAACTGGTCTACCTTGGCTCATACATCCAAAGGATCTATGATGTTATGCATGCAAAATCAGAAAGGGGTACTGGGCAATCTGTATTCAGTACACCAATACAAGGAAAAGTTGAATTTAAAAACGTTTCTTATAAGCATAATTACTTCAGTGAATATTCAGTCAAAGACATTTCATTTGAAGTTAACCCTGGTGAAAGATTGGCTATTGTAGGATCTTCAGGATCCGGAAAGAGTACTCTTGTTAAACTTTTACTTGGATTATACACACCTAATAAAGGAACCATTTTATTTGATGAGATGGAGAGTAGTAAATACAATCTGAAATTCTTAAGAAAAGCTATCGGTGTTGTCTTCCAAGAGGCCAGGTTGTTTAATAAAACAATTGGTGAAAATATAGCTTCTGAAAGGAAAGACATCTCTCCTGAAGATATATTAAAAGCTGCTTATCAGGCTAATATTCATGATGAAATCATGACTTTACCTCTTAATTACAACACTACAGTATCAGAATTTGGGGTTAATTTCTCAGGAGGACAGCGACAGAGATTGATATTAGCTAGGGCTTTAGCTTCTAAACCGTCAATTTTGGTACTAGATGAAGCAACAAGTGCACTAGATACACTGTCTGAGAAAATTATAGATGAACATCTATCAACATTATCTTGTACTCAAATCATTATTGCTCATCGTCTTAGTACAGTGAAAAATGCCGACCGCATTATCGTTATGCATCAGGGAGAGATTGTTGAGACAGGTACTCACGATGAGCTGTTAGATAAAAAGGGATACTATTATAAATTATCAAAAACACAACAATTAAAGGAGAAGGAGTATGAAAAGGTTGCATTGTAAATTTAAAGGTTCTTTTAGAAAACTATTTAGTCTTTGTGTCATACTAATTTTCACTTTTACAAGTGCAAGGACAGTATTTGCAACTGATGTGGTAAAAGATTTAGAGAAAGACTCCTATGTTTTTGTCTTGAAGGAGAATACAGCTACTCAAAATATTGTTCGTGATCTAGAGGGAAAATTCCTAGATTTAAATATAAATGATATAGAAGAAATCGGAACAATCACTATTTCCAGTAGCAATACGGATGAAGTAAAGGAAGCGAAAGACTATTTAAGCAAGAACTACGAAACGTATATTGAAGAAGTTAGTGAAGAGAAAGAAGTAACAATAGAGGAGTTTCAGTTACTAAATGCAGCCGCAGTTACTCAAATTAAGAAACAAAAAACATTTAACGCTGCTTCTCAACAAACACTTCAGGAAGTTCAGGAAGAGGAAGAGAACATTTATGACCCTTGGAGATGGGACATTAATAAGGTTACATCTAATGGGGATAGTTATGAGCTCCAAGAAGGTAATCATACAGTGAGAATTGCGATCGTTGATAGTGGAATTGATAGTAATCATCCGGATCTTAGAGCTAACATTTTAGATTCAGGGAAATCATTTGTTCCAGGAGTTTCTGCTACGGTAGACGAAATTGGTCATGGAACGATGGTTGCTGGAACCGTAGCAGCTAATGGGAAAATTAAAGGGATTTCACCAAAAATCGGAATTGTCCCATATAAGGTCTTTGAGGGATATTCAGCAGACTCTAGTTTGATTATAGAAGCGATCATCCAAGCAGCTGATGATGATATGGATGTTATTAATTTAAGTTTAGGAACGTATAAGTCACTAAAAAGTAAAGAGGATAGAGCAATTTATTTATCCTATAAACGAGCAATTTCATATGCAAATAGAAAAGGCAGTTTATTAGTTGCTTCATCAGGAACTAATGGATATGACATGTCCAACCCTTTTAAGCTTGCTGAGCAAATGGGGTTAACAAATGATCTTCAGGTTCATATGCCAGGTGGTTTAGCCAATGTAGTCACTGTTTCCGCCACAACTCTCGATGACCAGTTAGCTTACTATTCTAACTATGGATCTAATGTTGATATTGCAGCGCCAGCTGGCGATTACGGACCCAAATATTTAGAAAAACAACAAGTGGATTTAGAGTATATGACTCTGACCACCTATCCTACAACTAGTCCTCAATCAGATTTAAGTAAATTACTAGGATTTGAACAAGGGTATGAATTTATGATAGGCACAAGTTTAGCTGCACCAAAGGTTTCCGCAACAGCTGCGTTAATCATAGCAGAATATCAAGAGAAATATGGTAGAAAGCCATTACCAGCTGTGACGAAGAGCTTATTATACCGTGGAGCATCTGATGGTGACGGTACAAGAAAAGAGTTAGGAAGAGGAATTGTAAATGCTAAAAACTCACTTGATTATCTAAATAAACGTTAGGAGGAGACAGGATGAAATTTAAAAACATTTTAATGGCGGCTGCAGGGATTATACTTGGAATCATTGTCATCTATGTGATTAAAAACTAGGAAAGGGTGTACGGTATGACTTTCGAAATTCAACAATTAAATAAATCATTTGGCCAATATCATGCTGTTAATAACTTAAATATTAAGCTAGAGGAAGGGCATATCTTGGGTATGCTTGGAAGGAATGGAGCAGGAAAGACAACTACAATTAGAATGATCTTAGATATTATTAAACCGGATAGTGGATCCATTCTTTGGCAAGGCCGTCCTTTCTCCAAGAAAGAGTTAACAATCGGCTACCTTCCAGAAGAAAGAGGATTATATCCCAAAATGAATGTCTTGGAACAGTTAATCTATTTAGCTAGATTAGAAGGTGTTCCTACAAAAATTGCCAAACAGCAAGCCTTAAACTGGATAGAGAGACTTGATATGACCACAACAATTAAAAAGAAAACAGAAGAGTTGTCAAAAGGTAATCAGCAAAAGATTCAATTAATCAGCTGCTTACTTCATGATCCAGACTTTATTATTCTTGATGAACCGTTTAGTGGGTTAGATCCTGTAAATGCAGAAATGTTAAAAGATGTTGTAAAAGACCTCATAAAGAAGCGTAAAACGATTATATTTTGTAGTCATCAAATGGACAGTGTTGAAACATTTTGTGAGCAAATTTGCATGATGAAAAATGGTATTAAGGTTTTGTCAGGTTCATTGTCTGAAATCAAGAAGAGTTATGGCTATCGCTATTTAGATATACAATCTGATGAGAATCTTGAAACAGTATTAAAGGAAAGAGGAATTTCATTCGAAAAGCAAAATAAGACGTTCTCCATTAAACTTAAAAATGATCAAACGCCTTTAGATTTAATTCAAGAAGTAGAGAAATCTTATGGTCTACGAAGTGTGTATCTAAGGGAGCCGAGTTTGCACCAAATTTTCATTGAGAAAACGGGGGCGTAAATTATGAGAAGCTTTTGGATTGTCCTACAACAGACCTATACACAATCTATTCGAACAAATTCATATGTATGGATGACGATGATTCTTGTCGTATTAGGAGCCTTTATTTTAGCCTTTCCAAGTATTATGGATAAGTTTAATAATGAGAAAGAAACGGGTCATTACCTGTTCATTTCTGAAGATCCTACTATTGAGATTACACAACAACAACTTGATTTACTAAAAACAGAGGGTGATTTTGAATTAGGAGAAACTTCAAAAATTGAAACTTATAAAGAGCAAATCATTAATCAGGAATTAGATGGGCTATTTGTATTAAAAGAGCAGGAAGGATCTCCAACAATACATTTAGATTATTACATGGAAAAGATAGATTCTTTACTTGTTCAAAATACAAAAGTACTTGTTCAAAATGTCTACCTTCAAAATGTAATTGGTGAGGAAAACTTAGATCAAAACGTAGCAAACTTACTTACCGTTCAAATAGAGCCAATGATGCAAAATCTTCGTGACACTGATTCTAATTCCTTTCTTATTATCTATTTGTTGATTGGCATTATGTTTTTAGCCATCACAACCTATGGTAATTCAGTTGCTACAGCGATTGCTGCAGAGAAAGCTTCAAGAGTTATGGAAGTCATGATCACAAAAATATCACCTGTTCCAATGATGTTTGGAAAAATTATAGGGATTGGCTTAGCAAGTTTAACTCAACTCTTTGTATTTTTTGCCAGTATTGTCATCTTTTCGAAGGTGGAGGTATTTAAGATTGAGGAGGGAACGATCGCAGATACACTTATTAATATGCTATCAGTTTCCTATACAATCTATTTCTTACTATTCTTTATCCTTGGATATTTTATCTATGCAGCATTATTTGCAGTCATTGGATCAATGGTTAGTAGAACAGAGGAGTTATCGAGTAGTACCATTCCTATCACAATTGTGTTGATGGCAAGTTTAGTCGTAGAAATGATGTTTGTAATTGATTACCCAGATGGAATGATATCCAAGGTAACGTCGTACATTCCTTTTACAGCTCCTATTAGCATAATGGTTAGAATTATTAATGAAGCAGCAACACCGTTAGAAATCGCGCTATCTATTGGATCTATGTTAGTAAGTATTGCGTTATTCTCTCTATTAGCAGCAAAAATCTACCCTAAAGGTGTTCTCAAAACGGACCAACGATTAACATTTAGTCAATTATTAAAAAGCAATTAATATAGGAGGTTTAGCTAAAATGAAAAGAAAACTATTTTCTCGTTCACATCATAAAGGAGATAAGTGTGCTGAAAAAAGTAAAGTTCAGTCAATGAAAGAATTATCAGATGAAGAGATGAAATTAATTCAAGGGGCTTCAAAAGATATGAACGAAAGTCTTTATCGCTCTTATGCATTGGCTGCTGAAAATAATAGAATGATTCCATGAACATTAACTTATTGTATAGGGAATTCTTCATGAAATTTAATTAACTAGTAAAAGGGTCCATATTTTAAATGGATCCTTTTATTAAATTTCGTGAAAAAAGCTTTTAGTATTTAAAAGATTCTTCTGGTTTTGTCGATTACACTAACTCTTAGAAAATTTAGATAGACAAAAAAATCTTATTGTAAGGGTAGGAAGGGATATAGAAATATATAGAAGTATATTCCATTATCTAGTTTAACTTCATGTAAAATATCAATTGCCCACAATTAGGACCGGGTGGAAATCTAACAATTTTGGGATAGTGGTAGGTTAAAAAAATATTACCTTACCTTTTTGCTACTTTTCTAGAAGCCTTAGTCTTTGTCATATAAGCTGAACGCACGAGCATGTAGTTCATCTCTTCCTATTTGTTTAATTACACCCAAAATATAGTCTCGTTCAATTGGCTTGTCATCTATGGTATAACCACCTTCGTTTAATAGATATAAATTTCTATCTATGTTGTTTGTTTTAGCATAGCTTAAAACAAACAACATATCTAAAGTGTCTGCTTCATAGGTTTCGATTAATTCAATATATCGCTGAATCCTAGCAATTTCTACTTTTTCCTGTGCGATAGACATTAATATTGTCAATGCAATCTCCCTCTTTACAACTGGAATAATTAGACAATATTTATATTTCACCTTCTGGTAATTACCTCAAATTTTAAGCAATTTATCTTAGATCTTAGAACCTTTGCTAGATAGGAAAAGACCTGTTGAAATGAAAAAAGAACCACTACAGATGTTACTGCCGGAAACCTTTTTATATCGAAACATTGCTTTTGGAGATAAGAGAATATGAGGTATCTGGTAAAAGTAAATAAATTTCCCTCTTATAGCTTTACCGTAGAAGACAGAATTACTTAAATTACGCAGATGATGGGGTCTATCCCCGATTCGGGTTGTTTCGATAAGTTTCGCTCCTACCAGTGTATTCAGGAAAAAGAGCCCTAGCAAAAGAGGCTGGGACAAAACAAAGAGCCAGGCACCCTCCGATACAATCTATTGTGTGCACTAGATAAATCAGTGCGTACATATAGTCGTTACGATAAGGTGCCAGGCACTTCTGTCCCAGCCAAGCAAGAGGCTTTTCTTTTCTAATTACTTCAATTTAAATGAACTTTTTAATGAAACAATACGGTTAAACACTGTTTTTTCTTGCGTTGTATGTTTTGGGTCCACATTGAAATAACCGTGGCGGAAGAATTGGAATTTATCATGAGCTTGAATGGAATCCATGTTTGGCTCAATGAATCCTTGTAAAACTTCTAATGAATGAGGGTTTACATGGTCAAGGAACGTTTTTTCTTCTGCTTCTTCTTGAACCTCTCCATCTTCTTCCTTCTCATTTTCCACAATAAGTGGCTCGTATAGACGGAACTCTGCAGGTAGGGCATTTTTTGCATCAACCCAGTGTAAGGTACCTTTCACTTTACGGCCTGTGAATCCTGTACCACTCTTTGTTTCTGGATCATACGTACAATGAATCTCAACAACATTGCCATCCTCGTCCTTAATGACGTCTTCACACTTAATAAAATAAGCATGCTTTAGGCGTACTTCGTTACCAGGGAAAAGTCGGAAGTACTTCTTAGGAGGATCCTCCATGAAGTCTTCTTGTTCAATGTAGATTTCACGAGAAAATGGAATCTGTCTTGTGCCCATTTCAGGTACTTCAGGATTTATTTCTGCTTCTAGCATCTCAACCTGATCCTCTGGGTAGTTTGTGATGACAACTTTTAATGGCTTTAAAATCCCCATCGTACGAGGAGCCTTTAATTTTAAATCTTCGCGTACAAAGTGCTCAAGCATCATTTCATCTACGAGACCAGATCCTTTAGATACACCTGTTTCTTTTACGAATTCACGAATGGCTTCAGGTGTATACCCTTTTCTTCTTAAACCTGAAATCGTCGGCATGCGAGGATCGTCCCAGCCATCAACAAATTTCTCATCCACAAGCTGCTTTAACTTACGTTTACTCATCACAGTATTCGTAATGTTTAAGCGACCAAATTCAATTTGCTGTGGCTTGTTATCCATTTCACACTCTTCTACTACCCAATTGTATAATGGACGTTGGTCCTCAAACTCTGTGGTACATAGGGAGTGTGTAATTCCTTCAATTGCATCCTCTAATGGATGGGCAAAAGCATACATAGGATAAATACACCATTTGTCACCTGTATTATGATGGGTTGCATGTGCAACGCGATAAATAACAGGATCGCGTAGGTTGATATTAGGTGAACTCATATCAATCTTGGCACGAAGAACCTTTTCCCCGTTCGCAAATTCCCCTTTACGCATACGATCAAATAAATCGAGGTTCTCTTCAATAGAACGAGCTCGGTGTGGGCTTTCTTTACCAGGTTCTTTCAATGTCCCACGATACTCACGGATTTCATCTGCAGATAAATCATCTACATATGCTTTTCCTTTCTTAATTAAGAGAATTGCGCGATTGTACATTTCCTCAAAATAATCAGAGGCAAAAAACATTCCGTCCCACTCATATCCAAGCCAAGCAACATCTTCTTTAATCGCATCTACATATTCTTTATCTTCTTTTAATGGATTTGTATCATCAAAACGTAAATTTGTTTTTCCATTAAAATCATCGGCTAATCCAAAGTTAATCACAATTGATTTTGCATGGCCAATATGTAAGTAGCCGTTCGGTTCTGGAGGGAATCGAGTATATACATTTTCTCGTTTTCCCGTCTCTAGATCCTCTTTAATAATACTTCTTATAAAGTTTGAGGAATTGTGTTCCAAGTCTAATCAAACCTTTCTTTTATATGTAAAAATAAGTTCTGCCTTACATTATACCAATAGATAAGCAAAAGGTTAATTTACGAATCAGATTTTATTGGTGAAAGTTGTGTGTAACCGCCTACTTACAAAGAGTGGATAAACAAAAGATATTATATATCATGACATCATCTTATAGCCTGTATACAGATCTTGAGAAATAAATTTCTATCTAAAAGGAATTATTTGGTTAATGTAGAATTATGATAAAGTGGTGCGGCTTTACATGTACTTAGAACAAACAAGGTGGAGGAAAATGAAATGAATCAACAATCAAGCTTTAAGGAGTTTATGAGCAATCGTTTTGTCCGGGCAATATTATTATCTGGTTTGTTCTTACAGCTTGGGATATGGGTGCGGAATTTTTCCGTTCTATTGTTTGTCATGGAGCAAACAAATGAAGATCCTTTCGCTGTTTCCCTCATCTCCGTTGCAGAATTTGCTCCGATTTTTATTTTTTCCCTAATCGGAGGGACGTTTGCGGATAGGTGGAAACCGAAAAAAACAATGATTTGGTGTGATCTCTTAAGTGCATTATCTGTTTTTCTTGTTCTTTTTACATTACTATTTGCTACATGGAAAGTTGTCTTTTTCGCTATGCTCATTTCATCCATCCTTTCACAATTCTCTCAGCCTTCTGGCATGAAGCTATTTAAACTCCACGTTCCAGAATCACAGCTTCAGATGGGAATGTCCATTTATCAAACAATTATTGCGCTATTTGTGATTTTAGGTCCAGTTATTGGTGCTTTCGTGTTTCAGCAATTTGGGATTGAACTATCGATTGCAATTACGGGTATCATGTTTATCCTATCAGCAGGTGTACTAACCTTTCTTCCTAAAGATCGAGTGGAGGAAAAGAAAGAGGTTGAAACGACTGTACTTGAAGAATTCGCCCAAGGGTTTAAGTATGTGAAGAAAAATAAATTTTTAACGATATTAGGAGCTAATTTTTTTGTTGCTGGTTTAGCAATCGGATTAATTCAACCACTAGGTATTTTTATTGTAACGGAACAACTCAATATGGATAAAGAATTTATCCAATGGTTTATGGCGATCAATGGTGTTGCTATGATTATTGGTGGGGGAATTGCGTTAGCTCTGTCTAAAAAAGTAACACCTATTCGAATGCTCGCTGCAGGTATGATTGTCAATGCTGTCATGATTTCTATTATTGGGTATTCAGAAATAGTATGGCTTTCATTAACTGCCCAATTTTTCACAGGCTTGATGCTTCCTGCTATTCAAATCAGTATTAGTACGATGATCCTTCAAAATGCAGAAGAAGCATTTGTAGGGCGTGTGAATGGAATTATGACGCCATTGTTTATGGGAGGAATGGTACTAATGATGAGCTTAGCTGGTCTGTTAAAGGCGCTGATAGGGCTAGGCTTTTCTTATCAACTATCTGCGTTTTTTATGGTGATTGGCGTGCTTTTCATTTTGCCATTTGTGCTTGACCGTCCAATGAGAGGAAAAGTTACTCCAGGAGTAAAAATGTTAAAATAATAGCTCATAGAATAAAACCGATCATTTGGCTAAAACTAACCTCGCAAATAGGAGGTGGAGCATATGCCAAACTTAAACGACAACAAATTTAAGAAAATCCAATCTGAATCACAAAAACAAGGGAAGTCACAGGAAGAATACGCAAGAGAGCTAGAAATGAATAAACTGAAGGCACAAAAGCGTAAATAAATAGGAAAAGGGCTGGCAATGTATGAGTTGCGAGCCTTTTTATATTTTGGCTGTTTTTATGTTACATGTTGGATTTTTGCTCCTTGTTGATTTGGATAAAAACACAATATGGTAGTTTTCGGAAGTGCATCTTTCATTTTTCTCCAATCTTCTTTCAGCATTCTACGAAATGCAACAAGAAGATTGTCGAGAAGTCTCTTCCTATGTCTAAATTTTACGATGAAAAGAGGTTTAAAATAAAAAAACCATCATTCATACTAAATAGAGTGAAAACAGGATAGGGAGATAAGAAAAATGAACGTACCAAAAGAAGATTGGGAGACCATTCACTATTTTACATATAAAACAAAAACAAATAAAAAACAGCCTTCAAATGTGGAGGTAGGGAGAAAGCTAAGCGAAATGGATACAAAGTATCTCGTTTATTTGATTCACCTTCTAGGGGACTATATTCAATCCCAAGCTGATGATATAAGGAAATCGAAAGGTTCATCACTATTATTTCAAACAACTGTTTTTGATTTTCTCTCTACGAAGGTTATGCTCGAGGCTGAGGTGAACAAACGGTTAAAGTACATGCAAATTTCCCAAGTTTATAGTGAAGAAGATTAATGAAATAACGAAATATACCGCTTTTGAATAGGGAGCTTGTAAGAGAGAAAAAAGAAGAAAAATACGTAATAATCAAAAAAATGGTTGACATTAGCGCGATACCCTATTAAAGTAAACGTATTGTTAAATTTACTAAATGCATACAGAATCTCTTATCAAGAGTGGCAGAGGGACTGGCCCTATGACGCCCGGCAACCGTTCTATTTTCTAGAATTGGTGCTAAATCCTGCAAAACCATTATCGGTTTTGGAAGATAAGAGAGGCGGACTCCTATATACATGTGGTGAAACCTCTCTATCTTTAGAGAGGTTTTTTTATATGCATAAACAGAAAGGGAGTAGGAAAAATGAAAAAGAAACTTGTACATCCAGCATTTATTTTCATTTTAGCTTTTACCCTGTTTATTACAGGTTGTTCGTCAAATGGAAATAGCTCTGAATCAACTGCAACAACAGGGAATTCTGATGTGTCATTAGAAAATGTGCCAGAACGCTTTGCTAATGGTGAAGGGGCAAAGATTAAGGTTATTCGAAAAATCGGTGGAGATGATCATACTGCTCAGTTCTTAGCGGGAGCGAAGGAAGAAGGAGAAGCATTGGGCTTTCAAGTAGACGTATTCACTGCCAATGGAGATACAGCGAAATTCCATGATGCAATTGCTCAAGGACTTGAAGAGGATTATGATGGCTTTATTATTTCACATGGTGACGATGAAGCCACTGTAAACGCCGTTCAAAAGCTAGTTGACGCTGGGAAAAGCGTTGTTACATTTGATTCAACAGAAGCATTATCAACAATTGAAGGTGTGACCTTAACATCACAGAATGATGAAGCACTTGCAACATTAGCATTAGATCAATTAATTAAGGATACAAATGGTGAAGCAAATATTGTGTACCTGTGGGTAGATGGTTTCCCACCAATGGTAAGACGTAATAACGTGTATCAAGAGAAGCTAGACAAAAACCCAGGCTTACAAGAGATTGAGCGATTTGGAGTGGCTGCTGCAGATACATCTGTGCAAACACAAAATGCCGTTGCGGCCATGCTGAATAAACACCCTAAAGGTGAAATTGACGCAATTTTCGCAACTTGGGATGCGTTTGCTATCGGTGCTGCACGTGCCATTAAAGAAGCTGGGCGCGATGAAATCAGCATTTACGGTATTGATGTCTCGAATGCAGATCTTCAAGAAATTCAAAACGAAGAAAGCTCATGGAAATATACAGCTGCAGTTGATCCGAAGCTAATCGGGTCAATTAACTTAAGGATTTTAGCGAAAAAATTAGCGGGTGAAGAAACACCTGATACGTATAATCTAGAAGCATCCCTTATCTCTCAAGAGGAGCTATTAAAATCTAGCGAGCCGATCAACATGGTGAACCTAGCAAATACAATCGAAGGCTGGGGACAATCAACAGAATTCGATGAAGAGTGGATGACAACGTTAAGAGAGTATTATAAGAAATAGTCGTCATTAGCATGGTTGATTGAAAAAGCGATCAACCATGCATTTTTAAAGAAAATAGTAGCTATAATTACGCAATACATAACAGTGACGGAAACGTAAGGAAGAGTGAGCGGAAAATTGAGTTTAAATCCTCATTTATACATGCCTCGATAGTGAATATTCCCAGGATAAACTAAAACAGTAGTGAAAAGCATGATTTGATGGAAAGGAGGAAGAATGATGGCCCAAAAGATTCTGAAAATGAAAGGGATATCTATTGAATTTCCAGGTGTAAAGGCATTGGATTCAGTAGATTTTACAATGAAGTCAGGTACAACACATGCGTTAATTGGAGCAAATGGAGCAGGTAAATCCACGTTAATGAAAGTATTATCTGGCTCTCATGACCACTATACGGGAGTGATTGAGATTGACGGGGAAAACGTACAAATTCACTCACCTAAGGACGCGCAAGCTGCAGGTATCCAAATTGTTCATCAAGAAGTAGATACAGCCCTGATCCCCTATTTAACTGTAGGTGAAAACATCATGCTTACACATACAGTAACAAAAATGGAGAAAAAGCAGCTAATTAAATGGAAAGAGCTTCACAAGCAAGCTAGTGATATTTTAGCAGAGTTAAAGATAAAGGTTTCTTCAAAAAAATTAGTCAGCGAATTAACACTTGCTGAAAAGCAAATGATCTTAATTGCCAGGACGGTTACTTCTGACTGTCAGTTTTTAATTCTAGATGAACCAACTGCACCTCTAAGTCATGCAGAAACGAATGAGTTGTTTCGTATTGTAAGAGAGTTAAAAGCAAAAAATGTCGGGATTATCTTTATTTCCCACCGACTTCCGGAAATTTTTGAGATATGTGAAGAAATTACAATTATGAGAAATGGCCAGCTTGTTACTCATGACTTACTACGTAACACAACGACTAATAAAGTAGTAGAAAGCATGCTTGGTCGAGAGCTAGAAGAACAATTTCCATCTAAGCCTAGTTTGCAGGGCGACGTGATGTTTGAAGTGAAAAATGTAGTTGATAGTGAAAAGCTTCAAGATATTTCGTTGTCAGTTCGTAAGGGTGAAATCGTTGGTATTGCTGGCTTAGTGGGAGCTGGAAAAACCGAGCTTTGTAAAGCCTTGTTTGGTGAAACGAAAATTGTAAGCGGAGAAGTAAAGCTAAATGGGAAAAAATTAAGATTAGCTTCCCCCTACCACGCCGTAAAGGAAGGGATCGCACTTGTCCCTGAGGAACGTAGAAAAGAAGGAGTTCTAGTTTCTGAAACGGTGGTTACGAATTTAACAGCTGCAAGTCTTAGTGCTTTCACAAGACCGCTTAGCTTTTTAAATAAAAAAGCAGAAAAAGCAAAGGTACTTAAAGTCATAGAGGATCTTGGTATAAAAACACCTTCTGAAGAAGCAAGAGTTCAAAATCTATCAGGTGGAAATCAGCAAAAAATCGCAATCGGAAAGTGGTTAATTGCAGATGCAGAGGTCTATATATTTGATGAGCCGACAAAGGGTGTAGATGTAGGAGCGAAAAGGGATATTTTCGAATTGATTACAGCGCTTGCACATAAAGGGAAAGCTGTCATCTATGCCTCATCTGAACTAGCCGAAATTGTTGGAGTATCTAATCGTGTCTATGTTTTATATGACGGCAAAGTTGTAAAAGAACTACCCACGCAGACTACATCTGAAGAAGAGTTATTATTTTATTCAACAGGAGGGATTAAAGCATGAGCGAATTAAATCCAGTTATCCAACAGGCAGCTCCAAAAAAGAGATTTGATCTATTTCAATTTTTCTATAAATACGGAACCATTTTAACGATTTTTGTTCTTATTCTTGTGTTTGCTCTATCAAATCCAAGCTTTATTCAAGCGAACAATATTATTAATATTCTTCGCTCGATTTCAATTGTCACGATCATTGCAATTGGGATTACAATTTCATTAGCTGTGAATGGATTTGACTTATCGGTTGGTTCTGTTGCCTCCTTATCAAATGCGATTGTTATCTCAATGTTTGTATGGTTCTCACAGAATACAATAGTAGCTATTTTTTCAGCGATCGTCGCTTGCCTGCTTGTTGGAGCGCTAAACTCCTTTATCATTGTTAAGGTCAAAGTGCCTGATATGCTAATTACGCTTGCCACAATGTTCATCGTACAAGGAATTGCCCTTACTTATACAAAAGGGGCTACCGTTTCTCAAAATATGGTGATGCCTGATGGTACATTTGCTACCGGTGTGATTAGTCCATTCTTTAGTAATCTGGGACAGGTGCCGTGGATTATTATTATTATGGTCATCGTTGTAGTGGTTGTACATGTTTTCCTTACCTATACTAAGCATGGCCGATATATGTATGTCATAGGAGGAAATAGTGAAGCAGCTCGTTTATCAGGAATTCCGGTGAATAAGTATAAAGTCATTGCTTATTTATTATCGGCATTATTTGCAGCAATCGGTGGAATCGTCCTTGCGTCCCGAGTGATGACAGCGGAGATTAATGCAGGATCACCTTACTTAATGGATTCTGTTGCAGCAGCATTCATTGGCTTTTCTGTATTGGGTGCAGGTAAGCCAAATGCATTTGGAACCTTTGTGGGGGCTGTTTTAATCGGAATCCTTCAAAATGGCCTTGTGATGATGTCTGTTCCTTATTATGCAATGGATATCGTTAAAGGTACGGTTCTTGCCTTCGCATTAGCTCTTACCTATTACAAGCAAAAATAAGAGTATGCAAGAGGTTAGGACGAAGTGTATCGGTTTGGTTTCGGGAGTAAAAACCACTAACCACAATCGCTATAACGTAATCATTAGCATGTATTCTGACCTATCATAAGCAGTATAACTAGCAAAAAAACGCTTGGAAGGATCTTCTGAGCGTTTTTTTATCTACTTGCCTCAGCCACCGCAATTTTACACAGCGAAGTAACTGAAATGTGAAGGCGGTTGGTGTAACAGCATCAATCGTCTTTTTAATATATGTTGTTACTTTCATATTAAACAAATCATAAACTCTTAAAAAGTTATTGATAGCAATACATATACTAATACATGTATTACGTGAAAGTCAGATTAGCCTGTGAATAGTAGGGTAGTTAAAGAGACTTTTTAGAAGGATTCAAAAAGAGCTGGGATTTACTTTGGGCAATGGTAATTACTGAACCAAATTTCACCTTAATATTAGCTTGACTGATATGAGGTTAATAAAATGAGGATAAGATTATTCCTTTTTTTAACTAATGAAAGAGAGGATAATCAGTTTTGTGTAAACTAACCAAGCATATATGTGTTTTTATGACGAACAAATGTATTTCTAGAAAAGAAACCTCTTGAATTTGAAACAGAAAAGAGAGATAATAAAAAATAAAATTTGACAGAAAATTTTAAATTGTGGGAGTTGTGGAAATGAAGGTCGTAAAGTTCGGTGGTTCATCACTAGCTTCTGGTGAACAGCTTAAAAAAGTATTTCACATTGTTGCCTCAGATTCAGAGCGGAAAGTGGTGGTTGTATCCGCACCAGGAAAACGATTTTCTGATGATCGAAAGGTAACGGATTTATTAATTGATTGTGCTGAAAAGCATCTGTCAAATGAAGATGCATCACCTACGTTTAATGCGATCATGGCTCGCTATGAAAGTATCGTGAAGGAATTATCCATCTCAGAAGACATTATTGAAAGAATTTCGAACGATTTACAGGAATTGTTAAATGGAGATAAAAGCAAGCCAGAAAGCTATTTAGATGCAGTCAAGGCAAGTGGCGAGGATAATCACGCCAAGTTAATTGCTGCCTATTTTCAGCATGAGGGGTTAAACGCACACTATGTGAGCCCAAAGGAAGCGGGATTATTTGTTTCTGATGAACCAGGCAATGCGCAAGTCCTTCCTGAATCCTACGATAATCTTTTTAAGCTGCGTGAAAAAGAAGGAATTATTGTTTTTCCAGGATTCTTTGGCTATAGCAAAAGTGGTGAGGTTCTAACGTTTTCAAGAAGTGGTTCAGATATTACAGGATCAATCTTAGCGAACGGTGTGAAGGCTGATTTATATGAGAACTTTACCGATGTAGATGCTGTTTATTCTGTTAATCCAACGTTTGTTCAGAGTCCTAAGGAAATAAGAGAATTAACGTATCGAGAAATGCGTGAATTATCGTATGCAGGCTTTTCTGTTTTCCACGATGAAGCATTAATCCCCGCCTTTAGAGCAGGAATTCCGGTTAACGTGAAGAATACGAATAACCCAACAGCACCAGGAACGAAAATTGTGAATAACCGTGCCCATACGAATGGACCGGTGATTGGTATTGCTAGTGATAAGGGGTTCTGTAGCATTTATATAAGTAAGTACTTAATGAACCGTGAAATTGGATTTGGTCGTAGACTTCTTCAAATTTTAGAGGATTACGGATTAACATATGAGCACGTTCCATCGGGGATTGATGATGTGACCGTGATTTTAAGACAATATCAATTCACTGACGAGGTAAAAGAAAAAGTAAAGGATCGAATTCTTACAGAGCTTCAAGCAGATGAAGTGCTTATTGAAGAAAATCTTGTGCTAATTATGGTCGTTGGTGAAGGAATGCGTCATAACGTTGGGACAACAGCAAGAGCTTCAAAAGCATTGGCAAACGCAGGTGTGAATATTGAAATGATTAACCAAGGTTCATCTGAGGTTAGCATGATGTTTGCTGTAAAGGAGCTAGAAGAAAAAAGAGCGGTCCAGGCTTTATATCAAGAGTTTTTTGTTTCTGTACCTGTATAATAAAGGCTCTTTTCTGAAAAGATTGTTGCTATTACCTAGAAAGTAATAGCTTTAAAATGATTAAACTCATTCTTTTTTCCTGCACATCGGTAAAAAATAGGATGAAATGATCCTCTTCAAGTCCACTGCTCGCCAAAAGTTTCTGCTTAGATTGCTTTCACTGTTTACTTTGAGTCCGCTTAGTGGCTTTTTAGTGTTCTATCCGCGATTGTGGGTGCTCTATCCGCGATTATGAGTGCTCTATCCGCGATTATGAGTGCTCTATCCGCGATTATGAGTGCTCTATCCGCGATTATGAGTGCTCTATCCGCGATTGTGGGTGCTCTATCCGCGATAGTGGGTGCTTTATCCGCGATTGTGGGTGCTCTATCCGCGATTGTGGGCGCTCTATCCGCGATAGTGGGTGCTCTATCCGCGATTGTAGGTGTTCTATCCGCGATTGTGGGTGCTCTATCCGCGATAGTGGGTGTTCTATCCGCGATAGTGGGTGCTTTATCCGCGATTATGGGCGCTCTATCCGCGATTCGGGTTGTTTCGACAGATTTCACACACACACACGCATGGAGCAAACGATATGATCAGCATTGATTTTGTATAACAACCAAAATTTGAGCAAAGAGCCTACCTAGGAATAGGGCGTAAATCAAAGGAAATCTTTTAGGACCACTTATAGAGAAAGGCAGATAAAGAGTCTCAAGCTTTATCTGCCTATTACCTACTCATTTCTTTTTTTGTCTTTCCTCGTATAGACATTTTCTCGATTAAGCTTTGCATGTAATTTTCGTGCATTTTTAGCAGGTAGATTATTGTTCGGGGCAGCTTGTTCATTCCAATCTGACATTATTTGTTCACCTCTGGTTCTTCTTCTACTTTCTTGCCTCGCATTAGCTTCTCAAATTCAATCATGTCAGGATCCGTTACCAGCTTATGATGATACGGGTTTATTTCTTGTGTGAATTCGTGATCAGCATCCATTTTAATTCCCATCATTTGTCCTGAAGTTGACAGAGAATCATTTAGAATTGACTCTCTTTCTCCATCAGGATGGGGGGAGGTTTGCGAATGTTGATTTCTACGGTCCATATTGCCTCGCTCCTTTTGCTTACTTGCATTTAGCATTTGTTAAGGAAAGGCATTCTATTCTTTTATTGCGGGATGTGCTGAAACTGTATTTACATATTGAGAAACATGACGAAAAATGATACTATAATGAAGACTAATTTCTTGCAGCTATTAGTTAAAATAGAAAGTAACGCAATAACATGAAGTTTCATAAAGAAACAAGTACAAGACCTACACCTTACATGAGCGACTAGATCATGCTAAGCTTATTACACTAAAAGACGTTAATAATTACATATTCCAAGATGGTAAATGGAAGAAACTATTATATATAGCTAGTCTGTCCATGGCCTAACTTCTCCTCATAGAAGTTAGGCCTTTTTAGTTTTTACAAAAAAACTGGCGGTGAATAATTGAATATCGCTAAATAAAGAGAGGTTTAGGCATACAGAATAAGGGAAAAGTGTTGGACAACATATGACACTTTCTTCTAAGAGTAATTTTATTTAGATGAAGGAGGAACAGGAGATGAAAAAAATAGAGAACCCCTATCAAGAAGATCTCCTCCTGTTAAGTAGCTCTTTGAGTAAATTGTTAAAAAGACGATTTGGGAAGGGTCCTGAAACGTGTTATATTACGATGCATGCTAGTAAGCTAGTGATTCATATCCGTAATTTTATAACACCTGCAGAGGATGTCCTTTTGAAAAGTAAAAAAAGACAGCTTGCACATACGTTTAGAGCTTCAGTCATGGAGACAGTGTTTAAAGAATTTTCACAGGAAGCAATAGATACATTAGGTATTCCCTTCAACTACTATTTACAGGATTGGAATTTTGAACAAAATAGTGCCTTATTATTAATGGAAAACCGTGAGACAGATGAATGGATAGATAGTTTTATCTCCCCTTTACTAAAGGAAAAGATTTTTCAATTAATGACAGAAATTTGTTCTGAAGTCCATAAGCAACCAACGAGCATGGAAGTAATAAAGGCCCATCCAAATTTGTATGTGATTAAATCGACTGGTGTTTTACTACAAGTAGAGAAAATGCTCGTTACGAAAGGACACGAGGATTTGCTTAATGAAAGAACAGCTGAAATAAAAGAAAGCTATTTAAGACACGCTACTGCATTCCAAGAGTTGTTCGAGTCAAAAGTAGAAGATCTCTTCATTATGTGGGATTATATCCATGACCGTAGCTACTGCTTCATATATATATAATGGGATGTTTACAAAAAATACATTTTTACTATGCTAGGAAAAAAGAGAGTGGAACAAAGAGTCCTTCTCTCTAAATAAAAACTTTGACTTATTACTTTTTATTTTTACATACTTACAAAACAGCATATTGGTAGAAATGTGTTAGATGATCAAGCTAAACATAAGCCAAAATAACAAGAATGAACATCTCTTCTTATTATTTTGGCTTTTTTGTCGCATTTAGAAGTTTGATAAAGAATTGCTAGTGAACTTAGTGATGATATTGAGGAACTACAACATCAATTTGACCAAGACTTCTGTTGAGCTGTGAATTAGATCCTATGGAATACTTCTTGCTTAAAGAAGTGTAGTTTCACATTTCATTCCATCTGTATGGCGTTTTTTTGACTTATCTCGGACTTACCCAATATAGATAGGCTTAATCAAGTTAATATTTACAGGTGTGAGGTAACTTACATTCTTAATAAAACCCTTTGCTCTGGAATGTGCAAACTTGTATTGTAAGAAAATATTTTCTATATATTGTAATTTGGATCATCCAGAATGTATGATGTAATTATTACATAAGAAAAAATATTAAATCGTTTCTTACTGTTTTGGGTCTAAGTGTTGTTTTTTTAGTAATCGCTGAGCCTTCACTAGCAGCAAAGCAAGAGAGCACAAAGTGCGTATGGACCGGTCTACTATTATTTAACCAATTGATGTTGATTTAAAATAAAGTCTGATAATCTGTTAAAAAAGATTGATAATTTATAAAGTTTGATTAAAGTTCCTGTATTGATATGCAGGAATTTTTTGTTCATCAATCAGGCCAGATTGCTGCACAACGAAGAAGAGTATAGGAATAGTTATAAATTACTATAGTGATGGTCCAATAAGTCATGTTTCTAAATCGAGTAGAGGGAAAATAAATGCTAAAGCAAACGAAGTTAGGAAAATTATCATAGAGTAGTAAAGTTCTTAATGAGAGAAACTACCCTTTAATATAATAACTCAACTTTCGCAGACTGAAATAGGCAGGTACGCCTTGATATATTTAGGTAAACCTGCAATCCATTGCTGTAGTTGACTTTTTATTAACTTTTGAATTCTTTTGTTACTCTCTTTTAAGGTATCTTCAAGAAGCTCAATTAGTTGCTGAAGTGCCATAGCCCAATCGAGGTCACTGATTTCATCACATAGTTCATAAAACAACCCACCAAGTGTACGTTGGTCAGTGCCACAACGGTTTTGCCAAGACAGAACAATGTAACGCGCAAAGACAATCGTTGTATGACTGATCAAGGAATCATAGGAGCGACTTTGAAACTCCTTCTGGAGTTTTAATAAGGATTTAGTTGTTTTGAAAAACACTTCAATGTCCCATCGCATCCCGTAGATTTTGATAATTTCTTGGTCACTTAACGTGCAGTCTGTACTCAGATATAGCTAGCCATTCACTCTTTTTATTTCGGTTGCGAACAAAAACTATTTTAACTGGAACATCATTAGCTTGGATTGTATGAATGGAGCGAAGAAGTCCTTTTTGTCCTTGAATTGGTGCTGCTAAATGATAGAGTTCTTTTAAACTCACTCGATTACCATTTACAAGGTACCGTTGCTTTAAATTCTTAACCATTCCAATGACATCAAGTCCTTGTTCTTTGATGTTCTTAATTAGTGGTTGATGAGTAAACCAAGTATCCATCAGAACATATGAGGCATCAATCCCGGCGTTCAAAGCACGCCGAATCATATCAGGAATTTGTTCTGGTGCAGATTGTAGCGCTTCGTGACGGCGCTTGTAACCAGAGCTACGTTTATCTATCTTTGTTGATATTCCGTTGATCTGACTCGTTTTTGAGCTCAATAAAGAAAAGTCTACGGGAATGAAAGTAGCACCATCAGACCATCCGAGCGTAAGTATGCGAAAACCTTTGTAAAATCGCATTTTTTGAGAAGCATGATCAAAACAACGAGCAAGTAACTCAACTGTTTTACTACGATTTCGGTTATAGGAAGAATCGTCTAAAATTAATACTTTCGGACGTTTGTGATCGGTTAGTTTTGTTATTGTTCCAATCGTATCAGCACTAAAGAATGTTAAAAAACGTCTCCAAGAATAAGTAGATTGATTTAAGAAACGATAGACAGCATCCTTAGCAGGGAAATCGGTAGATTTCCTATTTTCAAGTGTGCGAAACCAGTTTTTGTTTTCAAAGATTAAACAAAAAATTACTTGGAAAAGGTACGAACAGGTAAAACCTAAAGACTTCGTAATACTAGCTTTTCTTAGATGCTTAAATATCTGTAATTCCTTAAATGTTGAAGATAATTCATTTGGTAGTTGCTTATTTTGATTATTATTAGTTATCATATAGGAGGCACCTCTTCTGTATGGTTATGTAGATTCTAGTCAAATCAACTATACCAAATGACGGGGTGTTTTTTCATGCCTATTTATTTGTAAATGATCATACTTCAACAACTACTAGCATTACAGTACGTTGAGCGAACTACATTTTTCTAAGTGCGAAAGTTGAGTAATAATATATTATTTGGTAGGAAGAAAAATAATGTAAAAATATTGTAATTTTTTTGTGGAGTTAAAGTCTACCCCAAAAAATGTATGTTAGTATTAATTTGTAAATATATTCTATCAAATGGAGGGATTTTTTTATGGGGAATTTTAATAGATTAAAATTTGTTTCAAAAATAGTTTCTTCCTCTTTATTAGTTTTAACTTTCTTATGTGTTTCATTTTTAGCAATGCCGATTATAGGAATGGCAGAGTCAAATCAAGAACAAGAACCGATGGAAGAAATAAAAGAAAGCAAAAAGTTTAGAAAGGAATTTGGTCTAAATTCTGATATCAGTCATATTAATGATGTTATTTCTTTGAAAGAAGTTCCTGAATCTAAAGAGTCTTATGGTGTTTGGCTAACTCAAGATGAATTTTCGGAATTGAAAAATCGTTTCGAAAAACAGGAAAAAGAAGTACCTGAAATTATTAATTATATAAAGCAATCAATTCCCGAAGAAGAATTTGGTGGTCTTTACGTAGATCAATCAGACAAAGGTGTTGTTACGATTACTTTTACTAAAGATCTAAAGAATTACATGAAAGAAATGAAAGAGATAAAAAAATATATAAAGATGATTATAAAATAAAATTTAAACAAATGAAAAAAAGTGAGAAAGAATTGCGTAACTTAAACGATGAGATAAGATTAAATAAAGAAATATTAGCGCAAGAAGATATCGTTATAAATACAATTGCAACAGAGATCGAATCAAATAAAGTTATAATTGGTATTTATCCATTTACTGAAGATGCTAAACAGAAGTTATTAACAAGATACGGAAACGATAATGTAGTAATAGTTGAAGATGACGGTGGATCTGAAGAATCCCGAACTAGTCGACATATACCTCTAAAAGGAGGTATAAGAATCGATAATATTGAGTCTGGTAAAGGATATTGTACTCATGGATTCTCAGCTACTTCCTCTAGTTGGCGTTATGGAATTACCGCAGGGCATTGTGGTTCTGCAGGTGATCGTTTTAACCAAGGTGGATATTACTATGGCAAAGGATATATTTCTAAAAACTCTGGGAATGTTGATGCTATGGCTATAACATATGGTCAAACCTCTTATTCTAGTAATGAAAATTATGCTAAATCAGATTTTTCTAGTTGGCAAGATGAATCTGAAGAATATGTGGGACAGCCTATCTGTATGAATGGCTCTTATACTGGAAATTCGTGCGGAACAATTCGAAGCACATATTATTCTGTACGTAACCATTACGATATGAGTGCTGCAAATTATTCTTCACAAGGAGGTGACAGTGGATCTCCAGTTTACACTGGTTCTAAATTAGTTGGAATACATGAAGGATCTAATGGTTCAACTAAAGTATATACACAAATAGAAAATTTTGTGAATTCCTTTAATCTATCTCCAGTTACTTGGTGACAATGAGAAGGTGAAATACGTTGAAAAAACTTATATTTGTATTAATTTCCATTATTCTTTTAACTGCTTGTAATAATAAAGTTAATGAAATTGAATCAAAAATTTTAGAGGTTAATGGTTCAAAAATTACCCTTGATGTAACTGAGTATGTCTCTAAAACTGATGAAGACATTGGTTACGATATTGTTTCTGTAGTAGAAGAAGATACTGAGATAATAACAGAAAATGGAGACATTATTACTTCTAAAGATTTACTAGTAGATCAGAAGGTTAAAGTATTATTTAAAGAGCCTATAAACTTAGCTAGTAATGAAAATCCTTCTTTAAAGAAGGTAATAGTTTTGCAATAATATAAAACATAAAAAAGGTATTGGTAAGTCACCAATACCTTTTTTATGCCTTCATATTACCTAACATATATTTTTAACAAAAGTCTGCAAACCTTTGTTAAACTTAAAACTAATTGAGTAATAGCATATCTCTAATATGCGAAACACCAATAAAGAAATATTACTGTGTTTTTTCGGTGTGTATAGGTATATAATTTAGATTTCTACATCTACATTGACAAATAGAAGAGCAGAGACCATTCTCTAGAAAGGGAATCTTGCTAAATTATTCAAAGGAAATAGAGAAGTAGTATCTTCAGCAATAGAAGCGCTAATCTTCAAGAAAGAGTTTGGCTTTTTCTTGTTGAAGTAAAGGGGCGTTAGTTTAAGAAAGTAATAGTAATTCTAAACGATTAAATAGATTTTTATGGTGAAATAAGTCTGTGGGAGGGATATTTAAAATGAAAAGATTTGTAATGGCTTTTATTGCTTATTCCGCAACAGGAATTGGTGTATATCATACTTTTTGGGGCGGTTCCAAAATATATGGTTTGATTATTATAATGTTTGGTTTATTTGGTGTTCTATATGATATTTTTTATAAAAAGTTGAGAACAGAATAGTTTTATTCTTTTACACTAACGGATAGTTAACACAATAAGGAATAAAATTAAAGAGCATAAAATATGCAAGTTTTTATGCACTGCTTGCGTATTTTGGCTCTTTTTACATTCATAAAATACACTGCCATTTATAGCAATTTTTTTAATTGCCAAATCCAAGTGTTAACCTAACAATCTTTCCCGCTTGCAAGGAATCAAAAGTACATTGGTTGTGACTAAGCAGTTCGCTAGTGAATTCACTCCAAATAATATGAAAGTTGTAGGAATTATTTATGGATGAATGAACCTTTGACCATACTACTAGCAAGGGAAGATCAGTATGGAGAGGAGTTTTACCCAGGTGTTTAAGAGGTATTAAATTTTTCTTAATCCGCTCATTATATAAGGAGTGCTGCAAATGGAGCAGGATCAATTAAATTGGATAGGCAGCTTTACGAGCAAGCTATTACGTAAGAACTTTGGAAAAGGACCACAATCCTGTCAAGCTACGGCTAGTGAGAATCACTTAGTTATATATATTAGGGGATTTATCTCTCCTATGGAGGAGGTTCTTATCCATCAAGGGCAAAGAAATCAGGTGGAAAGAGCTCGTGCGGTCATAATCAATCATGTGATTGAGGAATTGACAGGAGCACTTAGAGCTAGATATGAAAGGGATGTAACAGAAACGTTTGATGATTGGAATTTCCCGAATAATTCTGGAATGATTATGTTTAAATTAGACGAAATCATCTTGGAGGCTTCTGTGACTGTTCCAGCCTCTTTTACACGTTTGGAGCAAGAAGTCGCGAGAATAAGCCAGCTTGTTCAAAAAGTACCAGATCAAATTCATATATACCAGCTCTCTTCAACCATTTATCTAGTAGAACGAATAGGGATTTTAATTCCTATTGAAAAGGCTCTTGTTAGAAAAGGATTTTTAGAGGAATTAAAGTTAACAAAGGATGAGCTTGAAAAGGAGTACTTTCACAGGTATGGAAAGTTTGATGAACTATTAAATGCAAAGGTGAAGGACATATTTATTGATTGGGATTTTAAAGAGGATAAGTCTTATATGTCGTTTGTAGTATCTTCCTAAAAAGAATCCAAAAGAGATCAAGTACCCAGTTGATCTCTTTTTCTTCCTTCTAGACTAATGATGACCCTCATTACACGACCAACACGTTTCTTTACGATGAGAGTTCCGCCAATCTCTTCAAGAAGGCGTTGAGTAGTAAAAAGGTTAACATTCTTTCCCTTTACAAAAGAAGGGAAAGAATGCTTAGAACTAGAGAACGAGTTTTTTTGATCCTTATTCATTTCTACTATAACCTTATCTGTTTTTTCACAATACGTAGCTGAGACTTGTATGATCCCGTAATCTGCTTCATTGATTGCATATGTAAGTAAGCTCAGAATTGCTTGCTTAAATTTCGCTACATGTCCATTCACATATATATCTCGTTCTGTTACAACAGTTAGTTTTACACCTTGGTGATTTGCATATGCTTGAATTAATAGCTGAATTTCATTCATGACGATATGTAGCCTAAATTCCTTCATTTCTCCACTGGGTGATGGAGAAACCATCGTGTACTCTTTTAAGATATTTTCGCTCCGATTTAACTCATGAATAGCCGTATCCAGTAATTCTGCTGATTGGTTCATAGCCCCATTTCTTGATAATTGTATAAATCCACGAACAGCAGTAAGCGGTTCCCTCATTTCATAGGCAATGGACTTTGCTAACCCACTAACCATATGAAGCTTCTCAGTATGATGTGTATTCTCAGCTTGCATAATGGTTTTATGAGTCGTCTCAATAAATAGCGTATAAAGGATGTAGGCTAATAGATAACCAATGAACAGTATAATTAGCGCTTTAAGGCTCGTATTCTCCATTAAATAAATCTCATCTTTTGAGAAGATCCATAGCTTAATGAACATGAAGCTAAACGTATAGGTAGATAGGACGATACTTGCAAAATATTTCCCTCTCCTATTTAACCGATGATAGCTATTCCTTATGAAATAAATGGTAAGAAATAAAATAAAGGAAAGTAGAGCTGATTCAATGAAAGGAATCCATCCATGGCGAAAAAGTTGAAAAATACTTAAAAAAAGAGCCACTAGCAATGCTGGCTTTCCAATATAAAGAATACAGATAACATATGGAATATAACATAAGCTCCATAGTAATTCTTCATAAGAAGAAGGAGATTCGATTGTAAATAAATTTGTTAGTAGTGTAATAATAGAAAAAATACTAATAGAGATCACTTGATTAATGCGACTTTTTGTTGTCGGTAAAATCCATTGGAAAAAATAGATTGGGACAAGAATAATTAGTAAGTTAAACAGAAGCTGCTCAATCAGTGATGTAGGTAGACTCATATTCTTACTCCCCCTTCCTTTGGGAAAATTCCTGGTGTCTGTACACACAAAAAGCCCAAATAAGAGTAGATTTAAAAGAATCTACTACTTATTTGGGCTCTAATTTCTAGCATTTAAAACTAGGAAAACATAACCAAAATCATTATAAAGTTGTTCGGTGTACTGGTTTTTCTATCATGTAGGTGAAGGCTTCTATCCTTCCATCCCTCTCCATCATAAGGATATTAGCTGGAAATTTCAATAAAAAGTTGAAAAGTATTCATACTAGACAGAAAATGTTCAAGTTTTAATGTGCTATTCTTTTCAAAAAAATAGTTTAGACTCTGTTAAACTTGGCTATTGATTTCTGTGATGGTCTTTCATTTATTAATCAAGATGTCAAGAAGTAGTCCTAAGGAGCTGCCATTAAGTCCTTGACATCAATAAAGTACGAAAAAATCAATATTCAGCTTTAACAAAGCAGGAATTACGTAGTGAAGATAATTAATCTAAAATAATGACCTTTACGTTTTTTCGGCCCCATTGTAATGCTTTTGCACTTGAAGGCATAAGAACGTCGATTTTATGACCAATTATTGCGCCGCCTGTATCACCAGCGATCGCTTCACCATACCCTTCAACCCACACTTTTGAGCCAAGTGGAATGACACCAGGATCTACAGCAATAAGTTTCATATTTTTATTTTTCTTTATGTTGTAGCCTAAGTAGGTAACATCATTTTTAGTATCTTCATGACTATAGGCTGTAGCTGTCACGTAGAATTCTTTTCTAGTAGAAGAAGAGCTTGAGCTAGTGCTTGAACTCGTAGTTGAATCGGTTGTACTTGGTTTGGCTTGAACAGAAGGTTTCGAAACAGCTTGTTGAACAAGCGCCTCTTGTTTTTCCTTTTCAGCCTTTGCAAGCTCAATTGCACGCGCTTTGGCAGCAGCTTCTTCTTTGGCGATCTGATCTTGAATAGCTGTAATTTCTGATTGGATTTTAGCCGTTTCTTTTTCAGCATTGCTTATCTCGGCTGCAATCGTTGTATATTGTTGTTCCATCTCTTTAAGGGCAAAATTGCGTTTTTGTCGTGCCTCTTCAAGCTTAGCCTTCTTTGCTTCAAGATCTGTTTGTTGACTGAAAAGTAAAAGCTCTTGTCTATTAATCTCTTGTTTTTCTTCTTCAATCTTCTTTAAATCTGCTTCTTGCTCATCAAGAATCTCTTTGTCGGCATTTAATAATGTAGCAACAGCACCGATTCGTTCGAAGAAGTTTCCTACGCTCTCAGAATTTACAAGAGTTTCAATGAGGATGGAGGTATGGTCATTATGTTGAAGGGCAACAAGGCGCTTTTCCATAATCCCTTCACGTGCATATACCTTGTCCTGTAAGAAAATAATTTCTTCCTTTTTTTGCTCAATTAATTGTTGGATTTCGTTTATTTTGTTTTCTATTTGTGTAAGATTTTGTTCGTTCTGTGAGATGTCAGCATCAAGCGTAGCAATTGTTTGCTGAATGGTATTGATTTCTTTAAAGATCGTTTCTTGCTCTTTCTCCTTTTGAAGAATGGTTTGTTGATTCTGCTCTAGCTGTTGATTAGCACTATTTAATGTATCATTACTAGTTTGTGCATTTGCCACATACGAAATAGGTAAAGATAATAGAAGGATACTAAGTGTGGCAAAGCTTCTCTTAAAAGCTCGCATAAAGCAACCCCTTTCTCATCCTACTATTTATAACATAGAATAGGAAATCGTAGGTTACAATTAGATTAAAAATAAATGTAATATTTTCCATCCTTGGTCTCGCACGAGGTATCTTGGACTTAAGTGAAGCTGTGAAGTTGGACGATTTTCGACTATAAGCTGATTTTTCGTTGTGTAAACGGTAGTAGCTCCTACTAGTTGATCCATAAGCCCCTGTATAATCGATATATAAAGCTTTCACTATCAAAAAAAGACCTATTCTTTCTCTTTATACCCCTGGAATGATAAGAGGGACAATACATAAAGAGAGAGAATAGGCGTATAGATAGGTCTTTAGTTAAAAGCAAAAAATTATTGCTGCCATTTTCCTAGCATGGTATCAGTAGGCAATCGTAACGCTAGTGTCCCAAGTAGCGGGAGAATAGCAACAGCTATCATGGTAGTTGTTAAGCCGAAAAGGTCGATTAATCCTCCTAACGCAACAGAGCCGATTGCTCCCATTCCAAATGCAAGACCAACCGTTAATCCTGACATCGTCCCTATCTTACCGGGAACAAGTTCCTGTGCGTATACAACAGTAACTGAAAAGCTCGACATTAAGAGAAGACCAATTAGCGCTAATAGAATAAGAGATAAAATGTTACCAACGAAAGGTAGCATCAGTGTGAGCGGTGTTGCAGCTGAAAATGAAAAAATGATCATGTTTCGTTTACCAAAACGATCGGCTAGAGGGCCACCGATAAACGTCCCAATTGCTCCCATTACTAAAAATGTAAACAAATAAAGCTGAGATTGTGAAATAGATAGTTCATATTTTTCAATCGCATAAAATGCATAAAAATTCCCAATCGCACTTACATACCAAGATCGAGCAAAAATGAGTAGGATGATAATGAAAATGGCTTTTTTCACGTTCGCTTGTAAACGAAATGGTTCTTTCGTTTGTGTAACGGTTGATTTTTTAAAGGTTTGGAAGGCTTTAAGCTTTTGAGAATACCAGTTTGCTATATATAAAAGGAAGAGAACAGCTAAACCAGCAACACCGGTAAACCATATCGCACCAAACTGACCTAGTGGCACTAAGATAAAGGCCGTAATTAAAGGAGCTAATGCCTGCCCACTATTCCCACCAACCTGGTAGATTGATTGCGCAAGACCGCGGCGACTTCCAGCAGCCATGTATGCAACCCTTGAGCCTTCAGGGTGAAAGATGGCAGAGCCAAGACCGATGAATAGCACAGAAATGAGAATAGTGGAAAAAGATGGAGCGAATGCAAGCCCGAGAACTCCTAGCATAGAGCTCATTAGCCCAATCGGGAGCGCATACGGAATCGGCTTTTTATCCGTGTAATACCCAACGACAGGCTGCATAACAGATGAAACCATATTTAAACAAAATCCTATTAAGCCTAATTGTGTAAAGGTAAGGCCTAAAGATTTTTCTAAAATAGGAAACATAGCTGGAATAACCGATTGGATGCTATCATTTAAAAGGTGACATAATCCAATAATGAATAAAATGGAATAGGTCGTATTTGATTGTGCAGTAGGCTGTATAGCCCCTTTTGTAGACGTAGCGGTAGTCATATATGAGATCTCCTTATCTTTTCTTGCTTACTAGTCATATTATTGTTAATCGATGGGAAAAATTCAAGTCATATAATCGATCAGTGACACGATATGTTACGGAATAGGGGAAAAAAGAGCCGAATGATGGGCTTTTTAAAAGAAGATACAGGAATTTACGATTTACCTAGAACAAGGAGGAGCCTTAACCTACATCGCTCCTCCTTTTGATATCGACACAATTTTATCCACAAACGCTTTTATTCCAATTGCCAATAAAAAGTAGATTGGAAACGAATAAAAGTGAGACCAATTAAGGGGTAAGTAAATGCCTAAATAGGTCGCTATAGGTTCAAATATAAAGGCAAAAGTAAAGGCCATCCCTAGAGCTGCTATTGTGTAGGCCTTCCATGTCTGAAATAGCTGATAGATAAGCATGAAGAAAATAGAGATCATGACATCAATAGACAGGATCCTCGGTCCCCACGGCAAAACCATGATTGGATAATCCCACAGATCGATATCTCCTCCAATCGTATCTAATATAGAGACCACACTAAAGGTAATGACTCCCATAAAAAGAATAGGCAATAATTTATGTTTATCTGAAACGATAAGCCAGACAATGAATAAAAGTAAAACAGAAATAAGTAAAAACCACCATTGAGGGGAGAAAATAATATGGTTTTGCCAATACTCCCATCTCATCTTGGATATAATTTCTTGTTTTTCAATAATATCCTGTATGTGTATCATATATGTCCCTCTCTAGTAGGATAGATTTTATTAGTATTCGTAAAAAATGGTGGATTATAAGTAAGGGGCTCACATTTAATCGAGAATGAGGGGGAAAATGAAAAGAGACATCGCAAGTTGATGCCTCTAATAAAATTATATGAAAGAAAGGAACCAGCCGCCAATGGCACCTGTAACAACGACAATCCAAGGTGGAACCTTCCAATACACAAGCATGCTAAATAAGATAGCTGCGAGTGCAAAGTCGGCAGCCTCTAAAATAGAACTCGTCCAGATTGGCTCGTAGAATGCGGCAATTAATATGCCGACAACAGCAGCATTAACGCCCATTAACGCGCCTTTAATTTTCGGGTTGCTTCTCAATTCATTCCAAAATGGTAAGGCACCTAAAATAAGGAGAAATGCTGGTAAGAAGATGGCGAAAGTTGCTAATAGTCCGCCTTGCCAGCCGTTAATAACAGCTCCAATATACGCTGCGAATGTAAATAAAGGCCCAGGTACAGCCTGAGCAGCTCCGTATCCACTCAAGAATTCTTCCTCGGTCAACCAAGTTGGAACAAATTCTTTTTCAAGTAATGGTAATACAACGTGTCCTCCACCAAAAACAAGAGAACCAGAGCGGTAAAAGCTATCAAATAACGCAAGCCAGCTAATGGATGTTGCTTGATTTATGATCGGAAGAACAATTAATAATCCAAAGAATAACACTAAGCAAAAGGTAGCGAGACGCTTAGAAATCGGAAACGTCAGAACCGTTTCGATTTTTTCTTTTTGCTCTTTAAAAATGAGAAAACCTAGTAATCCTGCTAAAAGAATAATGCCAATTTGGGTGTATGCCGTTTGCCACATTAATGTGCCAACTAAAGCGAATAGAGCAATGGCCTTTCGGTTTAAATCAGGTGTTAGCTTCTGAGCCATCCCTAGGATCGCGTGAGCTACAACTGCGACAGCAACAATTTTTAAGCCATGAAGCCAGCCAGCTGTTCCAATATCAACACGTTGTAGCAAGATGGCAAATAAGATGAGGGCGATGACAGATGGAAGGGTAAAGCCGATAAAGGAAGTAATCCCACCTAACACACCTGCTCTCATAACACCAATTCCAATGCCAACCTGACTGCTTGCTGGACCTGGGAGGAACTGACAAAGCGCGACAAGGTCTGCGTAGCTTTTTTCATCCATCCATTTTCTTCTTCTAATATACTCTTCATGGAAATAGCCTAGATGGGCGACAGGTCCTCCAAAAGAAGTGAAGCCTAATCTTGTTGAAACAAGTAAAATTTCTATTAAGGTTTTAAACGTTGGTCTCTTTGTCTCCATTTTTAACTCCTCTACTCTTTAATTTCGTTAAACAGCTCATATGCTTTTTTTCTTGCTTCATCTAAAATCTCTGAGCCTTTATCTGTAATGGAATAATATTTGCGGATTTTCCCTTCGATGTTTTTATCTTCACGATGTAATAACCCATCTGCCTCCATTGAATGAAGAATGGGGTAAAGCGTACCGGCACTGATGTTGTAGCCATGCTCCTGCAATTCTTCAAGCATCCAAAGACCAAAAATGGGCTGTTCCTTTGCGTGATGAAGAATGTGAATGTGAATAAAGCCGAGAAACAGCTTTCGTACTACTTTATCTTCCAACTAATCACCTTCCTTGTTTTCGAAAATCAATATCGAGATTCAATAACAATTATGAAATTACCATGCCTTCTTCATGAAGTGCAAGGATTTTGCAGATAATTTACAAAAATTTTATAATTAAACTTAAGGCTTAATATTTGTGCTACTAGAAATCTTTTTTTCTTTCTCTGTAGAATGAATTTTATAAAAATGGAATCCTTAGCGCCCCAAGGCTTTCAAGGTGCAAAAAAGGAGTACCTCCCCAAAATGGCGAAATAAGTAAGCACACACACAAATTGATGAGACTGGAGGAAGACTCCCCTTACTCTCACGTTAAACGTAGTGAAGAAACAAAAGCATCATTTCCTTTCAAGTTTGAGTTTCACATCACGTATACATTAAATGTCATTTACAAACCTAGCACGATCCTTCTGAAGAAGAAATGCCAATATATGCTGGATTTCATCCATATTTTAAAACAGCAAACTAATCGTTATAAATAAAAACCGATGCAATCGAATATCTTGATGATAATGAGATGAAAATGAAGCCAGACGGTGATGAGGTGGAGCTGAATAAAAAGGAGGCGTATGTGCTAAAAAACAGCTTCTGGATCAGTTGGTTTCCTGCTGGATAAAATAGGGAATGAGAGTAGCCTAACGTATGAATAATACGTTCCTTTATGTGATGTGTGGACAGAAGAGGGCCAGGGATGTATCTGTCGAGCCTGGGATGTCAAAAAAGAGATGAATTCAATCGTGGAAATGAACGAACAATGATTTCTGTAAGGGAAACTGTAACAGCAAAGGCTGGGATTAGCTTTTCAGAAGGAGAAAAGTAAGACGGATATACATAACTTGTTATTTAGTAAAATGAAGGGATTGCTCTAACAGAGGTCTTGTGCCTTTTAAGTGATAAACAGACCTTTTCCATTTAATTAAGTATGCCTGTTAGCACCAATCTCTCAGGAAGAAGTCATAAGTAAGTGAAAAGAAAGTACAAATAGGGACTGGAGGTAATACCATCTTACATACATTTCGAACATATCTATCACCCTATCGCATAGCAATTACGGTTGCTCTTACGCTGATGTTGACTGAACTTGCGGTGGAGCTTACATTGCCATTATTAATGGCGAAGATAATTGATGAAGGGATTTTAGCAAAGGATCTTTCAGTGGTCATTCAGTGGGGAAGTGTGATGATCGGTTTATCGCTACTTGCTTTTGTTTGTGGGATTATTAATTCCTTTTATGCTGCGCATGTAGGTCAAAATTTTGGCTTTACCATTAGAAAAGCACTATTTGTAAAAGTACAGAACTTCACTTTTGAAAAGCTTAACAAATTTCCTACGGCATCATTGATTACAAGGATGACAAATGATGTGACACAGCTCCAAAATACCATTTTTATGGGGCTTAGAATTATGCTTAGAGCCCCATTACTACTTATTGGTTCAATTATCATGTCCTTTATTGTCAGTCCTGTTTTAGCAACTGTGTTTCTTATCGCTGTACCCATTGTTGTTATCCTGCTTATTACTATTTTGAAACGAGGGAGTAAGCTGTTTCAATTGGTTCAAAAAAAGCTTGATTTTGTAAATGATGTGTTAAGAGAAAATTTAGTAGGGATGAAACTAATTAAAGCCTATGTAAGGAAGGAGTATGAAAGAAGTCGCTTTAATGAATCGGCTGACTCCCTAAAGATCACGACAATTAGAGCATTGCGGATCATTGAATCCTCTATGCCTATTCTTTTGTTCATAATGAATGTAGCGATTCTTGTTCTTTTATGGAATGGATTTTGGTTAGCCGATGGAAGTCGTATTGAAGTCGGGGAGGTTGTCGCTGTTATTAATTATGGATTGCGTACAACAGCCGTATTGTCGATGTTTTCGTTTATCATTATGTTTATTTCTAGATCTCGTGCTTCTGCAGAGCGAATTTATGAGGTGTTACATACAGAAGAGCAGGATCTATTACACGGAAAACCCTCTCTTTTCTCTCAAGGAGACATTACCTTCGAACACGTGACATTTTCCTATCCAGGGGAAGAGAGTGTTCTAAAGGATATCTCTTTTAGCGTACATGCTGGAGAAACCGTGGCAATTATGGGAGGAACAGGGGCAGGGAAGTCCTCGCTTATGCAGCTGATTCCAAGGCTTTACGAGGTGGATTCTGGGAAAATCAGCATTGATCAAGTAGATATCTCTACAATGAATTTAATTGACCTGCGTAACCAAACAGGTCTCGTCCCTCAAGAAGCGGTGCTTTTCACAGGAAGTGTGAAAGAAAATATTGTATGGGGAAAAGAAGATGCAACAATGAGTGAAGTGGTTGAGGCAGCTAAGGCTGCGCAAATTCATGAAACCATTGAAAAATTACCTCAACGCTACAACACAAGAATTGGTCAAAAAGGTGTGAATCTTTCAGGTGGCCAAAAACAACGTCTCTCCATTGCTAGAGCGTTAGTACGAAAGCCAAAGATTTTACTTTTTGACGACAGTACGAGTGCGTTAGATGTTCATACAGAAAAGGATTTAATGGAAGCTTTGCATGAGTATTCTGCGACCATGTTAATTATTACCCACAAAATAAGCACCGCAATGCAAGTAGATCGGGTTTTACTATTAGATGAGGGACATTTAGTAGCGGAAGGAACACACGAGCAGCTACTCAAAACCTCCCCGTTATATCATAAAATCTATCAATCTCAAATGTCGGAGGAGGTTGTCTATGATTAAAGAATTAAAAGCTCCCTTCCAATATGAGCGGATTGTGGAAAGTGAAGGTTCCGTTGAGAAGAAGAAACAGAAGGTAAGCTTTAAGCAGGCAACCTACACTTTACGAAAGTTATGGTTCTATCTGTCATCAAGACGTATTCTGTTTTCGCTCGTCTTACTGATGGTGCTGATTAGCTCTGGATTGGGCTTGTTAGGTCCATATATGATTGGTCATGCGCTTGATACGTACATTGTACCTGGTCAAAGCGAGGGTCTCCTAACCTTATTGGTAGGATTAGTAGCTGTGTTTATTTTTCATTCCATTTCTCTTTTCCTGCAGAATTATTGGATGATTGGGATTGCTCAACAAACAGTTAATACAATGAGGACGGATTTGTTTCGTCATTTTCATGTGCTCCCTATTTCTTTTTTTGATAAAAGACAGCACGGTGAATTAATGAGTAGGGTGACCAATGATATCGAGAATGTAAGTACGACGTTGAATAGCTCGATCATTCAAGTATTCTCAAGTGTTCTTACTTTACTAGGGACGGTTACAGTCATGATTTTCCTTAGTCCTTTGTTAACAGCTGTGACGTTGATTATAGTTCCTTTAATGGTTATTGGGATGAAGTGGATAACGAGCCGAACAGGTCGTTTGTTTAAACAGCAGCAACAACATCTTGGTGAGCTAAATGGCTATATTGAAGAATCCATTTCCGGGCAAAAGCTAATTAAAGCTTATTCAAAAGAAGCGCGTGTTATTGAAGAATTTATTGAAAAAAGTGACCAGCTAATGTTATCTGGTTTTTGGGCACAGACGATCTCAGGCTTTATCCCAAAAGTAATGAATATGCTTAATAACCTAAGCTTTGCCATAGTTGCAGGAGTAGGTGGGATATTAGCATTAAATGGCTTGGTAACAATCGGGATGATCGTTATTTTCGCCGAGTATGCAAGACAATTTACGAGACCATTAAATGATTTAGCTAATCAATATAATACGTTGTTATCAGCAATGGCTGGGGCTGAAAGGGTATTTGATATTTTAGAGGAGCCGAAAGAGGAAGAAGATTCCGAGTACGCCTCCAACAAAAATAAACCGATTAATGGGGAAGTTGAATTTGTAGACGTATCGTTTTCTTACGATCAGGATGACTCAAAGCAAACAATTAACCATATTAGTTTTAAGGCGTTAGCTGGAGAGACGGTCGCATTTATTGGACCAACTGGGGCGGGGAAAACGACCTTAGTCAATTTAATCTCAAGGTTTTATGATGCTACCGATGGGATTATCTATGTAGATGGAAGAGATATAAAAGAAATTAGTCGAGATGAATTAAGAAGACAAATGGCGTTTGTTCTTCAAGATACCTTTCTCTTCCATGGGTCAATCATGGAAAATATTCGCTATGGTCGGTTAGAAGCAACAGACGAAGAGGTGGTAAAAGCAGCAAAGCAAGCCAACGCTCACTCCTTTATCCAACAGCTTCCGAACCAATATGAAACGCAAATCAGTCAAGATGGGAATGGCATTAGCCATGGGCAGAAGCAGCTTTTAGCCATCGCAAGAGCAATGCTTGCAAACCCGAAAATCCTTATCCTAGACGAAGCAACGAGTAGCATCGACACGATCACAGAAATCAAAATTCAAGAAGCCCTAAACCATCTCATGAAAGACCGCACCACCTTCGTCATCGCGCATCGTCTTAATACCATCCGCCAAGCTGACAAGGTGATCGAAGTAAAGGCAGGGGAAATCAGTGCCTGTCATCTTCCAGAATTTGTTGAATGAAAAAAGAGCCTGGCTCAGATGTGCACCCCAAAAGTTAGACGAACTAATTCTACCTTTTGGGGTGTTTCTTGTGGTCAAATATGATGAAAGATTGAAGCGAAATGTAGTTAACGCTTATTTAGTTCGAGAAGGTGGATAGGCTTTCTTGGCTAAAAGCTTTGGAATTCGACGTAAAACCAATATAAGAAAATGGGTTAGTGCTTTCCGACAATTTGGGAAACGGAGATTGACTAAAAACAGCTTCATCTCCCAGGTCCCAGGCTTTTTGCATGGAATGGGTGTTCAATCGATTCACCTTCAGCTTGCTTTTACCTACATCATTTTTACAAGCTCTAAAAATATGAGTAGCCAATTCAATCATGTCATGTAATATTTACAATCTAAACAGTATATTTACAATTATATACAAAGTCTTCATACTCTCTTAAACTTTTGGTAGTAAGATGTTAATAGAGAAGGACAAGTGAATATCAACCAGGTTGTGATAATGAGAAACCATAAAAAGAAATAGGCGTACTACTGCTTAGTAACCCCTGTGTTTTTTTATGGTTTTTTGTTTTGTTCTTTTTACAACCTACTATTCTTTAAAAAGGAAGTGAATAGAATGGATCTTCAAGAAGAATTTACGAGACGCTTAGAGCATGACCGACTAATCGCCTCTATTAAAGACCCGAAAAGCCTTGATCAATTTTTGGAGTCAAATATACAATGCGCTTTTCTCTTAACAGGAAATATTAGTGTGATCAAACGCTATGTAGATGTGTTGAAAAAACATAATCGCTTTGTGTTTTTACATATTGAGAAAATACCCGGCATTAGCTATGACAGAGAAGGTCTTAAGTTTATCGCAAAATATGTCCAGCCAACGGGAATTGTTACAACGAAAAGCTCTCTCATTCAGCTTGCAAATAAAGAAGGGCTTCTAACCATCCAACGTTTGTTTCTAGTAGATACAGATGCAGTGAAGAACGGTTTAAAAGCAGTAAATGAGATCCAGCCTGATGCACTTGAATTAATGCCAGCTCTTATTCCAGAAATAATTGCCAAGCTAAAACGAAAAACGGACATCCCTCTTATCACAGGAGGATTGATTCAGCACCAGGAGCATATTAACGCAGCACTTCAAAGTGGAGCGATCGCCGTTTCAACTGGTAAACCAAGATTATGGCAATTTCAAGCCCAAACGGCAATTGAAGTAGAGAAAATGTGAAAAAAGGGGATGCATCAATAATGAAGCGAGTTGAGTTGAAAAATATTTCAAAAACCTACGATGGAAAGGAACAGGTGATTAAAGGTATCGATGTAACAATTAAGCCAGGTGAATTTTTCGTTTTAGTAGGACCATCGGGATGTGGGAAAAGTACAATGCTTCGCATGATTGCTGGGCTTGAAGAGATCTCTAACGGAGACCTTTTTATAGGCGAAGAGAATGTCACAAAACATTTACCAAGTAAGCGGAATTTATCTATGGTCTTTCAAAACTATGCCTTATATCCTCATTTAACGGTGGAACAAAACATTACCTTTGGTCTCCATACAAAGAAACTATCAAAACAGGAGCAAAAAGACCGTTGCACTGAAACAGCAGCAATGCTTGGCTTGTCCGAGTTAGTAAATAGAAAGCCAAGACAGCTTTCAGGTGGACAGCGTCAACGTGTGGCATTAGCAAGGGCGATTGTCACTCAAGCCCCAATTTGTCTAATGGATGAGCCATTATCCAATTTAGATGCAAAGCTTAGAGCCAAGATGAGATCTGAGATTCGCCAAATTCAACGTAAGCTAGGGATTACGATGATTTATGTAACACATGATCAGACAGAAGCGATGACCATGGCCGATCGAATGATGATTTTACATAACGGTGAGGTGCAGCAAATAGGACACCCTCTAGACATCTATAATCATCCTGCGAATACGTTTGTTGCTTCCTTTATCGGCTCACCACCTATGAATCTCTTAAATGTAGAAGTGAAGGAGCAATCGTTATTCTTCGCAGATAATCGATCCATCTCATTAAGTGAGGAAGTAACACAGCACCTTGCATCCCACTCAAGAATCACAGCAGGCATTCGTCCTGAGCATATCCAGCTTGCTAAAGAAGGGAAAATAAGCTTTTTTGCAAATGTCTTAAATGTAGAAGTTCTTGGAACGGAGACACTTATAACGTTTGAGATGGGAAATAAACAATGGATTGCGAAATGGAACGGACAATGGAATATCGAGATTGGGAGGAAAATACCCCTTACTATTCAAGAAGAGAATTTGTTTTTCTTTCATACGGAAAGTGGAGATTACTTATATCATAAAGCAAAAATTGAGGAGAGACCATTAGTTGAGGAGGCTATCTTATGAGTAGCCTGTCGAACGAGACAAATCCTGTCATAAATGTGGAAAAGCCGTCTACTTCCTATAAGAAGCCTCTTCCAAATTTTGTAGTAGGAATGCTGTATTTGTTACCATCTATCCTTTTATTTGGCATCTTTCTTTTTTATCCAATGATCCGTACATTATACCTGAGTTTCTTTTTAACGGATGGACAAGGTACACCTATAACGTTTGTTGGGTTTGAGAATTTTACGTATCTCCTACAATCAACTAGCTTTCATAAAAGTATGAAAGCAACAATTCTATTTGTGCTATACACAGTTCCTGTAGGTGTCATTCTCGCTCTATTTTTAGCGGTGATTTCGAATGAAAAGGTGAGGGGAATTGGAGTGTTCCGCACCTTGTTTTCATCAACAATGGGGATGAGCGTAGCGGCTTCCTCTGTTATTTGGATGTTCATGTATAATCCGTCTATCGGTATTTTAAATAAGGTGGTTCGTTCATTTGGGGGTTCCGAAGTTCAATGGCTTCTAGATCCTACCTATGCACTGTTGGCTGTTGCGATATCTACTATCTGGATGAACACAGGCTTTGCTTTTCTCATTCTATTAGGTGGCTTGCAGAACATTGATGAACATTTATATGAAAATGCAGATATTGCAGGCGTGAGCTATTGGTACAAGCTTAGAAAAATTACGATCCCAATGCTTTCACCTACCTTGTTTTTTATCATCACCGTGTCACTTATTAATTCCTTTCAAACCTTTGGCCAGATCGATATTTTGACCAAGGGAGGTCCTGTGGAATCAACCAATGTTATTGTGTATTCCATTTATAAAGAAGCCTTTATTAATTACAATATCGGCTCGGCAAGTGCCCAGGCAACGATTCTCTTTTTCTGTATTTTAGTTGTAACCATTCTTCAATTTAAGATAGGGGAACGGAAGGTGCATTATCAATGACACGTATGAAAAAGATGATTCTGTATACGCTATTAATTTTTTCAGCGGTATTTATGATGTTCCCTATTTTTTATGCTGTCATGATTAGCTTTATGCAAGGAGGAGAAGTGTTAAGAGGAAATCTCATTCCTGACACTTTGACTCTTGCAAACTATCAAAAAGCATTTGAAAGGACGCCACTTATTCACTATTTATGGAATAGTTTTTATGTTTCAACAGTCGTCATGTTGGGGCAGTTACTCGTCTCGAGTTTAGCTGCATTTGCCTTTGTCTTTATCACATTTAAAGGTAGAGAAATGATCTTTTTTCTCTTTATCTCAACCATGATGATTCCGTGGGAAGCGACAATGGTTCCTAACTTTTTAACGGTTCAAAAGCTAGGGTGGTTAAATTCGTATTCTGGGTTAACCGTTCCCTTCTTTGCCTTAGCCTTTGGAACCTTCTTATTGAGGCAGCAGTTTAAAACGATTCCGAAAGAGCTCTATGAGGCTTCGCAGGTTGCCGGTATTAGTCGGTTTCGCTTTTTTTGGAATGTGGTGCTACCCGTCTCAAAATCAAGCTTAATTACATTAGGCATTTATAGCTTTTTAACAACATGGAATATGTATTTATGGCCATTGCTTGTGACGAATAATGAAAGTGTTCGAACTGTTCAAATTGGGTTAAAGCAGCTACAGTCGCAAGAAATCTCAACCGAATGGGGGGTGGTCATGGCAGCAGTTGTTGTCGTCATTCTTCCAACAATCCTACTCTTATTCTTAGGTCAAAAGAGATTGCAAAAAGGCTTAACACAAGGTGCTCTAAAGTAACTGTTACTTATCAATTCATAGGGGAAATCTAGTACCCAACCAAAAGGAGGAACTATTCATGAAGAATAAAGGATTTATTTTATTATCTGCACTATTTCTCTTATTGTTAGCTGCATGTTCAAGCTCAAATACAGGTACTTCTGGAACAGAAGCTGAGGCTGAAGGGACAGAAAAGGAAGCGGCAGAAACAACTGAAAAGCAAGAAGTTGTGTTCTGGCATGCGATGAGTGGTGATCTTGAAACAGTCTTGAAAGATATCGTAGCTGATTTTAACGAATCACAAGAAGATATTGAAGTAACTCCCGTTTTCCAAGGTACGTATGAGGAAGCCTTAACAAAGTTTAATACAGTTGCAGGTACAGAGGATGCACCTACGATTATGCAAACCTTTGAAGTTGGGACAAAATACATGGTTGATAGTGGACATGTTCAGCCTGTTCAAAAATTTATCGACGAAGATAACTATGATACATCACAATGGGAAAAGAACATCTCAAACTACTACACAGTTGATGGTGAACAATATTCAATGCCATTTAACTCATCAACACCAGTACTTATTTATAATAAAGATGCATTTAAGGAAGCTGGTTTAGACGTGGATCAAGGACCAATGACGTATAGTGAGTTAATGGATGCAGCTAAAAAGTTAACGAAGCAAGATGGTGGAGAAACAAGTCAGTATGGATTCTCAATCTTAAACTATGGCTGGTTCTTCGAGGAATTACTTGCTGCACAAGGTGGTCACTATGTTGATAATGAAAATGGACGAAATGGGAATGCGACAAAAGCTACGTTTAATGATGAGTTAGGATTAAATGTATTCAGTTTAATTAGTGATATGTATAATGATGGTACTTTCTATAATGTAGGGCAAAACTGGGATGACATTCGTGCTGCCTTCCAATCGAAAAAAGTAGCAATGTATTTAGATAGTTCAGCAGGTGTAAAGACGGTAGTCGATAATGCTGATTTTGAAGTAGGCGTTTCATACCTTCCAATTCCAGATGATGCTGACCGACAAGGAGTTATTATCGGTGGAGCTTCTGTTTGGATGTCAAGTGGGATTGAAGAAGCAAAACAAAAAGCGGCATGGGAATTTATGAAATACTTAACAACACCTGAGGTTCAAGGAGAATGGCATGTAAAAACAGGCTACTTTGCCATCAATCCAGCCGCATATGAACAAGATATCGTAAAAGAAGAGTGGGAAAAATACCCTCAGCTTAAAGTAACAGTCGACCAATTACGTGACACAAAGCCAAGCACTGCAACTCAAGGGGCACTTATCTCTGTCTTCCCTGAGTCAAGACAAAAAGTGGTAACGGCAATGGAAAATTTATATCAAGGAATGGATCCTCAAGAAGCGCTTGATCAAGCAGCAGAGGAAACAAACCGTGCATTAGAAGTAGCAAACAAAAAACAAGGTAACTAACTGTCTAAGCTAGAAACTAAGCCCTTGAAGAATTTGCTTCAAGGGCTTTTAACAAGGCTTTTATCTAAACTTTGTTGATATCTATTCACCTTTTATAATAAGGATGGTAGGTGCCTTGTAATTTTTTTTAGTAATATTGCTCCTCCAATCCAACTAACCACTATACTTTCTCCACAAATAAAAAGTAGTAAGAGTGAATGACACTACATCAAGGAAAAGAGGGAATCGAAATGAACGAAAAAGTAAAATTATTTGCCCATCGCGGAGTAAGTGGCGAATATCCTGAGAATACAATGGCGGCATTTAAAGCAGCAGTTGAAATGGGTGCTGACGGGATTGAACTAGACGTCCAATTAACAAAAGATGGGCAGGTTGTTGTGATTCATGATGAAACGATTAATCGCACAACAAATGGTATTGGCTATGTAAAGGACTTTGAGTGGAAGCAACTAAGAAGATATGATGCGGGAAGT
Source organism: Bacillus weihaiensis (assembly GCF_001889165.1). Classification (GTDB taxonomy): domain Bacteria; phylum Bacillota; class Bacilli; order Bacillales; family Bacillaceae; genus Metabacillus; species Metabacillus weihaiensis. Next base: position 3,677,275 of record NZ_CP016020.1, on the reverse strand, counting down.
TGGTTTGATCCACTATTTATAAATGAACGCATTCCTCTTCTTGAAGAGGTGTTGGAGTTGGTAAAAGACAGAAACCCTCACATGCTGATGAACATTGAACTGAAGAATGATTTACTTGAGTACCCCCACTTAGAGGAGAAGGTGTTAGAAATAGTAAACAAGCTAGAAATGAAAGAGCAAACAATCATTTCCTCTTTTAATAGTGAGAGCTTGGTGAAAGTGAACCAACTTGATCCAACGATCGAAACAGCCTTTCTTTTCGCAGGGATCCCAACGGATATTATGACACGAATCAAAACCTTACCCATTCAGGCGCTCCATTGTGAAGCCTCATTTGCCCAATCCATTATTGGACGAAAAATAAGGGATATGGGAATGCCTTTACGAGTGTTTACGATTAATTCTCTGGAAGAATTTACCCTCTTAAAAAAAGAAAAGGTGCCTGTTATAATAACAGATTATCCGCATATATTTCTTAATAATCTGTGAGAGACAAGAATTTCCAAGGCTGTCGCTAATATTTTACTAGGATATAAATAAAATGTGAGGTTATCTCACATTTTTGTTGTTTTATAACAGAATATTTATTATACTTTTTCTATAAAGAAAATTCTGTCTATTCAAAAAAAGGGGGTATTAGGTTGGAAACATTCGTTAATGGTTTGAATGATGTGCTTTGGAGTACACCTGTCATCTACATTTGTCTTGCAGTTGGTCTTTTATTTTCTATTCTTACACGTTTTTTACAGGTAAGGCATGTTAAAGAAATGGTTACGCTCATGTTCAAAGGAAAGAGCTCTAAAGCTGGGGTATCATCATTCCAAGCACTTGCTATTGCACTATCAGGTCGTGTAGGTACTGGTAATATTGCTGGTACAGCGACCGCTATTGCATTTGGTGGACCTGGAGCTGTGTTTTGGATGTGGACAATCGCATTCATTGGTGCTTCAAGCGCATTCATAGAATCGACTCTTGCACAGATCTACAAAGTGAAGCAAGACGGTGAATACCGTGGGGGTCCAGCATACTATATTGAAAAAGGAATTGGCTGGAAATGGTTTGCTGTTACCTTTGCGATCGCAGCTATTTTAGCGATGAGCTTATTAATGCCTGGTATCCAATCAAATTCCATCGCAGTTGGATTAGAGAATGCATTTAATCTAGATACAACGATAACGGGTATCATTCTTGTTGCATTAATTGGGGTTATTATTTTCGGTGGAATAAAACGTATTGCGAACGTTGCTCAATTTGTCGTACCATTTATGGCAATTGGGTATATCCTCGTGTCACTTATAATTGTGTTAGCAAATATCGGAGAACTTCCGGCTGTTCTAGGCTTAATTTTTAGAAGTGCATTTGCCCTTGATTCTGCTTTTGGCGGTATCGTTGGTGCAGCGATTGCATGGGGAGTAAAACGAGGGATTTACTCTAATGAAGCGGGTCAAGGTACAGGTCCACACGCAGCGGCAGCAGCAGAAGTATCTCACCCTGCAAAGCAAGGCTTAGTTCAAGCATTCTCTGTCTATATTGATACCTTATTTGTTTGTTCGGCTACTGCATTTATGATCTTATTTACAGGTATGTATAACACAGAGGCTCCGGACGGAACAGTGATTGTGAGCAATCTAGAAGGAGTTGAGGCAGGACCTGGTTATACACAAGCAGCGATTGAATCGGTTCTTCCTGGGTTTGGAGCTGGTTTCGTAGCGGTATCACTTTTCTTCTTTGCTTTCACAACAATCATGGCTTATTACTATATCGCAGAAACAAATGTTGCCTACTTAACGCGTGTTACAAATAGTAAATGGGCTATGTTTGTTTTAAAAGTTGTCCTCCTTGGAGCTACGTTCTACGGTGCGACAAATGAAGCAGCATTAGCATGGGCTTTAGGTGATGTAGGGTTAGGACTCATGGTGTGGCTGAACTTGATTGCCATTCTAATTCTAGCAAAGCCTGCATTAGTAGCTCTTAAAGATTATGAGAATCAGAAGAAGCAAGGAATTGATCCTGTTTTTGACCCGAAAGCATTGGGTATTAAAAACGCAGATTATTGGGAAGTAGACTATAAAAAGGATAAAGATCAAGCATCTTAAAAGGGAAGAAGAAACCGATTATCGTGGCGATAATCGGTTTTTTTACGCAAGAAAAATGTTCGCGTTTGACTATATAACAGGAATCATGTCATGCGTATGATTTTCCCCTCTTTGTACAAAATATAAAAATCATGAAAGAGGAGGGATGTACGAATGTCAAAGCAAGGGAAGCAAAATAAAGAACAATCTGCCCAGCAAATTGCCAAGCAACAGGGTGAAAACGAAGTGGAATTAGGTAGCGACTTCCAAATTGGCAATAGCCAGCATCAAAGCCAAAAAAAGAGCGGGAAACAAACGAATAAAAAATAACGAAAAACCTGGTGATGTGCACATCACCAGGTTTTTCATCGATTACTACGCAAACTAAGATTGTCACTCGCTCTATACAGAGAGAAAAACCCTTTTATCTAAGGGGAGATTTCTGCACTTGGGATTTTGCCCTAGCAGCAACTAAAAAAAGAGGCTGGGACAGAAGGAGACAGAAGTGCCTGGCACCTTATCGTAACGACTATATGTACGCACTGATTTATCTAGTGCACACAATAGTTTGTATCGGAGGATGCCTGGCTCTTTATTTTGTCCCAGTCTCTTCCATTTATCATCCTGCTAATCAATCTACTTTCTTTTTAATACTTTCTAGTATCTTTTCCTCCTCAAGGGATCCGTACCAGGTTTGACCGTTTTTAAGGGTGAGCTTTACATAATAGATATGGTCGCTTGAGTAATCCCTATTGAAGTAGGCCAATATGTTTTCGATTTCCTCCTTTTCAGTAATAGGTAATGTTTCTGTTGCTTGTTGAAAGTATTCCTCGGTTGCTAAGTATTCTTTGTTCGGTTCTTGAGGAGAGATTTTCATCAGTTCGACCTGCGCTAAATCAGCTTCCGTAATCGTTAATTTCTCATAGTAGCCTCTTTCCTTTAGCCATTCTTCCGTATGTTTAAAGGACTTTCTCCAATCAATATGAATCGTTTCGGTAGGAACAGGTTCCATTCCTGGAAGCTTTGTTTTTTCCGGTTCGTATGATAATTCGATATAACCAAAAGTAGATGAACGATATAATAGGTCATCCATAGTTTGAGATTTTACATCTTTACTAATAGCTTCTTGTAGCTCTTGAATTTCTCCTTTGTCTGAAATGGTGACTGGCGAGAAGCCAGGTGCATGTGGGAAAAGGCGAATATCAATTGGATCGGACGTTTCATCAATTTGTCTAATCTCAGGTAGATTCGCTTTATACTCATCTGATTCCATGACAATTTGTAATTTATCTTCTAAAAGCTCAATGGGGATTCGATATTCCCTTTTGAAAAGCTGTCCGTTATTCAAGCGATAAACAATAGATTGGTAGCTTATCCGAATTTCTGAATCAGATTTAACAGACTGAATGTACTCTCTCTCTTCTAAAATATGTTCATGTAATTCCCGTACAGCCTGGATGTAAAGCTTGGAATCTGAATATAATGCCTTGTTTTCAGTTTCTTCATGTAAAAAATATGTGTCTCCAAAGTACACATTTTGAATTTGGTCCATTCTCGGTAATTTACTTTCGTACTGAAGATAATCATTCTCTATACTAATGAAGATCACACCGAAAATAACCATATAAATGACGTACCCAGTAAACATCTTCAGTTGAAAAATTCGCCATGTTTTCTGGAGTATCATTTCTGCAGCTGTGTAGCCGATTAATGCGCCCAAAATGTAGCCAAAGATGAGCCAGCTAAAGTTTGCAGAAGTTGTAGCAGAATAATATGTTCCCCCCACAAGCATGCTACAGAACGTTACACCGTATTTGAAAACAGGCTTTAGGAAGGTAAAGGTGATTACTTCCGTTGCACGTTCTAGCTGTCTACCTTTGTAGAAGAATAAGCCAACAATAATGAACAGGACGGTTAGCAAGATATAGATCATGACCTCTCCTGCTGAATACATTATATTATTGTCCCATACTCGGATAAAACGGGTAAAAGGAGACAGGTAATATATCTTCTCGTTTAAAAGGGAAGAGGCGTATCCGAATAATAAAAAAGATAAGTTGTATGTGATCATTGTCGTTAAGCCAATCGGTAAAAATAAGAAAATATACGTTAAAACTGCATGTGCTGTTGATAAGCCAGTAATCATTCCAACCATAACAGTAAAGGTGAAGAACATACAGGTTAAGACGATAATCAGACCAGTCCAACTCATTAGCTCAGAAACGGTTAGGATATCATGAAATTCCGGAATTGATCTTGTCACAAAATAGGTAATGACAGATGTCAGAAGAATAGGCACAAGTAGCATGACTAATCCACTCAACAGATGACTAACGTACAGTGATTCTCTTCTAATAGGTAAGCTGTGAACCATATCTACAGCAGCTTCATTGTGTATATAGCGAAAAAGTAACAAACCAGCTGCTACAGGAAGGCTAAGTAAAATCATAATTTGAAGCTCTGTATTAATGGCGAAGTAATCTTGATATTCGTTATATGTCAAGAAATCACTTGATGATAGTTGAAGCAGTTCCAAGGGTATAATGAAACACAATAGGAGGAAAAAGACGATGCTAATCCATCCAAATTGTCTTACATCCTGACGAATGATTTGTTTTTTAAAGAAGGATGTTTTCAATTTCATAGCCTGTATCCTCCATTTCATAAATGAAAATCTCCTCTAACGTTAAAGGAAGTAAATCAAAGAGAATCACGTCATGCGCGCGAATAATCTTTTGAATTTTCTCTTCCTCACCTCGAACAATTAGAAGTGACACACTTCCTCTTTTCTCACGATGGAGAATGGTGAATTGGTTAAGTAAATGCTCCTCATGCGTAGGGTCTTTTAGCGCTAGCTGGATCTTATGTGTATCTGACTTCAAATCGTCTAGCTGCTTCTCAAGTAGAATTTTTCCCTTATGCATAATCCCGACGTGATCACAAAGATCCTCGATTTCTCTAAGATTATGAGAGGAGATGATGACTGTCATTTCTCGTTCTGCAACATCCTGAAACAAGAGATTCTTAATTTTTTGTCTCATGACAGGGTCAAGACCATCAATCGGTTCATCTAAAATAAGCACATCCGGCATAGCAGAAAGAGCAAGCCAAAAGGCAACCTGTCGCTTCATTCCCTTTGATAGTCGATGAACTTTTTTATTTACATCAATCGTAAACGCGGCCTTCAATCGCTGAAATCGTTCTTCACTCCACTTAGGATAAAATGCTTTATACTGCTGGGCCAACTGGGTAATGGTAGCCTGAGGGAAGAAGTAAAGAGTATCAGGGATAAAAACCACACGTTCTTTAACGGACATGTTTTCATATAAAGGTGAGCCATCTATGAGAATCGAACCTGAATTAGGTCGATTAATCCCAGCCATCATCTTTAACAACGATGTTTTCCCCGCGCCGTTTGAACCTAATAATCCATAAATTGAACCCTTTTGAACAGAAAGGGACAACTGTTGTACAGCTAGCTGTTGATTGTATTTTTTGGAAATGGAATGTACTTGTATCATCCCTAATGCTCCCCCTTTGTTTTTTGATTCGCTCGTTCAAAGAGAAGATGGAGATCCTCCTTTGTTAATCCGAGGTAAATCGCTTCTGCAATTAATGTTTGTATCTCTTTTTTTAATTCCTGAAGCTTGTCATTACTTGGCATATGCTCAATGGCTGAAACGAAATTTCCTTTCCCTTTAATGGAATAAAGGTACCCTTGAGCTTCGAGCTCTCGATAGGCTCTCTGAATCGTATTAGGATTCACTGTTAACTGACCAGAAAGCACCCGAACGGATGGGAGCTGCTCATCTGGTGTTAAGATTCCACTAATAATCAATTCCTTAATTTTATCCACTAGCTGCTCATAAATGGGTTTTCTGCTTCTCACATCTAACTGAAACATCTTGAACCCCCTTTTCGTCTTAACTGTATTAAGAATCTTAGTACAGTTAGATTTTACATTGTAACGCTATTTTAATCAATAAAAAGTTAATTTGAAAATGGTGAACGAAATAACTATACAAAACTAGTACAAATGTTATACAATTTGCGTAGGATTTCGTTGGAAGGATGAGAAAAATGTTAGGATTCGGAAAAAAAGTTCGAGTAATACAAGAGGAATTTTTACCTATAATGGAATTCCCACAACAAGAGGATGTAGTTCTTGTTCATGATCGTGCCATTGCAGCACGTTTAAGCTATATGGGTGTAACGAAGGAGCACTTACAATTACTTCAAGAGATACAGCCATTTATGGAGGACATGCTAAATGAGGTTCTTGACAACGTACTGAACCACTTATATAAACAGCCGTTTCTCACAAATATTGCAAAAGAAAACACCACAAGAGAACGACTAAACAATGTATTTGTCAGCTATTTTCAAAGTCTATTAAGCGGAAAATTGGATGCGGAATTTTTTGACATGAGGAAAAGAATTGGTCGTACCCATAACGGAGCAAATCTACCAGCAGCTTGGTTTATTGCTACATATTCGGCGATCAACACATTGATCGTGCCACAAATCGTGAAAAAGTACGAAACACAACCAGAAAAACTCTCAAAACTCTTACTAGCAATCACCCACTTAACAAATCTAGACTCTCAATTAGTTGTTGAGAACTATATCCAATCAAGGGTGAACGAACTTGAGATGGTAAATGGTACAAAAGAGCACTTGCAAAAAGAGCTTACGTCAATTAGCCAAGAGGTTGCTGCATCTGTTCAAGAAACAGAAGCAACCATTCAAGAAACAAGCTCAAAAGCAGAACAAATTCGTAGCGAAACAGAAATTACCCAAAAAAGCAGTAAAAACCTTGTGAACTTAACAAATGAAAATGAAGCGCAAATGACCTCGATGATTGACACCTTTAACGAAGTCATCGACGACGTGAACACGGCTATTCAAGGCATTCTTGATTTACAGGATAACTCGAATAAAATTCTTGCTATGACCAAAAGCATTGAAGAAATCGCAGATCAAACGAATCTTCTCGCATTAAACGCATCAATCGAAGCCGCCAGAGCAGGTGAAGAAGGAAAAGGCTTCGCCGTCGTCGCAGCCGAGGTACGCAAGCTAGCAGAAAACTCGAAAAACATGAGCAGCCAAATCAAAACACTTGTCCAAAAAAACAGCAGCTCAACAAATGATCTCGTCGACAACATGAAAACAATGAACCAATCCACCAAGCAATCTCAAACAAAAATTGCCCAAGTTAAAGGTGGACTTATAACCGTGAAAATGGAAATGGAAAACTACCTCACCATGTTCGACCGGAACAAACATGACCTCGACTCCATCGTCATGTCGATCAAAGAAATCAACCACACCACAAGCACACTGTCTTTACTCGCTAATGACTTACTAGAGAAAGCAGAGGATGCAAACAGATAATTGGTTAAAGAACCCGCTTCTATTGATGGAGGTGGGTTTTATTTTGGTTGAGGGAATGGAGGAGGTTGGGAAATAGCGAAGGTGGATTGTGAAAAATATAGCTTGATACATTGTAGCTTTTAGATCTTTAGGTAGATTGCGGTATTAAGTGATGATAGTGGGATCGAACACGTTGAATGGTTGATGAACCAGGAAAGTTTAGCGATTATCGGCTAAAGTATGAATCACATTTGGTGAAGACCCAACAAGATTAGTCTGTTTTTTCCAATGAAGCTGGTACGTAAGTTGTTGAGGGAGTATTCCCTTCCCTTAGCACAAAGTTCGGATATGCTGTACAATAGATGCATACTGTGTAGAAGGATTGAATGGATAATGAGTATATTACAAGTGGAGAATTTATATAAAACATATGGTGAGAAGACGTTGTTCGATCATATTTCGTTTACGATTGCGGCGAAGCAGAGGATTGGCTTGATTGGTGTAAATGGGACTGGGAAGTCGACTTTGTTGAAGGTGATTGCAGGGATAGAGTCTGCGGATTCTGGTGAGCTGACGCATGCGAATACGCTTCGAATAGAATATTTGCCACAGCAGCCCGAGCTTGTGGAGGGGCTGACGATTTTGGAGCAGATTTACTATGGGGATGCTCCGATTATGCAGGTGATGCGCGAATATGAGCTGGCGTTAAGTGAGCTTGAGAAGGACCCTGAAAATGAGAGAAAGCTTAAGCATTTAATGAATATGCAGCAGAAGATGGATCAAAACGATGCGTGGGAAGCGAATACGGTGGCGAAAACGGTTTTAACCAAGCTTGGGATTACTGATTTTCAAAAGCCTGTCATTCATTTATCTGGTGGACAGAAGAAACGTGTGGCGATTGCGAAAGCGTTGATTCAGCCTGCTGATATTTTGATTTTGGATGAGCCAACGAACCATCTTGATAACGAAACGATTGAGTGGTTAGAGGGGTTTTTGGCTCAATATCGTGGTTCGATTATCTTGATTACGCATGATCGTTACTTCTTGAATAGGGTAACAAACCAAATTTTCGAGTTAGATCAAGGGAAGCTTTACACGTATTCTGGAAACTATGAAGTGTTCTTAGAGAAGAAGGCGGAACGAGAAATCAATGAAGAGAATGCTGAAGAGAAAAGGCAGAATTTATTACGTCGTGAGCTGGCGTGGCTAAGGCGTGGAGCGAAGGCTAGAACAACGAAGCAAAAGGCACGAATTGGTCGAGTCGAGGATCTTCAGGATCAAAAGGGCCCAGCTGCTAAGCAGGAGATGGATTTTGCGATAGGCTCACAGCGTCTTGGAAAAAAAGTTCTTGAGCTTGAGAATATTTCAAAGGCGTATGATGGAAATCAGCTTATTAAGAATTTTCATTATTTAATCACACCAGGTGAAAGACTGGGGATTATTGGTCCAAATGGAACGGGGAAATCCACGCTCCTCAATATTATGGCGGGAAGAACTCCAGCTGATTCAGGGACAGTTGAGGTTGGGACGACTGTTAAAATTGGTTTTTATACACAGGAACATGAAGAGATGGACGAAGATCTACGTGTAATTGAGTATATTAAAGAAACGGCTGAGATTGTTTATACAATAGACAATCAGGTCATTACTGCCGAACAGATGCTAGAACGCTTTTTGTTCCCTCGCTCTGCCCAGTGGACGTATATTCGAAAGCTTTCCGGTGGAGAACGACGTCGTTTGTACTTGTTGAAGGTATTAATGGAAGAACCAAATGTCCTGTTTCTAGATGAGCCGACGAATGATCTTGATACGCAGACGCTTTCGGTATTAGAAGATTATCTTGATCAATTTCCAGGTGTCGTTTTGACCGTATCACATGATCGTTATTTCTTAGATCGAGTTGTGGATCACTTAGTTGTATTTGATGAACGTGGGCAAATTTCTCGTTTCCAGGGTAGCTACTCAGAGTTTATGGAGGAGAAGAAGCTACAGGAAATGATGCAGGAAAAAGAACCAGCTCCTGTTAAAGCAGAATATAAGAAAGAAAAGAAAAAGCGACTATCCTATAAGGAACAGCAGGAATGGGAGCAAATTGAAGACGTGATTGCTGGACTTGAGGAAAGAAAAGAGCAGCTTGAACAAGAGATTGCTTCAGCAGGCAGTGACCTTGGAAAAGTAACAGAGCTTTATAAAGAGCAAGAACAGGTGGATACGAAGCTTGAAGAAACCATGGAAAGATGGGAAGAGCTTTCGTTATTAGTGGAGGAAATTGAGAATAGTTAACCTCTCAGGTAAAAGGACGTAGAGCATTAAGCCTTTACGTCCTTTTTATGTTTGTATGCTAGATCTTGTCCCTAAGACGTTTGTTTCCACTGGCAATCTGTTGTATGATCTATTTCCTTGTTTCGCATGATTTTTAGGATAGCTTTTCCATCACTTGGGCTTCCGTCTGGATAATCCATGGGCATTAAAGCAAAGAAGACGGTATAGATAGAAAAGTAGAGAAATTGATAGGTTACATTTGAGCTTTCTATTATTCCTTCAAAAATGAAACTGTACATGAGTAAGATGGAGAGTCCGTTAAAGATGGAGCCCCCAAGATAGATAAGTATGTTTCGTGCTTTCGTTGTCGCTTTAATGGAGGTGAATTCACAGCCCCCATACCAAAAGTAAAACATTCTAAATTCTAATGGTCCGATCGAGAATAGTTTTTTTCCACAGCCCACGATCATTTTTACATGGCAGCCTGATAGCTTTGCGAAAAAGTAGTGGCCCAAAACATGTATAATTGTCACTAGAGGGAAGATGACAAAAAATGCGCGTAAAAACACTGCAAAGTCCTCAAAACCAAACATGGTGAGCCTCAGATCCTTTCTCTTTTTTTTACCTTTTATTATTGAGCTTTCTCTACTCTACCCACTGTCACAGTCTTATAACAAATGAATGAGAATTCACGAAAAAAGTCTGATAGGATAAGTGCTTTTTCGTGTACTTGCTTTGACGGTTGTTTATACTAATGATAAGAATACACAAAAGGACTTGGTGAGCATGACAGAAACAAAAGATGAAATAAGGCATAAGGTTTGGAATCGGCTAACAGAGGAGAAAAATGGTCGCTTTCCGTTTCCATTAGTTCATCGAATTCCGAATTTCAAAGGGGCGGAGAAGGCAGCAGCTTTTATTCAAGCTATGCCAGAATATCAAGCGGCTAAGGTGATAAAGGTTAATCCAGATGCTCCACAGCTACCATTACGAAAACAAATTTTAATAGATGGAAAAACGTTATTAGTTCCTACTCCGCGATTAAAAGCAGGCTTCATCATGGTTAAGCCGGAATGGGTGCCAAAGGGAGAGGAAAGAAGAGCAGCAAGCCTGAGTCATATTAAATCGTATGGAAAGGAAATTCCGCTGACCGAAATTCCTTCTATTGATTTTATGGTTGTAGGCTCTGTAGCGATTCATCCAGATGGGAGAAGACTAGGTAAAGGAGAAGGCTATGCGGACCGTGAGTATGGGATTTTACGAGAACTCGGCAACCCGCCAATGCCTATTGTTACTTCAATTCATAGCTCACAGCTTGTTCAGAATGAAATTCCAAGAGATTCCTTTGATTTATCAGTTGACTGGATTGCAACGGAGGAAGGGCTTTTTCCTACTAATTCACCTTATGAAAAGCCGAACGGAATTGAATGGGAACATGTGACTGAGGAAGAAATGGAAGAAATGCCCGTTTTAAAGCAGCTATGGGAGCTAAAATACAAATAAACTAAGTACTACCATTGGACGTGTCGAACATTGTCAGAGTATGATAGAGACAATGAACTTTTATAAGAGGTGACCGGATTGGTTACAACCAACAAACAGTTAGAGACTGAAGCCATTCAGTTTATTCAAACAGCCTATCAAGAATTAAATAAATCAACGGAGCAATCGGATAAAAGAATAGAAGAAATAAAGCAGGAAATTAAAGAGACTGGTACGTATGTTCATACCTTTGAAGAGCTTTCACATGGGGCGAAAATGGCATGGCGTAATAGCAACAAGTGTATTGGTCGACTCTTTTGGGATAATTTAACTGTTTTTGATGAGCGAGAAGCTGATACAGAGGAAGCCGTATTTCAGGCACTCCAGCATCATCTTACGTTTGCTACGAATAAGGGGAAAATCAAACCCACAATCACCATTTTTAAACCAGACTTAGGGAAGCAAAACCGGATGCGCATTTGGAACCACCAGCTTATCCGTTATGCTGGCTATGAAACGGAAAATGGTACACTAGGTGATCCTGCATCCATTTCTTTTACAAAGGAATGTGAGGCGTTAGGTTGGAAGGGGGAAGGGACACATTATGATGTCCTTCCACTCGTTATCCAAAAAGACAACCAGAATCCGAAGCTGTTTACATTTGCAAAAGATGATGTGGTAGAAGTCTCAATTACCCATCCTGACATTGAGGGAATAAGTGACCTGCAGATGAAATGGTATGGTGTACCTATTATTTCAGACATGATGCTTGAAATCGGTGGGATCCACTATTCTGCCGCACCTTTTAATGGCTGGTATATGGAAACAGAAATTGGTGCGAGGAACTTAGCCGATCCATTTAGGTATGACTTCTTACCGAAAGTAGCTTCCATTATGGGATTAGATACTCGCACAAATGCGAATCTCTGGAAGGATCGTGCACTTGTGGAGCTAAATGTTGCGGTGCTTCATTCCTTTAAACAGGCAGGTGTTAGTATTGTTGACCACCATACATCTGCTCAGCAATTTAAACGATTCGAGCAAAATGAAAAAGCAAGCTGTAGACATGTAACGGGTGATTGGACATGGCTCATTCCACCTGTCTCACCCGCAACGACTCATATTTTTCATACTAGCTATGAAAATAAAATCGTTAAACCTAACTATTTTTATCAAGACTTACCCTACAATCAACAGCGTAACGAGCATCGGGAACCAATTTAACGGTTCACGCCTGATACTAGCTTGAAGAGATAAGATCATCATGGTTTTATCTCTTCTTTTTTGGTAAAATAAAAATAGAAAATATTGGTATGGAGGTGGTGGATTGATACGATTAAGAAACCTTTTTCTTTTTATGAGTGAATCAATTTCATAATTGCTTATTTTAAAGAAACACAGACCTACAGAATGTTAATTTCGTAAACTTATGGCTATATATCAAGTGTCCGGTCTGGTTGAATTCCGCTCCAGTTGCTCGCTTTCCGCGGGGTGGGCGGTGAGCCTCCTCGGCGTAAACGCCTGTGGGGTCTCACCTGTCCCACTCCTCCCGCAGGAGTCTCGCACTTCCGCTCCATTCAACCTTAAGCAGTTTTCGTTCAAAGAACCTATTTAAAGGTAACCATCATTGAGAGCCTCGTGTTAGGGTTGTATAACAACATAAATCATCAAGAGTAACATCTAATTTTGCTTCAATCGGCTTTTCATAAATTGGGAGATTTGTTTCTTTTTCAGCCATTTCTTGAAGCCACTTTTCACGTTCTTCTTTTAATTTACGTCCGCGTTTTTACGGATTGGCTTTTGGTTGCTCATCTTTTACTGGAAATCAATCTCTTGCTTCAAATAAGTGGCATCAATCGCAACTATATCATCTGAAACAAATCCTTCGGATATAACTTGTAGAAGAAGAGTTTCTTAAACACGCTCAGGGAACACGTGATTCACTTATTTAAGTAATCATTCGTGAGTATTTAAAACGGAATGTTGTCAGAAATTAGGAAACCACAATCAAGACAAAACATCATGTCATTCTTAAGACGCTGAATTACCTTGTTCACAAGTCAGGGAAATGACATTGAAATCATAAAGCTATTAAGTGCATGTAGTACATATGTGACGGCACATTTTTTCCACGAAAAAAGTAAATCGAAAATATGGAAGCCGGGTATGAAGTGATCATGTAGTGGAAGATTTATGAGGCTGATCATTGTGATTAAGTAAGAAATAACGAAAATAACGAGTAAAGGTAGGAGGCTGTTAGACATGAATTTTTTAAGCTGGTTTGACTGGATTACACCAACTAGCCAAATCGCTTCTTTATTCTTTGGAGCTCTCTTCACCCTCATTCTCGTAGTCACAGTCTGGTTAGATACGAGGAAAGTAAGGACAGTTTTGGTCACATTTGTAACAGGTATTGCAGTATCTATCATCGGTGTATTGATCTTATCTGCTTTTGGCTATTACACATAACAATCATAAAGAGGCTTGGACAAAGTGTATTTAGTTAATGAGAAACCCGAACGATCAGGTGATTTTTCAATGAAAATCTCCCATATCGTTCGGGTTTTATTCTTTATCACTACATGTATTGTTTATGCATACGATTGGTAATCGCTAGTGTAATGGAGCGAAAAGACACTTGACTCCGGCGGGGGTGAGAGGAAAAAACGTACTGATTCTTCCACCACACCATATTAATAAGGATCAACGTGTCAAACGATAATCGCTCGTCTTTTAAAAAATGATTGAGTTTTGACCCAAGCTATTCTTACATTTACTTACTATGTTTTTCAAGTAAGTTTGCTAGAAAGTGTTTTTTGTAGCTTTCGAGTTTTCTCTCTTCATGACGGCGAACACCTAATTTCTTTAATTCGCTGACATACCAGCCTTTGCTTCCGTAATGCATTGAAATCACCCTTTCAAAAAAAATATAAATGAATCTATGAAACACCGCCTAAAAAGACGGGACAAAAAGAGCCGCTACCCTAGAAGAATAGTGGCTTTTATCCGTTTTGTGGTGCCATTTTAACATTATTAAAAACATGTGTGAAGGGGTGAATTTTCCTTGGATTTTCTAAAATCCCGTCATGATGGGATTTTAATGGTAAAAAATTTTTTCTAGTTCTTTTCTTAAGCTTTGTTGTGATGTAATCGGTAGTTTTCGGATTTACACGAAAGATCTCGTTAAGTAAAGAGTAATTCCGCGCCGAAATTGAGCAATTCTAGTAGAGTCGGACAAATTCCGCCTCAAAGGTAAGATATGCCATAGAACTTATTCTAAAAGTATCCGCTTTTCCATATAGAAAGAACCTAAATCCTACGACGATCTCCATCCCCCTATTAATCTTGAGCGGTACCTCATACTTATCCTACATCTTTAGTTGTAAATGACGACCATCCTTTTAAATCGGGAACATCTGAGTTTTTTCTCCTAGAATAATAGACGTACTTTGACGAAAGAGAGACACCATTCGATTTACCTAGGCCATCTATCCTTAAATATTTTCACTCTTCGACAAATTCTGATAAAAGTCTATGTGTAGAATGTGATATATTTCTTTTAATATAGGCTTACTAAGTATAAAGGGGGATATACGGATGAATGCCATTGGTCAACTTGTGACAGGGGATATAAAGAGGAAAAATACGTTGATGTTTATAACCTTTTCGATCGCCACACTATTAGCGATGTCGAAAACATTTTTTGTAGGAGATATAGACAAAGGGATTTTTTATAGTATTGAATTATTAGCGTTTACACTAACGTTTTTTATTTTCCAAAAGCTACTCAAAAGGCCGATTCTTTTTCCATATGTAGGGATTGTACTGATTTATTTGTTTATTATTAGTTCTTTATTTATTTTCGCGCCTAATGCTGAAATCATTTTAATTACGATTTTTTTAACGTTAATCTCTTCTATTCATATGAAGCGAGATGTTTTTATCGTTGGCTATACACTTGGCTTTATTACGATGGTCCTTTCTTTTCTATTTAAGGAAGAAAAGGATGTTGCTCTTAACACAATTTATGCTTCTTCGATGATCATTTATCTTTTAATGGCCATTACATTAGGTGTGGTTATTTTTCTGAACTCTAAGCAATTTAAGCAATTGCAATTATTTGTTAAAGAGGCTGAAGAGGAGACAAAATTGAAAAATCAGCAAAAGCAGCATCTTGAGGAAAATGTTAGTGGTATTATTGAAGCGATTACAAAGGTAAATCAACAGGTTCAAAGTGGCTTAGATGTACAAAAAGATATGCAAAGTGCCATTCAAGAAATGGCCTCTGGTAGTCAAGCGCAGTCTGGACAAATTAGTGATATTTCGGTTAATGCAAAAGAGTCGATGGAATCAATGACGCAGCTCCATATTGTATCGGCAGATTTGAAGACAGAGGCAGAGGTAGCAAGCGAGACAATTGGAGAAAGTGAAAGCTTCGCAACTGAGTTACATCATGATATGAATGAGCTCAAGGAGATGATTAGCCAAGTAGATGAAGCGTTCAATCTACTGACAATAACGGTAACGGAGATGAATACCTTAACAAATTCTATAAAGGATATTACGGATCAAACAGGATTACTCGCATTGAATGCATCTATTGAAGCAGCGAGAGCAGGGGAATCTGGCAAGGGCTTCTCCGTGGTTGCAACAGAAATTCGAAAGCTTGCAGATGTAACAAGAGCAACGACGGAAAAAATCAACACAAATCTTCAAACATTAAATAATAGTAATGAAAAAGCAGTTGCTAAGCTTACTGAAAGTCACGCATATATTAATAAAGGTGTGACTTCGACGGGAAAAGTATCAGCATCCATCCATTCTGTTAAGATGACACTCGATCATTTATCAGGTGAGTTTGATAGGTTTACGAAGCTTAGTGAAACGGTGAAAAAACAATCTGAAAATGTGGAAATGTCGACAAATGAACTAGCGTCAATTATCGAGCAATCCTCTGCAGGGCTTGAAGAAATGAGTGCTACTGTTGAAAATCTAACAGAAGAGCACCATAGAATCGCCGACTGGATGAAGGATACAGCGAAAAAGGCAGCGAATATAAAAGAAACCAATTTGCATAGGAAGTAAAGTGAAATAGAGGCTTTCATAAAAAAATCATGGGTTAAAACTCAATCATTTATTTAAAAGACGAACAATTATCGTTAGACACGTGGTTACTTATTAATATGGTGTGGTGGAAGAACAAGTACGTTCCATTCCGCTGCATCCACTTGCTTTTTGCGGTGGAAAAATGAATTGCTTTTTCCTAGGGAGGAAGCCACATGTAGTGAGAAAGAATAAAACCCGAACGATATGGGAGATTTCCATTGAAATATCACCTGATCGTTCGGGTTTCTCATTAACTATAAACGCTTATGTCCCAGCCTCATTTACCTAATATGTTGGTAAGTGTCACAACTACCTTACCTTACATTTACTTGCTTCACCGCTTGTTGCTCTGCTTTTTGAAACATAAGATAGTAGAGGAATGCGCTAAACATCGCCAATCCACCAATGATGATAAATGTTGTCGTATAGCCAAACCAAAGGGACATTGGAATAGCGATAGGTGCAATTGTTCGTCCAATTGTATACTTAAGACTTGCAGCAGCAAAATACTGTCCACGCATGTGCTCAGGTGCAAGCTTTGAAACAAACGTTTGTTGAATTCCTGCTGTCATCAGCTCGGCGAATGTAAATAAGCCCATCGCCAAGATGTAAATCCATAGTGAGTTAGATAATCCAAAGGTTATAATAGCAACACTATAAATAAGGGAAGAGATCATAAACACATTTCGCTCATAGAAGGTTGCCATCCACTTCGTTACAACAATTGTAAACAAAGCAACGAGTAACCCATTCTCAGATAAGATCATTCCAAATGCTTGCTCACCATTAACGGTTAATGACCAGTCTCCTATACGAAGAAGCTCCTGCTGTTGAATCATGTCTGTAATGTAAACAGGAATAATCATATCTAATTGCATGAACGTCATCGCAACAAGAATTCCCGCGACAATATATAATAAGAAGGTAGCATCTTTAAAAATCACTTGATAATCTTTAACCTGCTTAATGATCGGATGATACCATTTCATTGTAGCTAGCTCATTTTCTACTTTATATGTTGGTGCTGTTTCTCTTGTTTGTTTTGCTAAGAGAAGGGACAGGAACATACATATAATTCCGGCAACGACTAGTACCTCAAACGGATAGCGAACGTAAAAAATGGCACCTAAAATAGGGCCGATGACAACCGCTATATTAATGGAGGTATAAAAAACAGCAAACACACTACTTCGGTCTTTTTCATCAACCACATCTGCGACCATTGCCTGTGATGCAGGCCAATAAAATGATCCAAATACTCCTGCGAATGCAAAACAAATAAAGCTTAAAACAGGTAGCTGAAACCATGGGGAATTAGATAAGGCAAAAACGAGAAATGATAAGCCTTGACCAAAGGAACCAACGACCATCATCGTTTTACGGCCGAAGCGATCGGCAAAATATCCACCCATTAAATTCGCTAGCACTGAAAAAACTTGTGAAATAATGAGGAAAAGCCCTGCCTTTCCTTTCCCGAACACATCCGCGAAGTAGATTGTTAGAAAAGGGAAGAACATCCAAAAGGTAATGTTCATTAAGGCTTCACCAAACAATCGAATCTTTAGGTTATAATCCCAGTCTCTTATCTTCATAGCTGCATCCCTCAATTCAAGTAATCTACCGTACTCATCATACTCTTTCGGGTCTCGAAATACAATAGAGTCTTATCACTTTTTACCAACTCTTACTATTTTAGTAGGAGAGCAAGTAGTTAGGGAGAAGGATATGTAACCATAAATTCAGAACAGCAATAGGGGAAAGTTGGGAATAAACTCAAACACTTATGTCCTAGCCTCATTACATACACTACATGCGATAATCAACCATTTTATTAAAAGAGTTCGAAAATAAAGGTTTTTCTATCAACTATCCAAACAATTTGTTATTGATATTTTATTTGCAATCCTTAAGTAACAATCATCAAGCTCTCATACCTTTTCTACAAACCTTCCTTTAGGTCGTAAAGAACCTTACCTTGTTGTCAAAATCCTACAAAAAAATGGGTTTAAAAGTCGAGAATTAGGGAAATCGCTTAACAACGAAAAGTAAAGGAGTTAAGGTGATGAATCAAATTCTCGAAATTGTAAGAGACGTTTCAAGCTGGTTATGGGGGATCCCACTCATCTCGATACTAGCTGTGACAGGAATTTATTTAACGGTTCGGCTAGGATTTTTCCAATTTCGGTATCCAGTTTATATGTTTAAGCAAACCTTTGGTAGTGTGTTTAAGAAGCCAAAAGGGGAAGGAACCGTTACACCTCTTCAAGCGTTAACCTCTGCATTATCCTCAACCGTTGGTGCTGCAAATATTGTGGGTGTTCCAGCTGCCATTATGTTCGGTGGACCTGGTGCTATTTTTTGGATGTGGGTTATTGCCATCATAGGTATGTCAATCAAATTCTCAGAAAGTGTATTAGCAGTTCAGTATCGTGAAAAAAATGAAGAGGGCGAATATGTCGGAGGTCCCATGTATTACATGACAAAGGGGCTGAAGATGAAATGGCTAGGTGTATGGTTTGCGTTTGCTCTAATGATTGAATTAATTCCTAGTATTATGGTTCAAGGAAATGCCGTTTCTTCTGCCGTAAATGAGTCATTTCAAGTATCTCCGCTTATCACTGGAATCATTATTGCTGCTGTTGTTGCACTCATCATATTTGGAGGGATTAAGCGTATAGGAAAAGTGACAGAAATCCTTGTCCCTGTCATGGCATTTTTCTATGTCGGTGCCGCCTTATTAATCTTGATTTTACATGTTGACCAAGTACCATATGTGTTCAATCTTATTTTTTCGAATGCTTTTGAATCAATGGCACCTCTAGGTGGATTTGCAGGAGCAGCCATTGGAGAAATTATTAGATGGGGCTTTGCACGAGGGTTGTATTCAAATGAAGCAGGATTAGGGACAGCACCTATTGCCCATGCTGCAGCGCAGACAGATCATCCAGTTCGTCAAGGCTTTTGGGCGGTAATGGGAATTGTCGTCGATACGTTGATTATATGTACAGCGACTGCATTTGTCGTTTTATCATCAGATGTTTGGACAAGTGAAGGAGCCCTTGATGATCCAGCTTCTTTAACAACTGCTGCCTTTCAATACTATTTCGGTACGGTTGGAGGCTACTTAGTCAGTATCTCACTAATTTTCTTCGTGCTATCAACAGTTGTTGTCATAATTTTTTATGGTGTGAAACAAGCAGAATTTTTATTTGGAAACAAAACAAGTCAAATGATGAAGGTTGTTTATTTAGCGGCAATTATCATTGGTGCAATAGGTGGAGCGAAGGTGATTTGGCAGTTCCTTGATTTAGCCCTAGCAGCCATTTTACTTCCAAACGTAATTGCTGTCCTCCTCTTAAGTAATGAAGTGAAAAAATTGAAGGATGAGTTTTTTACATCTGAACACTATTATTTAAAAGATATTAAGCAGAAGCAGGCAAAAAAAGCTTCGTAAGCACGTTTCGACTAAACTTCCACTGATATGGCATAGATTCTCAGTTCAAAACAAATAGTAGGAATAGAATCTAAAAAATAGGAGGTCATTGAAGTGAGCTCATTAGAACAGTCAACAAAGGAGATTGTAGAAGCTGTTGGTGGAAAAGAAAATATTGCGGCTGCAACCCATTGTGTCACAAGACTTCGATTTGCCCTTAAGGATGAGTCTCTTGTTGATGAAGAAAAACTCAACAATCTAGACTTAGTAAAAGGATCTTTTTCGACCAATGGTCAGTTTCAAGTCGTAATCGGACAAGGTACAGTGGACAAGGTGTATAAAGAAATGGTGAGCCAAACTGGGATCGGAGAAGCGTCGAAGGAAGATGTAAAGAAGGCTTCTGAAGAAAATTTGAATCCCATCCAGCGTGCTATTAAAACATTAGCCGATATTTTCATCCCGATCCTACCAGCCATTGTGACCGCCGGGTTATTAATGGGGATTAACAATATTTTAACAGGCCCCGGAATCTTTTTTGACGAGACCTCTGTTGTTGACGAGTTTCCTCAGTGGGCTGATTTGGCAAGCATCATTAACTTAATTGCCAATACTTCCTTTGTTTTCTTACCTGGATTAATTGGCTGGTCAGCAGTCAATCGTTTCGGTGGAAGTCCACTGCTTGGGATTGTTCTAGGATTAATGCTTGTCCATCCAGATCTCCTTAATGCGTGGGGATATGGAAGTGCAGCAGCAGAAGGAGAAATTCCGACCTGGGACTTATTTGGACTTGCTGTGCAAAAGATCGGATACCAAGGACAAGTTCTTCCAATTCTGGTCGCTTCCTATGTTTTAGCTAAAATTGAAATCTTTTTACGAAAACGAGTACCTGATGGCATTCAGCTTCTAGTGGTTGCACCTGTTGCGTTACTAGTTACAGGCTTTGCATCCTTTATCCTGATTGGACCGGTGACCTTCTTTATTGGAAACCTTCTAACGGATGGAGTCATTTCTATCTTTGACAACTTTGCTGCCATTGGTGGTCTTCTCTATGGTGGTCTTTACGCCCTCCTCGTTGTGACGGGGATGCATCATACATTTTTAGCAGTTGACCTTCAGCTTGCAAATGAAGGTGGAACCTTTCTCTGGCCGATGCTCGCCCTATCAAATATAGCACAGGGATCTGCAGCACTTGCAATGATGTTTGTTTTAAAAGACGAGAAACAAAAAGGCCTTTCTCTAACTTCAGCTGTGTCTGCTTATTTGGGTATTACGGAACCGGCGATGTTCGGTGTGAATTTACGTTTTAGGTATCCGTTTATTGCAGCGATTGTAAGCTCAGCCATTGCTGGTTTATTTATTAGTATAAACGGTGTAAAAGCCTACACAATTGGTGTGGGAGGACTACCTGGATTTTTGTCCATTCAATCAGAGTATTGGGGATCGTTTTTTATCGGAATGGCGATTGTTCTTGTTGTTCCATTTGTCCTCACGTTTATTTTAGCGAAAGTGAAAAAAGAGAAATAAGGGGTGGAATGAGTGGAACAGCCTTGGTGGAAAAAATCCGTCGTGTATCAGATTTACCCGAAAAGCTTCAACGATACGACTGGTAATGGAGTCGGAGACTTACAAGGTATTATTGAAAAGCTAGATTACTTAAAAAAGCTAGGGATTGATGTCATTTGGTTAACCCCTCCTTATAAGTCGCCCCAAAAGGATAATGGCTACGATATTAGTGATTATTATGACATTCATCAGGAATATGGTGACATGGAGACGTTTGAAGCATTGGTTGCAGAAGCTCATTCTCGCAATATCAAGCTTATTATGGATATTGTCGTTAACCATACGTCTACTGAGCATGCTTGGTTTAAAGAGGCAAAAAAATCATCTGAAAATCCATATCGTACCTATTATATTTGGAAGGACCCAAAGCCAGATGGATCGGAGCCGACAAATTGGCTATCAAAATTTGGTGGTCCAGCCTGGCAATTTGATGAAAAATCAGGTCAATACTACCTCCATTTATTTGATGTAACGCAAGCAGATTTAAATTGGGAAAATGCTGAACTAAGGGAAAAGCTCTATGAAATGATGCATTTTTGGTTTGAAAAAGGTGTAGATGGCTTTCGATTAGATGTCATTAACCTTATCTCAAAAAACCAGCAATTCCCTAACGATGATGGCTCCATACCTCCTGGTGACGGACGGAAATTTTACACAGATGGTCCACGAATTCATGAATTTTTACAGGAGATGAACCGTGAAGTTTTCTCAAAATACGATAGTATGACAGTCGGAGAAATGTCATCCACCTCAATTGATGCCTGTATACGCTATACAAATCCGGCAAGTAAGGAATTAAATATGACCTTTAACTTTCATCATCTAAAGGTAGATTATCCAAATGGAGAAAAGTGGGCTATTGCCGATTTTGACTTTCTCGCATTAAAAAGGATTTTATCAACCTGGCAGGTGGAAATGAACAAAGGTGGAGGCTGGAATGCTTTATTTTGGTGTAATCACGACCAGCCCCGAATTGTCTCAAGGTATGGAAATGACGGAAAATACCACAACGAATCAGCGAAAATGCTTGCAACCACCATTCATATGATGCAAGGGACTCCTTATATTTTTCAAGGAGAAGAGTTTGGAATGACCAATCCAGGCTTTACTAAAATTGACGATTACCGGGATGTCGAGTCCTTAAATATGTACAAAGAGCTAAAAGCAAGTGTAAAGAGGAGTCGGAGATAATAGCTATCTTACAAGAAAAATCTCGTGATAATTCCAGGACTCCTGTTCAATGGGATGGTAGTCAGCATGCAGGATTTACTACAGGTACCCCTTGGATACCTGTGGCGGAAAATTATCGAGTAATAAATGCTGCACAGGCATTAGAGGATGAAAACTCTGTTTTTTATCATTATCAAAAGCTTATTGACCTACGTAAAAGGGTGGAGCTTGTCACATACGGAGATTATCAGCTTCTTTTGGAGGAAGATCCCACGATTTTTGCCTATCTGCGAAATGGTCATCAAGAAAAGCTACTTGTTGTGAATAATTTTTATGATAAAGAAGCACTCTTTACATTACCTGGGGAGCTTAAAGGTGATGAATGGAAGGCAACGATCTTGCTTTCAAATTATCCTGACTCAGTACAAACGATTCAGTCGATCGCATTAAGACCCTATGAATCAATTGTGTTCATGCTGACACAAAAATAAAGGATGGAGGATGGTCATTATGAAAACAAGCTTTTTTGCCACCGTTTTTCTAGCTGCATTTTTAGTCTCAGGCTGTCAAGGCGACGCAGCGGAAAATGAGCCAGCCGAAACTAATCAAGAAACGACAGACGAACCAACTGAAACAGAAATGAATTCAGAGACGGAAGCAAACCGTGTAGAAGAAGAGCAAGAAGCATCTGAAAAACTAGACGAAGAAAATGCTCAAACGGATGAGCAAGCAGTGAAAGAAAAAGCAGAAACTATTTTAACTGCTTTAAAAGAACAGGATGGAGAAGAACTAGCAAGCCATGTTCATAATGAGAAAGGTCTGTTGTTCTCACCATATGTGTATGTTGAAACAGACGCCATTACGTTAAAGCAGGACCAATTAAGAACACTCTTTGAAGCTGAAGAAACATACACATGGGGCTACCAGCATGGAAGTGGAAAACCCATTGAGCTAACGGCCCGAGAGTATATCGAGAAGTATGGGTACGATGCTGCCTATGAATCGGCAGACGAAGTGGTTATGAATCCAACAGAACCAAGAGGAAATACTAAACGAAACGTCAAAGAAATCTTCCCTGATGCAGAAGTCGTTGAATATTATGTAAAAGGAACAGAGGAAAACGGCAACATGGATTGGAAAGCCCTCAACCTCGTCTTCGAAAAAAACGAAGCCGGCGAATGGGAACTAGTCGCGCTCGTCCATGATCAATGGACAATCTAGAAATGTAGGAATGGTGCCTTAGGAATGGTGCCTGGCCCCCACCGCTTTAAAGCGGTGGGGGCCAGGCACCTTTTTTTGTCTGATTATAGACGTTGATGTGCTTTTTAATGGGTTTCATTCATTTATAAGAAGCCTACTTCTTCAATCAGGTAGGGGGAAGCTTACCAATGCTTTTATACGTTAACGTAGTGGGGGACAGGCACCAGCACCAGGCACCAGCACCATCTTAAAAATACGAAAAAAAATGGGTTTGCGAATCACATCCTTCAGGCTTTATTAATAGGCTATTAGTAAATGGCTGCAGCATGCTTATAGATTAGATTGTTGCTTCGCTTCACGAAAAATCCTGATTATCCCCTGGGTACAAGTTTCTCACTCTTTTATTAGGAGTAGGGGAGAGTAGCCCTTTCTTGCTAAGGGTGTCGATGGTAGCTCCATTTTTATAATCGTTTAGCAGCAACTAACTGTAAGACAAATGCTTGATTAAACAAGCCTAGAAGGGGTGAAAAGTAGTGGTAAAATGGCTCCTTGTCGCTTTTAGCTTGATTTTTTTCGTAAGCGCTATGGTCCTGTACATTGTAAGCCGGCTTCTCCTTTCACCAAGGAAGTTCACCTACGAAAAAACGTATAATTTAGGTATAGAAAAGGGCGAAATTAATGAGATCCTTTTTCGCGATAAACATAAAGAAGAGCTGTATATTGATTCCTACCATGGCTATAGACTTCATGGGATTTTGTTTCCGATTGAAAATAGTCAAAAAGTGGTTATCATTGCTCATGGCATTAGATGGTCACTATTCGGCAGCTTCAAATACGTAGAAATGTTTCAAAAAAGAGGCTTTCATGTCCTTTTATGTGATCACCGTTTTCATGGGCTCAGTGGTGGAGAATACACTTCATTCGGTTATTATGAAAAGGATGATCTAAGAGCGTGGATTGATTTTTTAAGTGCGCGATTTGGTGAAAAAACAATCGTTGGCTTGTTGGGTGAATCACTAGGAGCAGCCTCTGCATTAGAGGTTAGCAAGCGTGATCCAAGAGTAACATTTTGCATTGCAGACTGTGCATTTAGTGATTTTCGCACGCTATTGAAACTAAGGTTAAGGCTCGATTTTAAGCTGCGAATAGTTCCTATTATCGATGTGGTTAGTTTGTTTATTAAGCTTCGTCATGGCTTTAGTTTTCCAGAGATTTCCCCAATCAAAGGTTTAGAAACAACAACCACACCCATTCTATTTATTCATGGAAAAGAAGATCGATTTATCCCAATTCAGATGACACTTGAAATGTTTAAGCGAAAAAAAGGATTGAAAAGACTATACGTAGTCCCAAAAGCTGGTCATGCGGAAGCGTTTAATACGGATCCAGCAGGCTATGAAAATAAAGTAGTGGAGTTTATAAAAGACCTAGAAATCACGAAGCAAAAAGCTCGGGAATGCTAAGACCCGAGCTTCTTGCATAATCGAATATTGCTGATGGCACCAAGTCTTTCAATATGGTCAATTCATGAAGCACTCCCTAATGTTTAACTCGGACAAGCCTGGGTAAATAATAAGTGTAATAAAAAAATATGGAGGTTATGAACAGCATGTCAAAAAAAATTGCCGTATTGTTAACAGATTCATTTGAGGATGTCGAATATACAGCACCAGCGAAAGATTTTAAAGAGGCTGGTCATAGCTTAACCGTCATTGAAGAAGTAAAAGGAAAAACCGTTTCAGGTAAACAAGGAGAAGCGAGAGTGGAAATTGATGCTGGAATAGATGATGTGAAACCTGATCAATTTGATGCATTGTTTATCCCTGGTGGTTTCTCACCAGATATCTTAAGAGCTGATCCACGTTATGTACAATTTGCGAAAAGCTTTATGGACGACAAGAAGCCAGTATTTGCTATTTGTCATGGACCGCAGCTTTTAATCACAGCAGAAGCGCTAGAAGAGCGAGATGTAACAGGATTTAAATCAATTCATGTAGATTTGAAAAATGCAGGAGCAACACTGCATGACAAAGAAGTGGTTGTATGTGGGAACCAACTTGTAACAAGCAGAAATCCAGATGATATCCCGGCCTTTACCCGTGAATCGCTCAAGCTACTTAACTAAACGTTTGTTTTACATGTGATAGATAAGGATGACTTCAAGTGATTTGGCTACGAAGTCATCCTTTTTTCGTGTATTTTCCTATTTCTCATCAGAGTCAGAGTCATCTTGATTTGGAAGGGGGTCAATTCGATACGAATCTTCGGAGTGTATGGATTCTTTAAGAGCAAAAAGGACGAGTGCAATTGAAACGGCGAGGAATCCAAATAAACTGAGTGTCGCTAACCACCAATTTAACATAAAAAAACCTCCTCTTTTTGTACATCATATGATGAGAAAGAGAAGGTAAGACTAGATTATTGTTGCTTGCGAAGATTTCCAAGCTCTTCTGCAATCGCCTGCATTTCATTTGGGCTAAACGTATTTTTTTTCATGACAAGCTCGTAAATATCGCGAAGCTCTTCATACATTTCCTCATCAAAATGAGATGGCTTAATTGCTCCGAAGTTAAGAACTCGTAACTTTTCTTTAATTTGTTCAATCATATACTCTACATTTTCAACTGATTTTTCCGCTAGGTTCATACATTTCATCCTTTCCTCTTTCGACTATGAATATGGATATTGTATCATGAATTATAGCAGGACATTCAAAAACTTAAGGACAAACAGGCTATTCGACTCATTTCATAAGCTTGTTCCTTTTAATTCTGGCAGAAGAATGTGTGTGCAACGAAGCTTGGGAGTATTTTACAACTCATTCTCTACGAAAGGTTGTTTTCGGGAAACTATTTTGACTTAAGTCATTTGAAAAAAACGCGCTTTACATCTTTTCTTCTTAGAATAATACCTTATTTATCATTAATACCCCGTCACTAATGCATTTCTAGTTGTTTAGCAATAATTTTTCAAAAAAAGAGCCCTTTTAAAAAGTGAAACGCCTAATGAGCATCTTGACTGACTTCTTTAAGCTTGTTAGAAATAAAGAAAAAAGGGTAATTCATAAAAAGGAGGATATCAACGGATGATACGTATTTTATTTGTGTGCTTAGGTAACATTTGTCGCTCTCCAATGGCAGAGGCAGTGATGAGACATCTTATTAATCAGGAAGGCTTGCAAGATGATATAGTAGTGGATTCTGCTGGTACTGGCCATTGGCATATAGGGAAACCGCCACATGAGGGCACTAGGTCAATCTTAGATCAGTATCAAATTTCATATGAAGGTCAAAAAGCACGACAACTGGAACCATCGGATTTGTCAGCATTTGATTATATCATTGGAATGGATCATGAAAATGTAGGGAATAGTAAAAAATTAGCAGGCGATTTGCCTACAGGTACCATTCGTCGACTTCTGGATTACATAGAAGATTCTCCCGTAAAAGATGTTCCTGATCCTTACTACACTGGTCAATTTGACGAGGTATATGACATGGTGTTGAAGGCTTGTGAAAACATGTTAAAAGAAATCAAACATAGGCATAACTTGAAAGGAAAGGGGGAATAGGAAAATGAACAAGGAAAATAAATTCATGCGCGGTATTGTAATTGGTGCACTTATCGGAGCGGCCGCTTCATTATTGGACAAACAAACGAGAGACGATGTTATGCAATGTGGTAAAAAAGCAACGAGCAAGGTGAAGGAGTATGCAAAAAATCCTTCAGACTTAACAAATGATGTGAAACAAACGTTCACTCACATGACCGATTCCGTAAAGGAGTTATCAGATGATATCACGTTTGTGAATGAACGAGTGAAAGAGCTGAAAGAAGCAACACCGCAAATTGTAACAATGCTACAAGAAACGAAGGAGCATTTTACGAAGAACAACTAAAATCTTAAGGAAGTATGAGGTGATGATCGTGCTGAAGGAAGGTTCATTCTTGAAAGAATTAGTACAACGCTTTACAGATGATGAAGTCCCAGGATTGTCAGCTCAGCTTTCCTATTTTTTTCTCCTATCTTTATTTCCATTTCTCATCTTCTTGATTACACTTTTAGGATATTTACCGATTTCTCAAGAAGATGTGTTACGTACAATCGAAGAGTTTGCACCAGGACAATCAATGGACATTATTAATGAGACACTAGCGCAAATTTTAAACAATCGAAATGGTGGATTACTATCCTTCGGGATTATCGCAACACTTTGGTCTGCTTCAAATGGAATCAATGCAATTGTCCGTGCGTTTAATAAAGCGTATGACGTGGAGGAGAGTAGATCCTTTATTGTGGCAAGGGGAATGGCGATTATTCTAACAATCGCGATGGTATTTGTCATTGTTGTTGCATTATTATTACCCGTGTTCGGTAGAGAAATTGGTCTTTTTATATTCTCCAATTTTGGTTTTTCTGAGCAATTCTTAACGATCTGGAATACATTGCGCTGGCTCGTAAGTGGAGCAATATTGTTTATTGTTTTTACAGCCCTTTATTTTGTAGCACCGAACAAACGACTACATATAAAGGACGGACTACCCGGTGCGATAGCAGCCACAATAGGTTGGATCGTTGCTTCTTTGGCTTTTTCCTATTATGTCGGGAACTTTGCGAACTACAGTGCAACCTACGGAAGTATCGGTGGAATTATTGTCCTAATGATTTGGCTGTATCTTTCTGGGATGATTATTATCTTAGGTGGAGAGCTAAATGCCTTGTTATATAAAAGAAGGAAAGCAGCCTAGCCCTGTTACCAAATGTTGAGCCTTATAACAAGCACCCTCAAGAGGAATAGTAATACATGAAGAGTTCATTCTTCACATTACAGAGGAAAGAGGGGATTTTAAGATGGCAAAGCATACAAAAAAAGGTGGCAGTCATAACAAGCAAAATGCTAATCAAAAACCAAAACATAAAACAAGTGGTAGCGCAAACGGACAAAATGGCTATCATTAAGTGATAAAAGGCTGACTAGTGGACGTTCCCTAGTCAGCCTTTTTCATTGTTTCATTCTGCATGTTCAATGTAATGATTATAAATTGTGCTGTAAATATGCTCAATATCCGCATCTGTCATATAAAGAAAAGAGCTTTTATCAATATCCTTCATTCTTTCAATAAATTCAATCATATTCCTGCGTTCTTGTCTGTTCATCATCGTTTCCATCTCCCTTTTGTTTGTTATGATACAGTTTATTTTTGTTAATTCTATTATATAACAGATAAAATAAAATGTTCAATCATTTTTAAAAGTTTTTTCAGAAAATTTGTTGGGATAAGCTATAATGATTAGTAAAAAAAGGAAGTTTGGTGTGAGGAAGATGAAGAAGACAATACAAAAGCGAGTCGGATTTTCCATTGTATTTCTCATGATGGTCTTATTAATTGTAGGTTTCTTATGGTATCAAGGGTTCATCATTCCTAATTCTTTTGCAGCTAAGTCATATCCTGTGAAAGGCATTGATGTTTCGTCTTATCAAGGCGAAATCGAATGGCAAGAGTTTGAAAGCCAAAACATTCAATTTGCTTTTATTAAAGCGACTGAAGGTAGCACATTTGTCGATCAATATTTTAAGAAAAATTGGGAAGATGCAGCAAATACGTCACTTCGGATTGGTGCCTATCATTTTTTTAGCTATGATAGCGAGGGGAAAACACAAGCCGAGAATTTTATAAAAACAGTGCCGATTATGAAGCAAGCCTTACCACCAGTCATTGATGTTGAGTTCTATGGTGATAAAGAAAAAAATCCTCCAGAACGTAGTCACGTAGAGAAGGAGCTTCAAATAATGGTCAATATCCTTGAGGAGCATTACGGAAAGAGGGTCATTCTTTACACAACAAAAAAGGCATATGACTTGTATATAGAAAATAGCTTTGAGGAATGCGATATTTGGATAAGAGATGTCTACACAAAACCTGCATTATCAGATAATAGACCTTGGACATTTTGGCAGTACACCGACCGCGAACGTTTAGAGGGTTACAACGGTGTTGAAAAATTTATCGATGTAAATGTTTTTAATGGTACGGAAGAAGCTTTTAATGAATACGGGTATTGATAATGAATAAATGAATTTTAATGGGAGGTTCTTTGGACTCGCTTTGCTTTATGTTACAGTACGTTACGTTGATTGAGTGAATGACACTGCACATGTGAGTGCCGTCGAGGATCAACTAGACAGCCTGCAGGAAGCAAGATGCCTGTCACGAAAATCAACAATCACGTTAGGCTTTAAAAGGGGCTTAGAAAAAAAACTGCTGTATAAACCCTAAGACAAAAAAGAGAAGATACATTCCGATAAAAAGCTGGGATATCACAAGACCTACTTTTGAAAATTTATGGGTTTTGAATCTTATACCAATACTAATAGCAATCATGAAGAGTAATAGGCCAATAACATAATAAGGAACAGGTATATGGTATAGATCTACTAGGATCTCCCCTACTTTTTTTCCTTTAATAGTAAAATGCATATAAATGATAGTTATGATGCTAAGGACTAATGATAAACTTCCTGCTCCTACTTGTTTACCAGATGGAGTTTCTTGCATGTTTTCACCCTCCTTTAGATATGTTTTTCAAATGCGGCCTTTTAAGAACATTTCCCCTTCTTAAAGAAAGGCTCTGCTCTTTTCTTAGGACTTGTTGCTGTTTTTTATGTATGTAAAAAGAATAATGTCGTCATTCACATCTAACAGAGCGACTCTCTTTACAGACAGAGAACCTAATATAATAGTATGCATGATCGCACCATTATCCCTCCTTGAAAAAAACATCCATAATATGTAATTCTTTGTTATTTCATTTATTCCTGCAGCTTGAAAAAAATTACTCGTTTGAAGAAAAATTAAAGTGTTTATAAAAAGCTCTTTTCTTAACTTTGTTGCTAGTTAGTAGTTATTTTAAAGATAGGCTACATGCCCTTACAGTCAGAAGAAGAACCTTGTACCTAGTGGGAAAATCCGACACTTTGGATGCAACAATCGATGCGTAAATAGCCTTATAAAATGCACCCCTGCTTACGAAATAGCTCATTTCATTTTAAAAAACGCAGCAACTAATTAGTTACTACGTCTACAAAATTTCCGAGATAATCGTTTAAAACTCGATGGAAGAAAGGGATCGGATCTAAATCATTCCGACCCTTTACCTGGGTACCGAGTGGTTGTTAGCGTGCTGTTTTTTTACTGAAGGCTTGCTGTATCTTTTTTGAATTCAGTAAAGGTCTGTGGTTTATAAAAGAAAAGCGTGAGGAACAAGAATAATAGCATGATGCTAATGATAAGAAAGTAGCTTACATTTTGGATATATTCGATAAAAAGCCCGCCTAAATATGGACCAGCTAAGCTTCCGACACTAAATGCTACACCACATAATAAATTCCCGGTTGGGAGTAGGTTCCGTGGCATAAGATCGGTCATGTAGCTAATACCAAGTGAAAAAGTAGAGCCCACTAGCATGCCTGCAAAAAACAAACTAATTGTTAAACCGATTACTGTATGCTCAAGGAAGCTTGCGATCGTAAAGCTTAAAAAGCCAAGAAACAGAATGGTCAAGAGCACATTTCTTCTACCGAGCTTATCACTAAGGATTCCTAATGGTAGCTGGAAAACAATCCCTCCAATAGCAAAAGCAAAGAGGAGGATAGAAATTGTTGTCACAGTTAGGTTGATACGAAGCCCGTAGACCGGAAAGCTGCCATTTAATGATGCTTCTAAAAATCCATAGCCTAATGGGGGAAGGAATGCGACCCAGCCATATGCCCATGCCCGACGAAATCGTTTAAACGTTTCTCGTATAGAATTTACTTCAAGTGTTTGTTCTGGATAGTCGTTTTTGAGTAGGAACAAAAAGAGCCAACCAATAAAACAAAGAACAGAAGAAAGAATAAAAGGTAGGGATTCATTTATTTTGACTAATGGTGTGAGTAATGGACCAACGGCAAAACCAATTCCGAAAAACAATCCATAGAGAGAAATGTTCCGTCCACGCTTATTCTCAGGTGAAAAGCTTGTAATCCAAGTTTGGGCTCCGAAATGAAGGGCATGATCACCAATTCCAATGAAAAGTCGAAGAATGAACCAAAACCAAAAGGATTTCCAAAGGGGAAATAGTCCTAGAGAAAGGGCGACAAGTAAACCGCCAATAATAATGACCGGTTTGTAGCCGAACTTCCTTAAGGGCTGCTCCATAAAAGGTGAGATTAGTAAAATGCCTATATACATAGCAGTAGCGTTCAGTCCATTTAGATCAGAGGACACGCCACTGTTTTCAAATATCACAGCAATAAGCGGTAAAAGCATACCTTGGCTAAAGCCTGATATACCGACAATTGAGACTAAAATCCAAAACCTTGCTTGTTGTTTCGTAATGTTTATTTTCATGTGTATCCCTCGAATTTCTTCCTAAAGGTATGGGTATGAAATCTGGTGGAGGATAGGATGAAAGGAAGGAGAGTTTGGCTATTGTAACTAAGTCCACGCTATCCTTTTTATTCTTTTATTCTTATACGATCCGCCATATACCCTGTATAACTTTAGTATGAATTGGGTGTTTTAACAAGGGGGAATTCATCAAACTTCCCTATCGTTACCTTTTTGCGTTACAATATCGTTAAAAAACAAGAGGTGTGACATCATGGAATTTAAGATGAAAAAAGATGTGGGATTTACGACAACGACAGAATATGGAGAACTTCATGTAGCAGGAGATGAAGCATACGGCTTCAGACCTTTCCAACTAATGGTGGCTTCCATTGCAGTATGCAGTGGTGGTGTACTCCGTAAGATACTAGAAAAGAAGAGAATTCAAATTGAAGATATGACGATTGACACGAAAGTTGATCGGATTGAAGAGGAAGCAAATCGAATCGAGAAAATCTATATTCATTATCGTATAAAAGGGGAAAACCTCAACGAAAACAAAATTAAGCAATCCATCGAGCTTGCCAGCAAAAACTGTCCAATGGCACAATCCGTAAAAGGTAGTATTGAAATAGAAGAAACCTTCGAGCTAGTGTAAGGGTGTTGGGGAAAGAGAAATATGTTTTAATACGTTAAAGGAGCGGGGGCCAGGCCCCCGCTCCTTTAACGTGATGAGGGACTGGCCCCTTAAAATGTGTAGGTTTCTGCTTCACTTGAGGATTTCTCAAAGTATCGGTACGCGCTTGGCGTGATTTTTAGAAGCAGGTAGTTTGGATCATCTGCACTTGGAATCCAGTTTTTGAGGTGATCGTTCCAGAATTTTTCTTTTAATTCCTTGGATTCCTCAACAGCTACAGTTCCCTCTACTTCCACATAGGGCTCGT
The DNA here is from genome assembly GCF_001889165.1 of Bacillus weihaiensis. Classification (GTDB taxonomy): domain Bacteria; phylum Bacillota; class Bacilli; order Bacillales; family Bacillaceae; genus Metabacillus; species Metabacillus weihaiensis. Next base: position 3,644,297 of record NZ_CP016020.1, on the reverse strand, counting down.
CCCAGCTTTTACTCTCGTTTCCTAAAAGCACGTGAACATTAGGATTTGCCTCAATATCCTCAACTTTATGTGTCTCACGGTTTGTCGCCGTATATAACACAAGCTCATCATTAAAAATCATCATAAAACGTGAAAAAGGCTTGTTTTGTCTAATTGTTGCTAAAGTACCTACCTTATGATTTTCCACAACGTGTAGTAATTTTTCTTTTAAGTCGCTCATAGAGAAAACTCCTTTTCTATGGTTTAAGTGTACGCTAGATAAGCGTATGTATAGTAATACGTACCCTTATTAATGTGGGATAAAAACCTAAAATCATACGTTCCCCATAAAGAAATTAAAAAAGGATAAACTTTCCTCACTTAAATGAAAGGATTATAATACAAAATAGGGTCTACTTACTAATCCATTGGAAAATAAGGTGATACAATTGGTCAATCGTTTATTTACACTCATGGTCATGATTGGAGTGCCGCTTTCCGTAGTAGGGAGCATTCTTCATTGGTCTTCAACCCTAATGTTTATTATTTATTGCTTAACCATTATTGCATTAGCTGGGTTTATGGGGAGAGCAACTGAGAGTCTTGCAATAGTCGCAGGTCCACGAATTGGTGGTCTCCTTAATGCGACATTTGGTAACGCAGTTGAGCTGATTATTTCAATTTTTGCTTTAAAGGCAGGCTTAGTAGGAGTGGTACTTGCTTCGCTTACAGGATCTGTTATAGGGAACCTCTTACTTGTCGCAGGTCTTAGCTTTTTCATTGGAGGATTAAAGTTTAAGCGTCAGGAATTTAATGTGTACGACGCGCGCCATAACTCAGGTCTACTAATGTTCTCAGTAATTGTCGCTTTCGTTATTCCGGAAGTATTCTCAATGGAAATGAACGAAGCAAAAACATTATCACTTAGTGTGGGAATCTCTATCATCTTAATCGTGCTTTACTTGGCAGCATTATTCTTTAGACTTGTCACACATCGCGGAGTATATCAGCAGAAATCAGATGTAGTAGAAGAGCATGAAGAACCAGAATGGTCAAAAGGAAAAGCAATCACGATTTTACTATTATCAACGGCAGCTGTTGCGTACGTGTCAGAAAATCTTGTTCATACGTTTGAAGTAGTCGGAGAACAATTTGGCTGGTCAGAACTATTTATTGGGGTCATTATCGTTGCGATCGTAGGAAATGCTGCAGAGCATGCTTCAGCCATCATCATGGCCTATAAAAATAAAATGAACATCGCGGTCGAGATAGCCGTAGGCTCCACATTACAAGTTGCGATGTTTGTTGCACCAGTACTTGTTTTACTCTCATTATTTTTCGATCAGAAAATGCCGCTTGTTTTTACATTACCAGAACTAATTTCAATGGCAACAGCAGTCCTCCTTACCATCTCCATCACAAATGACGGAGACACAAACTGGTTTGAAGGTGCCACTTTGCTAGCTGCCTATGTTATTATGGGAATAGGCTTTTACTTACTATAAAGAATGAACGTACAAAAAAAACGACTCTGTGCTAGGGGCACAGAGTCTTATCTATGTGTAGGACGAAACAGTAAAACTACAGATATTGGTAACGTTTACAAAATAATGCTACCTACATCTAGAGACACTCTTTTGTATAGGTTTATTATACCCTAAACGAGAATCACTGTAAATAATCTGTTAGAATTTTCGCACAGCTAGTAAAGGGGAAATGAAGAATGAAAACAAAAATTAGCTTTTACACAATTGGACTTATCTTAATCGGGCTAGGTGTTGTATTGACGATTAAGGCAGACTTAGGGGCAGGAGCTTGGGATGCCTTAAACGTAGGACTTTCAATAACAATCGGCTTCACAGTTGGAAGCTGGGTCATTATTGTCGGTATCATACTGATCTTTGTAAATGCACTTATTCAACATGCAAAACCAAAATTTCTAGCATTAATGACGTTATTTCTAATCGGATTTAGTGTTGATTTCTGGATGATTTTTGTTCTACGAAACATTGAATTTAACACACTTGGCCCTCAGATTCTGGCGCTTGTGGGTGGAATCCTGTTGATTGCATTTGGTGTTTCCCTTTACTTACAATCTACATTTCCGGCTAATCCGATCGATCAGCTCATGCTATCCCTTCATGAACGCTTTCATATGAATTTAATGGTTGCCAAAACAATTACCGAGCTATTTGCCTTACTTTTAGCCTTTCTTCTAAGCGGACCAATTGGAGTAGGTACCATCATCATCACCTTTTTAATCGGTCCCATCATCCAATTATTCAATGGACCTGTTTCAAAACGCTTTGAAGCATTAAGCAAAAAATAATTGGATAAACAAAAACATACTTGAAAAGACTATGGATAAGCATGTTGAAAGGAGTAGAAATAATGAAAAAAGCTTTGCTCGTTTCTTTAGTTTTGCTTTTATCCGTTAGTTTTTCAAGAGCTGTTTTTGCTGAGGGCAAGGAACAAAAGCCTAAAATTCCTAGCTCAGTTATGGACATTTCAAAAGAAAATACCTATCCAAATCCAACTCAAGATATGCCATATTTACAGCCAAGTGAGCTAACGCAACAGTTAATTGACTCATCTGAAGTGCCAATTGAAAATCCAGATCTAATCAAGATTCTAAATGAATCGACGATCTCTGATGCACCACTTGCCTTTGGCTACCGAGCGACGATCTATTTGGGCCAATGGGCGCTAAATTACGAATCAACCGAAACCACAACAAATTGGGAATACCAAAAGATCAACACGAATTACCAGGACAATCGCGGTGGAAAATCGCCTGTTCAAATTCACTACAAGCAGGAAGCACAAAAGTCAATTAAAGGTGGGCTAACGGCAAAGGTTCCAAAAGCAGAGGACGTCAAAACGATGATGCTTCTTAAGGCCATGCAAAAAACAAGCCTCCCACTATCCTTTGAAACAATCATCGGAGCAGGTACGAAAAAAGATCAGGTGTACAACATTCCACCAAAAAAGCTAGGCTATCTCTATGCGTACGCACCAGCTGTGAATGAAAAAGGCAAAGTCACATATGGCGAAGTTTACCTTGTCCTAAAAGGGAACAAAAAGAGCATCGTCGTCAAAAACATCACATCTCAAGGAATTGGCGCATGGATACCACTTCAAGACCACGCATCTTTCGGATTTGTCACATCAGATCAACCAAAATAAAGAAAAAGATCAATACGCATGGGTCGTATTGATCTTTTTTACTTGCCTCTGCTTGATCACCGCTCTTTTCACGGACAGGACGGATACCCATATTTTCGAATTTGATGGGTTTATTTTCGGATATTGAACATTTATTAACGCTTTTTCCACTTTTATTTTCGAATTTGCCCTATTTATTCACTTTTCGACATAAAGCTGCAAATTTCGCTCGCACCTGTTAAGCCAAGCTGCCGTCTGGAATCGATTCTACTTGGCAACCTTCCAGAAACCTCCCCAATCAACCTCGTTCCCGCACATCCCCAGATTCCATCACAATCTTCTCTTCAGCAAGCTGGACATTCTCATCAAATAACGTCTTCGCAATAATTCGACGAGCCTGCTTCGCTGTACTCCAATAAAATTGATCATCCACAAGCCCAATTATTGTATATTCATAGCCGCGGAAGCTTGCATTTAAAGAAGTGATTCCGAATAGCTGAAATGGTTCAATGATGCAGTTTGTGTGATCTCGTTTGAGACAATCATCATACTCCAAATTGATACGCTCACATGCCTTTTCAAGAATGGTCCATACATGATCCGGATCCTCGCGATAGCTTACTACCACTCGTTCAATGACTCGCATCCGATCTATATTGTAGTTTTGAATTTGCTTAATTTCACCGTTACTCATCGTAAGAAGCTTACCGCTCCATTCGCGAATTTTGAGTGAACGTAGGCCAATTTCTTCCACTGTTCCATTAAAGGTATTGTTAATCGTAATAAAATCACCTTGATGGAGCTGTTTTTCATAAATTAAAAACAAGCCAGCTAAAATATCACGAATCAGACTTTGTGCACCAAAGCCAATGATAATTCCAGCCACTCCGGCACCAGCTAAGATTGAGCCGAAATTTTCAACAAATAAAGAAACAACATACAAGATAAAGCCGATTGTTGCTGTATACTTCGTCAGAGAACGAACCATACTCTCAATTGTTTTCTCTTTTCGCTCTTCTATAAAATGAGAATGCTCGAAAAATTTTCGAACAAGCTTGTTAATAACCGTAACGCCAATTACTAAAATGAGTGCGACGATTACCATTTTGACTAATTTAGAATCAAAATTTATGAATTCAAGAAATTCCCTCATGTTTGTCACCTATATATTCGATTTTCGATTTGTAAAATCAACATCTTGATAGTAGCTATTCTTCACAAGAATATTCGGTCCTAGACATTTTACGGCAGGGCAATGACAGCTAAGTGACTTTGCAAGAGAAGAGTCCGTCCACTTATCATACGCAGATTGAAGCGTATCTGTTTTAATATTTCCGAGTGGAGGAGCATCGCCAAAGTCAGTGACAATAATTTCCCCATCAAAAATATTCACATTTAGTCGAGAGCGACCGTCTGGGTCATTACGCACTGTTACATTTTTCGCTTCACGTAATCGTCTAATTAAAGCAAGATCCTCTTCGTCTTTACTGCATGCATAAAAAGGAAGTGTGCCAAACAGCATCCACACATTCTCATCTCGGACATCCAGCAAATGATGAATCGCTTCACGCATTTCCTTTAACGATAGAGTTTCAAGGGCGCTAGCGAAATCACTTGGGTACATAGGGTGCACCTCATGTCTTTGACAATGCATGTCCTCTACTATTTGCTTGTGGATTTTTTCTATATAAGGAAGAGTTCTCTTATTCAGCATCGTTTCCGCTGAAACAATCACACCAGCTTTAACCAGTGCACGACTGTTTTCAATCATTCGATCAAAAAGAGCAGCTCGTTGCTGATACGTTGGCTTGCGATCCATAACAGCAAATCCAACATGAACAAATTCATCCACAGTTCCCCAGTTATGAGAAATATGAAGTACATCTAAATAAGGAATGATTTTCTCATATCTCTTTAAATCAAGGGTTAAATTTGAATTAATTTGTGTACGCACCCCACGTTCATGGGCATACTTTAAAAGAGGAACAACATACTCATCAACAGATTTTAACGACAGCATCGGTTCGCCACCCGTAATACTTAGAGAACGAAGAGTAGGAACTTCATCCAAACGCTTTAATAATAAATCAATCGGAAGTGCATTCGGATCCTTTGGCTGTAACGTATAGCCAACAGCACAATGCTCACATCGCATATTGCATAAAGTTGTTGTGGTAAATTCAATATTTGTCAACGTCATTTTTCCATATTGCTCAACATCCATATATGCTTCCCATGGATCAAATGAGGTTGTAATAGGTGGTAATGGTTTTGTTGCATTCATTCGAATACTCCTTTTTTCTGTTTAAACTTCACTGCTACTGGGTAATTAACATAGCTTACATTGTATCATGACAAGACATTTTCTTCATGATAAAAGATAGGAAAGTTTATAGAAGCTTGTCAAATTGTGTCGTATCGTCTACGATAAAATCATTTGAAGGGAGAGTGTCATATGGGTAACGCCGTGCATGATAAAGACTCACAATTATCTTATTTAAAGAACCGCTTAAATATGTTTCTAGAGGTATTAGATTCAATGGATCCTGAATCGACTGATGTAGATGATATTGATCGCTTAATTCAAATGCTAGATGATTTAGAATTTAAACAAAATCAATTTAAGAAGGATTGGAAAGAAGAAGCTGAGGAGGAAGCCTGACACGTGTGTGGTCGGGTTTTTTATTTGCCTGTCTTTTTAGGAAAGACCGAGTGTCGTCTCTGTTGTTAAAAGAATTTCACTCTACTTCTGTAAGCGCTTCTATTCAACCTTTCCAACAGTCCATTAAGGGAGTATAATAAAAATGGAGAAAATGACAGATTTTTTTGACCATGAGAGCAAGTGCTTTTAAATAGGATGAGCCTTGCGCTTTTGTCTAGCTACAGCACGTAGAATTTACTGATAGAATGCTAGAAATAGGGAGTTAAAGGGGAGAGCTTTGAGATGAAGAACTTTTATGAAAGCATGTATCAATTGATTGTAGAAACATCGACCAATTTACCAAAAGACGTGAGAAGAGCGATTGCTGCTGCTAAGCTAAAGGAAAGCGCTGGAACTCGTTCTGCTATGTCACTTGCGACGATTACTAACAACATTAAAATGGCTGATGAAAACATTTCGCCTATTTGCCAGGACACGGGCTTACCGACCTTTAAAATAAAGGTACCTGTTGGCGCGAATCAGCTTGTGATGAAGGAAGAAATTAAACGTGCGATTGCTCAAGCAACAAAGGATGGAAAGCTTCGTCCTAACTCAGTTGATTCCATCACAGGTGACAACAGTGGTGATAATTTAGGCTTTGGTACTCCAGTCATTAAATTTGAGCAATGGGAAAAGGATTATATTGACGCACGCCTGATTTTAAAAGGTGGCGGCTGTGAAAATAAAAACATCCAATACAGTCTTCCTTGTGAACTAGAAGGACTAGGAAAAGCTGGACGAGATCTTGATGGAATTCGAAAATGTATCATGCACTCTGTCTATCAAGCCCAAGGACAAGGCTGTAGCGCTGGCTTCATTGGTGTAGGCATTGGGGGAGATCGCACGAGTGGCTATGAGCTTGCTAAAGACCAGCTATTCCGCCGTGTTGATGATGTAAATGAACAAGAAGATTTGCGTGCATTAGAGGAATATGTCGTAAAGCATGCGAATGAGCTTGGAATTGGAACAATGGGCTTTGGTGGAGAAACAACACTACTGGGCTGTAAAATTGGTGTTATTCACCGTATTCCAGCTAGCTTCTTTGTATCTGTTGCATACAATTGCTGGGCGTACCGACGTTTAGGTGTTCATCTAGACCCAGAAACAGGCTCAATTCAAGAATGGTTCTACCAAGACGGAGAAGATGTCGAGTTCGGTCAGAATGAAGTAGCGGCAACGGAAGAAGTGGTGGAAGCGCCACGTGAAGTCGTATTAGAAGCACCCATTACGGAAGAAAAAATCCGTGAGCTGAAAGTGGGTGACGTTGTTCACATTAATGGCATGATGTACACAGGACGTGATGCCATTCATAAACATTTATCAGAAAACGACTCTCCAGTTGATCTGAATGGACAAATTATTTACCATTGCGGACCAGTTATGCTTAAAGACGAGGACGGAAACTATCACGTAAAAGCAGCAGGACCAACAACAAGTATTCGTGAGGAGCCATATCAAGGTGATATTATGAAGCGTTTTGGAATTCGTGCGGTGATCGGTAAAGGTGGAATGGGACCAAAAACACTTCAAGCCCTTCAAGAGCATGGTGGTGTCTACTTAAATGCAATCGGTGGAGCTGCACAATATTACGCAGATTGTATTAAATCCGTTGAAGGCGTTGACCTCATGCAATTTGGTATACCTGAAGCAATGTGGCATCTAAAGGTAGAAGGCTTCACAGCTGTTGTCACGATGGATTCCCACGGTAACAGCCTACACGCGGATGTAGATAAAAGCTCTTTAGAAAAGCTTGCTCAATTTAAAGAGCCAGTATTTAAATAAACGTTTGTTTAAATTAGGATAGAGTGGTGTGCCCCTTGGAATGTGTATGTTCCGAGGGGTTTTTGTGTAGGGTGGATTTTGTCGAAAAGGTAATAAATTCGGTATTCTCGAAAATAAACTGCGAGAAAGCGAAAATAAATCGTGGAATTTCGAAAATAAATGATTAAAAACCGAAAATAAAGTGGTTAAATTCGTGAATAAATAATTAAAAACCGAAAATAAAGTATCTAAATTCGTGAATAACTCTTCTGTTTGAAATAGCATTTGCTGATGTTTCATTCTCTTTTCAAGATACAGTCTCAAAATAATGTCAAAAAAGAAGGCTTTATATTAAAATCTCACAGTTTATGTTAAATTAATGTAAAAAAGGAAGATTTTCCATTTTAATTGAGCTATAATCAAATCTTAGGTGCGAGCGAAAGTTCGTACTTTTGACATGATTTTTGGTAGGTAATTAGCTTTAGTTATCAAGGGGGATAGCGATGTTGAAATTTATTGTCAAACGGAAAATCTTAGTGAGTTTGGTGACAGTGTTAGTGCTTATAGTTGGTGGGTATTCACTTTTAAAGCTAGACAAGGAGCTGATGCCTTCAATTGAGTTCGATGGAGCTTATGTAGAAGTTATGGCAGGGGAAATGTCGGCCATTGAAGTGGAGCGCACAATTACAGATCCATTGGAACAGAGGATTGAAAGTATTGATGGAGTTGAAGATGTGACGTCGACTACTTCAATTGGACGAACCAGTATCAATATTTCAATTGAAACAGGAAAAGGCGAAGGTGTGGCAAACGAAATCGAATCTGTCGTCCAAACAGCTACAGCTGGTATGTCAGGTGTCGAGGATGTTGTGACAGATCAGTATGGGACTAATCAAAGCTATGAGTTTTTCATGGATGTCTCTGACGGTGAGATGGAAGAGATGACGACCTTTGCTGAGGATGTGTTGAAACCAAGGCTAGAAGAGTTACCAGAGGTTCGTGAAGTTAGTTTAGCAGGCATCCAAGAATATGAAATGGTCATCACTTTCGATCAAGAGGAAGTACTTGAAAAAGGTGTGGACATTACCGAAGCTACTGCCTTTATCCAACAAGCCAATTCAGAAGCAACAATGGGTGAATTTAAGGAAGACAAGGACACACCGTCGCTTCGCTGGAATACAAAGCTTGAATCTGTAGAAGATATTGAAAAGGTAAAGCTACCAACTCAAGCTGGGTTTGTTGAGCTGAACGATATTGCAACTGTAACATTAGAGCCGATTCAAAGCTCTTCATTTGTATGGAAGAATGGAACGAAGGATTTCATTTTTATTCAAATTGGTCGAGTGGCAGATTATACGCAAATTGAAATGGCTGAAGCGATTCGCGCTGAAATGAAGAACATAAAAGACGAAGGGTTAATTAAAGGCTTTGAAGTGAACGAAATGGTTGCCCAAGCAGATTATGTGAAGGATTCAATTGATGGAGTTTCGAGTAATATTTTAATTGGGGGAGCAATCGCGGTTATGATCCTGCTCTTGTTCTTGCGCAATATCCGCGCTACTCTAATTGTCGGTATCTCCATCCCAACTTCCATTCTTTTAACCTTTTTATCCATGTGGGCGTTAGATTATAGCCTTAATATGCTAACACTTATCGGTCTAGGGCTTGGAATTGGAATGATGGTTGACTCGTCGATCGTAATTTTAGAATCAATTTATCGGAAAAAAGAACAAGGGCTCCAAAAACTTGAAGCTGTTGTTGAGGGAACGAAAGAAGTGGCAACGGCCGTATTCGCTTCCATGCTTACAACAATTGTTGTGTTTTTACCAATTGGTTTATTAGGTGGAGAAATGGGTCAATTTATGATCCTCTTATCTGTTGTCGTAGCTGTCACCTTAATAAGCTCGGTCATTGTTAGTTTTACGCTTATCCCTTCCTTGTCTGAGAATTTTTTAAAGCTAGGAAAGAAACAAGCGAAGAAAGAAGGACCTCTTCTAAGAAAATATGCAGGCCTTATTTCTTGGGTTGTGAAAAAGAAGCGAAACAGCTTGATCATGATTGTTCTATTCTTTATCATGTTCGTTGGTTCTTTTTCGTTAGTTCCAAAAATACCAATGACCATTATGCCAGATGTGTTTAATCGTTACCAAGAGCTTATGGTTGGATTAGAAACAGGAATTTCTGTTGAAGAAAAAGAAGAAGTGGCACAAAAAATTAATGAAAAGCTCTCGAAGGTTACGGACGTAGAACAAAATTATGTAATGGACAATGGCTCTATGTTCTATACGATCATCAACATGACAACTGGTGATGATATTACAATGGAGCAAAAAGAAGTGAACGAAGAAATATTACGTTCATTACGTGAGCTAGAGGAAAGTACAGCAATTGAAGGCATTCAGAGTGCAACCTCAGTCGGCGGCGGCTATCCAGTTCAAGTGTTAATCAAGGGAGAAGAATTTGGAGAGCTCCAAACTCTTGCAGCAGACTTTGAAAAAGAGCTACAAGATATCGATGGAATTGTTGCTGTAACCAACACAATGGAACGAACGTCTTCAGAACAAGTGATTGAATTGAAGGAAAAAGCAATTGAGGATGCTGGTCTAACATCTTCACAGGTAAGGCAGTTCATCGAAATGCAATTCATGAACACAGCAATTGGTGAAATGACTGTAAATGATCTGAATGTTCCACTCATTATGAAATGGGATACAACGACTGATACGCAAAAAGATCTAGTAGACAAAGAGATCCTAACTGAGGACGGAGAGAAAAAGTTATCAACCTTTATTGAGCTAAAAAGTGTTGATACACCAAATGAAATTTACCATGATAATGGTGAGCGTTACATTACAGTTTCTGCTGACATTGAAGACACGGATTTAGGAACGATTAATCGAAGTGTTCAAAAAATGATTGATGAATTTGAAGCACCATCAGGCTACACGATTTCTGTAGCAGGTGATCTTGAATCACAGCAGGAATTAATGCAAGACATGATTCTCATTTTAGGAATCGCGATCTTCCTTGTTTACTTAGTAATGGCCGTTCAATTCAACAATTTAGCACACCCACTTGTCGTCATGTCGATCATCCCAATGACCGTTGTCGGTGTTATTGCTGGCCTCTTCATTACGCAGCATGAGCTAAGTGTGATGTCTGGAATGGGGATCATAATGTTAATCGGGATCGTCCTAAACAATGCCATTCTCTTAATAGACCGAACAAATCAATTACGTGTAGATGGTATGAGTGTTAATAATGCTCTAGTTGAAGCGGGTAAAAACCGTATTCGTCCAATCTTTATGACGACATTAACGACAGCTGGAGGAATGCTTCCACTAGCGATGGCTTCAGGTGCATCAGGCAACTATCAAGCACCAATGGCAACTGTCATTATCTCTGGCCTGCTATTTGCAACCATTATTACACTAGTCCTTATCCCAGCCGTGTACCGTATCTTTAACGGAATCGGAAACGGATTCACTCGGATTTTTAGAAGGAAAAACAAAAAAACGGATGTCAAAGAATTCGCAAGTTAATGGATAGAAGGATGGCTGAGTGTAGAGCCATCCTTTTGTTTTGGAGAAAAATAGGTTTCTGGAAGAAGTCAGTGATGGCGAAATTTGGCGAATGTGCCCGAATCGCGGATAGGAGAGTCGGAATCGCGGATAGGAGAGTCGGAATCGCGGATAGGAGGTCCGGAATCGCGGATAGGAGGTCCGGAATCGCGGATAGGGGTCTCGGAATCGCGGATAGGAGAGTCGGAATCGCGGATAGGAGAGTCGGAATCGCGGATAGGAGAGTCGGAATCGCGGATAGGAGGTCCAGAATCGCGGATAAGAGGTTCGGAATCGCGGAAAGGAGGTCCAGAATCGCGGATAAGCGGCCTGGAATCGCGGATAGGACCCCGAAATCACAAATAGAAGCTCGAAAATTTCGCAAAATAGCCGGCTATTTTGCGAGTTTAACATCAAATTGAAAAAAATACTTCATATAACCTTAAAAACCGCCCGACCCCACGCCAAAGCTCCACACTGGAGATTTTTTCTAGTATGATATTTCTCCCTCAATCAACACTATAACCTATACAACCATGTAAAGATGAGGAGAGAATAAGATGAAAAAATGGTCACTCTTACTTAGCATCGTTTTCCTTTTTTCTTTTACAACTGCAACGTCGAGTGCCTTCGCGGTGTCAAATAAACCAATTCATTGGGGATTCAAGAAAAGTCAAAATCATGAACCTGCATCGGCAGGAAAAGAATTAGATGAGTTACTAGAAAAGCATGGCTCCTTTTATTTAGGAAACACATCCAAAAAGGAAATTTACTTAACCTTTGATAACGGCTACGAAAATGGCTACACGGCAAAGGTATTAGATGTGTTAAAAAAACGAGACGTACCTGCAACTTTTTTTGTTACTGGCCACTACTTGGATACTGAGCCAGACTTAGTAAAGCGAATGGTCAATGAGGGCCACATTGTCGGGAATCACTCCTGGTATCACCCTGATCTCACAACTCAAAGTCCAACTGAATTTAAAAAAGAATTAGAATCTGTCCGCTTAAAGGTGGAGGAGCTCACTGATCAAAAAGGAATGAACTATCTTCGTCCACCTAGAGGAATTTTTAGTGAAAAAGTAATGGCTGATGCAAAAGAGCTTGGCTATACTTCTGTATTTTGGTCTCTTGCATTTGTTGATTGGAAAACAGACGCACAAAAAGGATGGAAATACTCGTACGATAACATTATGAAGCAAATTCATCCAGGGTGTATTTTGCTTCTACACACAGTTTCTAAAGATAATGCAGAAGCACTTGATCACGCAATTGTTGAGCTTGAAAAGCAAGGGTATACGTTTAAAAGTCTTGATGATATTATGATCGGTAAGATGCTGGATCATCCATATTTACTTTCCCTTTGATGTATTCAAAGGGATTTTTCTAGTTTGCGACCTCCTCCCATTGAAAATGCTATAATAAGGGTAAAAGCTTAAAAGGAAGAGAATCTTATGTGGAGTGAAACGGTAAAAGTTGACGGTCCCTATCATTTTGAGCAAGTTTTAGACAGGATTTCCATGGACCCTGTAGTCGCGTTAAATCAAGAGGAACGCTACATACAAGTTCCTTTAGTTATAGAAGACAAGCCTTATGTTGTAAAGGTACAAGCCCTTGGTACAGTTGAAGAACCAGTTTTTAACATAAGTGGTACAGATGGTGAGACTAAGATTCAAGCAATTGAAAAAATCCGAAGAATATTTCAATGGGATTTTTCACTACATGCACTGACAGACCATTTTAAGCAAACCAATATTTCTCAAATCTTCGAACAGCACGCAGGAACGCCACTTGTGTTAGAATTTGATCTTTACAGCTGTTTGATGAAGTGTATTATACATCAGCAGTTAAACTTAGCTTTTGCCCACACCTTATCAGAACGGTTTGTTAAAACATTTGGGCATCAGGTAGATGATGTATGGTTTTATCCAAAGCCAGAACAGGTGGCACCACTCGAGTACGAGCAGCTAACAGAGCTACAGTTTAGTAGAAGAAAAGCGGAATATGTGATTGATACATCACGCCTGATTACAGAAGGAAAACTCAATCTAGAAAAACTGAACGAGTTTTCCGATGAAGACGTTATAAAGGAATTAGTGAAAATTAGAGGGATCGGGCCATGGACTGCGCAAAATGTATTGTTATCAGGACTAGGTCGACCGAACCTTTTTCCAAAAGCAGATATCGGCATCCAAAAAGCCATTCAAAAGCATTTCAAGCTTGAAAAAAAGCCAACAAGTGAAGAAATGGATCAATTTAGCGAAGCGTGGTCACCGTATTTAAGCTACGCCACATTGTATTTATGGAGAAGCATTGAGTAGAAACGGAGCGTTATAAATGAAAGAAAACAAGCAACCGCAAAGCGCGATAAAAATAGCAAAAGGCCAAACCTTTCCACTAACGATCAAACGTTTAGGAATTAACGGAGAGGGAGTCGGCTACTTCAAACGTCAGGTCGTCTTCGTACCAGGTGCGTTACCAGGTGAAGAGGTTCTCGTCGAAGCAACAAAAATCCAACCAAAGTTCGCCGAAGGAAAAGTAAAGCAAATCCGAAAGCAATCACCATTTCGTGTGCAAGCACCATGTCCGATTTACGACCAATGTGGCGGCTGTCAGCTACAGCATCTAGCCTATGACCAGCAGCTAAAAGAAAAGCGAGACATCGTCATTCAATCTCTTGAACGCCATACAAAATTAAACATTAGCAGCCTAGATATCCGTGAAACAATCGGCATGGAAGACCCATGGAATTACCGTAACAAAAGCCAATTCCAGCTTGGTCAACAAAAAGGAAAAGTCATCGCAGGCTTATACGGGCTAGATTCTCATCGTCTTGTCCCAATTCAAAACTGTATGGTACAGCACCCAGCAACAAACAAGGTAACAGAAGGCGTCCGACAAATTCTTGAAGACTTCAATGTCCCAATCTATGACGAACGAAAGCAAAAAGGAATTGTCCGAACCATCGTTACACGAGCTGGCTTTGAAACAGGTGAGGTCCAAGTTGTCCTTATCACCACGCAAAAAGAAGTTCCAAGAAAAAAATTAATCATGGCCGAAATCCAAAAACGATTCCCAGAGGTTAAATCACTCGTCCAAAACATAAACGGAAACAAAACCTCCCTGATCTTCGGAGAAAAAACACTCCACCTAAGAGGTGAGGAAGTCATCCAAGAAACACTTGGAGACCTAAGCTTTGAACTATCAGCGAGAGCCTTCTTCCAACTGAACCCTGTTCAAACCGTCAAGCTCTACGACGAAGTGAAAAAAGCGGCTAGCTTAACAGGCACAGAAAAAATCGCTGACGCCTACTGCGGAGTCGGAACCATCGGAATGTGGCTAGCAAAAGACGCAAGCGAAGTCCGCGGCATGGACACAATCGACGCAGCCATCATTGACGCCCAAGAAAACGCAGCCCGTCACGGAATCGAAAATGCAACCTACGTCACCGGAACAGCCGAACACTGGCTACCAAAATGGGTAAACGAAGGCTGGAAACCAGACGTCGTCGTCGTCGACCCACCGCGAACAGGCTGTGACCGCAAGCTCCTAGACGCGATCAAGCAAGTAAAACCAAAGAAATTTGTCTATGTCTCATGTAACCCTTCCACACTAGCGAAGGACATCGACTACTTGAGTCGTGATTATAAAGTGGAGTATATTCAGCCAGTGGATATGTTTCCGCATACGGCGCATGTGGAATGTGTGGCGCAGATGGTCTTAAAATCTTAACTACAAAAATTTATTTCAAAAAATATATACGTATTGCAAGTAGAAATCAAGGCTTTCCTCTTATATAGGGAAAGCCTTTTTAGTGTGTTACGTTACAATATCCAGATTTTATAGCATAAAGCATAAGCAAAACCTAATAAATCCAACTGATGAAGTAAATGCAATCACTTCCTATCACCACTAAATTTACAAGTAGTTTACTTTTATTTGTTATATAATTCCATTATGGAGAGGATGCTAGATTAATAATTTCATTTTTATAGTTAATAAATAGAAAGTTGAGATGTTTGTATAAAAAGTAGAATAATTTCAATCCTTGAACAAACTAGAGTTGCATGGGGCTGCTCGTTCTGCAGCTTGGGGAATCTCTGAATCATTGACCTGTAGAAAAACAGGAGTTGATTCAATCCCCTGTGTTGTCAATTACAGTCCATACATAGCATTGGAGAAGGGTTAGGTTTAAATGAAGGTGATGGGGTGAGGATAACACTAACACTTAAGGAATTGTATGGTAGGGCTTATAGATGGAAAGATAGTGATAATTTGTTTAGGAAGCGTGGGAACCGTCCCCATGCTTCCCTATGCTTCTTCGAAATAATATTAATATCCCTCTTACAGAGGAAGATAATAAGACCTTAGAAAAAATATTTAAGGGTGAACTTGGCACTAAAGAAGATTACGAGATGAACTTCAAGGATACGCCTTTTGGATTACTTGTGCGTAGAGTGGCAAAAATGGAGCGAGAGGCTGCACTAAAAGCATTCTTATCATTTATCAATGAACAAAGCTTAAATGCAAATCAAATTGTATTCGTCAATAAAGTGATTGATTATATTGAACAAAATGGATACGTTGAAAATGCAGCAGAATTAATGAAACCTCCATTCGATAAACCACAGAGCTTCATAAAGTTATTTGACGCTGATAAACAAAAGAAGTTATTTAGTATTATTAATGAAGTGAAGAATAATGCGACTGAAATAATTAGTTAGTTGCGAATCCCTAGAATGTCATAAACATTCATAGGGATTCATTTTAAATAAAAAAAGAGTGATATTTTTAAAAAAGTTAATTCATCACATATCATATTTATTTAGGGTGGTTTAGTAATAAATTTGCAAATCTAAAAGATTTGTTTAATACTCAAATAAATAAATATCTTTATCTTTGTTTTTAAATATTGTTCTTTCATAAGTAAAGTAAGTTATATCTTCAACAATATCTTTAGTCTCGATATCCCATTCGATAAATTTTTTAGAAAATGTATTATTAGATAAAAATTCATAAAGGATATTAACAATCTTTGATTTTACATCTGTGCCATTTGATTGTAATAATTGTAATTTGGTTTCCAATAGAATCTTTGTTTGATTTGTGAGATAGGGACAGTCAATAAATACAAACAGCCACCACAATTCTCTATAAAGCAGAATGCTTTTATTATTGGTAATAACTGACATGTCTTTTTTTATTAATGACTCAATATTTTTTTTTGTTTCCTCAAAGTATTTTTGATTGTATTTAGAATAGATTAAAAAATTAGCTGCTAATATAGGATCGGAATCTTCAAGGATAGTTTTCCAAATACGTTCTTCAACTGGAATAGATAGTTCAATTCTATTTTTGAAAAAAACTGGTAACCAGTCGATGAAATCCGGTATGTTTGAATATAAGAAAATATGCTCATATTTTCTTATTGTTTTTTGTAATACGTAGCTAACCAGTTCTTCATTTAATTCTTCTTTAAATAAGTATTCTATACAGATTAATTTTCGAGTATTTCTAAAAGTAGGAGCAAATGAATACAAGTAAAAAATAAAGTCTATAAATTTTTCAACTTCTTTTTCGCTAACATTTTCCCGAAATATTCTTTCTTTTTTATGTTCTCTAAGCTTATTAAATATAGCACTATAAATATAAGATACAATTTTTTCTTTATAACTTGGATAAATTGCAAGCAAATTTTGTAGATCTTCTTTTAAGGATGCCAAGTTACGATTATTAGTAAAATTTCTAGCCTTTATTAAATGCTTGTTATTATCTTTCAATGTGTTAAATGATCTTTCATTTAACACATTTAAATAAGTTTTGGTGCTACCTTTCCAATTATTCCATAAATAAGGTAATTTCCCTCTAATGCTTTTTAATTCATTTAATTTTAATTGATATTTCGAAGAATTCCTCCTATATAATTGGGTAATCCGATCAATATTGTATTCTTCATTTGAAAAAATATATATATCATCTACATATCTGCAAATATAATAATCTATTTCATTTTTAAAATTTAATTCCACAAGATTGTTATAAACTTCAAAATCAATCTGTTGTAAGAGTATTTCAGCAATCATTCTAGAGAACTCTGGACCGACAATAATACCATTGGAGATTGAATTATTAATATGTTGAAGTAATCTGTCTATAACACTATACAAATTATTATTAGTAAATTTTTTCGAATCAATCGTATTTTGAGAAACAATCCATTTAAAAGTATGAGTATATATACTATCAAAGCAGTCTTTATAGTCTATTTTAGCAAAATATTTAAATTGACTATTAAGTTTAAACCAATCATCTGAGTTGAAAAAATGACCAAGTGTCACATATGGCTTTAGATTGTAGAAAATCCCTGTTGACTCTAATGCTTTAGTAAATTTATCTTTCTCTTCAATTGGATCTTCGTACTCTACTATTCCATTCTTATTTGATTTATAAAATAAATCATTATTTTTAAAGTGAGACCTTAAAGAAAAACTAGGCTTTTTGTTTAGAGTATCTAAAATTTCATTATTGTATACTTTAATAAAATAGAAAATCTCGATAGCAGAAAAAGGATTTACGATTGATATCTGTCTTAAATCATTATTTCCTTTATTTACAAAGTATTTAAAGGGTGATGCATGCCAACCATTAAATATAGTTGAGTTTGTATATTTGTTTTGGGTTATATTCTTTTCTATGCTCTTGATTACATCTTTATTTTTTAGTATAAAACCATAAAAATAAGTAAAAGTAAACATATTGCTTGTTTCGACTGGTAGTAATTCGGTTAATATAAAATCTAATTCATTTCTTTTCATTGAGTTTTCAACAACCTTTTGTTAATATTTTCATAGAGAAACTCTCTAAGTGGTTGGGATTTTCATCTCAGAATACATACTTATCCAACCACACACAATATCGGGGGGAACTTCTTAAATGAATGTTCTCCGTAGTAACTGGTGGTTAAGATGGCCAATATTCTCATTTGAATCGAGGCGCTTAACTTTCTCAAACTACAAACCAAACGCTACGTGAGAAGGGATCTAGGGGCAACCCGGGATCCCTTCTTACATTTTTAACAAGTAACAATACAAAGTTACTAGATTCCTATAAGATTTTTTGTTGGGATTAAACGATGGATCTAGTCTTTTTATCATTTTTATAAGATATTCTTTCGACCAACCAATATTAGGGTGGAATATTATGGATTTATTTTTAACAAGTCTTTTTTCTAATACATAGCCATCTGTTTTTGTTTTTAAAAAATAAGGACAAAAACCTAGCTCTTTATTAACTTGATTTATCACTTCATCTTTTAAGAAATTATATGTATTTCTCTCAACTTTTTTTGGATGTAAAAAGTTTCTTAATTCCCCATATGAAGCTATTAATCCAGTAACATCCCATACAGTTTTAGTTGTATACTTATCCCTAAATGTGTTATAGAAAACAATTCTAGATGACCAAAAAAGTATCCTTTGTCTAAAAAGTTCCATATTCGAATTGTTTTTATAATCAAAAATGATTTTTAAGAGTTTTTTTCTATATTTTTCTAATTTATCTTCGTTTATACCATATTTGAAAAATTTGTATTCATTATTATTTTTATCAAATTCTACATTGTATTCAAATAAATATCCTAGATATGTGAACTGGGTACCAGGATTGGAATTAGTATTAAGGAGATCTATTTTTGATTTATTCAGTTTAATGTTACTAGATTGAAATACAGCATCTAGAGCATGTTGTATACACTCTAATATCTTACTTTCTTCAACAAACCGGTTAAATATTAATAAACTATCATCAATATATCTGGAATAAAAAATTAAACCATGGTTATGTAATAGAGATTTTAATTTAACATCAAAGTCCCTTGAAATTAATTCAACAAGGGCATTAGATGTTGGTAGTCCAGGTAAACAATAGCTATATTCTTTTAGAAGGGATTCTAATATATCCCTTTCAAACCTATATAGGTCTGAGTATTTTAGATATTTATTAAAAACATCTAAAGTGTTTACTCTATAAAAAAAATCTTTAAAGTCAAATTTATAAATTACAAATTCACTCATATCATTAATAGTTTCAGTAATGGAGATGCATTCTCTCATTATCTTCTTTCTATTTGGATATGATATTTGGAATGTTGAGTCTAACCTTTTTTTTAGATATTTCAATGATATTTCTTCAATGGAGTTCTCTTTTACATCTAATACTTTTCTATATTTATCTCCCTGTTTAAAAACTAACTCATTAATGTTAGTGGTGTAATCTAACCTATTCTCTTTCACCGCATGAAAAATTATATCTGCTCTGTTTAATACTTCCTCATCATATTCACTTATTACATTAATAAAAGTATCATTCATGTTCTCTCTCCCAAAAATAATTAAAAATTTATCCAATAATACCATTTTACCAAAAATTTCTTGTAGGGAAAGTTGATTCTAGAAAACAACTATTATTTTTGAGTCAATCTCGTTTTTATAATTTCTTATATTTTGCTTTTTAAAACTTATCTCTTGATGCGAATCTAAAAGCCTTTGCATTTTTTCATATATTCTTATTCTGTTGTGATCGACGATAGTATCACTTGTCAAATCTATATTATATGTTCTTATAGTTTCTAATTCATCAGCAATTTCGTCAGCATATATTTCAATATCAATCGATAACTTTTTAATATCATGCTTTTCAATCCGAATTAGTTTTAGTAAATATTCTAAATAGCGATTCTGTTCCATTTTTACCGCTCCCTTTATGATGTAGTACAGGGGCACATCATAAATCTGTTTACACTGTATACTCCAGTCACGTTGAGTGTGTCGTGTTGATAACAAAGAAAGAAAGGTAAAAGGCTGAAAAGTTTAGAAAATAAGGGGTTCTGCCTGTTTTGCTGATATGCAGAATGGTAGAACCCTTTGTAAAATCGGTACTTTGTTGGAATATATCAATCATAAAAAATGCGTATAGTTGAGTTGACAGAATTACTTTTAGGTAGGTTGTGGAGATAAGATTGTTAAAAAGAGATGCAACGGCAGAACCGTCCCGTTGCTTCATTGAACGACCATTTGCCAACAAAATTATATAAAGTATAATATGAGAATAGAAAAATACAGCTAAAGCAAGAACTCTTGATTATTATTAAACAAAAGTCACCAGTCCTTTTTATAGTTGAAAAAGATTAAGTTAAATAGAAAGTAGAACTTTTTAACAGGAGGGGAAGATGAAAATTTATGTGGATGCAGATGCTTGTCCGGTGAAAGAGGTTATTATTGCAGAAGCAAGTGATTTTGAAATTCCAGTTATCCTTGTTACAAGCTTTTCTCATTTTTCTAATGCAAAACAGCCATCAGGAGTGAGAACCATTTATGTTGATTCTGGAGCAGATGCTGCAGATTATCGAATTGTTAGGTTGGTGGAAAAAGGAGATATTATTGTGACGCAAGATTATGGTCTTGCATCATTAGGTTTAGCAAAAGGATTGATCGTCCTCCACCATAAAGGATTTAGATATACAGATGAAAATATTGACCAATTATTACAAACACGTTATTTAAGTGCAATGGCAAGAAAAAGCGGACAGCGAACAAAGGGACCAAAGCCCTTTACAGCAGAAGACCGAGAGAAGTTTAGGGATCTTTTTAAACAGATTATTTCTCGTGAAAAATTAAGATAAACTCAGAGATTCAGAAAGGAGTTAACTATTTTGAAGTATTTAAAATCGCAAATGCAACAACTAATTAAGGAAAATAAAGAACTGCATACACGCTTTAAGGAACTGAAGGCTGAGCATGGTCTTGAAAAAAACAATGCCCTCAAGGCTCTGTACCATTCAGAAGTTGCGGATGGAGGGAAGTATCAAGTAGCATACCAAGCACTTGATCAGCCCAAGAAGTAGACTCTTGTGGTATTCGCGGTAATGGTAATCAATGGGGGAGTTCTGCAGAGGCAGAACCTTCCTGTTGCTTCTGAAGATTTGTCCATTTTTTTACAAAACACGAATAAAAGCTAGTATTCAAACAAAATTGCGCTTAAAAGGAGACTATTTCATTGGTCTCGAACCATCCTCATACTTCCTATGCTTCCAAGAAGTTAAAATCCTAGATTCCGTGTTTAAACAAAGAAAATGGAAAATCCCAGTACTCTTCTACTCCTCACTCCATCATCATTCAAATTACCTATGAGTTCAAATAAGAAAGCTAATCAATTACGTATATTTTCCCATTTTTTCACAATAGTATTTCTACCTACACTTTCTTCAGATAAAATGAAAATGCTAGGATAATACTTTTTAAAGAAGATGTGTAAGCGAGTAGCTTCTCTATCCACTTTATATAGCAGTTTTTAGGGTGAATTAGGTAATAACCTTGAAATAGCTAATAGAGTTAAACCATCAGCTGCTATTACATCAGCTTTTAAGAGTAAACTCGGAATTGCTGGAATATCCTTAACAGCTGGTGAAAATGCTTATAACAATATACAGTCAAATGCATCAACATCCAAGGTTGTTGGTGATGCAAATGTTGATGTTGGGTTAGGAGCCGTTTCCCTTGCAGGAGGTGCTATTCCGCTTTTAGGAGTCGCGGCAATTGGATTTGTAGCATCTGTAGCTACCGCTTATATCCTAGAAGGATTTAAGTTCGGTAAAGGTGAGATAACAATATCTAATGCTTTCAAAGATGGAGTTCAAAGTGGAATAAAAACAGTAGCAGGTTGGTTTGATTAAAAAACGACACTCTTAACAAAGGAGTTACGATATGTTTGAAATAAGTAAGGACATAAAGCGAAACAATTTACCTGAGCATATAAGAGAAGGATTGGCACCAATATCAATATTTCAAATTAAATTTATGATTGGTGTACTTACGTTTTTTTTACTAGATTTTCTTATTATAATCCCACTTCTCTATCCTACTTATAAAATTTTGCTTTTTGTTACATTACCGCTAATCGGTATTATTAATTTATGGGCTTTGTCACTTCTTATAAGGAAACGTGAGAAAACTCAAATGGAGTCTCTTTTGTTTTTGGGTTATCTCGGAGTAATTGGATCATTTTGTTATTTTGTACTTGCGATGAAATATAATTATATGATTGGTATACAATCACCGATCTATTTTATATCAATGTTTCTCATTTACTTACTGTTTACTGTTTTCTTTTTTAGAAATGAACATAAGAAATATTCTTCACTACAAGCAATTGATAAGAAAAAGTCACCTTCTTGGCATTATAGTCTTGCTGTAATCGCACCTGGTGCTGGATATATCTTTACCCATTATTTAATGGGATTAGGATCTTCCCTAGAATTAACTATTATGTCTGTAATTTACTGGGGAATCTCAGTTACTTATATTTTTATTTTTTCCAGAGGATTACATAAATACCTGTTCATCAAAAAAAATATACATCTCGTACGATTTGCAGATAAAGAATTAAATCATCAAATTCATTTGAAAAGTAGGTAATTGAAAAGAGGGAAAAGAATAAATATGATTTTTAAAAAATAGACCTAAAACGAAGAGATTTAATTACGTACAAGAAGGCATACAAACCAGGAAATACGGAAATGGATTCTCTACTTTTTTGGTGGTTTATCGGCATAATTAGTTCATTTTATTATTTTGTTAGAAACGAGCATAAAGAATATTCCTCGTAAAAAAGCAAAAAAATAACTGCTTGGTACTATAAGATTGCGGCTATTGGTTCTGTTGCAGGGTATATTTCTGCAAACTTTTTAATGAGTCTAGCATCTTCTATGGTCTGATTATCATGTCATTAGTCTTTTTGGAGAGTTCTATTGTGTTTATGTTCATTCTAGCTCGAGGGTTTCGTAAGTATTTTTTATACTACAACAAGTGAATCTTGAATAGGATGGTTAAATATTATGATCAAAATAAGTAGTAATACAAAAAGGCGTGATATACCCGATCACATTAAAGAAGGCTTAGCACCTTTTCCTGTCTATCAAATTAAGTTCATGGTTGGTACCTTCACTTTCTTAATGCTAGACCTAGTTATTTTGTTACCCCTTCTTTTTCCTGTTTATAAAACAGTATTATTTGTAACAATACCACCAATGGTTATTATGAGTATCTGGGCAGTTTGGTTACTATTGAGAAAACCAGAAAATACGGAAATGGAATCTCTCCTTTTTCTAGGTTTCATCGGCATAGTTGGTTCATTTTGTTATTTTGTATTAACAATGAAATACCATTATATGAGTGGTATTCAAAGCCCTATTTATTACATAGCTATGTTCATTGTGTATTTAGCTATGATTTATTATTTTGTTAGAAACGAGCATAAAAAGTATTCTTCTTTAAAAGAAAAACAAGCAAAACAAACTCCTGCTTGGCACTATACGGTTGCGGCTATTGGTCCTGGTGCAGGGTATATTTTTGCACAATACTTGATGGGTCTAGCACCTTCAATGGTACTGATAATCATGTCATTAGTCTTTTTCGGGATTTCTATTGTGTTTATGTTCATTCTAGCTAGAGGCTTTCACAAGTATTTTTTATTAAACAAAATATTCAATACGCAACTTTTCATAATAAGCGATTAAAGAAGAAATATAAAATGACAAAGGTGGGCAGTTAAAATGAACAAACTACTTCTCTAACGTCTGCATAAGCGGTAGAACCGTCTCGTTGCTTCCTCATAAATGGATATTTGTACAAAAGGTATATAATCTATTTGATGGTAACGAGAGTAAATTTAAATTAACAGGGAGTAAAGAAGAATTATGACATTATTTCAAGAATGCGTGGAAGCTTTAGGTCCTAATATAATTATTTTAACTGTTGAAGAGACAACTGATTATTTGGAAGAATTATGTACTTACTATCCTATAACTTCTTGGGGAAGAATTGATTGGGATAAAATATCTAACAGAAGAACAATAATAGAGAAAGATGACTTAAATGATTGGTTCAATGAAAATAACATATCAACATTAGATGTTACTATTCTCTGGAATTATACCGAAAGTCCTGGTATAAAAACTAACTTACATGATGCACTGCAAGTTTTAGATCATGTAACTGCGGTTGGTTCAGATACTTTTATGTATAACTTAGAAGTAGGTTATGTAATAGAGTTTTATCACGAGGGAGAAGTGACAATAGGATTTAATAAATGTTAATTACAGATAACGATATATCTTCACTTATTTAATCTTCCATGAACAGGGGCTTATTTTGAAGAAAGAATAGGTGCATGTGGACTATTACGTTGCTTCTACAGCAACAGAACCTCCCCACGCATGACCATCCACCCCACATTCAAGCTATAACTAAACCAATAACCCCATCTCACCTAAACCCGCAAAAATAGAAAAAGGGCACCCCAGTAAAAATTTACTGTGAGTACCCCTTCGTCATTATTTAAAACACTTTCGTCGTCCAATCCTCACAATTCCAAATCTCAGTCGCAATTTCACGATAGAATTCAGGTTCGTGGGAAACCATTAAGATACTTCCGCGGTATGCCTTTAATGCACGCTTCAGTTCTTCTTTTGCATCTACATCCAAGTGATTGGTAGGTTCGTCTAGAATTAATAAGTTTGTTTCTGTGTTTAAAATTTTACATAAGCGAACTTTGGCTTTTTCGCCTCCAGAGAGGACTTCGATTTTACTTTCGATATGTTTCGTGGTTAATCCACATTTTGCAAGAGCGGCACGCACCTCAGCCTGATTCATGCTTGGGAACTCGCTCCAGATCTCTTCTATACAAGTGTTGTAATTGGATTCTTTAACTTCCTGTTCGAAGTAGCCGATGTGTTGATATTCGCCACGTTCCACGTTACCCGAAATCGGATTAATTAATCCAAGAATACTTTTTAATAGAGTCGATTTCCCAATACCGTTTGCCCCAACGAATGCAATTTTTTGACCACGTTCCATTTTTAAATTCAGTGGGCGAGAAAGGGGTTCGTTGTAACCAATAACAAGGTCTTCAGTCTCGAAAATCCAACGACTCGCTGCACGAGCTTCTTTGAAGGTAAACTCTGGTTTAGGCTTCTCTTTGCCTAATTCGATAACTTCCATTTTGTCGAGCTTCTTTTGACGAGACATCGCCATATTACGAGTTGCAACACTTGCCTTGTTACGAGCGACGAAATCCTTCAGATCCGCAATTTCCTGTTGTTGACGCTTGTAAGCAGACTCTAGCTGTTGCTTCTTCATCTCATGTATTTTTAAGAAGTTATCATAGTCACCAACATAGCGATTTAACTCCTGGTTTTCCATGTGATAGATCAAGTTCACAACACTGTTTAAGAATGGAATATCATGTGAAATCAGGATAAAGGCATTCTCATATTCCTGTAAATAGCGCTTCAACCATTCGATGTGCTGTTCATCCAAATAGTTTGTAGGCTCATCGAGTAATAGGATTTCAGGTTTTTCTAGCAAAAGCTTAGCTAGGAGTACTTTCGTACGTTGCCCACCACTAAGATCGTCTATATCTCGGTCAAGCCCAACATCTTGTAAGCCTAGACCACGAGCAACCTCTTCAACTTTTGCATTAATTTGATAGAAATCATTACTATCTAAAGTTTCTTGCAGCTCTCCAACTTCAGCTAGTAAGGCATCAATATCAGCGCCTTCATCACCCATTTTTGCATAAAGTTCATTGATCTCTGCTTCAGCATCAAATAAATATTGAAAAGCAGTACTCAAAACGTCACGCATTGTAGAACCTTTCTGTAATACAGCATGCTGATCTAAATAGCCAACACGAACTTTTCGTGACCATTCCACTTTTCCCTCGTCAGGTTGCAACTTACCAGTAATAATATTCATGAAGGTAGACTTCCCCTCACCATTTGCCCCAACTAACCCAACGTGTTCGCCTTTTAAAAGTCTAAAAGACACATCATTAAAAATTGCACGATCACCGAATCCATGACTTAAATTTTGTACGTTTAATACGCTCATTTTTTAACCCCTTATCTTCTAATATCTCATGTGGATATCTTACTAGATTTAGACTAGATTTTCTATCTTGAATTTATTTTTTTTGATGTATGGTAACAGGTCTACTGATTCTGTAGCCTCAGATATATTCCAATATTTCTCCAAAAGGGCTTCCCTCTATATATGAGGCAAGCCCCTTTACTATACTACAAAATCGCTATTCTAAAAAATAAACAAAGTCCTATAACTCCAACTGGTGAAGGAAATGCCATCACGTTCTAACACGAAATGTACAAGTAGTTTCCTATTATATGTTATATAATACCATTAAGGACTAAAGATCAGATTTATAGAATGCTCATGCGTAAAGATAATAAATCAGAAAGATGAGATGGTAGTATGAAAAGTAAAATAATTTCAATCCTTGAGCAAGTTAAGGGATCTATGATAACGCTTAGTGAATTAGAAAGTGTAGCTACAACTCTTGATACATATGATGATTTTTCTGCTACAATCCATACGTTATTAGACGAAGGTTACATGACACCGGTTAAGAGTCATGGTACTAATTGGATGGGCTTGCCCAATAGTTTTAGGATTCAGAAAGGGAAAGTGAAGCAATCACTAATAGAAGAGATTCAAGCGATACAATTTAAGGTGCATCCTACGATTGAATTACGACCTTATTTTTCTTCCTCTAAAAAGAAATGGAAGGAGGACAAGCCTTGGATTATGTTGATTGACGACTATTTACAGGAAAACGGACTGCCTACATCTTTTACAAACAGCTCGGAACGTTCTTATGAAGTAATGAAGGATGAAAAATGGATTGACGAGAAGGGAGGAAAGGCTCTTTTAGATAAAATTAATCTATATGATAAATTGAAGATCACGAAAACCCCTGATCCTCTTATGTTTGCAATCAATCCAAACAACCTACTAAGGAATGATCGAGTACATAAACACCTCATTGTTGAAAATAAGGCTACCTATTCAGGTCTTATAGAATCCTTATTAACGACCAATTTTACTACACTGATCTATGGTTCAGGGTGGAAAATTGCTTCGAGTTTGAATCAACTTCCCAACCAACTTGGTCTCCCTGATAAGGAAAATCAACATGAAATCTATTATTTTGGCGATTTAGATTATGAAGGGATTAGCATCTATTTTCATCTTTATGAAAAATATAATGTAAAACTTGCCAGATGTTTTTACGAAGCGATGCTCAGAAAACCGTTCTACAAAGGAAAAGAAAATCAAACGAAAAATGAAATGGCTGTACATCACTTTTTATATGAATTCAGCCAAGAAGATCAAAAAAAGATCTTGGCTATGTTTGAGGAGCATGCTTATTATCCTCAAGAAGTCTTAACAAAGGAAGAGTTACACACAATATGGAGGAGCGCGGTATGGACACACAATTAAAAGGAATAACAGAAAATTACCGTGAACGAATGCAGCGGTTAGCTTTATTTGATCCGTTATATCGATTAGAGAATAAGCGGGAAAAGGATGAGAATAACAAGCAAATTGATTATTTTGGTTACGGCCTATTATCTCTATTATTTTTCTTTGAAAATATGTTAATCCGAAATAAAAAAACGAGTATTCAGGATTTGGCGGAATATTTATATAGGTTGAATCAAGGGGAATATGCACTTTCACTTGAAGGCTTTGAAAAGGTGGCTAGAAATGTAGTGGAAACTTTTCGTCCACCTGGTGGAAAGCGGAATGACAAAAAGTTTTATAACTGGGAAACGAGAGAGCATGAAGCTGTTCATTACTCAATTTTGAAAGCCGACCGAGCTGATATACATACGAATACTCAATATTATAAATTAGATGAGCAAGGGCTAGAATTAGTGTTTGCAACGAAGGAGTATTTTACAGAATTTCAGCTTTCTATTAATCAGTTAGTTTTGCGGAAGCAACTTGAAAAAGGAGAGTTCGTAGGAGCGTTAAGGCAGATTGATGAAATGCAAATTGATGTGGAATCTCTAAGAAATCGGATAACAGTTGTAAAACACGAAATTCAACGAAATATCATTTCGGATGAAACATATGAACGATATAAGCAAATGGTTGATGACATTAATACTCGATTAACAAGAGAAAACGAAGAGTTCAGTGAATTACATTCTTTTGTCAAGGAAACGAGGAATCGTTTAGCGTATGATATGAACTCAGAGAAGGATAGAAAAGCGTATGAATTCATATTGCAAATTGATCGAGAGCTTGGTGAGGTTCATCATATTCATACTATGCTGTTGAAGGAAAGCATTGAATTGAAAACAACTGCATTACATGCAGCCCAAGAGGCTCTGTATTATGTAGGGATTGACTCATTTAATTTTAAGCAGGAAATTACAGCTGCTCTTGTAAGTAAGCCTTTACCTCTCGTTTCATCGAAACAATTAATAGAGCCATTTTTGTCAATAGAACAAAGTGAAACATGGTCTCCATTCGTTATCTTTTCAGAACAGCGAATAGAGACGCAAGACGGAGGAGAGCGCATGAATAACTTTGATGATCTCTCAGATGAGGCGTTACAGGAACTTGAGAATGCAATCATTCGAAAACAATTTGGAGAGATTATGAATCTGGTAGTGAAGGTCATGCAAGGGAAGGGTGAAATTACCCTAAAAGAAGTAGTGGAACGCATCGATGATGAAGATTCAGATTGGTTGGATAAAAAAATATTTTACCAATTCTGGTATGTCATGCATCAACGCTCTCCGATCACATATGAAAAAACAGAGGATCGTAATGAATCATTATTTGAAGAAGTTTTAGCTTTAGTAAAAAATAAGTACTCCACTATAGAAGTGGAAGAACTACAGGAAATTATGACAGTAACGAAGCGATTTTCAATCCAAAATATGATACTACGTTTAAAAGTGGGTGAAGAAGATGGATTATAAACAGGATGAAGTGATGAAGGCCTTTCAAATTTATTCGAGGATTAGTAAAAAAGGATATAGTGAAGGGGATGAATTAAGACTTTATTTAGCTGAGGATAAGGTAAGAGGACTCGTGGATCAGTTTGCCAAAGAAGTAGATTGTACTATTTTTTCCGTTGGGGAAAGGCTATATTTTGTTCCTCTTGCATTAAATTCTCCGTTTCATATTTCGAATGATACGTTGAAAAAAACCTATTTTACGGGGAAAACGGTTAATGCAGATATATATTTTATGTATGTGACGATTATTATTCTGTTTGGTGAATTTTATGATAGCTATCAGACGACCGAACCAACCCGTGATTTCATTTCAATGAGTGATTGGTTGGGGCAAGTTAATGAACGGCTTGAAACGTTACGTGAAATTGGAGAGGAAGAGTTAAAAGAGCTTGAAAAAGAGTATGAATACAACTGGAGTTCGATTATTGGAAAGTGGACAGATATGGATGATTTAAAAGAGACGGCTAAAGCACAATCCGGTAGAACGATAAGTAGACTGAGCTTTCTTCATACTGTTAAAAAGTTCTTAGTTGCACAAGAATTAGTACAGGATATTGGAAATGATGAAATACAGTTAACGGAAAAAGCGAAGGTCATTGTGCAAAGATATTTCATGGAGCTAGAGTATAATCGTGGAATCTTGGAGTTTATATATTCATTTGACCATCAAAAGGAGGAAGTCTAATGCCCTCAATTTCAAAGATCAGATTTACCAATGTTGTCTATGAAGGTGGAGCAAAGCGATATAATGACGATATTTTCTTATTTGATAGTCATAATGGGGCGATTTTACTTGAAAATGGTGGAGGGAAAACAGTATTTATTCAAACTGCCATTCAAGCAATTTTACCTAATGTAGAACTGGCGGAGCGCAAACTGAAGGATACGCTCTCCCTGGAGTCTGCTAGTGCTCATATTGCGATTGAGTGGATTATTAATGAACGACCTAGACGTTATGGACTCACTGCTGTCACATTATATATGGCAAAAGAAGGAGTGAAATCGTATCGATACACCTATGAGTATGAGGAGGCGGACAAGCATCGAATCGAGAATATACCCTTTGTCAGATCAAATATAGGCGGTAAGGCTCGACCTGCAAACCGCGATGAGATGAATGATTATTATACGTCAATGAAATCATCACATCCTTTAAAGGCGAGCACATTTGATACCGTACGAAGCTACCATCAGCATCTTGAAGATCGATTTAAAATTATCGCTTCTGAATGGAGAAAAATAACCGTAATAAATGGCTCAGAAGGTGGTGTGGAAAGTTTTTTTGATGGCTGTAAAACGACCTCACAGCTTGTGGATCAACTACTTATACCAACAGTAGAAGAAGCAGTTGCAGGAAAAGGATCCAATGATTTTGTCCAAACCTTTGAAAAGCAGCGGGAGCATTTCAAAGCACATAAACGATTAAGAAGAGTGATTGAAGAGAACAAACAGGTAGAAATGCAAATTGAAAGCTATGTTTCTTCCTTTAAACAGGTAGATCAAGAAGTCAAACAATTAGAGGAACAAAAATCTAAGTTGAAAGCACTATATAAGTATACGAAACAAGAGCAGGAAGAAACGAAAGCAACCTTATCAAAAATCGAGACTAGCATTGAAGAGTGGCAAGGTGAGAAGGAGGAGTGGGAGCGTAAGGAAAAATCCTATGAGATCACACGACTAGAACAAAAAAGAGATAAGGCGCTTGAAACGTATAAAGAAGTGCAAGATGAATTTGATAAGCTTGAACAGAATCATACTGAAAAGACTAATCGTATTGCACAGTTAAAGGTAGCAAAAGCTAACCGGGAAATAAACAAAAATAAACAACTACATTCCTATTATACAGAACAGCTAACTCTCCTTGAAAGAGATGAAGAAATAATTGATATTGAGGAGCAATTAGCAGATAATACCGCCTTTCTAAAAGGGTATTTTCTTCATGAAGAAGAAAAAATTCAAGAACATATCAATCAAGTAAAGCAGCAAATAGACAGAAAGAAGGAAGAAATAACACAAGAGGAAAAAGTATTTAATCACCTTAACGAAATTTTACAAGAAAAGATATTAAGTGAAACAGAGTTAACTAGTAAGAAAACATATGTAGAAAACGATATGAGGGAAATGGCCAAAGAAATTTTGTCTAATCCTCTTAAAGAAAGAGTAGAGGAAGAATTTCCTAAATGGGAAAATGATTTTCAACGTTATGAACTAGAAATGATCAATTATAAAAGTCATATAAAAGGACTAGAACAAACAAAAGAGGACCTTAAGATTACTTTACCTAATGTGAGATCAGAATATGAAAAATTTCGTGATGAATCAAGAACGTTTCAGCAACAAATCAAAGCAATAGAAGACCAACAAAACGAAATTTTATCAGAACTAGTTGTACAGATGACACAATGGCAGCATTATTATTCCATTTATGAAAAAGAAGAAACCATTATTGGTCAGCTAGAGGAGAAAGTAGAAAAGCTATCGCGTGAAAGAGAAGAGCTCCTTTATAAAGAAAGGCAAGCAACGAGGTTTTCAGATGACTATGAACATCATACATCCTTTACCGCTGATCCTAAGCTGGAATTGTGGAAAAACAGATGGAGAAATCAATTTACTTATCTCGAACTAGGAACAGATTTCGTTCAACAGGCAGCTAAATCATTAGAAGGGTCAGTGGAGGAGTATCATACCCATTACCCGTATTGGGCTATAACATTCATTGTAACAGAAGCAGAGGTTATGAAGCTTCGTGATAAGCTCCTTTCTGTTGAAGAGGAAATGTCACATCCGGTATATATATGTACGGAGGAAGAAGCTCGGTCATTCATTCGCGGTCAGGTGAAGTCATGTGATCAGCATGTTTTTCCTCGTATATGGAAAGAAAACCTTACTATAGAGGGATTTAATAATTGGAAAATAGCGGTTAAAAAGGTTGCGAATGAATCACAGGACGAACGGATTACGAAAGAAATAGAGCTTGAAAATTGGCGAGCGGTATTAGAGAAGGTCCGAGGGTTTTTAAGAAAGTATCCCTTTGAGCAATACACTCTCTTAAAAGAACAATTTAAAGGAGCCTCTGAGGAAGAAGCTAAACAAAAAAGAGTTATACAAGAAGTGACGAAGCAAATTGATTCAATTGACAATGAAATAGGAACGTATACTAAGAGGTTGACAGAAGCAACTAGCTTATATACTGGTTTGATGACAAGGTTGAATGAGGGGAGAAAGTATTTCTCTAAGAAGAAAGACCTCGACTTCTATACAAAAGAATTAATAAGAATTCGTGAAGAAGTTGAAGAGGAAAAATCAAAACGAGAAAAGTCAAAAAAGCTTATTGCCATTTTAAAGGGAATACGTAATGAATTAGATGAGGAATTACAACTGGCTAGAGAGCCTTTGTCTATCTTAAGAGCTGATGCATATTACAAAGAAGTGGTAGGAGAACAACCGAAATATTCTTCTAAAAGTCTGGAGCTTTTAGTCAGTGAACGAAAAACGTTGCGTAATAAATTAGAGGGTAAGCAACAAGGAAGAGTCCTGCTTGAAGAAAAGCTAGCTACAGTTAATGAGAAACTTCAAGGTTTATCTAAGGAAATAAAGGGATTAGAAGATCAATATGGAACAGTTGATACGATTGAATTCCCAGCTCATGGAGAGGAAGAAATTTCTCAACTAAGTAAGACGATTAGGGGATTAGAAGGGGAAGTTAATGAACTAAGACATACTGTCATTGAGATTCGGGAACAGTGGTCAAAGGCAAGCAATGAATTCGAAATTCGGAAAGACGATTTTTATAACCTTTTTCAAGAAATCGTCCTTTTTAAAGATTCACTTGTTGAAGTAGAGGAGCAGCTTCAAGTAGAAAAGGAACGACTACAGGAAAGATATACGTTTTTAACTAAAGAACAAAAAAGATATCAATTAGCGAAAGCTGAAATCGAAAACGCTATTATTGAATTAGACAAACAGAATATGGTTTTTGCTTTTTTACACGAAAATGTTCGTGAAACTCTTCTAGAAGAAAAAATTCAACAAGATTATGCATATAAACGAATTGAAATCATTCATCATTTGGTAAAGTCAATTACTTCCGTACATGCAAAAGTACTTTCCTTAGATAAAAAGAGAAAAGAAGAAAAAACACAATTTATTAAATTCTGTGAAGAGAACATTTTGGATATAAGACTGCGAAACACATGTATTACAGGGATTGAACACAAGATCACCTATAGCGATGTGATTGAATGGCAAGAAAAAATGAGTGAGCGAATTCATCGAACTGTCAAGATTGCTGAGGAAGATATGAGAGAACATGACAAGCAATTACAGCAATTCATCGCCCATCTTCACCTTTACTTACAAACTATCGCAGACGAATTAAGGTTAATACCAAAACAAACACGTGTAAAAGTAGAGGATAAAACAAAAGACATTTACATCTTCATTGTACCTGACTGGGACGAGCAGGAGGGGAAAGAAGCTCTTCGTCAACATATTGATTGGATGGTTTTACAACTAGATAAAGAAGAATATAAAGATGATGAGGGAAAAGAGGACGATTCCCTCATACGGAAGCAGATTGAAAAGTGGCTTCACACGAAACAGTTACTCAAAAATGTTATGAAAGAAAAAGATATCAGTGTAAAGTGTAGAAAAGTAAGTAACGATGGCAAAGTCAGCGGTGCTCTAACTAGCTGGGAAAAATCAAACGCTTGGTCTGGCGGGGAAAAATGGAGTAAAAACATGACGCTGTTCCTCGGTATTTTAAACTATTTAGCAGAAAAAAGAGTACCACTTCAAGGAAACCAAAAGCGACATAGAACTGTTATTGTTGATAATCCTTTCGGGAAAGCATCAAGTGACCATGTATTAGATCCTGTATTCTTTATTGCCGAACAATTAGGCTTTCAAATCATTGCCTTAACTGCTCATGCAGAAGGAAAGTTTATTCGTAAGTATTTTCCTGTCATTTATAGTTGTCGCCTTAGAGAGTCTGCAAGTGGAGAAACACAAATCATGACTAAACATAAAGAAATCCGAACGGCATTCTTTAAAGACAATGATCCAGAAGCAATGGGAAGATTAGGAGAACAAGAACAACTGACCTTGTTGTAATTTGCGGACCAATAAACTTCGATATATATTTGAAAGATAGATGCTACCTTATTTTCCTTTAATTGATCATAAATATAAAATGGATAATGAAGGGAATTTAAGGTGCATTTGATGAAATGGTTAGAAGTGAATAACGGTTTATTTTAGTAGAAGCATTAATAGTATAGTAGGATGCATACTGCTACTGAAAAAAAGAATCTTCACATGACTTCCGATAGCATTGGGATGCGATTAGGTAGAGATGCAATAACACTTTAGTAGTTGTATGGCAAGGGTATAGGTAGGGGTAATTGATTGAGAAGTGTTGGGAATCATCCTCATGCTACTTTAAAAAAAGGTCAATTTCATGTGATAAAATAGTATAATTAAAATGGTTAATTATGTAAAAAAGTGAAGGGGGTAGTATGAAAACTTATATATATATGGTGAGACATGGTGAATCGCCTTATACAGAAGGAACTGAAAGAACAAGGGGGCTTAGTGAAAAAGGAATAGTAGATGCTAAAAGAGTCACTCATATTTTGCTAAAAGAGAATATTGAAGTCTTTGTTTCAAGCCCTTATAATCGTGCAGTCTTAACCATCGAGGATTTGGCTAAACGTTCTGGAAAAGAAGTGTTAGTGTTTGAGGACCTCAGAGAAAGAATCTTCTCCAATGAAGATTATCGAATGTCTGATAAGGATTTATACCCTTTGTTAACAGAATCGTTTGATGACCCGCATTTCTCATTAAATGGTGCTGAGTCTAATGCCGATTGTCAAATTAGAGCTATAGCAGTTTTGAAAGAAATTCTTTCAACCTATCAAGGCAATAAGGTGGCTATAGGAACTCATGGTGCAGTAATGGCCTTAATGATGGGGTATTACGATAGTGAATATGATTTGAATTTTTTATTAACTACATCTAAGCCGGATATTTATAGAATGGAATTCATTGAACATGAATTGGTTGGAGTGACAAGGCTGTGGAA
Source organism: Bacillus weihaiensis (assembly GCF_001889165.1). Classification (GTDB taxonomy): domain Bacteria; phylum Bacillota; class Bacilli; order Bacillales; family Bacillaceae; genus Metabacillus; species Metabacillus weihaiensis. The sequence goes on along the minus strand of NZ_CP016020.1, from coordinate 3,609,162 downwards.
GACTGTTTCTACATAAATTTGAGAGTTCATTTATGTAGAGGTATGGTGACAGTTCTACTGCTTCTGCAACTGCAGGACTGTCAGGTTAATTCCCCAACTAAAAACAGAACTAACAATATCAGATGTTGATGAATTCGATTATAAGAAAAAGGAATATAAGGATTATTTCATTTAAAAAGGGTTTTTATAATAAATTGAATAGGCAACTCCCTTTTCAGGTAATTGCTTATTTCGTTTCATAAAAAGTTCTTATGATTGTGAAATAAATTCTTGTGTCATGTCTTCTATGAACGAAAACGACTTATGGTTGAATGGAGTGGAAGTGCGAGACTCCTGCGGGAGGAGGCTCACCGCCCACCCCGCGGAAAGCGAGCAACTGGAACGGAATTCAACCAGACCGGACACTTGATAAATCTAAGAATTCAATTTATGAAATTCATTCGAATGATCTTTAATAAACTACTGCAATGAGGAATAACTGGACAAAAAGAAGTAGAAAAAAGATGATTGCAAGTAATTTGTTTAGTAAAAATGGAAGTCTGTTTAATACTCTTTGAACATAGTAATTGATTCCGGAAAAACCAATTGCATTGTAGCTAAAAACATAATCAGAAATACTTTTTCTCTTTACAAACATTCCTTCCATACAGCCCGATTGTTGCCTTTTGCAGGATAATGGCTTTAAAGGCATTAATGGCAATAGTGGTCATTAACAAGGCTAGATAAGTACTTGGAAATAGGATATCTCATGTAATAAATACTCGACGTGATTAAGAATAAGAACAGAATGACATATATAGAATGTTTTCCTTCTTTACTAATTCCTCCTTTATCTCTCCATCCCCCATAGGAAAAAATAAACAACCCTTTCAGATTGATAAAAACTACCTAAGCATGGTATAAGTGTAAAAGGAAGTGCGGACAGTTTGCTTTTTGATTTTGGGATATGCGAATGAATTGGTATCCTGTTATGAGAGGATTTGAGTTTTGTTATGAAAGAAAATTTCTGGCGTGAATTACCACGACCATTTTTTATACTTGCACCAATGGAAGAAGTGACGGATGTTGTGTTTCGACATGTTGTGAGTGAAGCGGCAAGACCGGATGTGTTTTTTACGGAGTTTACGAATACGGAGAGCTATTGTCATCCTGAGGGGAAGAAGAGTGTTCGTGGGCGATTGACTTTTACAGAGGACGAGCAACCAATTGTGGCCCATATTTGGGGAGACAAGCCTGAATTCTTTCGGGAAATGAGTATTGGGATGGCGGAGCTTGGATTTAAGGGCATTGATCTTAATATGGGTTGTCCGGTTCCAAATGTGACGCAGCACGGTAAGGGAAGTGGTCTTATTCGCCGTCCTGATGTTGCGGCAGAATTGATTCAAGCGGCAAAAGCTGGAGGACTTCCTGTAAGTGTGAAGACGAGACTTGGCTTCTCGGAACTAGAGGAATGGCGTGACTGGCTAACACACATCTTGAAGCAAGATATTGTGAATCTTTCTATTCATCTTCGTACTAGAGATGAAATGAGTAAAGTACCAGCCCATTGGGAATTAATTCCTGAGATTAAAAAGCTACGTGATGAGATTGCGCCAGATACACTGATCACAATCAATGGAGATATTCCTGACTACCAAACGGGCTTAAAGCTTGCAGAGGAATACGGGATTGATGGTGTGATGATTGGACGCGGGATTTTCGCGAATCCATTCGCCTTTGAAAAAGAAGCAAGAGAGCATAGCAGTAAGGAATTATTAGATCTCTTACGACTTCATATGGATCTTCATGATAAATATTCTGGCTTAGAGCTACGTAAATTTACAGCTCTGCATCGCTTCTTTAAAATCTACGTCAAAGGATTCCGTGGTGCAGGTGAACTAAGAAATCAATTGATGAATACAAAATCCACAGATGAAGTGCGTGAGCTGCTTGAGAGCTTTGAAGCACAGAATTCTGATGTGGTGGGGAAGTAGGAGAATCTAAAAGGGTAAAATTGAATTGCCTGAAGTATTTCTTCTAACTCCCTATTACCCTTAAAAAAACCTCCAGCCACTAGTGCTGGAGGTTTTTCGTTATAAAGCTTCTTTAATCACTTTCTTCGAATACATGACAGACAGTATACCAAAGAGCGAGTATAGTATGGTATATAAAGCCATGACAATAATCATTGGAGTCCACACCTCTGCTCCGAACAGGAACCAGCCGGATTGGACTGCGAAATAGCTGTGAAGTAGTCCAATGACAAGTGGGATACCGAAGCTGAAGAGCTGTTTTACACGGAGTCCGCTTAGTAGATCTCCCTGTGTGAAACCAAGCTTGCGTAAGATGGTATAGGTTGGTTGTTCTTCTTCACTTTCTCCCATCTGTTTGAAGTAGAGGATGCATCCAGATGTGAGTAAGAATGAAAGGCCAAGGAAGCCGACAATGAACATGACTAGACCCATATCTCGTTTTTGTAGGTTGAGTGTATGAAGCTGAGAATCGTTTGGTGCGTTTTCGTTAAGTTTCATCGAAAGAAAAATGTTGTTAGCTTCTTGATTTTGCTTCGGATCTAGTAGATCGATTGCTATATTCGTCGATGATAAGGACTGAATCTCTGCTTCTCTATCCTTTGAAAGCTGTTTAAAGACGGAATCATCTACAATGGCTGTCGGCATACCATATGAATAATAGGAAGACACATACGTTTCTTTTTCCATTCCTAAATATGTCTGAGGAAATGATTTTGTCTTACCATGAAGGGTAATCTTTCCTTCACTGTCTAGAGGGATCAATTTTTGCATTAGGTCACTGTAGCCTGTAAAAAGCGTTTCTTCCTTTGAAAGCTCTTTGCCGACTGATTCTTCACTGATAACAGGTAGAGTCATGGAGTTTGAATCAAAGCTCACTCCTTCGAATGTAGTTTGGAGGATCTCCCTAATATCTACGTTTACCATAATGACGTCAATGTTTTCCTGCTTATAGTCAATCCCTGCGTCAGTTAGCGCCTGTGTAAATCTTTCAGCATCGTTAGTTTCTGTAAAGGCAAAGTCTGAAGGAACTTGTTGTTTGGCAGTAGCTCCAGCTGAGTAATAGGAAATATAAGATAAAGATAGTAATCCGATTGCCAGGGCGGAGACAGTTGTAATGATTGTCAAAAGCAGGGCATTAGATTTCATGCGAAACATAATGGATGAGAGGGAAAGTACCTCGCCTACTTTTAAATATCCGTCCTTTTTCTTACGAATAAGCTGGAAGAGAAAGCTTACGGAACCTTTGTAAAAAAAGTAGGTCCCAAGAATGACAGAGCCTAAAATGAAAATCATCGCTAGAAAAAGAATGTTAGTCGATGTAAAGTCTCCATCGAATAATTTTGATGAGACAAAGTACCCTGTCACAATCATCACAATACCTAACAGACCAATTACGATCTCGAACCTTGTGATTTTTTTCCCTTTTTCTTCGGAAGAAGATTGTACTCTAAACATCGAAAGAATGGTCTGCTTCTTTATGAAGGTGTAGTTCATGATCATAATAAAAAGATAGATCACCGTAAAGACAAGTAGAGTCTGAGTTAAAGCTTGAGTTGAAAAGTGCAGCTTTGCTACATCTGCCACGCCTGTTATTTTGAATAAAATCATCATCACAAGCTTTGAAAGGGCAAATCCGGTAAAAATGCCAAGAATAAGTGAGCCGAAATAAATCATAAAGTTTTCAGCAGTTAACAGGCGAAATATTCTCTGCTTCGTCATACCAAATAGCTGAAACAATCCAATTTCCTTACTGCGGCGTTTAATAAATATAGTATTCGCATACAGTAAAAAAATGGTGATAATCGCAACCAAGAGGACAGAAGCTGCTTTAATCGCGGCGCCGCCCTTTATAGAGCCCTCAACATCATCCATTGAAGGGTCGAACTGAAGAGTGACGAATGAAAAATAGAGCGCGACGCTAAATAAAAGTGCGAAAATGTATAGATAGTAGTTTTTTAAGTTCTTTTTAAAGTTTTTTACGATTAGCTGATTAACGCTCATTCTGCACCCCACCCAGAACACTCTGCGTTTTCATAATATCGTTAAAGAATTCCTGCCTCGTTTGGTCTCCTTTAGTAAGCTGTGTATAGATCTGTCCATCTTTAATAAAAATGACCCGGTTACAGTAGCTTGCTGCAGCAGGATCGTGTGTAACCATGACGATGGTTGCTTTTCGTTTTGCATTTAGCTCTGACAGTTTATTTAGAAGGTCGGCAGCGGATTTGGAGTCAAGCGCACCAGTTGGTTCATCTGCAAAGATGATGCTTGGCTCGTGGATAAAGGCTCGTGCTGCAGAGGTTCGTTGTTTTTGACCTCCTGAAATTTCATTTGGATATTTATCTTTCAATTCAAAGATGCCAAGGTCGTTCGCCACTGCTGCAAATTTTTGATCGGCTTCCTTTTTAGGGAGCTTTGAAATCGAAAGAGGAAGCAGAATGTTTTCTTTTACAGTTAAGGTGTCGAGTAGATTATATTCTTGAAAAATAAAGCCGAGATGATGCTTCCGGAACTCAGCAAGCTGCTTTTCCTTCATGCTTGTCATCTCTTTGTTCTCAATGCGAATGGTGCCTCCACTTACTTTGTCAATGGATGAAAGCACATTTAATAGGGTTGTTTTACCAGAACCTGATGCTCCCATGATGCTGACAAATTCACCTTCTCCCACAGAAAGATCGATTCCTTTTAACACGTCTTGTTTATTAAACTTATTACCATAGCTTTTTTGAAGTTTGGCTGCTTCTAAAATAATCATAGATGTGTTCCTCCTTTTTTATTTCTTCTTTCTTTTATTATAAAAAGAGGGGTCAGCTTTTTCCTTTGTTTTAGCGAACAAATAAAGGAAGCATGTGACAATGTTGTCACATGCTTATGACAGCAGCGAATTCATTCTTTTTTGGGAAGGTAAGGGTGAAAATCGTTTCTACATTTGGGGTGGAGGACGCTTGGATATCAATTAACAGCGGTGTCGCTGCCTTTTTGGCCAAATAAAGCCCTATTCCAGTAGCCGCCTGGTCATGATGGTTGGCTGTTGAGGTGAAGGCTCTATCAAAGATTCGCGGAAGATCTCTAGGATCGATTCCCTTACCAAAATCCTTCACCTCTAGCTTAATCGTATCGTTTGCGAGAAAGCTTCGTATGTGAATCTCTGATGCTTGGCTGTATTTTACAGCATTCGTTAAAATTTGCCTAAGTATAAATGCAAACCACTTAGCATCAGTTATTACTTCCTGTTGCTCGAGCTCAAGATCAAAGCCTATGCCTTTTTGGATGCACCATGATTGTAATGTTTTTAACTCGTTAAAGAGAACGACTTCAAGATCAACCTTCTCCATATAAAGATCATTTTCAATAGAAGGGATGCGTTTTTGATGTAGCTGTTGATCGAGTAATAGGTGGATGCGTAGCCACTCATACGTTAGATTTGTTTTTAATTGTCCATCCTCAAGTCGATCGATCATTAGATGCATGGCAGTCAATGGAGTTTTTACTTCATGAATCCAAGACATGAGGTCATCCTTTTCTTGCTCAAGAGCGATCGAATGGTTCAGTGCGTCTTGCTTCAACCCTTCTGTCTGATCCAGCAGGGTTTTCTCTACCAACTTTTCAAAAGGACTGTCTGGAGCTGGAATACTCGTCACATCCAAATTTTCTTCTCTAGCCGAAAGCTCTTTGTAAAAGGCCGTCTCTTTTTGAGAACGAACAAGTAGAAACACGAAAAAGGCCGACGATGATAAAAAGATCATATAGAGAACACTCTTGAAATGCAAAGCTGAATCAAGGTACGAAATAAATAGAAACAATAGGTGAATCGTTATGAAGAAGACGATCCAGCTTAATCGTTCTTTTAGAAAAAGCTTAATCATAGTATGTCCTCTTCTAACGCCATGTAGCCCTGTCCTACTTTTGTTTCGATAAATCGCCCAAGCTTAATTTCCTCAAGTCGCTTCCTTAGCCTGTTCACATTAACCGTTAATGTGTTGTCACTGATAAACCGTTTATCATCCCAGAGACTATTTATCAGTTTATCTCTAGTGACAACCTTGTTTTTATGATCAATCAATAGCTTTAAAATGAACATTTCATTTTTTGTGAGCTCAATTGTTCCATCGTTATTTTTGACCAAGTTCCGTTCATAATCAATTGTTGCTCCACACCAGGTCTTGATGTGGATTTGCTTTGAACTATAGTTATACACTCTACGCAAAATAGCCTGGATCTTAGCAATGAGGACATCAAAATGAAAGGGTTTCTGAATAAAGTCGTCGGCGCCAAGCTGCATGGACATGACCATGTCTGTAGGGTGATCACGAGATGATAAAAAGATAATGGGCACATTTGAATGAGAACGGATCATGCGGCACCAATGGAATCCATCAAACTTAGGCAGTTGAATATCAATAATCACTAAATCTGGTTTGATCTCTGAAAAATCCTCCATCACCTTACTGAAATCCTTAATTCCGTATATTTCATACGACCATTGATTCAGTCGTTCCTTTATTTCTGTGTAAAGGGAAAAATCATCTTCAATTAATAGAATGTTAAACAACCATCTCACCACTCAGTCATATATCTATATGCTTATAGTTTATAGCAAATATTGGTGATTATCTAGAGAGGGAGTTGAAATAGAGACAAACACATAAGGACATGTACTGAATCCTCTTTGTACCTCACCCAATTAATTGAAAAAATAACTGAAAACATCTTCCACTCCATCATTTGGAATAAAATCTAACAAGAAATCATCGATTTTTTATAAGAAAGGGCACTAAATGGTCCGATATCTTACAAAGTGCAAAAGAAACTGCTACTAGTATTTAACATTATGTATAATGTCAGGCTCCTAGACAGAGAGTAAACTTATTTTATAGAAAACAAAGCAGGATGATAGGCAAGAGCATGGATGATGTCCATTTAGTAGGGGGGACGTTTGATTTTTCACTTTAAGAATTGGTCGTAAGAAATCGGCTTACACATGTTTCTTTTTAGAGTTTTTTGACAGGGGGTTAGAAGGTGAAGAAAACTTCTATTTCATTAGTAGACCTAGCTAGTAATTTTGATGAAGTGGAGGAAGGGTTATCAAAAAGAGAGGCTTATGAAGAGGCGAACAGATGCTTATATTGCTATGATGCGCCTTGTATTACAGCCTGTCCGACAGGAATTGATATTCCATCATTTATTAAGAAGATTTCTACTGGGAATTTGCTGGGGTCAGCAAAGACTATTATGGCATCTAACCCTGTTGGAGCAAGCTGCGCACGTGTTTGCCCGACAGAGGAATTATGTGAAGGTGCTTGTGTGTTAAATCATTCAACAGAACCAATTATGATTGGGAATTTACAAAGGTATGCTACAGATTGGGCGATTCATAATGAAAAAGTCCTCTTCCAACCTGGCGAAAGGAATGGCAAGACTGTTGCAGTAGTTGGTAGCGGTCCAGCGGGACTTTCTGCTGCTAGGGAACTCGCTTTGTTAGGCTATCAAGTGACAATATTTGAAGCGGAAGAAAAAGCTGGTGGCTTAAATACGTATGGAATTGTTTCTTTTCGACTTCCGCAATCAATCGCATTTTGGGAGATTAACCAAGTGGAAAAGCTCCATGTGGAAATTAGAACGAATACTCGTGTAGGAGTGGATATTTCCGTTGAGGAGCTTCTAACAAGCTATGACTCTGTTATTTTAGCGATTGGTATGGCAAGTGTTCCGCGAATTGGAATAGAAGGGGAAGAGGCAGTAGGAGTGTACGATGCAATTGATTTTGTGAAAGAAACGAAAACGAAGGATCTCCCGATGGAGTTTATAGGCAAGAAAGTGGCGGTCATTGGAGCCGGTAATACGGCGATTGATGCAGCAACATGTTCAGTGCGATTAGGTGCAGAACATGTCAAAATCATCTATCGAAGAACAGTGGATGAAATGACAGCTTATGATTTTGAATACGAATTCGCTAAGCAAGATGGTGTGGAATTTAGATGGTTAACTTCTCCGCAAAAAGTCATTACGGATGATACAGGCAAAGTCACAGGACTTCAATGTATAAGGATGGAGCTTTCGACGGAAAGTGTTGATGGAAGGAGAAAGCCTGTACCAATTGAAGGGTCCGAGTTTGTGATGAAGGTTGATGCCATTATTCGTGCAATTGGACAGTCGAGACATAGTGAGATGTTAGAACAATTTCAGGTGAAACATCATAATGGGGTCGTTCATTTATCTGAAGGCTCTAATCAAACGTCTAACCCTATGGTCTTTGCCTGTGGGGATGTGATTTTTGGAAAGGATCAAGGTGAAGCAATGGTTGTATCTGCTGCTCAGCAAGGGAAATTAACAGCTTATGAGCTTCATGAAAAGCTAGGGAAACAATCAATGGGAATTGCTTAACTCAACGAAGGATATCGTCACAAAAAGTACGAGGGGGTCCGTTTATGGCTGACTTACAAATTGAACTTGCAGGTATCAAATCACCAAATCCATTTTGGCTAGCCTCTGCACCTCCAACGAATTCCGGCTATCAAGTGCAGCGCGCGTTTGAGGCAGGCTGGGGTGGGGCTGTCTGGAAAACACTAGGTGAGCCAATTATTAATACTTCTTCTCGGTTTGCCGCTGTTAGCTTTAATGGACAAAGAGTCGCTGGCTTTAACAATATAGAACTGATCACCGATCGACCACTTGATGTTAATTTGAAGGAGATTTATGAAACAAAGAAGAGATTTCCAGAGCATACAATCATCGCCTCGTTAATGGTAGAACCAAAGCAGGAGAAGTGGCATGAAATTGTCAAAAAAGTGGAGGCTGTAGGTGTTGATGGGTTAGAGCTTAACTTTGGCTGTCCACATGGAATGGCAGAGCGAGGTATGGGAGCTGCGTCAGGGCAGGTTCCTGAATTAGTAGAAAAACAAACTTACTGGGCGAAGGAGGTGGCACAAACCCCTGTTATTGTCAAACTCACTCCTAATATTACGGATATTACGGTAACTGCAGAAGCTGCTGTTAAGGGCGGTGCTGATGCGATTAGTATGATCAATACAATAAATAGCTTAGCGGGGGTAGACATCAATACATGGAATACAATTCCGCATGTTGGTGGAAAAGGAGCACATGGAGGATATTGTGGTCCTGCTGTAAAGCCGATTGCCCTGAATATGGTGGCAGAGTGTGCGAGAAATCCGTTAATTAATGTACCGATTTCAGGAATTGGGGGGATTTCAAATTGGCAAGACACGGTTGAATTCCTATTAATGGGGGCTACGGGTGTGCAAGTATGTACGGCAGCTATGCATCATGGCTTTAGAATTGTTGAAGATATGAAAGATGGACTGTCAAACTATCTTGATGAAAAAGGAATAGACTCCGTGATGGAACTTGTAGGGAAGTCCGTACAGAAATATTCTGACTGGGGGAATTTAGACTTAAATTATAAAGTGGTTGCTAGGATTAACAATGATACATGTATTAATTGTAATAAATGTCATATTGCCTGTGAAGATACTTCCCATCAATGTATTGATCTACTAAAAGATCCAATCGGGAAATCAGTTTTGAAAGTGAGAGAGGAAGATTGTGTAGGGTGTAATTTATGCTCCATTGTCTGTCCGGTTGATGGAGCGATTGATATGGTTGAAGTGAAAACAGACTTACCGCCAATGACGTGGAATGAAAGACAAACAGCCTTATCTACAATTCAAAGCTGTGATGTTAACTTAGTAAAATAAAATTGAGGTGTTCTTTATGAAGAAGGTCATCATTAATGGAACAATTGTTACGGCAACAGAAACGTATGAAGCAGACATTTTGATAGTAGACGACAAAATTACTTGTATAGGAAAACAGCTAAATAGAGATGTGGATGAAGTTATTGATGCGAAAGGTGCTTACATTTTCCCGGGAGGAATTGATCCACATACTCATCTTGATATGCCGTTTGGAGGAACTGTGACAAAGGATGATTTTGAGACAGGTACAATGGGAGCTGCTTTTGGAGGAACTACGACTGTCATTGATTTTTGTTTAACGAATAAAGAGGAGCCTTTGAAAAATTCGATAAAAACGTGGCATGATAAATCGAAGGATAAAGCGGTTATTGATTATAGCTTTCATTTAATGATAGGTGAGATTAATGAAGAGGTTCTAGAGGAGCTTCCACACATTATTAATCAAGAAGGCATTACCTCCTTTAAGGTATTTATGGCTTATAAAAATGTCTTTCAAGCAGATGACGGTACATTGTTCAGGACGCTAGAAGCAGCAAAAGAGCTAGGGGCACTTGTGATGGTTCATGCGGAAAATGGAGATGTGATTGATTACTTGACGAAAAAAGCATTAAGGGAAGGGAAAACAGAACCGATCTATCATGCTCTTACTAGGCCACCTGAAATTGAAGGTGAAGCAACAGGCAGAGCAGCAAAGCTAACAGAACTCACACATTCACAGCTTTATGTTGTCCACGTTTCTTGTCAGGATGCGGTTGAAAAGATTGCAGAAGCACGAAGTAAAGGAGTTGATGTATGGGGAGAGACTTGCCCACAATATTTAGTATTAGATAAAACGTATTTAGAAAAGCCTCATTTTGAAGGCGCAAAGTATGTATGGTCACCTCCTTTGCGCGATAAGCATCATCAAGAGACGTTGTGGAGAGCTTTAAAAAATGGTGAACTTCAAACTATTGGATCGGATCAATGCTCATTTGATTTTGATGGGCAAAAATCGTTGGGAATAAATGATTTTACAAAAATTCCTAATGGAGGCCCTATCATAGAAGATCGTATGAGTATTCTTTTTTCAGAAGGTGTGGAAAAGGGGCGTATCTCTCTTAATCAATTTGTTGACATTACTTCGACTAGGGCGGCTAAGTTGTTTGGCTTATTCCCTAAGAAGGGAACAATTGCTGTTGGAGCGGATGCAGATCTCGTCATCTTTGATCCGAGTGTCAAACGAACCATTTCAGCTAAAACGCATCATTTAGCCGTTGATTATAGTGCCTTTGAAGGGATGGAAGTAACAGGTGAGCCAATCTCAGTTCTTTCAAGGGGAGATTTCGTGGTGAAAAACAAAGTATTCGTCGGGAAAGCTGGAAACGGTAAATTCTTGAAGCGTGCGAAATATGGTGAAATGGTTGATGTGGAGTCAGAAGTGAAGGTACCTTTATAAATTAATCTCTTTTTCTTAAACGTTGTTGAAAGAGCTGCACTATCTTTAGAGAGGGAAAGACCTTGAACTAGGGAATGTAATCTATCATTTAGTTTTTTCTAGCGATTTAACAATCTGCGATAAATTAAATGGGTGGAGTTGAGCTGTAGGTGTAATTAGCTGTAAAGGAATGAACTAAGTTCGTGCTAATATGTAGAAATACCTAAAACTAGGGGGGAATTAGTTGGCTAAACATTACTTGAAATCTCCTGATTTGTTACCTATATCACATGATGAAAAGAAGATTAGTGCAGTTGGTTTTTCATTTATTTGGGTTGGGATGGCTGTTGTATTGGCCGCTTTTGCAATAGGTGGAGCTGGAGTTCAGAGTTTATCATTAGGCTGGGTTGCAGCTGCGACCATTATTGGTTCCTTAGCTCTAGGAATATTAATGACAATGACGGGTGACATTGGTGTTGAACATGGGCTTTCGTTTCCTGTCTATATGAGAGCGCCCTTTGGGACAGTTGGTACTCATATCCCCTCAATCGTTCGTGGATTCGTGGCATCATGCTGGTTCGGAGTAAATACTTATTTTGGTTCAACAGCCATGAATGCCATATTGGCTACAGCTGTAGGCTTTGATAATTGGTTTGTATGTTTCCTTCTATTTGCGACCCTCCAGTTAGTCAATACAGCTCTTGGAATAAAAGCAGTTGAGAGATTTGCAGATTTGGCTGCTCCTATAATTATCTTAATCTCTGTATGGATGTACTTCACACTCTCAGATCAAGCACTACAACAAGGTCGAGAGGTATGGAGTTGGATTGAAAGTCCTGTAACAGGTGGCGCGGCAGTAACTGCATTTGTTGTTGTTATCATGTCTAATATGGGCTTTTGGGGAACGTTAACGGCAGATATGCCTTCATTGTCAAGGTTTGTAAAAGCTCCAATGAATGAAAAAAATTGGTTTAAGCGGAACAAAGTTCAAATCGCAGGTAATTTAATTGCGTACCCAATTGTCCAAACCTTCATGGTTGTGATTGGTGCAGTGTCTTATATAGCTGTTGCAAATTACGATCCGGTCGTAGCTCTTCAAGCATCTGCTAGTGGTCTTATTCTAGGAATTTTACTTTTGATGATTGTGTTTGCACAATGGTCAACGAACATATCTGCTAACCTTATACCGGCAGCGACGATCTTTTCAAATGTTGGTGGCCCGAAAATACCGTTTTGGGCAGGAGTAATAGCTGCTGGAATAGTGGGCATTGTGGTTCAGCCATGGAGCTTATTTGGGATTATCATCGAAATGCTCTTAATTATTGGGGGAATCCTTTCGGCGATTGTTGGAATCTTAATTGCCGATTATTATTTAATACGTAAACGTAGGGTAAATGTCCCTGATTTATATGAAAGCAAAGGACAGTACAGATATATGAGTGGCATTAACCTGGCAGGGATGATTTCCTGGGCTTTAGGTGGAGTAGCTGCTGTTATTTTTTCTACCTACTCCTTTCTAATTGGATTCGCAGTAGGAGCCATTAGTTATTATTTTTTAGGAAAGTATTGGTGGTTTAAGAAGTATAAACAAGCTGAATTACTGGATCCTAATGATGACAAGTATTTAGGAATCTCAGTTGGGCGGAATTGGGAAATTAAGGTTGAAGAAGAGGTAGAAGTCGATCTGGTCATTGGGGCTGAACCGGCAGCGGAAAAGATGTAGGAGAGAAGGGAAGAACATGTCAGAATATATGGAATATCTACTTGAAAAAGAAAAGATAGATAATTTGTTTGATCAAGGATTTCATATAGCTCATGTGATAGAGAATTTAAATGGAGCATTGGTTCAATTTAAGAGAGAGAATCCAAGTGCAAAAGGAGAAAATGAAGTAAGAGAATTACCTATTAAAATGGCTGAGTCTAGAAAATACTTTGCCACTCAATTACTAATGAGAGCCATTGTATAACCATAGTAGGTAGGATGATAGATGTCCTGCTTTTTTCTTTGCCTTGAAAACAGGAATATGTGTGATATGAAATGTGCCAAGCCTAGGGCTATGCTTAATAGGTTCATATCGTAAGGCTCGTTAACCTTGTAAATAAATGTAACAAGGTGATGGACGGTCACTTTATCTCACCTTATACTATGTAATTATGGTGGATGAGGTGATTGAAAAGTGAAATCATACCTTACTGTTGAGGAAATCTTATCAAGAAAACATTTTGAGCATACTGAGATTGTCGCTGGAGCTTGTGGTGTAAATCGTTATGTGAAATGGGTTCATGTTGTGGAGTCTATAGAGGCTACTCATTTATTAAAGGGAAATGAGCTAATCCTGTCAACAGGACTCGGATGGAAGGATGATCCTAGGAATCTTTTACACTTTGTTCAACAATTAATTGATTGCCATGCAACAGGATTATGTATTGAAATGAATACATACATCAAAACCATCCCTCAAGAAGTGCTAACACTAGCCAATACACATCAATTTCCTATCATAGTTTTTCATCAAGAAGTGTTATTTGTTGAAATTACTCACGATATCCATTCTCTTATCATCAATAAACAATATCAACTCCTCAAGGAATTAGAACAATTTTCTCTTAAGCTAAACAACATGATGTTAGAAGTAAATCATCATGATCAATTTCTGTCTCTTTTGCAAAGTTATTTAGATGTAAATGTCATGACCATCTTTACTAGTGGGAGGGTCGAATGTACTCCGAATATGAGTGCAAATCAAAGAAATCGTATACTACATGATGAGGTAAAACATGATGAAAACCTGTCTAAAATGACGAAAACTGTACAAATTCTCGGTGATGCTTATGCAGAGCTCATGATACTGTCTAGAAATAGAGAGCTAAATGAATTTGATGCGCTTATATTAGACAGGACGGCAAATATATTAGGTCAATTTTGGTTACGAGATTTATATGTAAAGGAAAAAAGACTGGATCGACATGACGAGTGGTTACACTCCTGGATAAATGGTGAGATAAAGAGAGATCTTCTTTATCATCAGCTCTCATCTCTTCATGATTCGTCTGATTTTTCCGGGGGGATTGTGTGGGTTTGTAAGGTGAAAGAATTACAGGCAAGATCACCTAATAAGGAATACACCTATTTTAAGTTAATGACAAGAACCGTTTTTGAGCAATTTGGCTTTCATCTTTTCTTTACTGAATCAGAGGATCATCTCATCATTTTAGCGCTAGATAAACGAAAGAATGAGAGTTGGAAAGAAAGGATGACAAAAGCAATAAGTGGTATTCATCAATATGATTCACAACATAGAAAAAGTTATACTGAACTATCGATTGGTGCAGGTCAATATGTGCAGGATCTCATGAAAATGAACAAAAGCTATCAATCAGCTTTACAAACTATAGAGCTTCAGAAGTTTGTCGATGAGGAGTATACTAGCTATTTTTATGAAGATTTGCATATGTTTCGCATGTTGAACATTTTGAAGGAACAGGGCAACCTTGAAGAAACGGTTTATGGATATTTAGAGCCTGTTATTGAATATGATAAAAGCTTTAATGGAGAATTATTAACGACATTAAGGATTTATTTAGAATGCAATGGGTCCAAGCAGGAAACATCAAAAAAACTGTTTATCGTAAGGCAAACTTTATATCATCGGATTGAAAAGCTCGAGAAAATTTTGGGTGGAGACTTTATGCATCCAAAAAAGCGATTAGAATTAGAGTTTATGTTAGCTGCCTATACCTATTTAAAGAGGCATAACAAGGAAATGAATGTAAAGAACCAGTCTTGTTATATAAGTCAGAATATTTAGAAAATATCTCTTGCTTTTACTGGATATCTTGATAGAAATATGCTTCATTCAAACTGTTCATTTTTTCATAATCGGTACTTTACATTTTGTCTAATGCTTAGAATCCCTCACTATTTGATAATAGTTTTATAGCAACGGAATGGCTTTAGTAAAAAGGGAGGATTTCAAATGGCAACTGTACGTACGGAAACAGTGATAAAAAATTATATTAATGGTGAATGGGTTCCTTCATCAAGTTTAGAAATAGTCGATGTACAAAATCCAGCAACCGGAGAAATTCTGGCGTCTGTTCCCCTATCAACTATGGAGGATGTTAGCCAGTCTGTTCATTCAGCAAAAGAAGCCTTTAAGACGTGGAAGAACGTTCCTGTTCCTAAAAGAGCTCGGATTTTTTATAAATACCATCAATTACTTACAGATCATCACGATACATTAGCTCAATTACTTGTTTTAGAAAATGGGAAGTCCTTTAAGGAGGCTTATGGGGAGGTTCAGCGTGGCATTGAATGTGTTGAATTTGCCGCTGGTGCTCCAACTTTATTAATGGGTGAATCGTTGTCTGGGATTGCAGAAGAGATTGATTCGGAAATGTTTCGATATCCATTAGGAGTTGTTGGAGGGATTGCCCCTTTTAACTTTCCAATGATGGTGCCGCTTTGGATGTTCCCTCTTGCGATAGCTTGTGGCAATACGTTTGTGTTAAAGCCGTCAGAAAGAACACCGTTATTAGCCAATAAACTAGCAGAATTGTTTACAGAAGCAGGTGCCCCTAAAGGAGTATTAAATGTCGTACATGGCGCACATGATGTGGTTAATACTTTTTTACAGCATCCAGATCTTTCGGCTATTTCATTCGTAGGGTCTCAGCCGGTGGCAAAGTATGTATACGAACAAGCTACGAGAAATGGGAAGCGAGTTCAAGCCTTGTCTGGTGCCAAGAATCATCATATTGTCATGCCTGATGCAAATGTTGATAAAGTCGTACAGCATGTCATTGGCTCTGCTTTTGGAAGTGCGGGACAAAGATGTATGGCTTGTAGTGCCGTTATCATAGTAGGTAATGGAGAAGAATTTGTTTCGGCATTACAGCAAAAAACAGATGAGCTCGTCCTTGGAGATGGCATGGATGAGGAAACCATGTTAACACCTGTTATTCGCAAGGAACAACGAGAAAAAATTATTTCCTATATTGAAAAAGGGATAGATGAAGGAGCTAGCCTCATTCGTGATGGTAGAAAGGATATTTTAGACAAATCAGACGGAAATTTTATCGGAGCGACTATTTTTGATCATGTGTCACCTGATATGACAATTGCTAAGGAAGAGATTTTTGGTCCAGTACTAAGTTTACTTCGAGCAGCTAATTTGGACGAAGCTTTAGCGTTCATTCAGAAATCACCCTACGGGAATGGAGCGACGATCTATACTAAGGATGCAAAAGCAATCCGACAATTTCGAGAAGAAGCGGATGCTGGGATGCTTGGAGTAAATGTGGGTGTTCCTGCAACAATGGCTTTCTTTCCTTTCTCCGGTTGGAAGAATTCATTTTACGGTGATCTTCATGTTAATGGAAAAGATGGTGTTAATTTTTATACACGTAAGAAAATGATCACATCTCGATTCGATTTTTAAAAGGGGGAGTCAAGATGTATTCTTTCGTTCAAGACAATGACAAACTGAATAAAAATGATGAGAAATATGTTTGGCACTCAATGAAGCCATATCAACCAGAATCCACGATGGTGATTAAACAAGCGCAAGGTGCGTGGATTACAGATATCAATGATCATAAATACTTAGATGCCATGTCAGGCTTATGGTGTGTAAATGTCGGTTATGGACGAAAGGAATTAGCCGAAGCAGCATACGAGCAATTAAAAAAATTAGCCTATTATCCATTAACTCAAAGTCATGAACCAGCCATTGAACTTGCTGAAAAGTTAAATGATTTGCTAGGGGGAGATTATGTTATCTTCTTCTCCAATAGTGGGTCAGAAGCTAATGAAGTAGCGTTTAAGATAGCAAGACAATACCATCAGCAAAAAAATGAACATAGTCGCTATAAGATCGTTTCTAGATATCGTTCATATCATGGGAATACATCGGGGGCTTTAGCTGCAACAGGTCAAGCGCAACGTAAGTATCGGTATGAGCCCCTTGCTCCAGGATTTATTCACGTTCCACCGCCTGATTCTTATCGAAATCCAGAAGCTGCAGGTCGATCACCAAGGGAGTTACAATCTGTGCAAGCGATCGATCAAGTGATGACATGGGAACTTAGTGAAACCATTGCCGCAGTTATTATGGAACCGATTATAACGGGAGGTGGTGTTTTAATGCCACCTGAGCAGTATATGAAAGGGGTAAAAGAGGTTTGTGAAGAACATGGTGCGCTTTTAATTGTGGATGAAGTGATTTGTGGGTTTGGTCGAACAGGTGCACCGTTCGGTTTTATGAATTATTCTGTACAGCCTGACATTATTACAATGGCAAAGGGGATCACAAGTGCTTATTTACCTTTATCGGCAACAGCTGTGAAAAGAGAGATTTTTGAAGCGTTTAAAGGCACAGATGAGTATGATTATTTACGCCATATTAATACATTCGGAGGGAATCCGACGTCTTGCGCGCTTGCACTAAAAAATCTAGAGATCATGGAGGAAGAAGATTTATTTAGTAGATCAAAAGAAATTGGTGCAAGAATGCGAGCCGAGTTGAAAACAAGATTACAAGATCATCCGTACGTAGGAGATATAAGGGGGAAAGGCTTATTAATTGGAATAGAGCTTGTTTCAGATAAAAAACTAAAAACACCCCTTGAAGGAAAGCTCGTCAATCACGTAATCGCTGGATGTAAACAAAATCAGCTGATTATTGGAAAAAATGGGGCAACAGTAGCTGGTTTTAACAATGTGCTAACCTTATCTCCTCCTCTAACAATTGATGAAGATGAAGTGAATTTTATCCTTACTACTTTGGTAGAAGAATTGAATAAAATGTAATGTAATTTTCGACGAATGAATCTTTATGAAAAGCTCTTTTCTTAATATGTTGCTATTTCATTCATACGTAATACTCAGGTAAGACAGAAAGGTAAAATGTACTCTCCCCATATGAAAAGCCTTGTACACAGGAGAAACATCTGCAACTTAGGATTTTACAGGAAAGCAATGATCTATCCGAAACCAGCCTTTTGAAAGGACCTGAATATAAGGAGTGATTTGATGCAAAGACAAAAGGTATTAATTAATGAAGAAAGATTAAAAAATGACATTGAAAAATTTGCTGACTTCGGTAGGACAGCTAAAAATGGAGTATCACGATTATCGTTATCCGAGGAAGATATCTCTGTTAGAGATTATTTCTGTAAAAGCTGTGAAGAGCTTGGAATGACTGTGAAATTTGATGATATGGGAACAATATATGCCACCTTGGAGGGGGAACAAAATAAACCGCCGATTGTCATTGGTTCACACTTGGATTCTGTTAAAAAAGGAGGACGATTTGATGGTTCACTAGGTGTTGTAGCAGGACTAGAAGTGATCAAGACATTAATTGAAAACAAGATAAAACCGTCAATTCCCATTTCCATTGTTAATTTTACAAATGAAGAAGGTGCAAGATTTGAACCTTCTATGATGGCTTCCGGAGTTCTCTCAGGGAGATTTTCAAAAGCTGAAATGCTCCAAAAAACAGATGCTAGCGGAGTTTCCTTCGCAGAGGCTTTGCAAGCTAGTGGCTATTATGGAAGTCAAGAAAATCGTTTGAAGGAAGCAACAGCATTTCTAGAATTACATATTGAACAAGGTCCTATCTTAGAAAGTGAGTCACTTTCAATTGGTATTGTTGAATGTGTGGTAGGAATGGTTTGCTATGAAATAGAAGTCACGGGAGAATCAGATCACGCTGGAACTACTCCAATGTCGATGAGAAAGGATGCGCTTTTTACAGCAACGGATTTACTTTCAGAAATTCGACAGCAGGTTGGAATAGTTGATCCTGACTTAGTGTATACAATGGGAAGAGTCAATGTAACGCCAAACATACACACGGTGATCCCGAATAAGGTCATCTTTTCCTTTGAAGCTAGACATAAAAATCCTGCAGTTATTCAGAAGGTAGAAGACATTATCCAACGCTTACCAAGCTCTTCCATGACTAGTGGTTGCAAAGTCAAAACAACGAAGCTCTGGGATCGCAAAACGGTGTTCTTTGATGAAAGTGTATGTCAGGTGCTAGAAGAATCAACGAAAGCACTAGGTTATCCATACAGAAGAATAGTGAGTGGCGCAGGTCATGATGCTCAATTTATTTCAAGCTACATTCCATCTGCGATGATTTTTGTTCCTAGTGCAAACGGTAAAAGTCATTGTGAAGAAGAGTGGACGGATTACGAGGAGTGTGCCAAAGGGGCGAATGTCTTGCTAGAAACTGTGATGAAAATATTATCAAAGTAGGGTACGAATGATAGGAGATTACTAGAATAGCAGGGGCATGACTACTTCGGGTGGTTGTGTCTTTTCATTATGTGATAGGCTGTTTTCGTATCGTTTGTTTGTTGTTTATCTGCAGTTTTTTCTCTCTTTATTATCATTCTTGCTTGCCAGGAAATTTTATGTGGAATGACTATATTTTCGTAAATGAATTAAGTTCATAACTGCTTATTTTAAAGAAAGGAAGACCTACTGAAATCAGATTCGTAGAATTCTCCCACTTCCCTCCATTCAACCTTCCAGTAGTTTTCGTTCAAAGAACCTATTTAAGAAGAAATGCCCGAAGAAGAGCAAAAGAAGAAATGAAACAATGGCTAACAGAAAAAGCAGTACGTGAAGCTAGTTTTCCTCTTAGAGAGGTACGATTTTTTTTCACCTTGAAGGCACCTGATCTCTAAGGATTCAATCTATGAACTTCATTCATATACCTATTTAACAGTAATTAGCTTTCTGGCTAAGGGGGATTTCACGTGCGATTTTTCAAATGATACAATGAATATAGGTAAGAAATGAATGTGAAATGGAGTGCGTAATAATGGTGAAAAAGAAATACGACACCTTATGGCCGGAAGCCAAAAAACGCTGTAGGTTAAATGAAGCAGATGTGAAAATGGCCAAGGAACTTGGGTTGACACCTAAAAGCTTACTGAAAAATATCCATGGGCCTAATCAAAAATGGAAGGCCCCGGTTAAACTGTGGATACGTGAGATGTATGAAGATAAGTTTGGGAAAGTTCTATCTATTCATAACGGAGAGCCTAAACAGCCAAAGAGACAGGCTGAAAAACAACCAGACCCTTTTTATGATATTGATGAGGAGGACTTACCGTTTTGAAAGCTAAAACCATTCAACTTACTCATGAAGAAATAAAAATCATCTTAAGAGCAGCTGATTCAATTATTGCAGAAGGTGGACGAACTCTTTTAGCAAAAATGTTAAAAGGTTCTCGGGAGAAGAAAGTGCTTGAACTAGAGCTGGACAAAAATCCTGCCTATGGTTTCTATAAGCAGGAGAAGCTCGAGGTCGTTATGGAAAAAATAGATTGGATGATCGATCATAGTTTCCTCACAACGGAATACTTTGGCAAGCTTCCCATGATCGTTTTCACCGAAAGAGGGTGGCTGATTGAATCTGACCAATATACTGATGAACTAATTCATGAATGGGAAAAGTGGATATTCCGAGGGAAGACGAAACCAGATATGAATTATTTAAAGGATCGAAACCGAGGGATGATTTTACTCATGCTACAAAAAATAAGAGAGTCAGGTAATAAGAGTTTCATTCCTTACTTAACGCTCTGGAAAGAGAATGAATATAAAAAATTCCAGGCGGAAATTAGTCAAACGATAAAAGCGATCGAAGAACAAGTACCGGTTGATGAAGCCGTGATACGTGAAAGGGAAAATAAAGTACAAGAAGCCTTGAAAGGGGTAACCCTAAACGATTATTCATTAAAATGCTTTGAGTGTGGAGAACGATTTGTTTTTCCTGTTGCAGAACAAAGGTTTTATAGACAGAAAGGGTTTAAACTACCGAAAAGATGTCCGGAATGTAGGGAGAAGAAGTGGAAGTAATGGACAACCCTATTTTAGAATTTTTTAAGCAGGAGTAATAGCATATACCTGCCCAACAATTGAACAAAACAGTGGAGGTGGCTTTAAAGCAATATCCACTGTGAATTAGGCTGTTTGGTTGTTATATCTTTTTATTACAGTAACTATAATGGCGATTATAAAAGCAATAGCACTATTTATTAATAAAAAGTACCCTACTTGTAAACCGTAAAATATTGCAAAAGGGTCACGAATAACGAAAAGTGCCAATATACCACCCATTCCCCCAAATAAACCTGCTGATAGTAATATCGCAAAGGCCCCAGAGTATAGATTTTGCTTTTTCTTGTACAATATGTATCCAATAACATTTGCAACAACAATAAAAAAGCCCATAAGAAGTATGAAAAAGTTACTCATTTACATTCCCCTTTCTCTCGCCTTATTTCCCACCAAACCATCTTATTGGAGAAATGAAGCGTTCATTGAAAACAGATTCCTTAGAAATTTTTATCGCTCTAATTATCATGAAAACAATTTGCTAATTAGACGGAAGGCCATCAAATAAGCTTCAGACATGTTCAATTAACCTACCCGTTAATTGAACAATCGCTTTATCTATATATTAACATAAAATCCCATAAAGCATTTGGAAGATCTTTTATTATGAATTACAACCCCACAGTTAACCAATCACTGTGCGTTTTTTTATGAATTTAGCGAAAATAATATAGCGATTCGAGTAGCGAATAGTGATGTAATTTGACATGTTGTATTGCAAAGCCGAACCTGTTAAGCTCTTACACGGTCTTTTTCTTTTTTGATTGCTAAGGTTGGGAGGAGTGGTGCGGTTAGTATTTGTGACAATAGCTTTTTTTATAAAAAAGTAAAGGACATGTTTACTAGATTTTGATAGAGAGATGAAAAATATTCCAAAAAAAAGCAGCCTAAGATGGTAAGATATTCATATTGAACATTTGAATACACATGAGAATGGAGAATAAGAACATGAAAAGGATAAAAGGATTTTTCTTACTAGTAAGCGCTTTTATAATTAGTGGATGTCAGAATGGACTCCCAGGGGAAGAAATGGTATTGCTAGATGAGAAGGTTGTAGAGGTGACTATTTCAAAATCGATGGGGACTGGAGATATTAATATGGAGGCTTTAAAGACCTTTAAGGATGAGTCATCACTGAAAGTCTTTGAGACAAGCATCCAAACGGCCGTCAAGAAGCAGGTAGAAGTAAGCGAAATTCCTGATTATGATCTCGCTGTTTCATACGGTGATGAATTTCCAGCACATGCCATCCACTTGTGGCTAGGTGAAGAAGGGAAGCCAAGTACACTAGCGTACATGGTTGGGGAAGGGGAAACCTATACGACGACAGTGAAGGCAACAGAGGAATTAAGAGCGCTGCTAGTAGAATGACTTGGTGACTTGGTGCCAGTCCCCCAGCGCTTTAACGCGCTGAGGGACAGGCACCAGAAAAGAGGTCAAACATGGATGAACGAATAAAGGAGTTAGTGGAGTTTACAAGGGATAAGTATGGGTTAGGTGATTATTTTTTGTATGATTATGAGTTGCATCGTAGTATGACGATTTTTAAGGAAACGGTTTATACATTAAGGATGGATTGGTTTCCGAATCATGAAGCGAATTGGGATGATGAAGAGTCTACTCCCACCGGAGCAGCTTGTATTGAAATCGATGTACATAGTAAAAAGCCTAAAAGCATTATTTTCGTTAAAGGTGTGTCCTATGCGGATGATCAACGAAGATTAGATGCTTCTAAGCGTGATGAACTGGCTGAGTGGATTGAATCTGAGACAGGTTTAACTTATGGCAAACAGTTTCAATTTTGGAAGGAAGAAGAGGGCGACGTTCATTTCAAAGAATGTGTAGATGGAGTTGCGGTGTCAGCATCAGGCTCGATACATATCAAGCTCGATGAGGAAGGAAAGCTCACTTTTTTCTCAGTCAATGGACAGTTTCCTATGGACGGTTTCATTGAGCGAAACCAATTTGCCCTTTCACTGAAACAAGAGCCAATCATGGAGCTAGCAAAGAAACAGCTAAAATTAGTAGAATTTCCAATAATGAAGGAAAAGAAATATGTCCTTGCCTATGCAATGGAAGAGATCTATGTGAGAAACGATGGGATAAGAACGATTCCTTTTGATGTAATCGTAGACGTTCGTTCTTACTTGCCAGTTAATCAAGTATTAGAATGGGATAATGAGGTTAAGGAAGGCCAGCCTCCATTTCAGAGAAGACCACTTACTTATAAGGAAGAAATCCATCCTGATCAGGCATTTCAATTAGAAGAGCATCCCGATGTGAAAAAATTGGAGCGGGATGAGATGAATAAATGTATAGAAGCGTGTAAGGGATTACTAAGACAAAAGTATCCAAATGACTCAGGGGAATGGGTAGTATCATCACTGCATAGGGAAAAGGGGTACATACAAGCTATTTTAAGAAAAGTTGGACATGTTGGACATCAAGCTCAGCATGTTTTTCAACGCAAGCTTTTGATTTTTATTGATCCAAACGGGTTTAAAGTAGTGAGTGATATGGGTAATGAGTTATTAATTGATATGTATAAAGAGTTTAAAAAAGCAGATGATGCGACGGTTACAAGAGATGAGGCGTACGAGAAGCTCAAGGATAAGTTTGAGTTAAAGCCTTATTATGTATATGACTTTGAAGAAGAAAGGTATGTACTGTGTGGGAAGGTTGATTGTTACTACGCGGTAAAGGCAAGTACGGGTAAAGTTGTTGGGATGAATGAGCTATAAAAAAAGGTGCCAGTCCCCCGCTGCTTTAAAGCGGTGGGGGACTGGCACCAGTATGATTATGCTTTTAAGTCAAAGCGATCTGCGTTCATTACTTTCACCCATGCAGAGATGAAGTCACGTACGAATTTTTCTTTGTTGTCTTCTTGAGCATATACTTCTGAGATTGAGCGTAGTACTGAGTTTGAACCGAATACTAGGTCAACTCTTGTAGCTGTTCTTACGACTTCACCAGATTTACGGTCGCGTCCTTCATACACACGTCCTTCTTCAACTGGAGTCCACTCGATTCCCATATCTAATAGGTTCACGAAGAAATCGTTTGTTAGTGTACCTACACGATCAGTGAATACGCCGTGTTTTGTGTTAGCAAAGTTTGTTCCTAGAGCACGCATACCACCGATAAGAACAGTCATTTCAGGAGCTGTTAAGTTAAGAAGCTGTGCCTTATCAACTAATAGCTCTTCTGGGCTTACGCTGTATTCTTTCTTCTGGTAGTTACGGAATCCATCTGCAACTGGCTCTAGAACGTCAAAGCTTTCTGCATCTGTTTGTTCTTGTGTAGCATCACCACGACCTGGTGCGAATGGAACTGTTACATCAAAGCCTGCGTCTTTCGCAGCTTTCTCAACTGCAGCAGTACCACCAAGAACGATTAAGTCAGCTAGGCTAACATTTTTATCTAAATGTTTTTGAATATCTTCGTATACAGCAAGAACTTTCTCAAGCTGTTCTGGTTGGTTTACTTCCCACTCTTTTTGTGGAGAAAGACGGATACGTGCACCATTTGCACCACCACGGTTATCAGATCCGCGGAATGTGCTTGCAGAAGCCCAAGCTGTTGTTACAAGCTCACTGATTGTAAGACCTGAATCTAAGATTAATACTTTGATTTTTTCTACTTCTTCTTCTGTTAATTCATAATCAACAGTTGGAACTGGATCTTGCCAGATTAATTCTTCTTGTGGAACCTCTGGACCAAGGTATCTAGCTTTTGGACCCATGTCACGGTGAAGAAGCTTGAACCAAGCGCGAGCGAATGCGTCAGCAAATTCCTCTGGATTCTCGTAGTAACGACGAGAAATTTTTTCATAAGCTGGATCCATACGTAATGCCATGTCAGCTGTTGTCATCATTGTTGGAACACGTACTGATGCATCCTCTGCATCTGGTGCAAGGTGATCTTCAGCTGGATTAATAGCCTTCCATTGATGTGCACCTGCTGGGCTCTTCGTTAATTCCCACTCATAACCGAATAATAATTCGAAGAATCCATTATCCCATTGTATTGGGTTAGCTGTCCAAGCACCTTCAATACCACTAGTGATGGAATCGCGTCCTTTACCAGATCCGTGTGAACTAATCCAGCCTAAGCCTTGTGCTTCGATTGGAGCAGCTTCTGGTTCTGGACCTACAAGCGCAGCATCTCCCGCACCGTGTGCTTTACCGAATGTATGACCACCAGCAACAAGTGCTACTGTTTCTTCATCATTCATTCCCATACGAGCAAATGTTTCACGAATGTCACGTGCACTTGCGATTGGGTCTGGGTTACCGTCTGGACCTTCAGGGTTTACATAGATAAGCCCCATTTGAACCGCAGCAAGTGGGTTCTCAAGATCGCGGTCACCTGAGTAACGGTTAGAACCTAACATCTCTGTTTCAGTACCCCAATAAATATCTTCTTCTGGATGCCAAATATCAGCACGTCCAGCACCGAAACCAAATGGCTTAAGTCCCATTGATTCTAATGCAACGTTACCTGTAAGAAGTAATAAATCTGCCCATGAGATTTTGTTACCATATTTTTGTTTAATTGGCCATAATAGACGACGAGCCTTATCAATGTTTGCATTATCTGCCCAGCTGTTTAATGGAGCAAAGCGTTGTGCACCAGTTCCACCGCCACCACGGCCATCACCTGTACGGTAAGTACCTGCAGCATGCCATGACATACGGATGAACATTGGACCATAATGACCGTAATCAGCTGGCCACCAATCTTGGCTATCTGTCATTAAAGCGTGTAGATCTTTTTTAAGAGCGTCATAATCTAGCTTCTTAAACTCTTCTGCATAATTTAACTCTTCCCCGAAAGGATTTGATTTTTTGTCATGCTGATGAAGAATGTTTAAGTTTAATTGATTTGGCCACCAGTCTCTATTTGTTGTACCACTTTTAGCTGTAGTTGTAGCACTACCAGTACCAAAACCCATTGGGCATGTACCGCCATCATTAGAATGAAGATTTGTCATAATCGTTTCCTCCTTGTAAGTAAAAAATATGAGAATGTATGTGTTGAAAATGTGTGAATAAAATGAGAATCGTTATTACTTTATAATAATACTAAACTAGGACGAAGATTTCAATAATAATTATTATTAATTTGTAATTATATTAAAAATAACTCAAAATCCCCTCAATGTGAATACTAAATCGGATCGGAAATCCAACTTTATATTCTATGAATGAAGCTTGTTCATTATCTTTTTTATTTCTACAAACGGATCGAGGTCAGGGCTAGTTTCTTCTCTCTTTAACATATGGTAGGATTAATAGTTATGAGGAAAGCCTACGTAGTTAACAGGTAATGAATGGAGGATAAATAATGGATAATAACGATATTTTAATTCGATTACGATATGCCCTAGATATAAAAAATAAAGATATGGTAGAAATTTTTAAGCTAGGTGGAGTGGAAGTAGAGATTACGGATATTCCAAGGCTCCTTACCAAAACAGATTCTTATGAAGCAGAAGATCAAATCGAATGTGACAATAGAACGCTTGCCGCCTTTTTAAATGGCTTCATCATCTTTAACCGAGGACTACCGAAGGCTGAGCAAGGAGAGGCTGTAAGACCTGAGCCTCCTATTACAAGTAAGACAAATATGAATAATCTTCTATTAAAGAAGGTGAAAATTGCCCTCTCTTTAACAACAGAAGATATGCTTGATATTTTTAAAGACGGAAATATTAAGGTAACAAAAGGTGAGCTTGGTGCTCTGTTACGAAGAGAAGGACATAAAAATTATAAGCAGTGCGGTGAGAATTTCGGCCGTAAATTTTTAAAAGGACTTGCTGTAAGGTACAGATCATAAAAAAGTGAGTAAATAAGGTGAGAATATGTTCCACACATATAGAGGAGAAACCATTCGCTTTGAAACAACCTATAAAAATCGTTCATCCGTAGGCTTAACGATTGATGCCTACGGAACAATTGGCGTGTTAGCTCCAAAAGGAATGACTGAGAAAGAAATAGGTCATCAGCTCGAAGCGAATTGGGACGTAATCCTGCACTCAATAAATGAAATAAATGAACGAAGAAACGGTGCAAAAGAAAGAGTGTATGAGCAAGGAGAACCCTTTCTTTTTCTTGGAAGGAACGTACCGATTAAAGTGACTGAAGAGCCAACTCTTGAGAAGGACTATGTTATTTTAGAGGATCACTGTCTCAAAGTCCATGTACGCATGCGATCCGATGAAAAAGTGAAGCAAGCAATTAAACGCTTTTATTATCAGCAATGTAAAGCCATTGTTGAGAAAAGAGTGCGTGAAAATCAGAGACATTTCAAAATCACACCCACTTCCATACGCATTTCGGATAGTAAAACAACATGGGGAACTTGTGATTCTAAAAGGCAGTTAACCTTTAATTGGAGGCTTGCGATGGCTCCTATGGAGGTCATTGACTACGTCGTTGTTCATGAAATGTGTCACTTGCTTCATCTTAATCATGACCGATCGTTCTGGCGTCTTGTCGGAAGGATTATGCCGGATTATAAGGAAAAAGAAAAGTGGCTGGCCCTGTCACATTGGAAGATGACTGTGTAGTTTTTTGTACGTAATAGCTTGTTAACGATATAGAAAGAGAAGAGCTATTCTTCTTAAGCATAAGGAGAGAGGAAATTTTGTTCCGAATGGGATTCTTCCTAAAGCAACACTTATAAGAAAATTGTTATGATCGAACTCCATTCTATATGGAGTTTTTTTCTACTTTTAACCCAAAATAAATGATAGTCTTTTTGATAGTTCCTGTGTACAATTTAGAAGCTAGGCACATTTTACAGTTTGTGGGGGATAATGAATGAGAAGGGGATTTTTCGTACTGTTTGTATTAGGGTTCATGTTTAGTAGTTTATTACCGATCATAACAACTGCCAATGGTTCAGTGGCTGTTGCTGGAGAAGCTTTTTCTCCTGAATTTGCTACACAAGGTACTTTTCCTGCTCTTTCACCTGATGGAAACACGGTTTTTGTTGGGAAGGGACGAGTAAATCATCATGTAGAGAATGAATATGTAGTAGGAATGTACGATGTAAAAACAGGTAAGCTTTTGAAAGAGATAAAAAGTAATAATGGTTCAGAGTATTATTCCTATAGTCCTAATGGTAAGTATCTTTATTCAAAAGGCAATTCTACGATTTTCTTAGATGGGGAAAATGGGGAACAGCTTTTTTCCTTACCATATTATTTTCCTGAAATCTCGTTTCAAGAGACAAATGATGATCTTGTAGCATTTGTTTACTCAACCTCTCAAACACTTTTAGTATCTAATAAACTAGTCGTCTATGATCTGAAAAATAAAGAAGAGCTTTTTGAAAGAACATATGACGATGAAGTCACAATGAAAGTAGCATTGCATCCTACAGAGCCTATCGTTGCCATATCTAGAGGCTTAAATATAGAAATAATTAATTATCAAACAGGGACAACTGTTGCAACGATTAATAATCCTTTTAACCTTGCAACAAAAGACAGCTATCATGCAATAAGGATTCTCTTATATAGTCCGGATGGGAAAAAGCTCAATGTAAGTAGTGGGATTGTAGGGAATTATCCTCTGAAGCAGTTTGACACGTCAAGTACCTATACAACATATACGACGGTAGATGTGTTTGCTAATGAGAAAGTAAAGGATAGAGAAGGATTACCTAAAAAAATAACCTACAATCAATCACATTCAGAGTTATACTTGCATTCCCAAGGGAAAATGAAGCTGTATGACAGTTCAACTAGACAATACAAAAATGAGATAAAAGGTGATTTGGACACAATTGTCTTTTCTAAGGATATGAAAAAAATAGCCTATACAAAGAACTATTGGATGAATTCGGGAGACGCCCCGACTTATATTGAGGTAAAAAATTACCCGATCAAGACAAATACAGTCAAACGTATCGAGTTCACCGATCCTTATATTCAATTGAGACAAGGTAAATCAACCTATTACGGATTAGACTATATAAATGACCAGAACCAAAGGGTACTATTGGAGCCAAAAGAGATTAAGCTGGAGCCATTTGACAAAGATATTGTGGAAATTGATTCTTCAAATAAAATTCTAGCTAAGAAGCCAGGTAGTACCATTTTAAAAGCAAGCTATAATGGGTTAGTAGATTATATAAGCATTGAGGTTCAGAGCCTTTCTATTTCAAAAATAATTGTTGATCCATTGTATAATTCATCAATGGCGATTACGGGGAAAGCTCCGTCTAACATTACGATCTTTGCCTTTCAAGGTAATCGTCATTACCAAGTGAAAACCTCTGGAAGTGGTTCATTTAGGATTGATCTCGATAAGCCACTAAAGGAAAATACAACACTCGCTTTTATGTACCATTTAGAAGCTGTTGATCCAAACAGTCGTGGAACGGATTATCTATTTGAA
Source organism: Bacillus weihaiensis (assembly GCF_001889165.1). GTDB lineage: Bacteria > Bacillota > Bacilli > Bacillales > Bacillaceae > Metabacillus > Metabacillus weihaiensis. The sequence continues at coordinate 3,579,697 of NZ_CP016020.1, read as the reverse complement.
AATGTTATTCGTGATACCGTGTCACCAGAACCACCGGTTATTACACATGTTAATGAAAAGACTGGATACGTGGAAGGAAAAACAGAGCCTTACGCTTCCATCACAACATCATACTCAAATAGTATCAATGTAGCTTCGCAGAGTACATCTCATCCTACAACTGTAAAAGCAGATAAGTATGGAAAGTTTAACATGCAGTTGTCAGCAAAAAGCTTAGGTGGAAAAACCTTAAAAACTATTTCGAAGGATTTAGTAGGGAATAAGAGTAAAGAGACCGTAACTAAAGTAATTGATAAGACGCCACCAAGTAAACCAACAGTCAATACGATTAGTGACATAGCAACTTCTGTGCAAGGAAAAGCCGAGGCTGGCTCGACAGTCTATGTGGTAAAAGGGTCTAAAAGTATTGGGAATGGAAAAAGCGCTAGTAACGGAACATATACCATTAAGATACCTAAGCAGGCATCAGGAACTACATTAACCATCTATGCTGTGGATGCGGCTAAAAACAAAAGTACTACTACATCAGTAAAGGTTGTTAAGGCACCGTTAACACCGACAATTCCAACGATAACGAATAAAACGGTTAACGTTTCAGGTAAAGGTACTCCATCTACGACGGTGTATATTAAAAATGGCTCAAAGGTTATTGCTTCAGGGAAGGTAACATCAAAAGGCACATACTCGTTAAAAATACCGAAGCAAAAATCAGGTCAAAAATTAACAATACTCGCAAAAAGTAGCGCAGGTATATACAGTGGTACCAAGACGGTAACGGTAAAATAGAATAATGAAAAGAGCTTGGGAGAAAGGGAACCAGGCTCTTTTGTGTTGGTACGAAAAGCAAAAAGTCCACTAGTTCCTCTATGTCTTATGCGAGTTTTTGCTGACTGTTAATTTAGTCCCTCAATGGTCTTGAAGATTCTTGAATATACAACTTTAATAGGATCAGAATAATTTGAAACTTTCTCCTTTTTTCTGCGTATAATTGACATAGATGTTTTTATGTAGACTTATCCTACAGGAAATGGGGAGATGATTATGGCTGGAATATTTATTGGAGTTGTTCTTTTGATCTTTGTCCTTGCTCTCATATCTAGCTTGAAAAAAACAAATAGAAGAACGCCCTTGAGAAATCAACCACTGCCTGAAAATTTAGGGATTAAGCTGGAAGGTGGGATGGCGATTCTAAACGAATTAGACAAGAGCCTACCGACCTCTTATGAAGAAAATGTAAAAAATCGTGTGTTGCGTGAGAATCCTAGGTGGAAGGATCATGAGTTTGATTGGGCTTTCTTTGAGTTGAAACGCTATTTTGTGATGAACAGCTTGTTAAAATCTGTTCCGATGTTTAGTGAGCCCGTTGATGAAGTATGGCACGAGATGCTGATGTTCACACGTGAATATGATCAGTTCTCTAAGAAGTTTTATGGAGAAAAGCTCCACCATATGCCGAATCTTGAGAGTACCCCAATTCCTGGAGAACGAGCGTTTTTTGATTGGGTGTATTTAAGCTTATTTGAATCAACGGCAAACAGTCGAAGTATTTGGGGAGGGTTTTTGAAGCATCCGATTAAGCGAGAAGTGCTTGATGATTTTAGAACCTTGTCACATGGAGAGTTGCTTGCAAACTATTTTAGAAGCGGCGACGACTGGCTTGAGGAGAAAACGTATATCATTGAAAAGCTGAAACGGGAAATTAAAGATGCAGATAGTGTGAAACGTGAGAACAAAGGGTTCGAGCGCTCTCATTCCAGAGACGAATCTCATATTTATTCTTATGCGTTAGGAGCGGCTGTTTTTTACTCTCTTTACGAAGAGGATCAGTTCGAGAGTGGAATGAGTGATATCATTCCAAACGAGTATTATAAAACGGAAAATCATGGTGGAGGAAGCTCCTGTTCAGGGTTTAGCTGTAGCAGTGGCGATTCAGGACATGATTTCGGTGGTGGAGATGGAGGCGGTTCAAGCTGTTCTAGCTGCGGTGGAGGATGTGGCGGAAGTTAACTAGTTAGCTGGACAAAGCCTGTAGTGTGAATGAAGAGGATTTAGGGGAATAGGTGATAATTCATTGAATGAGCATAAGAAGACATTCAATTGTTATATGTGGATTGCCTTTTTGAAAAAGTAGTGCCAATCCAAGCTATTCAAACTAGTAAGAAATATAGAAACAAGCCATCACTTTAGATAGGCTTGTTTTCGTTTTTATGAGGTGCTCTGTATGACAGGATACACCAAAGATCGGGTGGTGACAGGCACCAAAAAAGCCCTGAAAAAACGCGCACCACAAGAGCTGGAAAATGGTAAAATAATAGTGGTTATATTTGACAAAATACGGGGGGAGACAGGCACCAAATGAATAGAATTGTTTCGATTGATATAATACGTGGGTTTGCTTTGTTTGGGATTTTCTTGGTGAATATGCCTGCGTTTCATTCGGCGGAGTTTATGCGGATGATTTATGGGGTGGAGCGAGAGGTTGATGGCGCTGATTATTGGTTGGATTTGTTTTTTGCTTTGTTCATTGATATGAAGTTTTTTACGATTTTTTCTTTTTTGTTTGGGCTAGGATTTTATATTTTTATGAGCCGAGCGGAGGAAAAAGTGTTACGCGTAAAAACTCTCTATTTAAGAAGGATTTTAGTGCTTTTTCTTTTTGGCGCAGCACATCTCGTCCTTTTATGGTTTGGTGACATCTTACATACCTACGCGATTACAGGATTATTACTCTTATTTTTCTATAAGCGTAAAGTCAAAACCATCCTTATTTGGGCGTTCAGTTTATTGTTTGTGTACAATGCTTTGATGAGTATGCCTTTACTCATACCAAGCGATCTCTATGAAGCCATTCAAGAGGAGTACCAGCCCTATTATGAAGAACATGCAGATGAATATGTGGAGATGTATAAAACAGCAAGCTACACGGAATGGGTTTCATACAGATTTAATACAGAGGTCGTTGTTATTTTAGGGAACATGATTGCTAATATCCCTCCGATTCTTGCCTTATTTCTTTTTGGATTGGCTGCCGGAAAAGTAGGGATTTTCAAGCGAACAGAGGAGTTTATCAGCCTACTGAAAAGAATACAAATGTGGACCATGGGAATTGGAGCTGTTTTGGTGACAATGCTTGCCCTTTATAAAACGGAAATCCTTGATATGGGTGTTAAGACTTCTTCCGTAACTCAGCTATTTACAAGCTTAAGTGGGGTTGTCCTTTGCTTTTTCTACATTTCGACTTTAACGCTTCTCCTCCAAAGGGAAAAGTGGCAGCAACGACTTCGTCCATTAGGCTATGCTGGTCAGATGGCTTTAACAAATTATTTAATGCAGACAATCATTAGCCTTACGATATTTCTAGGCTTTGATTTATATGAAAAGGTAAGTCTGTTAACAGGAACACTGCTTTGCCTTGTGATTTTTAGTGTGCAACTTTTTGTCAGCTCGCTATGGCTCAAAACGTTTCAATATGGACCTTTCGAATGGATCTGGAGAATCATGACATACGGTAAGCTTTTACCGATAAAGAAAAAATCATTTGCAAAAGACTCTTAATTTTTAATGGGTGTAGATCATTTAGATCTATGCTCTTTTCTTTTCTTACGATCTTCTTGTTAACAGCATGTTTTATCTAAAAATATGAGTGGAGAAAAGCACAAGATTACCACTTTGATGTGAAGGTATAATACACTTAAAGAAGTGGACATTAAAAATAGATTTTGACAAATACTATAATCATGTTGATTAAAGGAGACAAGATGATGAATTCTACTGAATTACATCAAAAAGGATGGAATTTAGATAATAGCTATTCCAATCTGCCAGAAACCTTTTTTACTAAGCAGGAACCGGAAGCTGTGAAAGCTCCGAAAGTAATAAAACTAAATCATGAGTTGGCGAAAGCTTTAGGTTTTCATCCTGAGGACTTAGAAAAGCAGGACAGTGTTGAGGTCTTTGCTGGTAATCGCTTACCAAATGGGAGTGTCCCACTTGCACAGGCATACGTAGGTCATCAATTTGGCCATCCCAATATGCTTGGTGATGGGCGAGCTATTTTACTTGGAGAACAAGTGACACCAGAAGGCAAACGAGTCGACATTCAGCTTAAAGGAGCTGGTCGCACACCATATTCCAGAGGAGGAGATGGCAGAGCGGCATTAGGTCCGATGCTAAGGGAGTATATCATAAGTGAAGCCATGCACGCACTTACGATTCCAACGACAAGGAGCCTTGCTGTTGTGGCCACAGGGGAATCAATAGTACGTGAGACAGAGCTTCCTGGAGCAGTGTTAACACGGGTTGCTGCGAGTCACTTGCGTGTAGGGACATTCCAATATGGGGCGAATTTCAGTACAGTAGAGGAACTGAAGGAATTAGCGGATTATACAATTCAGCGCCATTTTCCTCACATTAAGGACGATGAAAATCCATATCTATCTTTATTGAACGAAGTGGTAAAACGACAGGCAGCTCTACTTGCAAAATGGCAGCTTGTAGGCTTTATTCATGGTGTGATGAATACAGATAATATGACAATCAGTGGCGAAACGATAGACTATGGACCATGTGCATTCATGAATGAATATGATCCAAAAACTGTGTTTAGCTCTATTGATACGCAAGGTCGCTATGCATATGGTAATCAACCGAAAATAGCCGGCTGGAACTTAGCACGATTTGCAGAAGCATTACTTCCTTTATTTGGTGAAGAAAAGGAAGAAGCTCTCAAGGTTGCCCAAGAAGCTGTTTTACGCTTTCCACCACAATATGAAGAAAATTGGCTAACAGGAATGAGAGCCAAATTAGGAATTATTAATGAGGAAGAGCAAGATGAGGTACTTATTAAAGACTTGCTGCAGTTAATGGAGAATCATCAGGTAGATTATACAAATACATTCCTTTCTTTAACGTACGACCATGTGACAGAATCTGAATTATTTGAGACGAAGGATTTTAAAGAATGGCACCAAAAATGGCATGAAAGACTGAGCAGGCAAAAGGATTCAATGGAAGCCTCTAAGGAATTAATGAGAAGACATAATCCAGTTGTGATCCCCCGTAATCATCGGGTGGAAGAAGCGATTGAAGCGGCTGTTCAAAAGGATGATTACAGTGTGATGGAAAAACTTCTAGCTGTTCTCTCATCACCGTTTGAGCTCACACCTGATAAAGAAGAATATTGTCACACCCCACCAGATTCAGATGAGCCTTATCAAACCTTTTGTGGGACGTGACAACAAAAAATACATCACTTTATCTGAGGTGGTGTATTTTTATTTTCCTTAACATCTTTGTTTTGGATAGAGGTTGTTTTCACATAGTTTATTGATTCCTAATAAAACCAAGTGCAGAGATTTTCCCTTGGGTACACTTTTACTTACCATGGTATTACGTGTAAATGATGACGATATTTTTGAATATGAATACCAATTAGCAACAAAATGTAAGAAAACCAAATATCTCTACGGACACGTTTTTTCCTAGACAAAAAACTTTGCAAAAACAAGTAAAAAGTAAAAACTGATATCTTCATAATATGGTAAGCTTCTAGTAATAAAGGTCTACTTACATCCGTATATTTAGAAGAGGATGTAGGAGGAAATTGAGGTAGAAATAGATGCAAACTCAGCGAAACGGAAATGTTGATCAAACATATATGAAAGCAGAACAAAAGGCAGCTCAGTACCTTCAACAACTAATGAAGGAAGTGGACAATCAAACATATGCGAATCGTTTAGCGAACGATTTTCATGAGTGGAAGAAAGATCACATCCACCATCCATTAAAAAGGTTGATTTCCCATTCAACTAAGTCTTATGCAAAACATTATCAAGGCTACTTATCCCAGCTTGATACATCAGGAAAATTGGAGCGTTACTTAGAGCGAAGCATCGCCTATCTCTATATGAGGGATTTGGGAAAAGCGCTAAATAGCCAAGGTACGCAGGAAAGAATAAAGAAGGTTGTCCAAAGCATAAAGCCTAAGCTCTTAGCCAATACATCGGATTCTCAAGAGTTATTTAGTATGTCAAGCTTGTATAAAGAAGCGCAAAAAGAGGGAATCGAATTAACGATGATCTGGGTAATGAACAAGCTAAAGGATGTGTCAGCGCATATTCCAGAGGTGATGGATGCAGAGCAAGCTAAGCGAAAGTTGATTAAGCTCATTGCCGGTGTTCTCATGCATGCTGTGGAAGAAATGCCTGAATCGATTACGAATGAAGAAAGAAGGCAAAGGCTTGACCAAGCGATCCGACTTGGATATTGCTATGGAATGACCTATCCATTCATTGATGATCTTCTTGATGCCAAGGTATTATCTGAAGAAGAAACAAAACAGTATACAAACAATATTAGGACTGCACTTACGACTGGAGTTGTACCGGATTTAGGAGTATGGGAAGGTGAAAATGGAGAGCTCATTACCTATATTCATAAAGAGCTACGAGAAGCATTTGAGTATATCACGTCACAGCAAACAGCTGAGAACCTAACTTCTTTTCTTGAACAAGCATATGTATTCTTTCAAGCTCAAGAAAGTGATCGTTTAAAAAACTTAGATAATAAGGACTATACTAATGAAGAGTTATATATTCCAGTCATATTGAAGTCCGCATCCTCGCGTTTTATTGCTCGTTCTGTGTTGTCAACGGAGGAAGACGAAGGATTTGAAGAACGAACGTTTTTTTATGGCATTTATAATCAGCTATCGGATGATTTTTCAGATATGTTTGATGATCTGAAGAACGGAGCTGTCACACCATATACGTACTTTCTGCAGCATCATAAGCATCGATCCGATTTACTAAATCCCTTTGAATTATATTGGGCAGTTATTACGTATTTACTTCATGATGTGTATGAAAAGGATGAATTAACCCGTGAAGTCATTCTAGATCGAGCGATTAATGGCTTAAAAAGGTATAAGGAAAAAAATGGTTTAAAGAAATACAATGAAGTGATGGGGATTTTTGCGCCAAAGAATTCGGCCTTTCAGCAGCTTGTACAGAATATGGTAAAGAAGGCTGATGAAGTTGATTTTCTAGATAAACTTCTTCGAGATCACATCCTAGCAGAGTTGAAGAAAAACAAACAAGAAAAAGAGGAGTTTTCATCAACCGCTAAGGAAGTTCGAGGTAAGATAAATAACGTGCTTCCCCTTTTAAAAGGAGATTCGATTGAGAATGATCCGATTATTGATGCGGCGAACCATAGCTTAGTGGGAGACGGGAAAAGATTGCGTCCCATTATAATGTGGATGGTGGGTGTGAAGGGGTATGGTCTTGATGAAAAGGAGATATTCCCGCTTTTAAAATCTCTAGAATACATGCATACAGCCTCCTTAATCTTTGATGATTTACCTTCTCAGGATAATGCTTCCTATCGGAGGGGGAGACCAACCCTACACCGTATACATCCGGTCGCGACCGCTGAATTGACAGGACTCTTTTTAACGCAAAGAGCAATCAAGGAGCAAACCTCGCTTCAAGCCTTCAAGCCTGAAAAAGTGGTTGAGGTCATCCATTATTCGGCAAAGCTAACAGAAGAGATGTGTAAGGGACAGGAAATGGATTTATCTTCAAGGGGGGAAGCTTTATCACTGCAGCAATTGAATGAGCTTTGTTACTTTAAAACAGGCCTGGCATTTGAGGCAGCACTCGTTATGCCGGCTATTTTAGCTAACGTTGGAGAAGCTGAAATTACTAGATTAAAAGCCTTTGCGTATCATGCCGGCATTGCCTTCCAAATAAAAGATGATCTGCTTGATGTAGAGGGGGATGAAACAAAGCTTGGTAAATCCCCGGGGATGGATGAGGAAAACAATAGCTCAACATTTGTCACAGTGTTGGGGATTAATGAAGCCAAGAAAGAAATGTGGCAGCATTATTGTAAGGCAATGGAGGAGCTAGAGAATCTACCGCCGCAGCTTAGGTTTCTAACGTTTTTGTTAAATTATATGATTCATAGAGATTATTAACGATTTCATAGCATATATGAGAAGAGTACGGTTCTTTGAAGCTGTACTCTTTTTGCTAGTTAGTAGGTCATGTCAAAGAATATCGCAATTATTTTCACATCTTACCGAGGTAAGCAAGATAGAAAAGGGCCTTCTCCTCATGCAGAGAGAAACATTTTGTACCCAGAGAATATCTAATTGGGAAGTCAGAAAGCTATATGAAAACAGCCTTTTGTTATGCAAGAAACAAGCCATTGTCATTGTCCTGAGAAGCATATAGAGGAAATAGAGGAAATGGTAGCTTTCGATCTGTTTGAATGACAAGTAGGTTTATTTCAAGCATATTGTGTTGAAAATGAGGGTATAAAAGTACAAACTTTCATTTTTTTTAGGAGGAGAAGGACATGAAAAGGAAGGTAACAGTTATTGGTGGTGGCTTAGCTGGTATGTCAACTGCGATCCGCTTAGCAGCTCATAATTATGACGTCACGATTTTAGAAAAAGGTGAAAGACTTGGTGGAAAGCTAAACATCCGAAAAGGTATGGGGTTTACGTTTGATACGGGTCCATCAATTTTAACGATGCCTTGGGTTCTTGAGAAGCTGTTTTCAAGTGTTGGGAAAAATGTTCATGATTATCTTGAAATTGTTCGCGTTGAGCCAGGCTGGAGAACGTTCTTTGAAGATGGGACAAAAATTGATTTAACGAGTGATCTCCCAACAATGCTTCAAGAGATAAAAAAAGTATCAGAAGAGGATTCTCATTCGTTCTTGTCATATCTACAATATAGTGAAAAACTCTATGATCTTATGATGAAAAGCTTTTATAAAGAAAATATTAATGGATTGCAGGATTTACGAAAAAAGCACCCATTAAAAGAATTACTGATGATGGATCCAATGAAATCAGTAGATCAGGCAACACGTAAATACTTTAAGGATCCACATATTCAACAGGTAATGAATTTCTTACAAATGTATATTGGTTCTTCTCCATATCATGCACCAGCGATTCTAAGTCAGCTAGCTCATGTTCAGTTAGGAGTCGGTGTTTACTATGTAAAGGGTGGTATGTACAAAATCGCCGAGGCGATGGAACAGGTCTTACAAGAGCTTGGAGTAAACGTTCTTTTAAATATGAAGGTAACGGGTGTTGAAAAAGTAGGAAACAAGATTCGCTCTGTCCGAACTGAAAATGGCGCTGAATTTGCTGCTGATTTAGTTGTGTCGAATTTAGAGGTCATCCCATTTTATGAATCCATGCTTGAAGACCAAGGAGAGAAAGCTCGTGCAAAAAGCGATTTAAAGAAATTTGAGCCAACTGTGTCAGGGCTTGTTTTATTATTGGGTGTGAATAAAAAGTATGAAGAGCTAGGTCATCATAACTTTTTCTTCTCAGGAGATCAGGAGAAAGAATTTAAACAAATGTTTGATCAAAAACAGCTTGCGGATGATCCAACAATATATATTGGTATTTCATCTAAATCAGATGAATCTCAGGCACCTGAAGGTAAAGAAAACTTGTTTGTTCTAACCCATGTTCCGCCGCTTAAAGAAGGGGAGACATGGGAAGCAAATAAAGAATCGTATCGAGATCTTGTTCTTTCCAAGCTTGAACGCATGGGGTTAACGGATTTACGAGAGTCAATTGAGTTTGAATATACATTTACCCCGGATGATTTGAAAGAGCTTTACGGAGCAAATGGTGGTTCAATATATGGCGTTGTAACCGACCGAAAAATGAACAGTGGTTTTAAAATACCAAGCCGTAGCAAGCTTTTTGATAATGTATATTTTGTCGGTGGATCTACTCACCCAGGCGGCGGTGTTCCTATGGTTACCCTATCTGGTCAATTAACGGCGGATTTAATTATAGGTGACGAAGCGAACGTTGCGAAAGAAATTGGGTAATGACTATGAACGTAATAGGAATTGGTTTAGTGACCATTCTTTTAAGTATTTTCTTGCTTCTAAAAATCCCGAAGATGAAGACTAAGCTCATTCCTAAAGATGAGCTTAGTCAAAATGGCTTTTCTATTATTATTCCCGCTAGAAATGAAGAAGCAACCATTGGAAAGCTACTATCCTCCATTATGTCTCAAGCTGTTCAGCCATTAGAGGTCATTGTGGTGAACGATCATTCGACAGATCGGACAAAACAAATTGCACATGAGTACGGAGCGAAGGTCGTTGATAATCCGCCCCTACCACTTGGCTGGTTAGGGAAATCATGGGCTTGCTGGAACGGAGCAAAGCATGCAAATGGGAATATCCTCTTATTCATGGACGCTGATACTTGGTTTACGGAAGCGGGTTTCTTAAAAGCTGTCCATTTTTTTCAAGAGCAAAAGAAAAGCATCCTCTCTATTCATCCTTACCATCAAATGAAGCGAGGGTATGAAAAATTGTCTGCCATTTTTCATCTCGTTGTCTTTATTGCTAGTGGTGTCACAACTCCTTTTGGGAAGAAAAGAGGAGGATTTGGTCAGTGCCTTATTTGCGAGAAAGCAGCTTATTTTGCTATAGGAGGGCATGAGTCAATTAAAGGTGAAATCGTGGAAAATTTGGCTCTTATACAGCATGCTTCATCAAAGGGGATTTCTGCGCATTCTTATAGCGGTAAAGCTGTCATTTCGATGAGAATGTATCAAGATGGGATTGGAAGTGTATGGAAAGGCTGGGGGAAAAGCTTTGCATCAGGGTCTACAAGAACTTCCTTTCCTCGCTTGGTGATGATTATTTTATGGATTTCTAGCTTATTTTCCTTCTTAACGAATCGATCTAGTCTGGAGCAGCCTTATGTATTTGCTATTATCTATATGATTTTAGTGCTTCTTTTTTATCGATCCCTAAAAGACATTGGGAATTTTACACTGTTGGATGCGAGTCTCTTTCCCGTTCATCTCTTGTTTTTCTTTCTAGTATTCGTCTATTCGTTCATCCGTACGTTTGTGTTGAGAAATACTTCCTGGAAAGGTCGAAGCATTACGATTTCAAAGCAAAAGGATGGATGATTGGCGTGACAATACTTATACTGAATGTTCTTTTATGGTTCATCATTCACACAGTTGGTGCCTACGTTCCCTCGCGTTTTAGTATGGAAACAATCGAAAGAGTACGATGGTTATATCCGATTCGTGATTGGGAAATGGGAGTGTACAAAGCATTAAAAGTGAAGAAGTGGAAGGAGAAGGTTCCGGATGGGGGAGATTGGGCACCTGGTGGGATTAAGAAGAATCAGATTAACCTGCGAACACAAGAAGGACGCAACCGATTCCTGCTCGAAACAAAACGTGCCGAACTCTCCCACTGGCTCCAAACTCTACCGGCCCCAATCTTCTTTACCTTCAACGAACCAACGGTAGGCATCATCATGATCCTTTACGCACTAGCCTTTAACCTACCATTTATAGCTATTCAAAGATTTAACCGAAACCGAGTGATGGTGCCTGTCACTACCCGTAAGTTGTCGAATACATGACTGGCACCACCCCCATTTTATTCTTCCGCTAATTCCGCTCTAACAGCGATGCCAAAGCCAATAGCGATGGATAATCCCATGATAACTAGTGCCATGCGAGTTTCCCCTTTCTTTTGGTTTGTTTAGGTTTAAGGAATGGACGTAGTTTACTTCTAGTAAATTTCTTAATATAAGGGTCTAGCCCGATTCTTCCGGCATTTGCAGCTACTAACACAATGAGGAGGTGCAAGACGAGCATTTGGATGTCTAAGGCTGCTTGGAAGGTCATGAAGAAAGAGAAGTTCATGATTGCGCCCATTAAAGCAGAGAACCGAGTAAACACCCCTAACAAAATTGCGATTCCTACACAAAGCTCACCGATTGTTACTAATGCTTCAAATAAACCTGTGTTAGGCAGGACGAAGATTTTCATGAATCCAGCCCACCAAGACGGTAATGTACCACTATTAACTTCTGTTTCAAGCATCGTCCCAATGCTAAAATCATAAATAAGCTTATTTTCCGCATTTGTTAACCACATATAACTTAAATAGATTCTTATCAGGACAAAAGAGGCAGCGACCAACATACTGTTATTCAAAAATTTTTTCAATGAAAGTTCCTCCTTAGTGTATTTTATAGTATGTGAAATGATTCACATGAAAAGCTACAAAAAAAGTTTCTTGATCAAAGTACAAAACACTTTGTGAAACAATTCACAAAAGGTATTACAGTTTCTTATTGCTTGTGATCATTATATCTAATTTCACACAGAATGTGAAGTATTTCACATTATTTATTTTAAATGATAAATACGAAGTAGGAATAGGAGATAAGAAGGAGATCTAAATAAATAGCAAAAAACAATTGACAATGATACTGATAATCATTATCATATAGAATATAAGTTAACACAATCTTAAAAAACATACGAGTGCGATACTATGACATAATGGATATGCTAATTGTGTTACTTCAACTCCCTTTAGATACATTTTACCCCCTTTGAAAAGCTTGGCTGGTCACCAAGCTTTTTTATATTAGTCAAGTGTGAAATGATGATTTGAGTGGAAGGTAGGATGCCCGGACCGACCATGCAAACGAATGTTTTAACCGAATTGAAATACTTTTCCCCTCTCATAGCCTTGGCGAAAGTCCCTTCACAAACTCAAGCTTCACTTTTTTCAAAGGAACCCTTAGAGCTTACGTTCAAATCGCTCCAACATACATAGCCTTGACATTGATAATAGTTATCAATTAGAATAATAATAGAAAATGATAATCATTTTCATCTAATGAGCTACATACACTAATCTCACACTCTGTAGGTCTGTGTTTCTTTAAATAAGCAATGATGAAACTGATTCAAATAAGGTACTATTCTCAGAAGAAAAGATCCCACTAGTCTTTACAGCACCGCTTTTTTTATATGATTTAAAGCAGCAAGTTTACGAAAATAGCCTTCATTAAAAATGTAAAGGAGAAATACGATGCATCATTATTTTATCGCAACCGAATCCTTTGATCATATTGTTGACTGCTTTTGCCCAGATTCGAGACATGAGGATACACTAGAAATCAATGAAGATAGTCTCATAGAAGTAACAGAAGATCGGAAATTTATCATGGATCGTTGGTATATCTTAGTAGTTCTTAACACTTCATGGCAATTTTATATGGCCCTTGAGGATGTAGAGAATTATTTTAAAGAAGGTAAAATGATGACAAGTATGGATCTGGAACTAAAGCTCAATTATGTTTCTTACAAAATTGATGAAGCACTAGCAAAGGAAGATGAAGCTTCATTTATTCATCATAGTAAAGCTCAAAAGAAGCTCTGTCATTTAAAAGAAAAATTGCACGTGTACCTTGATCGTGCATCTGAAAATCATTTGATGTAAGGTGTGAAAACATGGACGAGGGGCTGAACCAAACTCTTAGCTATCGAAAAGAACAGGTTATTCAAAAACTACTAAATTTACACCATTATAAAACAACTGACGATCGCCAATTATACGAGCTTACGTTAAGTGAGCTGGAAAGTGAGTATAAAGCATTGCTCCCCTCGTATGCTCATCTTAAGTAAAGGGTAATGGCGAAAATAATGAAATTTCTACACTTTTACCTCACGTAAGGTGCAGCTCGATAGAGGGCTGCACCTTATTAAAATAACTATTAGCACTTACCCCTACGACGTTTTTTGCATTTGTTTATATAAGTATTGGTACGAGATTGCCTCATCTTCCTGACCCAATTCCTTGTAAAGCTTTATAAGCCACTTCATCGTTTTTAAATCATTTTCTTCCATTTCTAAATGCCATAAAAAACACTCAATTGCATGAGGGACCTGGTCAAATTCATAATATAGCTCACCAAGCTCTCGTTGTCGATCGGGTTCTTCTTTCATTTCCTGCATTTTTTTTATTTTTAAAATAGCAGGGAGCGAGAGGTGCATGAAAGGCTTCAACCAGTTGTACGAATAGGTAATATCATGTTGATGTAAGAGCTTTGGAATGAGACAATCTATTGCTTTTTTAATTTGTGAAAGGTCAGCATGTGAGTGTAAGAGAGTCTTGGCTGTAAATTGTTCAAATGAAACAGTGTCTAGATGATGTAGTGTAAACAGCAGGAGATCTACTTGCTCTGATTGTAAGGGATCGGTTTGTTGACTGAGAAAAAGGAAGGCCTCTTTATAACGCTTCTCTCTAATAAAAAGATCGACAAGTTGTAAGCTAACTTCACTTTTCGCTTGTTTAGAGAGAGGTTCTGTATATAGATAGGTCAAAAAGGTCATGTTATTTGTTGCTTGGAAGGATGAGTGTAGGCGATCGGTCATTTTTTTATAGTACTTTTCTGTATCGCTAGCGTCTAAAAATAGCTGCTCATAATATAGTGCTAAACACTCGAGGTAACGTTCTTCTCTCTGAAGCTTGTGATCAAGCAACTCGAGATAAGGCTTACTAGCACGGTTATGATAAAGCTTAAACTCCATATGCAAAGGGTCGTATGGAAGGAGGTCTTCTGCTTCCGCTTGGTATTTAAGGGAATATTTTTGATAGTCCATATGTGATATAAGGGAGCTAGCCCATTTATTTGTAGGATATTTATCTAACACAATGCGAAGAATTCGATAGGCATGAAGTAGCTTTCCCGCGCGGCGCTGCTTAAGAAAGGCTTCTTTCATAAAGGAAATGAGGTCTTTTTTGTGGACATAGGTATCAAAGGCAGACATGATATGAAAGGCTTCTCTCGTTGGATAGTGCTTTTTTATCTCTTTCCAGAGGGAACTAAGCTTGGGTAGAGGTGAAAAGGCTTCTTGATGTAAAAGGAATTGTGAGATCGGATTTGAAGAAGATACATAAATCCCTTTTGACAAGATGAGGTGTAATGTTGAAGAAACCTTTATTTTTGCCGTGCTTTTACCGGTTAAAAACTTGTTTTTGTAATAGAAGAGATAATAGCATGTGGTGTGACATGGTGTAAAAGCTTCAACCACCTGGTAGCCTTGGAAAAAATAAAGCCCATTGATGTGTAAAAGTAAATCCTCGTTTCCATCATTTATGGATACATTCATCCTCATCAATCCCTTCAAATATCGTTATTAGTATTGTACCACTTCATTCTTTAAAAGAAAAATAGTGGTGAAAGCTCCATTTCCTCTTAGCTTTAATATGATTTAGAATAGGATTACATGAACAAAAGTGAGGTGCAGGATGACGAATAGTTTGCTTATTACACTCGCACTAATAACGATTATCATTGGAGCTTTGCTCTTGAAAAATAAAATTCCAGATAAATTAAAACCAACAGCCATTATGACTGTCATCACTTGTTTTGCTTTCTTCCTTTATGGTGCATTCACATCACCTTTTGTAGAGAAGGTAGTTAGTAGAAATTTATTACCTACATCAGGGGAAATCATGGAGCAGTCTGACAGGAAGAAGAATAGTTTGCTAGACGTTCCTCTCCTTTCTCAGCTGCCTGAATTACCAAGGGGCTGTGAAGTAACAAGCTTAGCAATGCTTCTCCAATATATGGGGGTAAATGTTGGAAAGCTTGAGCTAGCAAAAAAGGTCGATAAAGACCCTACACCCTATCAGAAGGTAAATGGACAAGTATTCTTCGGTAACCCACATGTAGGATTTGTTGGGGATATGTATGATAAAAGTAAGCCTGGTTACGGAGTTTATCATGAACCGATTAAAAGGCTTGCGGAGAGCTATCTTCCTGATAGAATCGTTAACTTAACAGGCCAATCCTTTGTCCAAATAGAAGAGGCACTTTCAGAAGGCTCTCCTGTTTGGGTCATCGTTAATGCAACCTATAAAGAATTACCCTCACATCAATTTGAAGAATGGCAAACACCAATAGGGAAGATAACTGTAACATATCATGAACATTCCGTTATCATCACAGGCTATGATGAAAACTATGTATATGTTAATGATCCTTTATCAAACGACAAGAATAAAAAGATAAAGAAACACGAGTTTAGAAAAGCCTGGGAGCAAATGGGCAAACAAGCGATTAAGATTTCGACTTCCAAAGAGACTTGACAACGCATCTAGCAGTTTCAAAAATTACTTCGTGAAAAATTCAGTCAGACATGGCTAGATTTTGCGTTGTTTAGGAAACGAAATATTGATCCATTTGTAAATAAGCGCTTCGACAGTCAGTATCAGGGCTAGTCACTCGAGGTCATAAGAGGCTGGGATAGAAGTGCCTGGCACCTTATCGTAACGACTATATGTACGCACTGATTTATCTAGTGCACACATTAGATTGTATCGGAGGGTGCCTGGCTCTCTGTTTTGTCCCAGCCTCAAAGCTATATCGTCTCATGTTGTTCGAGACTGACCAAGTCGCGTGCACTTTTGTTTCTTGATCCAGTTAGAAACGATATTGACTAGTGGTAAATAAAGGATTATACTTTAATTGAACAGTGGTTAATAAAGGGGTAGTTTTAGATGTCACCAAGAAAAGCAGTAGAACAAGAGCTTTCGAAGGACATGATCCTTGAAGCGGCAAGAGGGCTCTTTGTTAGTGAAGGCTATGATCATGTTTCAATGAGAAAAATTGCAAAAGAACTAAAATGTAGTCATGGAGCAATCTATTACCATTTCGTCAATAAGGCTGAATTATTTTATGCGATTGTTGCAAATGGCTTCGCTTTATTGAATGAAAAATTAGACAAAGTCATGCAGATGAACCTATCAAATCGCGAAAAATTAAACGAAATTTTTCTTGAATTCATCCGATTTGGTATTGATCATCCCAGTCATTATGAAACCATGTTTTTAACGAAAGACCAAGAGTTAAAAAGCTTCCTACAAAAGGAACCAAATGAAAGCTTTGAAAAGTTTGCACAGGCTGTAACTCAATTGTCATCCAGAGAGCTAGCTGTTAATGATGTGTGGTCAATCTTCTTATCACTTCATGGTTTTGTTGCCCATTTTTGTTTTAAAGGACAATGCTTTGATGATTTACGAAGTATGGCTGATGCCCATTGTGAGTTTATTTTAAAGCAATGTTAAAAGAAATTCTGAGGAAAATTCAATTGGATAAAGGATTTTCCTTGATATCTGATTGAACTTTTTTTTGAGATTAATTGAACAGTGGTTAATTAAAAGGGAGGAATGATGAATGAACAATGTGCTTGTCTTAGGTGCGACAGGTGGAATGGGGAGTGCGCTAACATATGAGCTAGCAAAGAGAGGTGTCCATACAATCGCATTTGCGAGAAATAAGCAAAAACTAGAAGAGTTCTTTCATGCTGAAGCACTTGTGACAATTCAAGCTGGTGATGTGTTTAATGAGGTGGAACTTAATGAAGCAATGAAAAAAGTGGATATCGTTTTTCATGCTGTTAATCTTCCTTATGAGGAATGGGCAGACAAACTAGAAGATGTAATGGACAGAATTCTTCAAGGGTGTGAAAGAAATGGAGCTAAATTAGCGATCGTAGATAATATATACGCATACGGGACAAACAATAATCAAAATCCGCTTACGGAAACAGCTACGAAGCAACCACAGACGAAGAAGGGGAAGGTACGATTACGGCTCCAACAGAAGGCACTAAATTCAAACGTACCAGTGGTCATTGCTCACTTTCCAGACTTCTATGGACCAAATGCTGCAAACACGGGAATGCATTATATGCTACAAAATATGGTGAGAAATAAGCGGGCGATGTTTGTAGGGAGTCAAACGATTCCACGTGAATATATCTATACGTTGGATGGAGCGAAGGCGTTAATTGAGCTTGCCTATACTGAATCTGCTTATGGACAGTGCTGGAACATACCAGGTGCAAGAGCAATAAGTGGGGAAGAAGTCATTCACATTGTAAAAGAAATAACGGGATATACAAAAAAGGTTTCAACTGTTTCAAAGAATATGGTTCGATTTATTGGGCTTTTTGACAAATCGATGAGAGAGTATGTAGAGATGTATGAGTTGAATGATAACCCTATATTTCTAGATGGTCAAAAATATCAGAGGGAAATTGGAGACGTTCCGAAAACTCCTTATGAAGAAGGATTGAAACACACATTAACAATCATGGAGGCAAAAAAAGAGTGAATAGACGAACGGAACGGAGTTGCATTTTTCATATACTAGTGATAAGATGTGAAAGTGCGAAGTGACTAGATTAGTTTTTTAGTCAATTACTGAGTAGAACAGAGGTGAAATGATTGAGCATTGATCGTCGAAGGCTGATTATTGAGGCAGCAACTGAGTCCTTTTCGCTCTTTGGTTACAAAGCAACAACGATGGATCAGGTAGCGAAAATTGCGAATGTAGGAAAGGGTACGATTTATACATTTTTTAAAAATAAAGAAGAGTTGTTTGATGAAATTATAGCATCTCTGATTAAAGAAATGAAAATGTCTGCAGAAGAAGCGATGGATGAGAAGAAATCCTTTCACGAGAATGCTTCGAGTGCACTGTACACCTTACTTGGCTTTCGTAAGAAACATCAGCTCATGATCAAGCTAATTCAGGAAGAACGAGAAATGGGTACTCGTGAAGTACTGGAAGTAATAAAAAGGCTTGAGAAAATGATTGTTACTTATATCAAAGAGATCGTTCAGAAGGCAATAGATAAAAAGGAAATAAAGCCATGTAATCCAGAAATGACAGCATTCGTTATGTTGAAATTATATGTTTCCTTAATAGTTGATTGGGAAAAGGATCATGAGCCTCTAGACAAAGATGAGATGTTTCAATTATTCGATCTCTATTTATTTAAAGGGTTATCACGTTCATAATACTACGTTATGAACGACTATCCATACACTGTTTTCAAAGACATTGTTGTATCTTCTTTAAACCGATTGCTTACTAGCAACCGAAACAACGATTTTATTGAAAATAGTTTTTTTTATTCTAAAATGACTAAATGAATAATATAGTCAATAAGTGAAAGGTGGTTAATCATGGAGAAACGTTCGGTGTTTTTATCAGAATGGAAGAGTATCTTACGGAATAAAAAGGTTCTTATCCCGATATTAGCTGTGATTTTTGTACCTATTTTATATGCAGGTATGTTCCTATGGGCTTTCTGGGATCCGTATGAAAAGCTGGCAGATCTTCCGGTCGCTATTGTGAATGAAGATGGTGGATCGAATTATGAAGGTCGCCAATTAGAATTAGGGAATGACTTAGTTGAAAATTTAAAAGAGAACGAACAATTTCAGTTCGCGTTTGTATCAAAGGAAGAAGGCTATGAGGGATTATCTGATGAAACCTACTATATGGTCATTGAGATTCCAGAAAATTTCTCTCAGAATGCAACAACCTTATTAGAGGATGAACCGCAAAAATTACATTTAACATACGTGCCAAATGAAGGGTATAACTTCTTATCAGCTCAAATTGGAGAAACAGCGGTTAAGGAAATTAAAAGTGCTGTTTCAAAAGAAGTAACGGCTACGTATGCGGAATCTATTTTTGAAAAAGTCACCGAAATGGCTGACGGCTTTAAGCAAGCTAGCGATGGAGCTGGTGAACTGGATGAAGGAGCACAAAAGCTTAAGGATGGCTCTTCATCATTGCAGGAAAATCTAGAAACATTCGCTTTGAAATCAATTGAGTTTGAAGAGGGAATGTCCGAGGCACAATCTGGATCTGTTGAATTAAATGATGGTGCGAAAGAATTAGCAGATGGTGTTGGACAGTTATCTGACGCTAGTCATCAATTATACAATGCCTCAAAAGAAGTGAGAAATGGTGCTCAAGAATTGCAAGGTGGTATTAACCAAGTTGATAGCGGGTTAAAAGAATTAACTAAAAAAATCCCTCAATTAGTAGATGGGACAGAGCAGGTGAATGAGGGGATTAAAGCCTTTCAAGCTCAAGTACCTCCACAGCTAGCTGCTGGTATTCAAGAAAGTCTAAATGGTGCAACAGCTTCAATGGCTAGTGGGCTGGATGAGCTAGAATCACAATTAAGCGCCCAAATGTCAGCTGCGCTAGCAGAGGGAATTTATACGCAACAAACGGAACAGGTTACTTCAATGTTAACCTTTTTACAAGAGAGTCATGTTGATCCAGCGGTGATTCAGCAATTACAGCAACAGCTTGGTGGAACGACGAAAGAAGATCTACAAGCTGAATTGAAGAAAGAAATTGCTGGAGGTTTAAATCAAGGGTTTACTCAATACAAGTCGGCGGTTACAGAAGAATTAGCTTCTTCAGGAAGCCAGCTTGAGAGTGAAATTCAAAAGGCAATTGATCCTTCACTCAATCAACTAACATCAGGCTTAGCGACTATTATTGAAAGCGAAGAAGCACTACAAAACGGTGTGACTGAATTAGCAGATGGTTCAAGTCAAGTTTCAGAAGGTGCTAGTGAGTTAGCTAACGGTCAAGTAGAATATACGAAACAATTTGCAACCTTTGATGAAAAATTATCAGAAGCAAATGCTGGGGGAGCTCAGTTTGTCTCCGGTGTAAATGAATTGAATGCTGGTTTAAATGAGTTAACTGATGGGTCTTCACAGCTTCGTGATGGGGCAAGCCAGTTAGCGGAAGGTTCGACTGAATTAGCAAGTGGAACAGGTGAACTAACTGATGGGACTTCAGAGCTATATGCGAAATTAGGAGATGCAGCAACAGAAGCGAATTCAGTAAACGCTGATGACAAAACGTTCGACATGATGGGTGAGCCTGTTGATGTGAGTAAAGAAGAGATTAATAGAGTTCCTAACTACGGAACAGGCTTCGCTCCGTACTTCTTATCATTAGGGTTATTTGTAGGAGCTTTATTAATATCCATTGTTTATAAATTAAAAGAACCTTCTATTGAACCGAGAAATGGCTTAACATGGTTCTTTGGAAAATTTGGTGTAATTGGGATTGTAGGTGTGATTCAAGCATTAGTAGCAGATGCGATCTTACTGATGGGATTAGGACTTGAAGTGACAAGTGTTCCACTCTTTATGGTTCTATCCATTATTATAAGCATCACGTTTATGACACTTGTTCAACTACTTGTTACAACACTTGGAGATCCGGGAAGGTTTATTGCGATTATTATCTTAATCCTTCAATTAACAACTAGTGCAGGAACATTCCCACTAGAATTGATTCCAAGTGCGTTACAGCCTATTAGTGCGCTACTGCCAATGACTTATACTGTAGCTGGTCTGAAAGCAGTCGTATCAAGTGGTGACTTGTCAGTGATCTGGCATAACATTTGGATTCTATTAAGCTATACAGCAGTATTTATGATCTTAACGGCAACATACCTAATCATCAAGCACAAGCAACGACATGCATCAGAGGAAGTAGTTGCTGGTGCCTAGTTGCAGAGGTGCCAGTCCCCCACCCCTTTAAAGCGATAGAGCAATCTATCGCTTTTTTTTGTGCCTGGAAGGCACAAACGTTTAAGTGCCAGGTGTCGGGGATGCTAGGTGCCAGTCCCCCACTCAGGTGAAGGGGTGAAGCGATGAAGAGTTGCCGATAAAGAGGTGCCAGTCCCCCGCTCAGGTGAAGGGGTGAAGCGATGAAGAGTTGCCGATAAAGAGGTGCCAGTCCCCCACTCAGGTGAAGCGATAAAGAGGTGCCAGTCCCCCACTCCACTAAAGAAGTAAAGCAATAATCGATCATCTCCCATTGAGACTTCCAGATTTCTTCAGTACAATGGGAGAAGAATACCAAAAGAAAAAGGTGTAAACATGAAACGAGTGATTGTCATTGGAGCTGGAATAGTGGGTGCATCTACAGCTTACCACCTTGCAAAGCAAGGGGCAGATGTAACGGTTGTTGATCGAAAAGACAAAGGTCAGGCAACGGATGCAGCAGCAGGCATTATTTGTCCTTGGATCTCACAACGACGAAATAAAGCTTGGTATCAGCTAGTAAAAAGCGGTGCAAGGTATTATCCAGAGCTTGTAGATCAGCTAACAGCAGATGGTGAGGAAAATACAGGCTATCTAAAGGTTGGAGCAATCAGCCTTCATAAAGACGTAGAGAAATTAGAAAAAATGGCAGAAAGAGCGAAGAAAAGAAGAGAAGACGCCCCCGAAATTGGGGAAATCAAGATCTTATCACCAGATGAAACGAGAACGCTTTTTCCTCCATTAGACGAAGAATTTGGAGCTGTATTCGTTAGTGGCGGGGCACGTGTCGACGGTAGAGCTTTACGAGAAGCCCTCTTAAATGGCGCGAAAAAGCATGGAGCTAAACTAACAGAAGATAACGCACTAGCTCTCATCCATCACAATCAAAGGGTTACAGGCGTAAAGCTTAGTGGTAGTGAATATCATGCAGACACAGTTGTTATAACAGGTGGAGCATGGTCGAAGGAATTGCTGAAGCCTTTAGCAATAGACTTCAAAGTAACACCTCAAAAAGCCCAAATTGTCCACTTAGAAATGGTCGAAACAGAGACAACCAATTGGCCAGTAGTTATGCCTCCGACCAACCAATATATTCTGGCATTCGAAAATGGGCGAGTAGTAGTCGGAGCTACACATGAGGATGAAGCGGGATTTGACAGTCGTGTAACGGCAGGTGGCATAAATGAAATTCTTGAAAAAGCATTACAGATCGCTCCCGGATTAAAAGACGCGACGATGCTTGAAACAAGAGTAGGCTTTAGACCATTTACACCAGGGTTTCTTCCGATAATTGGACCAATTCCTGGCTATGAGGGACTCTTAGTAGCCAATGGGCTTGGGGCTTCTGGTTTAACCGGTGGCCCATACTTGGGGATGGAGCTAGCAAAAATAGCCCTAGACCAACCAACAGAGTTAGATCTTGAACAATATCCAGTCTCAGAAGCAATTGAAAAAGTTAATTAAACGTTTGTTTAAATAGTTGAAGCGTGTGCAACAAGGATTCTAGAGGTGTTTGCGCTAAAGAAGATTTCGAACTGGTCTTTGCATACATATATAAAATCACTAGCCGAATGGAAAAAAGTGAGGGGGAAAGGGAAAATGGTTGAACAAATTCTATCAATTATTATACTTATAAGCTTACCTATAACTATTTATTTCCATATAAAATCAAGGAAAAAAGCAGGTGTAAAAGGGTGGAAGCCAAGCCTCACATCTCTCTGTTTTTTCTCGATTGCTATTGTTAATTTGCTAGGGTATTGGTTTCACTTTTTAGGTATCATTAGCTGGACATTGACGATGATTTTATTATTCATGGGTGCCTATTTTTCAAAATACTTAAAACCAGTAGGAAGTAATTAAAGGCTATTTAGCGTATTTACTTAAACCATTCAACATGTAGCTTCTTCTCTCTATAAAATGGAAAATTTCTTATTAATAGCAACAAAGTTTAAGAAAATCCCCCAAAACATGCTTGATTAAGTATTGTTTTGGGGGATTTGTCTTTCTTTTATATCGCATAGACCATCACTTTAATGGCGAATATACTTAATTGATAGAGAAAATAAACGCTAAAGCCGACAAACGTAAAGAATACTAGAAATGTTGCAGGTATTATTTTTTTCATAGAAACTCCCTCGCTATCATAAAGTAATAGTACATATTCTTACCAAAATGATAGATTCTAAACATAAGTACATTTTTTACTGCTTAAGATTTTGTACAAAGCGCTAGGGACTAGCTCCAGTTGCCATGCTTTATGCTTGCTAATGGTCATTTAGAACTGATAAGTGTGTAATGGGTAAAATGTGACAATTCTATGAAAAACCAAAACCATAAATATGATAAAATAGAAGAAAATTCATTTTTTTAGGTGGGGAAAAGAATGCAACCTTCCGTTCCAATTATTGAAACGAAGCTCGTTCCTCCAGCGATAAAGGATCATTATATTTATAGACTTTCCGTAATTAAAAAAATGAAAAGGCTTACAAGTTATCCAGTCACCATTATTCACGGTGGAGCAGGATATGGAAAAAGTACGGTTGTGAGTCAGTTTATAAAACAATGTGACTTTCCGGTATGCTGGTACACAGTTACAGATCAAGATGATGACATTTTTCCGTTTCTTAAATATATAACATTTGCTGTTCGAAAGCATATTCCAAGCTTTGGTGAAGAGCTGCTATCGACGATGTCAGAAATGGATTATTGGCTGGAGCAGGACCAACTTCAGCTTTTAAGTGCGATATTTATTAATGAATGTCAACGAGTGAACCACGAATTCGTTATTGTCATTGATGATTTTCAAGCTGTCGATCATGCTTTTATGATTAACCAATGGCTTGATAAGATTTTAGGGTTGCTGCCTGCGCATGTTCACTTCTTATTTTCGACGAGATCAAAACCTAAGTGGGACATCTTAATTAAACTGAAAGTAAGTCATAATTTATTAGAAATTCGGGAAAAGGAGCTGTTACTTTCAGAAGAAGAGAGTGAAGTTTTTTTAACAGATTTTCACCAGGCAGATTTATCTAAAGAGCAAATAAGGGAGATCTACACTTTAACGGAGGGCTGGATTATTGCGTTAAACATGATTGGTGGTCAGCTTTCTGATTCAGCTGACATCAAGACGATTCTTAAATTTCAGCATTCCACAATGAAGGAGCTTTTTGACTATTTAGCTCAAGAGGTATTTACAAAACAATCTCCCATTCTTCAGCAATTCTTAATCGAGGCGGCGATTTTTCATGAACTTGATCCGGAAATTTGCGATCGAATATTAGGGATCACTGGCTCCTATCAGATGCTCGATACTCTTTATAGTAAGAATATTTTCATTCAGAAGCTAGAAGGCAATCGGTTCCGTTTTCATGCTTTATTTAAAGCGTTTTTGAAAAGAAGGGGTGTAGAGGAACAGCTTCAGCATATTGCCAGGCTTCAAAAGAAATGTGCACAATTTCATGAACGTGAAGGACGATATGAAGAAAGTATGCTGTATTATGAACAACTTAAGGATGAAAAATCAATTGCTTCTATATTACTTGTAATTGGTGAAAGGATGATCAAAAATCGTCAATTAGAGGGGGTCCTTGAAAAGCTTCAGGCGATTTCAGATACGACGAAAAACCAATTTTACACACTATGGTTTTTAGAAGGGCAGGTATGGCGGTACAGATCCTATTACGATAAAGCATTTACTTGCTATAAGCAGGCCATTGAATGTGGAAAAGAATCCAAAGACTATTCTCTTTTAAGTAAAGCAAACGAAGGGTTGGGAAATATTTATTTAGATACGATTCAGCCGGGAAAAGCTGAGAGGTATTTAGCTGAAGCCATTCGATGTTTAGAAAAGGGGGAGGCTTGTCAGGGAGATAAAGAACGCCTCTACAGAATGCTTGCAGAAAATCTTGTGAATTCGGGTCAAGGAGCTAAAGCGTTAATCTGGTATCAAAAAAGTGAAATGAATGTAGAGTCGTGGATTGAAGGGAATCTTGATGCGAGAATGCTCCTCCGTACAGGAAAAATAGCTGAAGCGAAAAAGCTGCTATACAATCGGATTGATATGGAAAAAGAACATCTTCCACAGGCACATCGAGAAACGGAGCTCCTTTTATCCTTGCTAGAAGCTTTTTCAGGAAATGGAGAAAAAGCAAAACAACTAGCTCAAAAGGGTATTCAACAAGGAATTGAACAGCAATCAGCTTTTATTGAAGCCTGCGGCTGGATACGGATTGGGCACGCTGTCGGCATTAACAGCAGGTATGATGAGAAAATGACGTTGGTTTGCTATGAAACGGCACTTCAATTAATGGAATCCATTAAAGTCGACAGGGGAAAAGCTGAGCCTTATATGGGATTATGTGTGCTTTATGGTCAAAAAGGAGAATGGGAGCGTGCGAAGGAATACGGTGAAAGGGCACTTTATGAAACAGAAAAGGTCACAGATTTTTGGTTATCCTCGATTATAAAATTATGCATTGGTATATCAGCCTTTTATAGTAAGGAAAATGAAGAAAGTGATAAATGGTTTACAGAAGCACTACAATCCTTTAAGCAATGTGGAGATCTATTTGGAGAAACGATTTCGTGTATGTGGTTATCATTATTAGCCCTTCAAACAGGGGATCAAGATCGATTCAAAGAACATGCGCATCTTTTTTTTCAGAAGGTGCAGCTAGGACAATATGAATTTATCCTCACTGAACAAACCATGTTTGGACCAAAGGACTTGCAGCAATATCTCCCACTTCTAATCGAAGCAAAAGGTCATGACATTCACCCTACCTATATTACGAAATTACTCTCAAGCTGGGGATATTCACATCTTGATTCACACCCAGGATATACACTACATGTGACCACATTAGGGGATTTTCAGGTTGCTTTAGGTGATCGCGTACTGGATGATGCGGATTGGCAGCGTGAAAAGGGGAAGGAGCTGTTTCAATATCTTCTTTCAAAAAAAGGTCAGCTCATAAGGAAGGAAGAGATTCTTCACAGCCTATGGCCTGACTCTGACGAGAAAAGCAGTAATCGTGATTTTAAGGTAGCGTTCAATGCCCTTAACAAAGCAATTGAACCCAATCGAAAGCCTAGAGCCCAGACATATTTTGTTATCCGTAACGAATCATCGTATGGATTGAACAAGAATGCAGTCATTGACTACGACGTGGATTATTTCGAGCAATGGATTGGTGAAGGCCTAAAGGAACAATCTCTCTTGCCAGCTAAACAACTTCTTGAAAAAGGTTTAGCCTATTACAAAGGAGACTTTTTAGAGGAGAAAAAAACGTACGCATGGGTCACTATGCAACGAGACAGACTTCTGCAAATGTATTTACAGGGCTCTGAAAAGCTAGCACAGATTATGATTCGCTTATCGGAATTTGATAAAGCCATTACCATTTGTAAGAACCTTCTTGCAAAAGAACCTACATGGGAAGAAGCATATCGCTTATTAATGTATGGCTATTATCAGAAAAACAACCGCCCACAGGCACTAATTTGGTATAAGGAATGTGTAAGGGTGCTAGAAAAAGAGCTTGAGGTTGAGCCAATGATCACAACGAAGCAAATGTACGAAATGATTAGGCGTGAGGAAGTGACGTGGGAGTGAGAGTGTGCTTGTTGCTTTGTGTCGAAAAATAGATAAATTCCCACATTTCGAAAATAAATCGTGAAAAGCGAAAATAAAATGGGCAATACCGTTAATAAATCATAGAAAAGCGAAAATAAAAGCCCAAAAGCGAAAATACGGGCACAACCACCAGTCCTATTTTAAACGCCACTAGCCAAGATAGAACAACATAGAACAACATAGAGCAATCATCCAACTTCAAAGGTACATTCTCATGCTCCATACATGAGAATGTACCTTTTTGTTATGCGTAAAACACCTCTGTAACTCATTTGTAACCTCTACAAAGTAAGCTATTGCTAAGCCCTAGTCGAATAGCACTAGGAGGATGGGAGTTATAAAAAAAGGGGGAAAAGTATGAAATCTCTATCTTTACGTTGGTCATTTTTATCAGTCTTACTTGCTGGAACGATGGTTTTTTCGGCTGCATGTAGCAATAGTGAATCATCATCAGGTGATGAGAAGCCAAAGGATGAGGGGACTCCGGAAGCATCTGAGCAGGAAACGGTTAAAATCGGTGTTCTTGCTTCATTAACAGGTGCTCTTGAATCCTATGGTCTACAAACGAAGCAAGGCTTTGAATTAGGTCTCGATTATGCAACTGACGGAACTATGGAGGTTG
Organism: Bacillus weihaiensis; assembly: GCF_001889165.1. Lineage (GTDB taxonomy): Bacteria > Bacillota > Bacilli > Bacillales > Bacillaceae > Metabacillus > Metabacillus weihaiensis. Next base: position 3,552,176 of record NZ_CP016020.1, on the reverse strand, counting down.
CAGGTAAGAAGATTGAAGTGGTGTTTGAAGACACGGAAACAAAGCCGGAAGTGGCTGTTCAAAAGGCAACGAAGCTTTTAGAAGAGGATGAAGTTGATTTTCTAGTTGGCTCATCAAGCTCAGGGGATACGTTAGCGGTTCTACCTTTAGCAGAGGAATACGAAAAAATTATGGTTGTAGAACCTGCGGTAGCGGATAGTATTACTGGCTCCGAATTTAATCCATTTGTTTTCCGTACAGCACGTAACTCCTCGCAGGATGCCATTGCTGGTGCTGCTGCCATTGCTGGTGACGGAGTGAAAATTGCCACGCTTGCTCCAGATTATTCTTTCGGAATCGATGGAGTGACAGCGTTTAAGGAAGCCGCTGAGAAGCTAGGTGCTGACATAGTCCTTGAAGAATACGCGGACCCAGCAGCAACAGATTTTACAGCGAACATTCAAAAGATTATTGAATCAAAGCCAGATTATTTATTTGTTATTTGGGCAGGTGCAAATTCACCTTGGAATCAAATTAGCGACATGAAGCTACAGGAAAAAGGGATCAAAATTTCAACAGGTGCTCCTGATATTGCAGCATTAGCCACGATGGAGCCACTGATTGGAATGGAAGGTTTCTCTGTTTACTATCACGGACTTCCAACAAATGATATTAATGATTGGCTCGTTAAGGAGCATCAAGCTCGTTATGATGGCACAATCCCTGATTTATTTACACCAGGTGGAATGAGTGCGGCGATTTCAATTGTAGAAGCTCTCAAGAAGTCTGAGGGTGATACAGATGGAAATGCCCTAATTGATGTGATGGAAGGGATGAGCTTTGAAACTCCGAAAGGCACAATGACATTCCGTGCAGAGGATCATCAAGCCCTTCAAACGATGTATGCGATTAAGCTTGAAAAGCAAGACGGTGTTGATTATCCAGTTCCTGTATTGGTTCGAGAATTAGCACCAGAAGAAACGGCACCACCTGTTCGTAACTAGAACAAGTTCTAGATTTTTAATTTGAAGAAGGCTGATCTAGTCACGTGATGTATTAGGTCAGCTTTTCCACTTATAAATGAGGTGAAATGAAAGATGGCGATTTTAGAAACAAGTGATTTAACAATTGCGTTTGGTGGTCAGGTAGCAGTTGATTCCGTTCATTTATCGATTAAAGAAAAATCGTTCACCTCCATCATCGGTCCAAATGGAGCTGGAAAAACCACACTATTTAATTTGTTAAGCGGCCAATTAAAGCCAACAAAGGGCCACATTTTCTTCAAGGGTGAGGAAATGACAAATTTATCCCCTACGAAACGAACACGAAAAGGAATGGGTCGATCCTTTCAAATTACAAATGTATTCCCTAGTTTAACCGTCCTTGAAAATGTCCGATTAGCTGTCCAATCACAAGTTGGAGTTCGTTATCAAATGCTAAGACATTTTTCTTCCTATAAAAAGATGACTGAGGAAGCGTATTACTTACTTGAGCGAGTCATGATGGAGAAAAAAGCCAATACAGTTGCGAGTAATCTAGCACATGGTGAAAAAAGGAAACTTGAGATAGCGATGCTTCTAGCCTTACAGACAGACCTGCTTCTCCTCGATGAACCAACAGCAGGAATGAGTCTTGAAGAAGTACCAGCTATTTTGGACATTATTAAAGAGATTAAAAAATCGAATGAGCGGACGATTTTACTCATTGAACACAAGATGGATATGATTATGGATTTGTCTGACGGCATAGTCGTTTTGTTTAATGGGAGAAAATTAGCAGAAGGTTCACCAGATGAGATTATGAAAAATGAAACGGTTCAAACGGCATATTTGGGAGGGTTGTATGATGACAACACTGCTTGATGTTACAGATATTCAAACATATATTGGTCAATACCATATTCTTCAAGGTGTTTCGTTTACAGTGAAAAAAGGAGAAGTAACGGTTTTACTAGGACGAAATGGTGCTGGAAAAACGACGACACTTCGATCGATCATGGGGCTAAATCCTGTATCGGAAGGAAGGGTTACATTTAATAAAGAAGAGATTCAAAGATTAGCACCATATGAAATTGCGAGGAAGGGAATTGGGTTTGTCCCAGAGGATCAAGGAGTATTTGGCGGATTAACGGTTGAAGAAAATATAAAGGTTGCGATGCAAAATCAGGATGATGCAACGAAGGCTAGATTAGATAAAGTATTAGATTTATTTCCTGATTTAAAGAAGTATTGGAAAAAGCAGGGCGGGTTCTTAAGTGGTGGCCAAAAGCAAATGCTATCGATTGCAAGAGCCTACATTAACCATAATGATTTACTTCTAATTGATGAACCAAGTAAAGGGCTAGCGCCAATTGTGGTGGAGAAGGTAATGGAGTCTATTCATGAAATGAAGGAGCAGACCACCATTGTATTGGTTGAACAAAATTTCCGCATGGCCATGGGTGTTGGCGATACGTTTTATATTATTGATGACGGACGGAGTGTGGGGACTGGACGGATTGATGAGCTTGCTGAGAATGAGGAATTAAAACGTAAGTATCTTGGGATTGCTTAAGAAAGAGGTGAGAAGATGGAGCTATTTTTAAATTTATCAATAAATGGATTATCAACGGGTATGTTAATTTTCTTATTGGCAGCTGGGTTAACGCTTATTTTTGGGTTAATGGATGTGTTGAATTTTGCACATGGTGGCTTATTTGCATTTGGAGCGTACAGTGGTGTGTGGGTTTATGCAACAACTGGTAGCTTTCTGGCAGGAATTGTTGGAGCGATTCTAACAGGGCTTATTCTAGGATTTGTGACAGAACGTTTTATTGTGAAGCCGGTGTATGGAAATCATGTACAGCAAATTCTCATTACACTTGGGTTGATGCTTGTTCTATCCGAAATGTTAAAGGTTATTTGGGGACCAAATCAATTAGCAGCAAAAGCACCTAGTTATCTAGCAGGAAGCTGGCAGCTAGGAGACGTGACGATCATTAAATATCGCGCATTTATTATTTTAGTAGGCTTCCTTGTTTTTGGTCTTGTTTATTTTATTCTTCGGAATACGAGAATTGGGTTAATTGTAAGAGCAGGTGTGATGAATAAAGAAATGGTGCAAGCGCTTGGAATAAATATTAAGAAGGTGTTTATGCTTGTGTTCATGGTTGGTGCGGCGATGGCTTCATTAGGTGGCATTCTTCACGCTCCGTATTCTGGTGTCATCTATGCCGAGATGGGAATGGATTTTGGGATTTTAGCCTTTATTGTGGTCGTTATTGGTGGTATGGGAAGCTTAACAGGCTCATTATTTGCAGCCATTCTTGTTGGATTATCTGGAGCCTTTATGACGTATTACGTGCCTGACCTGTCCTTAGCAGTCAATATGCTTTTAATGGCAGTTGTTTTAGTGTTTAGACCTCAGGGCTTATTTGGAGTAAAGGGGTGATGAGATGAAGAAAACTTTTCAATTAAGTCCAATTCTCTTAATCGTATGTCTAGGATTATTGATTCTGTTTCCATTTGTATATGATTCTAGAAGTTTAATGATTATGTTTACGCAGATCTTCATTTTTGCCGTTTTTGCCATGAGCTATGATTTGTTACTAGGCTATACAGGAATTGTTTCCTTTGGGCACGCGATGTTCTTTGGGATTGGGGCTTATTCAACTGGAATCCTTTTAGATAGAGGGGATCCAACTTTGATGCTCCTTGTCGTATCGATTGTACTAGGTATGATCCTTGCTGCGATTGTTAGTTATTTAGTAGGGCTGTTAACGCTTCGTTTAAAAAGTCATTTTTATGCGATGCTTACTCTTGCTTTAGCTGGATTGTTTTTAGTTATGGCTGAAAAATGGAGAACGTTAACGTTTGGTAATGATGGATTTACGTTTAGCGTCCCAGACTTTGTGAAGGATCGGTTAACCTTTTACCTCGTTTGCTTAGCGGTCATGGTGGTTGTGTTCTTGCTTTTAAAACGTTTAACAAATTCTCCGTTAGGTAAGGTGCTAGTGGCAGTGCGGGAAAATGAAGCGCGCACACAATCCTTAGGCTATCAAACCATTCACTACAAAATTATTGCAAGCGTCATAGCGGGTGTCCTTGCAAGTGTAGCTGGATCACTATACGTTTTATCTTTGCGATTTGTAAATACAAGTGTATTCACAATGGATGTGACATTGGATGCGTTACTTATGACGATTATAGGTGGCGTCGGGACGCTTGTTGGTCCGATTTTAGGGGCTGGAATTATTGAAGTCTCACATCACTGGCTGTCAGAGCTAGGGAAAACCTATCCAATTTTTGAACGCTGGATCATTTTCTTTGGCATTTTATATATTCTTGCCGTTATGTTTTTCCCAGCTGGAATTGTTGGTACATTACGAGGGAAGAAATGGAAAAAGAAAAAACAAGAGCAAAGCAATAAAGAGAAAGAAATCGCAGGTTAAAGGGGGGAACGATGGTGAGCATTGGGATTTTAGCAACAGGTCTTTACATTCCGGATACGTTTGAGACAGGTGAGGAAATCGCGGAAAAAGCAGGATTACCAGTGAAGGTAGTCGAAGATAAATTAGGAATAAAAAGGAAGCCGATTCCAGGATTACATGATCACACATGTGAGATGGGGATTAAGGCAGCAAGGCAGGCGCTTGAAGAAGCGGGACTAACCGGGAAAGACATTGATTTAGTTATTTATATTGGAGAGGAGTACAAAGAATATCCCCTTTGGACTGCTGCGATTAAAACACAGGAAGCAATCGGAGCCCATCATGCATGGGGCTTTGATACGGCCTTACGCTGTGGTACCACCATTATGGCCCTTAAATTAGCTAAAAGCTTAATGCAAACAGATGACGATCTTCATACAGTTTTATTAGCTGGTGGATACAGAAATGGAGACCTCATTGATTATAAAAATGAACGAACACGCTTTATGTTTAACCTTGGAGCTGGTGGTGGTGCCATACTGCTTCAAAAAGGGTTGAAAAAGAATATTTTATTAGAATCTCATATTATGACAGATGGGTCTTTTTCAGAGGATGTGGTCGTTACAGCTGGTGGTACAAAAAAACCAATTACAAAGGAAGTTTTAGAAAATGGCACCTATCGCCTTGATGTGTTAGACCCCGTAGGAATGAAGAAAAGGCTAGAACAAAAATCCATGGATAATTTTTTAAAGGTTGTTCGGAAATCGCTTCATAAAAGTGGTTTCAAAGAAAGTGATATTAGCTACATTGCCATGCTGCATATGAAAAAGTCAGCTCATGAATATGTACTAAATCAACTAGGGCTAACTGGGGATCAGTCCATCTATTTACAGAATTATGGTCATATTGGGCAAATCGATCAAATCGTATCATTAAGATTAGCAGTAGAAGAGGGGAAAATTAAGCAAGGGGATGTAGTTGTACTTGTCTCGGCAGGAATTGGTTACGCGTGGGGAGCAACGACAATTATTTGGGGAAATGGGGAGATGAATGAATGACCTTGCCTACAGTTCAAAAGGCAGAGCTTTCTAACGGTGAAACACTGGCATATCGTAAGCGTGACGGTGGAAAGGAAACCATCTTGTTAATTCATGGGAATATGACCTCATCTGTTCATTGGGATCTTTTTTTTGAAACATTTCCTGAGCAGTACACAGTCATTGCGGTGGACTTAAGAGGCTTTGGAGAGTCGACCTATCATAACCGTGTTCGTTCCATTCAGGATTTCTCTGAAGATCTCTTTCTTTTTATTCAGGAGGTAGGCTTGAAAGATGTTACCGTAATCGGATGGTCTACAGGTGGAGCGGTGGCGATGCAGCTTATTGCAGATCATCCTGACTTCTATAAAAAACTTATTCTATTAGCTTCTGCGTCAACGAGAGGCTATCCATTTTACGGGACAAAGGCTGATGGCTCTGCAGACTTATCTAAGCGTTTACAAACAATTGAAGAAATTGAACAAGACCAAAGCAAGACGATTCCAATCCAAGCAGCCTATGATACAAATAACCGAGAGATGCTAAGAGCCATTTGGAATGCTCTTATTTACACAAAGAATCAACCAGATAAAGAGCGCTATGAGAAATATGTGGATGATATGAGAACGCAAAGAAACTTGGCGGATGTCTACCATTCTCTTAATACCTTTAACATCAGTTCATCAGGGACAAATCAAGTCAAGGATATTACACGACCAGTCTTAGTGTTGCGGGGAGATCGCGATCTTGTTATATCAAAGGAAATGGCAGAGGAAACGGTTGAAGATTTTGGTGGGCATGCGAGCTTTATCGAGCTTACTGATTGTGGACACTCACCACTTGTTGATGATTTAGAGCAGCTTAACAAAACAATCATTGAGTTTATTGAGAACTAAGGGGGATGTAAGGATATGAGATTACAAGACAAAGTAGCGGTTATTACAGGGGGAGCCAATGGAATAGGCTTCTCTGCAACAGAGAGCTTTGCCAAAGAAGGGGCAAAAGTAGCGATGCTGGATTTCGATGAGAAAACGGGGCATGAAAAAGCCGAGGAGCTCTCCTCACAAGGCTATGAGGTAGCGTTCTTTCAAGTTGATGTATCCAATGAGGAAAATGTACATGCCGTTATGGAAAGGATTGCAGGTAAATGGGGGAAAATTGACATCCTCATCAATAATGCTGGAATTACAAGAGATGGCATGCTTCATAAGCTTGCTTCAAGTGATTTTCAAAAAGTGTTAGATGTAAATGTAAACGGTGTCTTTTACTGTACGCAAGCAGCAGTTCCTTACTTAGTGAAGCAAGGGAAAGGGAAGATAATCAATACCTCCTCTGTTAGTGGTACGTATGGAAATGTCGGTCAAACTAATTATGCAGCTGCAAAAGCCGCCGTTATCGGCATGACCAAAACATGGGCAAAGGAGCTAGGCAGAAAAGGGATTAATGTAAATGCAGTAGCTCCAGGCTTTACCGAAACATCAATGGTCGCATCAGTCCCTGAAAAAGTCATCCAGCAAATGGTCGCCATGGTCCCAATGCAACGACTAGGAAAGCCAGAAGACATAGCGAATGCTTACCTATTCCTAGCATCTGACGAATCCGACTACGTCAACGGCACGGTCCTGCATGTAGACGGCGGAATTATGATGTGAAGAGAAGAAGGGAGAAGAAGGCGCCTTCCTGTTTGTAACTCCTTTGTAACCTCTCAACTTTACAATAAAGAAAAGTTGGTGAAAGGGGTAGGAGATTTGATGGTATGTGGTGATTGGTTAAGAAAACGAGCGGACCTTTCTCCAATGAATGTTGCATTAGTCGATGGAACAACTAAGGAGAAGTGGACATATAAAGAATTACATGAACAGGCTCTAAGGTGGGCAATGTTCTTTCAAGATAAAGGATTACAACAAGGAGACCGCGTTGTCGTTGTCGCCCAAAATTCACCTATTTTCTTTGAAATGATGTTTGCCTGTCTTAAAATCGGCTGTGTGCTCACTCCTTTAAATTGGCGATTGTCTGAGGCTGAGATAAGGGAGATTGCTTTGCATGCTGAGCCGGCTCTTATGGTACTCGATGATTTTTCACTGCAGGCTTTTCCTACTTTACAAACTCTGGGATTTCAATGGGAGCCTTTAAACCGTGTAAAGGAAAAAATCAATACACAGGAATTCCACGGCTTGATAGATGAATCAAAACCCAAGGATTACTTACCATGGCTCATGATCTATACTGGTGGCACCACAGGCAAGCCTAAAGGGGTGGTCCTAACAGAGCGTGCAATTAATTGGAATGCTTATAATACGATTATCACGTGGGGACTCACAGAAAAGGATACCACCTTAACCTATATGCCGATGTTTCATACTGGAGGAATTAATGCCTTATCGATCCCACTGTTGATGGCTGGAGGAACGGTTGTGGTGGCCAATAAATTTAGTGCCAGTGAAGCAATTCAACTTCTTCACGAATATACGTGTACCATCGCACTTTTTGTCCCAACGATGTATCACATGATTGTTGAAGATCCACTTTTTCAAAAAATGCCATTTTCTTCAATGACAGCTTTTTTATCTGGTGGTGCGCCTTGTCCCCATACGATTTATGAAAAATTCCAGCAAAGAAACCTGCCATTTAAAGAAGGATACGGCTTAACCGAGGCAGGTCCAAATAATTTCTCCATCACACCAGAGCGAGCTCATACCAAGGTGGGATCCGTTGGAAAACCAATGCTCCTTAATGAGGTGAAAATTGTAAACAATGAAGGGCTGGAGGTTCAAACAGGTGAGGTTGGAGAGCTAATCATTAAAGGAAATCACATGTTTACCGAGTACTTTAGAAATGAAAAAGCAACGATGGAGACCCTTCGTAACGGCTGGTTACATACAGGTGATTTAGCGAAACAGGATCATGAAGGAGATTACTTTATTGTCGGTCGAAAAAAAGAAATGATTATATCTGGTGGGGAAAATATTTATCCACTTGAAATTGAGCAAGTCTTAATTGCTCATCCAAACGTGAGGGAAGCAACTATAATAGGTGTGAAGGACGAAAGGTGGGGGGAGAGGGTTATCGCTTACGTAAGTGTAAAGTCACCTGAAGTAATCACCGTTTCTACGTTAATTGAACACATGCGACCTAGTCTCGCATCATATAAGCTACCAAAGGAAATTGTCATACTTCATGAACTTCCCAAAACAGCTGTAGGGAAAATAGATAAAAAACGTCTAGTAGAATCCTATAAAATAGGTGGATAACCTCTTCGTAACGGAGAGGTTCTTTTGGTGGTCTATCTTTCTTAGGTGTTTCATGGTCTTTGTCAAAAAGGAAATAGATTGGGAAACGAAAATAAAGTGCTAGAAAACGAAAATAAATAGTATGAAAACGAAAATAAAACCCGTGAAAGCGAAAATAAACAAGGCAATTCCGAAAATAAAACACGGAAAAGCGAAAATAAACGCTGTCTAGCACTTATGCGAAGCACATATTCGAGCTTACGGTTCGGCTTAGCGTCTGCTATTGAACCAGCCTGCAGGTCCTCGGTCCTACCTCTCATGAAAAGATTTTTAACGCGATCAATAAAAATGGTTGCGCTTGCAGAGACTGTTAGTATATAATGACATCAAAGTTAGTTAACCGTTTAACCAAACCGGAGGACATATGAATCAGAAGATCACAATTAGAGATGTGGCAAAGCACGCTGGTGTTTCTCCGGCAACAGTATCTTATGTACTGAATGGAGTAAACAAGGTTTCAGATGAAACAAAAGAAAGAGTGTTATTTGCGATTGAAGAGTTAAACTATCAGCCAGATTTTACGGCAATTAGTTTATCGAAACGAAAGTCAAAAATGCTTGGTGTGGTGATGCCATTAGTGGGAGAAACGCTTGCACCAATTTTTAAAGAAAACCCTTATTATAGTGAACTATTAAGTGGGGTAGAGTTTGCTTGTCGTACAAATGGATATGATTTCGTTATATCGGGAATTTCGAAGGTCGATGAATGCAAAAACTGGGTGATGAAGCGAAATCTTGATTCATTGCTGGTGTTAGGGAAATTCCCTAAGAAGGTTTTTGATGAAATGAAAACGTTATCGATTCCACTGGTTTTTATTGATTCCTTTGAAGATTATGCAAATGACTATACGAATATAAGAATTGATGATGAATTAGGTGGCTATTTAGGAACGAAACACCTTATTGAGCTTGGGCATAAAAGAATTTGCTTTGTTCCAAATGGTCAAATTGATCATGAAGTAGATGGGCAAAGGTATCTTGGCTTTAAACGAGCACTGCAAGAGGCAGCTATTCCTTATCAGGAGGATATGGTCTATATTGGTCCTTCAAATACGTTTGAGAATGGCTATAACATTGGACGTGAATTAGCGAAGAGAACCAATCTTACGGCTATTTTCACCTCATCTGATATCACGGCACTTGGGATAATTAAATCCTTGAATGATCAAGAATTGAAGGTTCCACAAAATATGTCAATCGTCGGGTTCGATGATTTAATGATTAGTAAATACTCCTCGCCAAGCTTAACGACAATTAGGCAGGATGTGTTCAAAAAAGGGTCGCTCTCAGCAGAGATGGCCATTCAAGCTATAGAAAATAAAGAAACGAAAAAAGAGCAAATCATGCTACCGGTTGAACTAGTGGTTAGAAGTTCAACAACCTCAATTTAAGGAGGTGAGCTCGACTAATCTTAGTGTTTTCTTATGCATTTTTTCCTTGTTAAGAAAATTAGGGTCAAGGTGCATCTGCTTTTCTTTAAGTAGTTAACCGGTTCAATAGACAAAAATAATAATAGATTAGGTGGGTATACATGATGACAAGAGTAACAGTATGGAATGAAAATAGACATGAAAAGAAAAATCCAGTGGTGAGTGACATTTATCCAGAAGGTATCCACGGTGCAATTGCTGGATTTCTAAAAGAAGAAAATCACGAGGTTAGAACAGCAACGTTAGATGAAGAAAACCACGGACTTTCAGATGAAGTATTAAACAACACCGATGTATTAGTTTGGTGGGGACACCTTGCTCATGATGAGGTACAAGATGAGATTGTGGAAAAGGTTCAGCAGCGTGTACTAGATGGAATGGGATTAATTGTTCTACACTCGGGTCACTTTTCGAAAATTTTCAAAAAGCTAATGGGAACAAGCTGTGATTTGAAATGGCGTGAAGCTGATGAAAAAGAGCGTCTATGGGTTGTAGATCCAAGCCATCCGATTGCTGAGGGTGTTGGAGAATACATTGAGCTTGAGAAGGAAGAAATGTACGGAGAGCATTTTGATATTCCAGCTCCAGATGAGCTTATTTTCACTAGCTGGTTTGAAGGTGGAGAAATTTTCAGAAGTGGTTGTACGTTCAAGCGTGGAAACGGCAAAGTATTTTATTTCCGCCCAGGACATGAAACGTATCCAACTTACCATAACGAACAGATTCAGCGTGTTATTAAAAACGGTGTGAACTATGTAGCACCAGTTAATCGCAAGCGACCTGTTTATGGAAACGCTCAACCATTAGAGACGATTGCTGCCAAGTAAAAAGGAAGTAGTAGGGAACAATAACCAAGGGTTTTTCACGCTAAAATGAGGAGGAATTATATTGGGTAAAGTAAGAGTTGGAGTTATCGGATGTGGAAGTATCTCACAGTATCGTCATCTTCCGGAGTATGCTGCTAATAAAGAGGTTGAATTAGTCGCGGTATGTGACATTGTGGAGGAACGTGTAAAGGAAGTAGCGAACAAGTATGGTGCGAAAGCTTATACAGACTACAAGGAGCTTATCCAAAGTGGTGAAGTGGATGCAGTAAGCGTGTGTACGCCAAACTACTTACATGCACCTATTTCAATTGAAGCGTTAAACAACGGTTTACATGTTTTATGTGAAAAGCCAATGGCAACTTCACAAGAAGAAGCTGAGGCAATGATCGAAGCGGCAAAGAAAAATGACAAAAAATTAATGATTGCTCATAATCAACGCTTTGTTCGCTCCCATCAAAAGGCACGTCAATTAATTGAAAATGGAGAGATCGGAAAAATCTATAGCTTCCGTACTGCATTCGGTCATCCAGGACCAGAAGGCTGGAGCATAGATGGAAAAGATAGCTGGTTCTTCGAAAAGGAAAAAGCTTATATCGGTGCAATGGGAGACTTAGGTGTTCATAAAACGGACTTATTACGTTACCTTCTTGGTGAGGAAATTGTAGAGGTAGGTGCATTTATCGAAACGTCAGCAAAAGAGTTTGCAGATGTTGATGATACGGCCGTATGTGCATTAAAAACCGAAAATGGAATCATTGGTACTCTAGCTGCAAGCTGGTCTTATACAGCAAAAGAGGATAATTCAACGATTATTTACGGAGAAAAAGCGATTCTACGCTTAGAGGATCATCCAGAGTATTCATTAGTAGTTCAATACACAAACGGTGAAGTGGTAAATTATGATCTTGGTAAAATTCAGTCTAATGATGAAGGCGGTCAAAATACAACTCACGTAATTAATAACTTTGTTGAATCTGTTTTAACTAACACAGAGCCACCAATCAATGGTGAAGAGGGTATGAAATCACTTGCTGTCATTCTTGCTGCGATCAAATCAAATGAAACGAAAACACTTGCAAAAGTATTTGAGTGATCATGATGAGTAAACTACGACTTGGAATCATCGGAGTAGGTGGGATTGCAACAGGAAGGCATATTCCTTCCTTTCAAAGCCTAACAGAAGATTGTGTGATTACAGCAGTGAGTGATGTGAATAAAGAACGAGCAGAAGAGGTTTCAAGAACATATTCTGTTGAACATGTTTTTGAAAATTATGAAGAGATGTTTGAGCATGTAGATGCGGTTTGTATATGTACCCCTAATAAATTTCATGCTGACATTACGATTGCAGCACTTGAAGCAGGAGTCCATGTCTTATGTGAAAAGCCAATGGCACTAACAGGTGAAGAATGTGAAAGAATGCTTGATGCCTCAAAGCGTAACGATAAAGTCTTGGCGATTGCTTATCACTATCGTTTTATGAAAAACGCTCAAGCGGCGAAAAAAATGATGGAAGAGGTTGGCACACCTCTTGTAACAAGAGTAAAAGCATTGCGACGTAGGAAAGTTCCAGGCTGGGGTGTATTTACGAATAAATCCCTTCAAGGTGGCGGAAGCTTGATTGATTATGGCTGTCATTTACTAGACTTAGCGATTTGGTTAATGGGAAGCCCGAAATTCGTGACTGTGAACGGAAGTACGTACAATGTCCTAAGTAAAACGCCTAATAGTGTCAATCAATGGGGTTCCTTTGATCATGAAACCTTCGATGTAGACGATCATGTAACGGCCTATGTAACGTTTGAAAACGGTGCGTCGTTATTGTTAGAAACATCATGGGCGGCAAATATTTTAGATGATGAAGAGCATGTTAGTATTTCAGGCTCAGAGGGTGGTCTGAATGTTTTTCCCCTAGAGCTTTACACAACGAAAAACGGAATGCTTTTTAATAGTCAAGCAGCTTGGATTCCTGGTGAAGATCAGGTAGGGATTGCACAGGCAAAGAATTTTGTAGATGCATGTCTTGGTCGCGATGAGTTTATTGTAAAACCAGAGGAAGCACTACGCGTATCACAAATTATTGATCAAATTTATCAATCTGCTGAAAGATAAAAGGAGGAAGAAGAATGAAATTAGGTGTATTCACTGTACTTTTTAATGATAAATCATTTGAAGATATGCTAGATCGTGTTAAGGCATCAGGCCTTCAGGCGGTTGAGATTGGAACAGGCTGTTATCCTGGAAATGCCCATTGTGATCTTGATGAGCTTTTAGAAAATGAAGAAAAGCGTAATGAATATAGAGCGAAAATTGAAGAACGCGGCTTAACCATTAGTGCGTTCAGCTGTCATGGAAACCCGATTTCTCCTGATGAGGCTTTTGCAAAGGAAAGCAATGAGACTTTGTTAAAAACGATTAAATTAGCTTCCTTATTGAATGTACCGGTTGTCAATGCTTTTTCAGGTACAGCTGGGGATCATGAGGGTGCGAAATACCCGAACTGGCCAGTTACTCCTTGGCCAAATGAGTACGGAGATGTTTTAAAGTGGCAGTGGGAAGAAAAGCTTGTACCTTATTGGAAAGAAGTTGGGAACTATGCGAAGGAGAACAATGTGAAAATTGGACTTGAGCTTCACGGCGGATTCCTAGTTCATACTCCGTACACAATGCTTAAGCTTCGTGAAGCAACTTGTGATGCCATTGGAGCAAATTTAGACCCAAGTCACCTTTGGTGGCAAGGAATTGATCCTGTCGCTGCGATTAAAATTTTAGGGAAAGAAAATGCAATCCATCATTTCCATGCGAAGGATACATATATTGACCAAGATAACGTCAATATGTATGGACTAACAGACATGCAGCCTTACGGAGAAGTACAAACGAGAGCTTGGACATTCCGTTCAGTTGGCTGTGGTCATAGCCTAACAGAGTGGAATGATATGATGAGTGCTCTTCGTACATACAATTATGATTACGTCGTGAGTATTGAGCACGAAGATCCAATCATGTCTATTGATGAAGGCTTTGAAAGAGCTGTTACGAACTTGAAAACTGTTTTAATCAATGATAAGCCATCGCAAATGTGGTGGGTGTAATCGTCAGAAAACCTCTCTTGATTTGTAAGAGGGGTTTTCTTTTTGGATAGAATGTGGGTATGATGATAAGGGTTCGTTTTTTGATACGGAAATAAATAATTTTTATAGATATGAGGGTAAGAATGAAGAATAAAGTGAAATTACAGGTAAAGAAAAATTTTGAGAAAAGCTTTCAAGCAGGTTTTCCGTTAATTAGTAAAGACGCGATTGTGAATGAGAGTGCGTTACAAAAAGAGGGAACGCTAATTGAGCTTCAGGATCATAGAGGTCAGTTTCTTGGTAAAGGGTACTATGGTATTCAAAATAAGGGGAGAGGCTGGATTTTAAGCTTTGATCCAAACGAAGAAATTGATCAAGAATTATTCACGCGAAGAATTGAACAAGCACTTGCAAAGAGAACAAGCTTTTATGAGGATCCACATACGACTGCATTCCGCGTATTCAATGGTGAAGGAGACGGAATCGGTGGCTTTACTCTTGACCATTATGACGGCTACTATGTTGTAAGCTGGTATAGTGAGGGAATTTATCAGTTTAAGGACTATGTAATCAAAGCGTTAACTTCAAGTGTGGAAGTAAAAGGGTTGTATGAGAAAAAACGATTTGATACAAAAGGAATGTATATAGAAGATGATGATTTTGTTATAGGAGAGCGTGCGAGCTTTCCAATTATCGTCAAAGAAAACGGGATGAACTTTGCTACGTACTTAAATGACGGGGCAATGGTTGGGGTATTCCTTGATCAGAAGGATGTTAGGAAAACAATTCGTGACAACTATGCAAAAGACAAGCATGTATTAAATACGTTTTCCTATACAGGGGCTTTTTCTGTTGCGGCAGCACTTGGTGGCGCGAAGAAAACAACGAGCGTTGATCTTGCAAATCGTAGTAAGCCTAAAACGATCGAGCAATTCAGTGTAAATGGCATTGACTATGAGGCACAAGACATTATTGTAGAGGACGTGTTCAACTACTTTAAGTATGCAGTGAGGAAAAAGCTTAGCTTTGATATGGTGATTCTTGATCCACCTAGCTTTGCGAGGTCAAAAAAGCATACATTTAGTGCTGCAAAGGACTATCCAGAGCTTTTGAAGCAAGCCATAGCCATTACAAAAAAAGGTGGAACAATTGTCGCGTCTACCAATTGCAGCACCTTTGATATGAAGAAATTTAAGGGCTTCATAGATAAGGCTTTCAAAGAGTCAAACGGAGCCTACAAAATAGTAGAAGAATTCTCACTTCCTAAAGACTTCCAAACCATCAGTACCTTCAAAGAAGGCAACTACCTAAAAGTCGCAATCATCCAGAAAATATAGGTGCCAGTCCCCCACTGCTTTAAAGCAGTGGGGGACTGGCACCTATTCTTCTAAACATTAATTAATGACAATACAAGATTTGTATTCTTTAATCACGATGTCTCGTTTAATTAGTAGCTCTCGGTATTCTTTTAGTAAATTTGTATTGCTACGATCTTTAATCCAGGCCTTAAATGCGCGCTCACACTGGCTTGAAATAGCTGATAATTCATCATTAATTTCATTCATCTTTTTAATTTGAATATGTTGAACCATGTGTTAACCCACCTTATCTCTATTTTTTGGTTTATTATGTTTTTTGTGGTAGAAAAAAATGTATGGTTTTATTTATGAAAGAGAGTTCTTAGTGCTAATGGTGGTATTACCCCCATTTTTTTATCTTTAAACATAAAAAATGAGTTTTTTTTGCTTTTTTTACTTAGTAGAAAACTCCTTTTGTGAATAGCTCCAAGATAGAGAGAACGAGAAATATCTTGAAAGGATCCTCCTTCTAGCAAATATTTGTAGAAATAACGAATTAATTGGTGGAAAATTAAAATTATTTCTGGGGAAATATGACGAAGAGTAAAGAATGACGAAGTAAGTTGTAAAAAAATGCGTAGCTCTCATTACAAGCTGTTTAAGGTGTCAGATGAGTACACTGTATAAAACAAAAACGTAACGGTATAATGGAAGGAGTCAAAAAAACAGGGTTGAAAAATAACTTTGCCTTTATAGATAGAAAGCTGTACGATAGATGAGGACTTTGTGACACTTGCGGGAATGATATAAGAACAAGAGAAGATCCTTATTATAAAGAACAGGGTAAAAATAATAAATGAAATCATATGACATCTAACAAATGACTTTTTTACATAAAGGAGACAAGGAATCATGAGTTTTTTACAAGAATTAAAACCATTCCTACAGGAAAATTGGAGCAAGGCTGAATTTACTGATGTAACAGCCATACAAGAAAAAGCTGTGTTACCCATCTTGGAAGGGTCAGATGTAATTGCTGGATCTCCTACTGGAACAGGGAAAACACTTGCATACGTGTTACCATTGTTACACCAAATTGATGAAACGAAAAAAAATGCGCAGCTTGTTATTCTTGCTCCTTCAAGAGAGCTTGTGATGCAGATTTTTGACGAAATTAAGAAATGGTCAGAGGGAAGTAGCATAACAAGTGCAGCCTTTATTGGTGGTGCGAACATTAAGCGTCAATTAGAAAAATTGAAAAAGAGCCCACAGGTTATTGTTGGTACTCCTGGTCGAATTCAAGAGCTGATCAAACTAAAAAAACTAAAGATGCATCATGTAAAAGCAATCGTTCTGGATGAAGGAGATCAGCTATTAGCTGCGGAACATAAGAATACGGTGAAAGACATTGTGAAATCATCACTTAATGAACGTCAGGTTGTTTTATTTACTGCAACTTTAAATGTAAGTACAGAATCCAAAGCAAGAGACTTGATGAAAAAAGACCCAATTATTGTGAAAGTGGATAGAGAAGACATTCCTGTTGGACAAGTGGATCATCTTTATTTAGTCTGTGAGCAGAGAGAGAAGGCTCTCATGCTAGAAAGACTAGCTAAAAATGTGCGAATGAAGGCACTAGCTTTTATGAAGGACATTGGAAACTTAGATGTTCTTGCAGAAAAGCTTGAATATAAGGATGTCGATTTACATGTCCTACACAGTGATACGAGTAAAGAAGAAAGAGAAGCTGCATTAAAAAACCTTCGTAACGAAGCACAAGGATTGTTGTTAACAACGGATGTTGCAGCAAGAGGGTTAGACATTACAGGTCTTACCCACGTCATACATTTTGACTTACCGTTAAATATTGACCAATATATTCATCGCTCTGGTCGTACAGGAAGACAAGGTGCATCCGGCACAGTGCTTTCTATTGTAACGGAGAGAGAAGTAAGAGAATTGAAAAAGCTGACAAAAGAAGACAATATTATTGTCAAAAAAGCTCGTTTATATAGAGGCGAGCTTGTGATTGAAGAATAAATAATAAAAGAAATGCACGTCACAAAAATGTGACGTGCATTTTTTCTCTCTTGGTGTGTGTTCTCTGTTGTAATTATACTATATGTTAGTTATACAACTATTATACATAAATAAATGAAGTTTTTTTGATAACTAAATTACCCATACCTTATTTATTTTTTACTAGGATTGGTATCGATTGTCAGCTTCACTTTAATAATGGAGAAGATACCTTATTCGTCTAATTCCATTCTAATATATTTTCTCGTATTAGGTCCGTATATGCCATCATTTTGTAAGGCTCTAAACATGGATTGAAATCTTCGTACAGCATTTTCCGTGTTAGGACCATAAATACCATCGATTGCACCTGGATTATAATTAATCTGCTTAAGTGCACGTTGTAGCTGCCTAACAGAATTTCCTCGATCTCCTACTCGCAAAATTCCAGTTGGAAGAGGGAAGTCGGGTGATGAAACTCTTTGTTGAAGAACTTCTTGTAATTTTCTAAGTGTATTTTGCCCAACTAATCCATCCACTAGTAATTGATAATTACGTTGAAATCTCATGACCGCATTTTCTGTTTCTTCACCAAAAACACCATCAGCGCCATAACGAGGTAAACGATATCCTGCTTGAATCAGTTGTTCTTGGATATCCTCAACAAAAGGACCCGAATCACCTTCACCAAGTGGTAATGAAACAGAAGTTCCTTTCACTACTGTATTTCGTGGTGGAGCTGTGTTAGGTGTAGATCCTGATGAAGTATTTTCACTATCATTATCATTGCCTGAAGAATTAGTAAAATCCTCTAAAGCTTCAGTTACATCGTTTATAAACATATTCCATGATATTCCATTTACGCGCAGGATATTAATTGGATCCGTTCTACGTGATGGGTCTAATGTTGCATGAGCAATAATATCATTCCTTGGATTTAGGTTAAATCTGTCACAAAGATACGCATGATACCAGACATATCGATCATAAGCAGCATCAAATGAAATACTTCCACCATGACATAGCTCTACACCGATTGCAGCATCATTAGCATTCGCTCCATAACGACGATTGTCTTCTGGAACATTTGCCCTTACATGATAGGCAACTTCATTTAAAGGGATAATCTCTAGAATATATTTGTCATCGATAAACGTATGAGCAGAGGCTGAGGGTTGCTGTGTATCAAAATAATTTCGGTTTCCATATGCTGTAGAGCCAGGATTTCCAGTATCATGACTAACAATAAATCGTATGGTCCCAATACTTCGACCTGGACGGGAATTTCCAGTACGTATATAATCACGTGTAATTTCGTAAGCCACTAATGTCACCCCTTTTGTTACTAGGATAGAAATCAAGTCATCATAGTATATGCGTCGTTTTTGAAAAGGGTGACAATAGAGTTACTAACATTATCCACAATTAGGTAAAGAAAACCCTTTCAACTTATGCACAATAACTGTGGGTATATTTTCCTTGATAGTACTAGTTATTCACAAGTTATTAACAATATTCACAATATTTAAATAAAGTTATTCACAATATATAGGAAGTTATCCACTTATTAGATTAAATGAAGCATGAAAAACATGAGATAAAATCAGATGATGAATTGTAACTAGAAAATCGAGGTTATGTTAAGCTATACCTGTAGGATTTTATAGAAGACGAATCATTTTGTAGTTTTTACAAGCCGATTTTGAGTAGTTGAGACGACCAATTAAAAGTAGCGTGGGGGGATTAATAGATGTTGACTCAAACGGGAACTCTTTATTTTTTTTGCGGGAAAATGGGGGCGGGTAAATCAACGAAGTCAAAACACCTAGCTAAAGAAAAACAAGCGGTGCTATTGTCTGAGGATGAATGGCTTTCATCACTTTATCCTAATCAGATTACATCATTTGAAGATTACTTAACATTCTCTATGCAGCTCAAACCGTTGGTGAAGAAGCATGTTCAAAACATATTAAGCGTTGGTACGGATGTAGTGATGGATTATCCAGCTAACACTCTAAAGCTGCGTAAGTGGTTTTTACACATAGCATCAGAGGTAAATGCACCCCATGAACTTATTTATCTTCATTTAGAAGATGAACAATGCTTGCGTCAGATTGCACAAAGGCGAAAAGAGCAGCCTGAAAGAGCAGCATTCGATACGGAGGAGATGTTTCACCATCTTACTCAATTTTTTGAACCACCAAAAGCATCTGAGGGACTAACAATTATAGAATATAGAGGGGAAGATTAAGAAGGAACTCTCTAATCAAGAATAAAACGCAAAGGGTTTTGTCTAAATCGTTTTGTTTAGAGTATAAAATAAGTAGGTAAACCACATTTTATTTAGCAACTGAATGAATAATTAAAATAACCATATAATTGGTATAAAAAACGCTCAGAAATCTTTAAACTCTTAGCGTTTCTTTTTAATGTTTTATTTAAGTACCGCACCCCGTTAGCACAATAATCTCCGCTATAATTGAAACCCAAATCCAGTTATTAAAATACCAATGATAAAAATAAAACGAGAAACGAAATATATGTACGACATCATTCTACTTTTTGTTTGTAAATGGTAACCCCCTAATAGAAGTAATACCATTCCAAAGAGAAAAATAGCAAAATTGTAATTAAAAAATATGATTACAATTGAAATAATTTGAAGAATAAGTGCAATCCGTCTCATGGATTTATCTCCTTAATTCAAAATGAATTTCGCTTTATAGTAGAACTTATCGTAAAACCCTTTTCTCGTTTTAACCGTTGTTCCACAAAAAACAAAACTGCTTCGTTAGTTGAAAATCAAAACTCTAAACCTGCATACATTCTAGCTGATGAAGAAGGGGAAAATCTCACTTTATAATTAGGACCAAGCTCTATCTTCACTTTTTTTGTAAGGTGTTGACCTAGTTTATTATACTCATTTTCCAATTCAATTCCGTTGGGGCGTAACGTATCTTTACTCCAATTAATCCATTCACCAGACATCATTGCCCATCGAACAAGACGAACTCCTTTATACTCGATTATTTAATAAAAGCCTCGGTTAGTACCAATATATTATTTTAAACCTTCTTCATCTTCGTCTTTGTTTTCTACCATTTGAAACCAGACTTACCCATTTAATACAAAACCCCTGCGGTTACTAAAACAGATAATATTGCTATTATAAGTCCCATTATTAAACCTCCTATTGACATTTTTTTACTCCACTCTACTGCTCCTTTACTTAAAGAAAAAGAGGCTGAGACAAAACAAAGAGCCAGGCACCCACCGATACAATCTATTGTGTGCACTAGATAAATCAGTGCGTACATATAGTCGTTACGATAAAGAGCCATGCACTTCTGTCCCAACCTCATCCATTACTTTAAAAAGTAATGTCACCTTTTTTTCTTTTTGAACTTATTACTGAGATAACCAGATTTATTAAAAATCCGACAACTAACAATAAAAGTAATAACATGTAACTTGCTTCTGCCCATACAAGTTTAATAACAAAAAAAGTAATTATAGAACCTAAAACAGCACTTACCCATAATCTGATCTGGAAATTCTTTTCTTTATCTGGCATAATCTCCTCCTGATTTCAAATCAGTCTATTCTGTTATTTCACTTTGAAAATACAATTCTTTGTTCAACATAGCTGCCCCCATTAATTGAATAGCGTTCTCTCTTGATTTTAACATAATTACCCAGAAAACAATCGTGAAAAATCCGAACATTAACAATGAAAGTAACACTCGTTTTAACATACTCTTTCGATGAATGACAATTAAATTGTATGATCTAATAATGCTAATTTACATTTATGATTAAATTCCTCCAGATCAATAAAAAAAGCAGCCCAATGGTAATTGGACCGCTATTTCGTGTGCTATTTTCTGTTTTGTCCTCTGTGTTTTTCTGTCGAATTTGTATGTGATGTACGTTACCTTAATTTTTTAAGCGTGAAACGATATGGTTTTCTTATCGTTTACGGTTTGTACTTTGACGTTGATTAGCAGCGTTAGATCTTGCTTGTGCTTCTAAATCAGCTTGGTCTGCTAATTCACGAGAAAATTCTTCGTCAACACCATCACGTTTTAAGTTCTTTGGTGTTTGCGGTAAAGAAGATGAATTTTTATCGCGTGCCTTATGGTTGTGTTTGTGTCCTCTACCCATGAAAAAAAGACCTCCTTAATGGTGAACAAATGATCTGTTCTGTTCATTAAATAGGATGGCCTTATTTGAAAAAAACATGTTGGAAGTTAATGCTTATTCTTACTTATGTATCCACCAGCACGATCAGCATGTTTGAATTCTCTTGAATACGTAACCTCTTGCATGCTTGAAAGAGTACTTTTTGATTTATCTCGCTTTTTACGATCAACTGCCATTGAAATCATCCTTCCACTAAATAGTTTTCTTATGTATTGTGGACATGTGGATTTGATTTCATACATCTTTCATTAGAAAGGGAAGGTGAAAACAAAAAAAAGGAGAATCTCGTTAAAAGAGTTCTCCTGAATAAATTAGTTAACTGATAAAGCAATAGCGTTTAAATTCTCAATAACTAGTTGCTTATTGTCACCAGTATAGAAAGCAGTTACTAATTCATAACAAGTCTCTAAGTTGATTAAGAAGCAACGGTGATTTTTCATTTCATAAACAAAATAATGTTGCTCCGCACCTTTTTTTCCATCAAAAACTTTATATTGTTCAATCTCAAATAGCTCACGAATACCGTCCTGTGCTAATCCAAGGAACTCTTCTCTTGTTACTTCTCTTTGTGCTTTCATTATAAATAACCTCCATTTAATTAGTATCTATAAAAGGGATATCCTTAAATATCCTGACAAATCATTACACAAATGATGTCTCTATCGGGTATTCTATCACACCTTCATATTAAAGTCATGCTTATTTTATAATTATTATAAAAAAAAGAGTTCATCTAATTAGCGGAAGTAAATCCAATAGTGGATAAATATGTATGTGCATTAATTTCGTTTAGAGTACCTACATATTTCCCTTTCTTCAAATTTTTAAACACATCATTTTTTTGATGAGAAAATGGAGAGTTTTAAACTTTGGTATTCGTTCCATACTAATTCTATTACTTGCTACCTGTACTAATTCCATTAACGTATGGTGATGGTTAATTAGGATGTTATTTGAAGCTGATGAGGAAGAATTTAAGGGAAATGAGTAAAGTTTGAACGAATTGTTAGAGAAAATGTGGTATTTGATAATTGTGGCGGGGCTAATTGAGTCAAAATCTTAGAGTAACAGCCTATTTTAAGTCGCTTTTACGATTTTTTAGCTCTTAATTAGGCTGTATCCGCGATTGTGAGTGCTGTATCCGCGATTGTGAGTGCTGTATCCGCGATTCGGGCATAACTGACAAATTTCGCATATCATCCCTAAGCCGAACACCTAAAGAACTCATAAAAGGGAGAAAAATCAAATCGTTTAAGAAACAAAAAACGCTTGGATAATGATAATCCAAGCGTTTTTAATCCACCTATTAAGCTTCTTTAAGATGTTGTTCATCCATATCCGCGGAATGCTGGTAGGTGTAAAATGTATATAAGTCTTTTGTGATTTCAAAGAGATTAAAGATGTCTTCGCCGTTGTTAATTTGTTCGAGTAAGCTTGCTCTAGTTTCATTTGCATTTACTACATAAGGTAGCTTTGCAGCTGCTTTGGTTGAACGAACATTTTGCTTACGAATGCGAAGGAAGATGGTTTCGATGTCTAGTTCGTAGAATAGCTCATGGAAGAAGGCATCCTTTGCAAGCTTGTTATAGCCCTTACCGTGATAGGGCTTGCCCAACCATGTTCCAAGAAAGCCAGCATTGTCTTGAACATCGAACAAGCTGATCGTTCCAATTGGAGAACCCCATTCGTCTAAAATGGTACGTGAAATAAGTTCACCGCGTTCTTCAGCTTCAATTGTTTGTTTTGTTAAAAATAAATATTCGTCGAATGAGTTTGCCTTATGACGCACAAAAGGGAAGACCTCAGGGTGAACCAAGTGTTCATAAAGTGCATGACTATCATGAATATCACGTTTTTTTAGCATATGGAATCCCTCCAATTAGAGGGCAGACTCCACGTGATATGGTTTTGTCTCCACCCTCGAAATTTTTTTATGAAACTTTAATCCAAAAAAATTTCGGGGTGGGAATCGAACCCACTAGAACCAGTAAAGCTGGTGGCGCACCATTTGCCTTCCCATTACTCATTAAGTTATATGAAATGTAGTGTAAATCTTGTAGCTCCTTGGAGTATAATACGTCAATTTCTTAAAAAAAGATACAACTTTTTTTGTCGAATTAAAAATTTTTTTATCTATCGTAATATAGTTGTTGATATACCTAATATTCCTTAGGTTAGGAAAATGTTAACTATAAAAATAGTTAGTAAACATATAGGTGACCTAGCATGTAGAAACTGTTAGATATTTCAGATAAATTAGCCAGATAATAAAATAGTACAATAGTATTTTAATGATGTATGGCTGCTTCCAAAATAACTGAGTGCCAGGATACAAGGTCTTCTCGATTCATGTGGAAATTAATAAGCCTGAGTAATAAAGTTTTTTAAAAAACCTAACCTACCTATTTGTATAGACAATTTTTCCATTGATCATTGTTAAAAGTGGTTTTGCTAAAAAATGAAAAGGGTGGTGATTCCAGACGACTAAGTCTGCATCCTTTCCAACTTCAATACTTCCTACTCGGTCATCTACTCGGAGGTTACGTGCAGCAGCAATTGTGATGCCTTCTAGTGCCTTTTGTTCTTCAAACCCTTCTCTCACAGCAATTGAGGCACATAAGTTTAAATATTGAATGGGTGTGTACGGATGATCGGTTGTAATAGAAACCTCTACACCTTTTTCAGAGAGAGCTTGGTAGGTGGTCCAGCTTTTATTTTTTAACTCTATCTTTGATCTTCTTGTTAAGGTTGGACCGACACTAACTTTTGCTTTCTTTCCTGCTAGTTCATCCGCGATAAGATGTCCTTCTGTACAATGTTCAATTCTGTAATCTAGCTGAAATTCCTCGGCAAAACGAATGGCACTCATAATATCATCAGCACGATGCGCATGAATTCGTACAGGTATTTCTCTACGTAATGCTTGTTTAAGTGGAATGGAGCGGAAATCCTCCTTTTCATCACAATGCTTAGCTTTATAGAATGCTTCTCTAAGCATCCCCATAATTCCCATTCTCGTAATCGACTCCTTGTTGCCGTGGCTATGCATTCGTTTAGGGTTTTCACCGAGTGCTATTTTCAGGCCTGCTGTTTCTTGAATGATCATGGACGAAATATTGGTACCATGTGTTTTTAAAACAGAGGTAGTTCCGCCTATAACATTAGCGCTTCCTGGCATAACATGTGCGGTGGTTATGCCATATTTAATCGCATCCTTAAATGCAGGATCCAAGGTGTGAACGCCGTCCAGCGCTCGAATATGAGGGGTGAGGGGCTCGATGGTTTCATTTGCGTCATTGCCTGCCCAGCCAGTCCCCTCGTCATACAAGCCTAAATGGGTATGAACATCAATAAATCCAGGAAATAAAAACGAATCCTTGCAATCAATAATCGATGTGTCCGAATCAGCTTCTAGGTTCTTACCGATTTTAGCAATCCTTCCATTTTCGACTAAAAGATCAGTTTCTCTTAAAACAGCAGTTGTTACAGGATAAACAGTTGCCCTTTTAAAAAGTGATTTCATAGGTATCTCCATTCTCAAAGGTTTAAGATTTTACAATGTCCTCTAATGCAGGTTGTAAATGTGGAAAGGTGAAGGTGAAGCTAGTTTCTACTGCCTTTTCTGGTAACACCTTTTGCCCTTCTAAAAGTAGGATGCTCATTTCACCCAAAATGGCTTTAATAGCAAATGAAGGAGCTGGTAGCCAATGTGGTCGATTGATTGTTTTGGCAATTGTTTTCCCAAACTCATTCATTTGAACAGGATTTGGTGCTGTTACATTGACTGGACCAGATAGGCTAGGTGTTTTTATCACGTGATCAATCATACGAACTAAATCGTCGATGTGGATCCATGACATCCATTGGGTACCAGAACCGAGTTTTCCACCCGCGAAGAGCTTATAAGGTAAGAGCATTTTAGGAAGTGCACCTTCCTCGCCAAGCACGATTCCGAACCTAGTAAAAGCTGTTCTTACACCTAGCTTTTGTATGTTTTTCGCTTCTTTTTCCCATACATCAACCGTTTCTGCTAAAAAATCAGAGCCATGTTCAGTCGATCTTTCTGTAAATACTTGATCCTTTGAAGTACCATAAATACCGATAGCACTTGCGTTAATAAACACAGATGGTTTTCTTTCTAAGCTGCTTACAATGCTATACATCGCTTTCGTTGCCTCTATACGGCTTTGGATAATCTGTCTTTTTGCTTCATCTGTCCATCGGTCATTAATGGATTTTCCTGCCAGATTAATGACCACATCGACACCCTCTAGATGTGTGGCTGGTTTAGCTTGATCTGTTAGCCATTTTATATAGTGTAAGTTCTTTTTAGAAGAAGTTTTTTCACTTCGTGTTAAAATATATACATCATGATTTTGTTTAAGAAAGTAATCGGTTAAATGCTTTCCTACAAAGCCTGTTCCACCAGAAATAGCGATTTTCATTCTCATCACGTCCTTTTTAAAAAATAACCCTATATCTTTCTTTATACCCTTTTTTAGAAAGATATCCTTCTTTTTAATAGGCTCTCCTTGTTAAACTTTGTTGCTTAACTACTTTTGGCTGCGATACCCAATGTTTCCTGTTGATTTTTAGCTCTTTGCTGATTGAAGATGAGGCTCCTAACTCGCTTGAGGGAAGCAGATGCCTATAAGGGAAATAACAACCACGTTTAACACAGCCTAATCTTTAGATAAGTAGGTGAAAACCATGCCAATTATTACGAAAATTACAGCGCAAAAGCAAACCACTGATCGCCTTAATATTTTTCTCGATGATGGAAGTGGTGAAAAGTATGCATTTAGTGTTGATCAAGATATCCTAATTAAATATAATCTCCAAAAAGGGAAAGAACTTGATGACTTGGAAATTATGGATATACAATATGGTGACTTAATTAAGAAAGCCTATAATAAAGCTTTAGAGTTCTTAAGCTATCGTATGCGTTCAATTAAAGAAGTGAAGGATTATTTACTCAAGAAGGAGTATGAAGAAGTGGTATGTCTTGAAGTGATTGGAAAGCTTCAAGAATATAAGTATGTTAATGACCTTGAGTTTGCAGAGGCTTATGTACGGACTCAGTGGCAAACAAATGGAAAAGGACCAAGTGTTATTAAACGTGAACTACGGGAAAAGGGAGTTCATCCGAATTTTATTGAAGAAGCACTAGAACCTTATAATCAAGAGGCGCAGATTGAAGAAGCGATTGGACATGCTAATAAGGTTTTAAAGAAAAATCATAAGCTTTCTACTGTTCAACTCCAGCAAAAAACGGAGCAATACTTAGTAAGAAAAGGATTTCCTTTTGGAATTATTTCGATTGTGTTAGAGGAAGTAAACATTAATCAAGATGAATCAGAAGAGTGGTCTGCATTAGAAAAACATGCTGAAAAAGCAGAGCGGAAATATCAATCTGAAGAGCCATATGTATTTAAGATGAAAATGAAGCAGTTTTTATATCGTAAGGGGTTTCCTTTGGAGTTAATTGATAAATATTTAGAACAAGAAGGGGAAGAAAACTGATGAGTGGACATGAAAAGCGATATAGTGAAATGTCAGAATATGAACTAAAAAATGAAATCGGTAAACTAAAAGAGAAAGCAAGAAAAGCGGAGCAGCTAGGGATCGTGAATGAATTTGCTGTCTTGGAAAGAAAAATCACTATGGCTCAATCCTACTTATTAAATCCAGATGACTATAAGCCTGAAGAAGTGTATGAAATAGAAGGAGCACCTGGTGAGTACTTTAAGATTCATTACATGAATGGGATTTTTGCTTGGGGCTTTCGTCTCTCAGATCCTTCAAAAGAAGATGCATTACCTATTGCCATGTTAATGAAGACTGACAAGCAGTGATGCTGTCAGTCTTCATAGAGAAAAGAACTATGAGCGTTTACGCGTCTGTCTCTCTAAGATGATTAAGTCCTGGGTTTGCTGGGTTTCCCCATTAACCTGTGCATGCGCATGCTTTGGATTAGCCCATGGCTGTGTATATGCGTTAGAATACAAATTATCATAGAATTTTTTCTTTTGATTTGTACCCATTGTTAGACACCTCCGCAAGTTTTAAGGTTTTATGAGTAAGGCTTTTCACGGTTACCAGAAGCTCTCATTCGTTCTTGTGGATGAGTATTAATGGTACCATTAGCTCGTTTTGATGCATATTCAGCTTTTGCTCTTGGCTCGCCTTCAAACTTGTTATTGTTCATGTTGGGAAATCCAGTTTCTTTGTTGCGCATTGTAGGTCCCCTCCACTCATCATCATTCGCTCCCCTTAAAGAAGCGTATTAATAGTATGAGGCATTTTAACAATAATATAAGTAACGAATCCTACCTAGAGGTGAGAATTATGGAAATTTATTTTGAACGATTAACAAAAGAGCTGTTGGAAAAGAATAACACCCTGTCATATGCCCAAGCTAGAACGTGGATTGAACTTCTATGGGAAGACTTCGAATCGACTCAAGCAAAGACAGGCAGAACGTATAGAGGGAAAGAAACAACAGAAATGGTTGTTAGGCAGTTAATCACACACTATGGTGACAAGCTTCATGAATTTATTGCGACAAACCCGAAATATAGTCACTTATTAAATAACGAAGATTATCTCAAGCATTAAACAAAAGGCTAGAACAGAAGGACCTGGCACCTTACCGCCCGCACTGAATGATCCAAGTGTACACAAAAATTGGTTCGGAGGGTGCGGCCCTTTGTTTGTCCCAGCCTCTTTTGTGGGTGTTTAGCGAAACTCTCATGTCGAGAGAAAAAATACAGTCGTTATAGACGACCGGCTTTTAACGGTCTGATCAAATTATTCAGGGACTAACTCCAGTTTCTTTCTTAGCTTTTCTTCACTGAAAATCCAGCCGGTATAAGAGCTCACAATATTTAAATGAAGGTCAAGCTGAACAATCGCCACAAATGGGTAGTAGCCCTTACTACGGTAACGAAGATCAATAAAACGAACCTCATAATGATCTGTATATTCATCCACTTCCCATCTGTAAACAGGGGAGAAAGATAAAAAAGCAGAGATATTATCATCCTCTTCAGCCGCTTTGATAACCTCGGTCTGCGGAACCGGAATACGCTCGAATTCATCTAAAAAAATTAGCCTTCCATTAACTGAGCGTGCGACAAAAAACTTATCTTCTGTCATAACAGCTATATGCCAATGTCTAAACCTCATTGTGGGTGAAATAAGAATTTGATCAATCTTCTTTATTCTTTTATGAAGCTGTTCAATAATACGTCTCTTCATCGCAAAGCGTAAAAGATAATAGACAAGTAAAACAGCATAAACACTTAAAAAGGTAAGACCGGGATGACCTCCAAATGTCCAAATGACGATCCCGACAATATGGGCAAAAAAGATAAAAGGATCAAAGGTATTAATGACCCCTAAAGCCACCCACTTTTTGGAAAAGGGTCGTAGTGCTTGGGTTCCGTATGCATTGAAGATGTCCACAAATACATGCAAAACAATGGCAAGCAACGTCCAAAGCCATAAATGAAGAAGATTACTTTCTGGTATGAATATGGTCAATAATCCAGTGATTAAAAACGACCAAATAAAGATGGCTGGTATAGAATGAGTAATCCCTCTATGATTACGAATATATTTTGCATTGTTTCGAAGCTTTAAAACCGTATCTAAATCAGGTGCTTGAGAACCAACGAGGGTTCCGATCATGACGGCCTGAGCGGTAGGGTTATCAACACCAACAGCAGGGTCAAGTGTGGCTAAGCCCCCTAAAGCAATTCCCATTACAATATGTGTTCCGGTATCCAAAAATAATACCTCCTAAGTTTGGCTAATTCCTACATGATTTTATCGTTTTTTTGTAGAGGAAAATAAGCGCGTTCAACATGTCACTATCTAGTGAAAACGTCCGAGTCCGTATAGATACACAGATCTTTTTTATGGAATTTATATGTGGTAATGTTGTCCAAGTTGCCGTATTTTAAACATCCACTCTTTATAAATGTACCATCTTGTACTATCCTTATAAAAGCTAAAGGCTGTAGATTGGCTTTTGCAAAAAAAGCTAAGTCCCGATTTTATCGTGGACACTGATTTTTAGAATAAGTAGCTCTTTTGTTCTGGCGTAAAAGAGCAAAGGTGTAAAAGTCATCTCACGTTATTTCTTATTTTCCCAAAAATCGAGGAAAATAACATTTAAAGGAGCACGTTTATGAAAAAAGAGCTTCAAGAAAAGCTAGTAGGCTTTCCTATAGAAGAGTTTCGTCACAATTTATTATCATGGTATAAAGCAGAAAAAAGAGACCTACCTTGGAGGATGGATCAAGATCCCTATAAAATATGGGTTTCTGAAATCATGCTTCAGCAAACAAGAGTTGATACTGTAATTCCTTATTTCCACAACTTTATTGAAAAATTTCCTACCATAGAAGCGCTAGCAACTGCAGATGAAGAGGATGTACTAAAAGCATGGGAAGGACTTGGGTATTACTCTAGAGTAAGAAATCTGCATGCAGCAGTAAAAGAAGTGAAGGAGGTTTATGGGGGAATTGTTCCCAATACACCTGAAGAAATCTCAAAGCTAAAGGGAGTAGGACCCTACACAAGAGGGGCTATCTTAAGTATTGCCTACGATATTCCTGAACCTGCAGTAGATGGTAATGTGATGAGAGTATTCTCTAGAATATTATCGATTTGGGAAGACATCGCCAAGCCAAAATCAAGGAAGACATTTGAAGATGCCACATACGAGCTTATTTCAAAAGAAGATCCTTCTTCCTTTAACCAGGCTGTTATGGAGCTTGGAGCATTAATTTGTACACCAACATCACCTTCTTGTTTATTATGTCCAGTTCGCGAACAATGCACAGCTTTTGAAGAAGGAGTACAAGCAGAACTGCCCGTTAAAAGTAAGAAGAAAAAGCCAAAGCCACTACAAATGGCAGCTGTTGTATTATACGATGAGCAGGGAAAACTTTATATTCATAAACGTCCAAGTAGCGGTTTATTAGCAAATCTTTGGGAATATCCAAATGTTGAGATAGATGCAGATTCAGAAAAAACGTACCGTGAACAACTGAATCAATTTTTGTTAGAAGAATATACAGTAGAGGCCGATCTCTCTGAACTAGTAGGAACAGTTGAGCATATATTTTCCCATCTTATTTGGAATATATCTGTATTTGTTGGGAAAATAAACAATCAACCAAACAAAGACCTACTTCCCGTAACACTAGAAGAATTACAGAAGTATGCATTTCCTGTTTCCCATCAAAAAATCTATCGTTTATATGAAGCAGAGGGTACGGCAGGTCGATGAACGACCTGCCGTTTTCGTGCGCATTTTTATGGTTCAAAGCTTAGTCCAGAAGGATTCTTTAGTCATAGATCACTCGAGTACCATGCGTCCAATCTGCTTCGTTACGTTTTAAGCCACCACGTGATGTGATTTCCTGAACGATTTCACGGTGTATTGTTTGACCTTCAACATTTAAATAAGGGACCATTTGTTGAAGAGAATGATGGAAATAAGCTAATTCTTCTTTTTTCCAATCCTTTTTAGACATCATCGACAACTCTGTCATATCTCGACCAACGTACATGAAAATCCCCCTTTATTCTTACTCACATCTTCACTTGGTAAAAATCAGGCCAAGTCATAGATGTTTCACCTTAGTATCTGATACAATGTTTACATCTATACGATGTTTACATATAAGGAGCTGTTAAAATGAGCCAACAAAATAAAGTTGCATTAATAACAGGAAGTAGTCGCGGAATCGGTCGAGCAGTAGCGATTCGACTAGCAGAAAAAGGATACGATATTGTCGTAAACTATGCACGTAGTAAAACGGCTGCATTTGAAGTTGTTGAAGAAATTCAAGCATTAGGTGTAAAAGCTATTGCAGTGAAAGCAAATGTTGGGAAGCCTGAAAAAATTAAAGAAATGTTTGGACAGATAGAGGAAGAATTCGGCAGACTAGACATATTCGTAAATAATGCTGCTTCTGGTGTTCAAAAGCCTGCTATGGAATTAGAGGAAAGTCACTGGGATTGGACGATGAATATTAATAGTAAAGCGCTCCTGTTCTGTGCACAAGAAGCAGCAAAGCTTATGGAAAGAAACGGTGGAGGATTTATCGTGAGCACAAGCTCATTAGGATCTATTCGCTATCTTGAGAACTACACAACGGTTGGAGTGTCAAAAGCTGCACTAGAAGCATTAACACGTTACCTAGCTGTTGAACTTTCTCCTAAGAATATTATCGTCAATGCCGTATCAGGTGGAGCTGTTGACACAGACGCATTAAAGCATTTCCCAAATCGTGAAGAGCTTCTTTTAGATGCGAGAAAGAACACACCAGCAGGAAGAATGGTTGAAATTGAGGATATGGTGAATGCCATAGAATTCTTATTAACGGATAAAGCTTCGATGATTAGAGGTCAAACACTTATCGTCGATGGTGGCCGCTCAATTCTTGTTTAACAAAAATAAAAGGATAGCAACAAACCTAAATCCTTAAATAAATCCATCAGCAAAAAAAATAAAAATTTCTTGGATATAAATCTCACCTCCGGGACAATCTATATTTCGTGGAGGTGATAACGAATGGCACAGAACAACAATTACCAAGCTGGTAAAACAGCATCAGGTACAAACATCCAACACGTTAAACAACAAAACGCTCAAGCTGAGCAAGGTCAAGCAGGTGCAGGTCAATACGGTACTGAATTTGCTAGCCAAACTGATGTTCAACATGTAAAAAAATACAACCAACAAGCTGAAGCTAACAAAGGTAAAAACTCTTAATTAGCTTTTGCAAAAGACACCTCTCTATTCGTGGAGAGGTGTCTTTTTTTGAGAAAGAAGGGTGATGTTTAAGGTGTTTTTCTTTTAGGTCCAAAGTGCTCTGAGCGATTTAAAGTGAAAACGACAAAACTTCTGTTTCCTCTACATAACTAGTCAAAGGGTTAAACCCATTGATGAAGAATGATTATTATACACAACCTATTTTTCTCTTTAGTAGAAAGGAGCACAAAATGAATTTTGATCAGCTTGTTGGTGAACAGTTAAAAACAATGGATAAGCTCTTATATTTACAGTCCGAAATAGAAAGATGTCAGGAAATTAAACAGCAATTAATCCAATTACAAGATGAAACCAAAATCCTTTCCGTCCAAAACGAAATTGAGAATATGAAAGATGAATTAACAAAGATCCAACAAATCTTTGAACAACAAACAGAGGATGTAATAAAAACCTATGAAGAGCAGCGTGTAGAAACAGTTTCTTAAATCCTTTATAAATTTTCTGAGGAGATAAAAAGGCTGGAGAGGGTAGTACAAGGGTCCAGAGCAAGTAATACAATCCTACACAACAAAAAAAGCATTGCATGCAAAGACGACTAAATAGGCCTGAAACTAGTCAACGCATTCTATGCTTTTTTGCGTTTATTAATAAAATTTTGAATCTGTATTTCTATTCAGAACTTCTTTTATTTTCTTTTTTATATCACAAACGTTATAATGGAAAGAAATACATTACGTGAACGTTTGTGAATGTTCTTTCACGAAGCGCTAAACTGAAAGAAGGGGAGAAAAGTGGGCTTTCCCAGGGAAGGAGATAAAATTCAAATTCATAGTTATAAACATAATGGCTATATTCACAGAGTCTGGGAGGAAACTACTGTTCTCAAAGGATCACAACACTGTATTATTGGTGGAAATGACAGAACCATTGTAACAGAATCAGACGGTAGAACGTGGATAACAAGAGAACCGGCCATATGTTATTTTCATGCCAGACATTGGTTTAATATCATTGGCATGCTTCGCGAAGACGGAGTTTATTATTATTGCAATATAAGCTCGCCCTTTGTATGGGATGACGAAGCATTAAAATATATTGACTATGATCTTGATGTAAAAGTCTATCCAGATATGACCTATACAATATTGGACGAAGATGAATACGAACTTCACAGTAAGCTTATGAACTATCCTGAAGTGATTGACATTATTTTGAAAAACAACTTAGAAACATTGCTTAGATGGATTAGGCAAAAAAAAGGACCATTCGCGCCAGAATTTATCGATGAATGGTATGAACGTTACTTAACTTATGTAAAATAATAGGACTAGCGTAAAAGGGTGGCTCTAAATTCTAAAAGGGATTTAGGAGTCAGCCTTTTTTATGCGAGTAGAAAGTATAAGATTATCTAAATGGTCGTATAAGTAAATAAAGGCGTCAACAAGGAATATCTTTCTTATTAGGTTTTGATAACGACTAGGGAAATGATAAGAATAAGAGCTGATTTTTGGTTATCTGGGGCGAACGAAAGCTGTCAGGAGCCTTTCTAGTTAGGGTTGGTTCTGTTTTATGAAACGGGGGATTGATTTGGGCGCAATAAAAAGATATATGAAGTTTGTGAAGCCATATCGATTACAAATTATTGGGACGATTTTTATAGGCATTATCAAATTTTCGATTCCATTGCTTTTGCCTTTATTGATTAGACATGTGGTGGATAATATTATAGGTGGAACAGCAACGGATGCAGAAAAAACTCAAGAATTGTTTACGATTATGGGTGCGGTGTTTGTTTTGTTTGTTGTCGTTAGACCACCTGTAGAGTATTATCGTCAATATTTTGCACAGTGGACAGCGAGTAAAATTTTATATGATATTAGGGATCAATTATTTACCCATCTTCAAAAGTTAAGCTTGAAATATTATGCGAACAATCGAGCGGGAGAAATTATTTCACGCGTGATAAATGATGTAGAGCAAACAAAGAATTTTGTTATAACAGGGTTAATGAATGTATGGCTGGATGTTGTAACCATTATTATTGCGATCATCATTATGCTCACGATGGATATAAAGCTAACGTTAATTTCAATTGTGTTATTTCCGCTATACGGACTTTCAGTAAGGTATTTTTACGGAAAGCTTCGTCACTTAACAAGAGTGCGCTCGCAAGCTTTAGCAGAGGTGCAGGGACATCTTCATGAGCGTGTTCAAGGAATGCCCGTAGTTAGGAGCTTTGCAACAGAAGATTTTGAGCAAAATCAATTTGCCAACGTAAACTCGAATTTTCTCACAAAAGCATTAGACCATACAAGCTGGAATGCTAAAACATTCGCTGTCGTTAATACGCTGACAGACATTTCTCCATTAATCGTGATCAGCTATGCAGGCTATCAAGTGATTATGGGACAATTATCAATTGGGACGATGGTTGCCTTCATTGCTTACATAGAGCAATTATATGGACCTTTACGAAGATTGATTAACTCATCAACCACGTTAACCCAAGCCTTTGCTTCAATGGACCGTGTGTTTGAATTTATGGATGAGCCATATGAGGTTGTCGATAAACCAAACCCACTAAAAGCAACACAGACAAACGGTGAGGTTGAGTTTAAGCATATATCCTTTAAATATCAAGAAGAAGAAAACATGATCATTCATAACCTCTCTCTAAAAGTAAAAAGAGGGGAGACGGTTGCACTTGTTGGAATGAGTGGTGGGGGGAAATCGACCCTTGTAAGCCTACTCCCAAGGTTTTATGACGTAACCTCAGGCAGTATTCTATTAGACGGAATCGATATTCGGGACTATCAAGCACAAAGTCTTCGCCAGCAAATTGGGATGGTGCTTCAAGATACCTTCTTATTTAGTAATACTGTAAAAGAAAATATCCTTATCGGAAAACCTGATGCAACGGATGAGGAAGTAATAGAAGCAGCAAAAGCCGCGAATGCTCATGAATTTATTATGAAATTACCGAATGGGTATGATACAAAGGTTGGGGAACGTGGTGTTAAGCTATCAGGAGGTCAAAAACAACGTGTCTCCATTGCGCGTGTATTCTTGAAGAATCCACCAATCCTTGTTCTTGATGAAGCTACTTCTGCACTTGATTTAGAAAGTGAACATCTCATTCAAGAAGCCCTAGAAAAACTAGCAAAAGATCGCACAACCTTTATTGTCGCGCATCGACTCTCAACCATTACACATTCCGATAAAATTGTCCTCCTTGAAAATGGGGAACTAGTGGAAGAAGGTACACATCAGGAATTAATGGAGAAACAAGAGCATTATTACAAGCTCTTTCAAATCCAGCAAATAGATTGAGGGATGGAGGCAGTTTCCTCGTATTAAGGTAATTAATTGTAAAAAATATCGTTAATTGGATGTCAAGAGAGCAGAGAGAAAATATTAACCCCATTAGGAGGGTGGGTCAAAACTTAATCATTTTTTTAAATGACGAACGATTATCGTTTGACACAATGTTACTTATTAATATGTTGGGGTGGAAGAACAAGTACGTTTCATTCCACTACAGCTACTTGCTTTCCGCGGGGAAAAATGAACTGCTTTTTCCTAGGGAGGAAGAAGAGCCTCTTCGGCTACGTCTGTAGGGTCTCACCCTTTCCTCTACCTCTCAAGTCTTCCGCTCCATTACACTAGCAATTAA
This sequence comes from Bacillus weihaiensis, assembly GCF_001889165.1. Taxonomy (GTDB): domain Bacteria; phylum Bacillota; class Bacilli; order Bacillales; family Bacillaceae; genus Metabacillus; species Metabacillus weihaiensis. The sequence goes on along the minus strand of NZ_CP016020.1, from coordinate 3,516,147 downwards.
CAATGGTATGCAGAAACAATACATGTAGTGAAAAAGAATAAAACCCGAACGATATTGGGATTTTTCATTGAAATATCACCTGATCGTTCGGGTTTCTCATTAACTGCGACACTTATGTCACTAAATAGATCAAAAGAATGTGCAATTCAAGAAATAGCAGAGTTACTTACTATCCCTCCTAATAAAATTATTGTATTTGGTGACGACTTCAATGACATAGGAATGTTCCATTTATGTGGTTACCCTGTAGCGATGGGGAATGCAATAGAAGAATTAAAATGCATAGCAAGAGAAGTTACAGACACTAATGATAACGATGGTGTGGCAAAAACAATTGAAGCATTGTTTGAATTGTACTGACCAATAAGAGTAACCCAATTTCAATTTAGTAATTATAGTAGGAATGTGAAGATTTACACTTAAAGTAACGGGCAGTTTTAACCTAATTACGGATGGAAATTCAAGACCTAAGATAGGCAAGTTTTATGCACTACTTGCATATTTCGGTTTGTTTTACATTCTTACCTTCACAAAACATACTGCTGTTTATAGCATTTTTTAATGGCCAAATACATTTTGTCATAAAGATTTAGGGGTTAATAAAAACTTACTCACATTTACACATTCGGTATATTGGTATGCTGCATTACGGTTTTCTTTCTTGAATAGAAATGAACTATACACAAAAAAGACTAGCACAAGGCTAGCCTTCATTATTCTTCTTCCGTAATTTTCACTTCATTATCTTGTTTATGGTAGTTTTGGAAGCTGTACATTAATGTATCTAAATGCTCAAGCTGTTCACTGTAGTCAATAATCGTTGAGATTAACGGGAGTAAATGATAGAAGCATGAGGGATCTTCTTCATCGTGATAGTTCATGAAATAATTAACAAGCTGCTGCTTATTAAACTTTCCTTCGTCCGTTAACTCCTGTGAAGGATGTGTTTTTGTTTTACCAATAAATCGTAATAATGATTCTTCATGAATATATAGTAAATAATCTAATTCATTTTTAAGCAGCTTTTGAAAATCCTCCGGCATATGATGGAGTTCATTTTCAAGCCGGTGTAGCTTTTTTAATGTATCAAGGGCACGATTCGTCGTAACAATCATTTGTCTAAAAAGAACAAGCTTTCGTGATTTAGCATAGGATTCTCTTTTGAAATAGTTACGTTCTTCCTTATAATGAAGATAAAGCTGATCAAGCTTGATCATTTGCTCCTTAAGCTTCTCAATATCATCCTTCAAGACGTTATGCTCGGATGCTTGACGTAAGTTAATTCGAACCCACTTAATAATTTCCTCTGTGTTTGTACTCACTTTATTATACAATTTCGTTTCATATTTTGGTGGTAAAAACACCATGTTCACGATAAAGGCAGCTAATACACCTAAAAGAACCGTGAAAAACCGAATCAATGCGACCTCGGTAAAATTATCACCAGGACTTTCTAAGATGGCAATGACGGTGACTAGTGCTACAGGAATGGTTGTTTCTGCTCGCAATTTTAAATTAATTGCAATCACAATAATGGCTGTTAACCCGATAACAAGAGGGTGAGAACCAAACATTAATCCAAAGCCGATTGCTAACGCAGCCCCAATGACATTTGCTTGTATCTGTTCAATAATGGAAAGATAAGAGCGATAAATCGTCGGCTGTATCGCAAAAATAGCTGAAATCCCAGCGAATGCGGCAGAAGGTAATTCTAAAAGTGTTGCTAAAAATAGAGCGAGTGTAATAGCGATCCCTGTTTTTAAAATACGGGCACCAAGTTTCATGTAAGTTTATTGACATTCCTTTCTTGACAACAAATAAATAAATCAATACCGTACTATACCCTCATTTAAGTGAATAAACAAGATGGAAAGTGTCTTTTTAGTAAAAATTTAATTTATTTTCTAGAACAATCTAGATTTTCACCTTTTGTGTAGAAAATCAATCGTGTTATAGGTTGGCTGAGCCGATGGGAAGCCTACAATAGAAGGAAAGACAAGAATACCTAGGGTACACTTGTCTTTTTTGATTCTCTCTATGCTAGGTTTACAGCTGGCTAAATGCTTTTTCTACAGCTTGTAACGTTACATCAATGTCTTCGTTTGTATGAGCAATTGTTAGGAACCATGCTTCATATTTGGAAGGGGCAAGGTTAATTCCTTGGTGTAGCATAAGCTTAAAGAACTTAGCGAACATCTCACCATCCGTATTTTCAGCCTGCTCGTAGTTAACGATTTTCTCCTTAGTAAAGTAAATCGTTAGTGCACCTTTTAAACGATTAATCGTGATCGGAATATTATATGTACGAGCATGCTTTTCTATACCTTCTTCTAAAATCGCGCCTAGCTCGTCTAGTTTTTCATATACATTGTCCTGCTTAAGAACTTCTAAACAAGCAATTCCTGATAAAATGGATGCAGGGTTTCCTGCCATTGTTCCTGCTTGATAGGCGGGTCCTAATGGGGCCACCTGTTCCATAATTTCCTTCTTCCCACCGTAAGCACCGATTGGTAAACCGCCACCAATAATTTTTCCTAATGCAGTTAGGTCAGGATATACGCCTAGATAATCTTGAGCTCCACCGTACATGAAGCGGAATGCTGTGATTACTTCATCATAGATGACGAGCGCACCTGCAGCATGAACAAGCTCATTCACTTGCTCTAAAAATCCTGGCTTAGGCTCAACGATTCCAAAGTTACCAACGATAGGCTCTACTAAAATAGCAGCTACTTGATCTCCCCATTTATCAAGTGCTTCCTTTAATGGTTCTATTTCATTAAAAGGAACGGTAATGACTTCTTGTGCAATGCTTTTTGGGACTCCTGCTGAATCTGGTGTACCAAGTGTAGACGGACCAGAGCCTGCCGCTACTAAAACAAGATCAGAGTGACCGTGATAGCAGCCTGCAAATTTAATGATTTTGTCTCGACCTGTATAAGCACGAGCAACACGAATGGTTGTCATAACCGCTTCGGTTCCAGAGTTTACAAAGCGTACCTTATCTAGTGCAGGCATTGCTTCTTTCAGCATTTTTGCAAACGTGATTTCATGTGGAGTAGGCGTTCCGTAAAGAACCCCATTTTCCGCAGCCGTTTGAATCGCTTTTGTAATATGTGGGTGTGCATGGCCTGTAATGATTGGACCGTAAGCTGCTAAATAATCAATATATTTATTTCCATCTACATCCCAAAAGTAGGCGCCATTTGCTTTTTCCATTACAACTGGTGATCCACCGCCAACTGCTTTATATGAGCGAGAAGGGGAGTTTACCCCTCCGACAATATGTTGTAATGCTTCTTCGTGTAATTCCTGTGATTTAGTAAATTCCATGTTATCCTCCTACGATAAACTAACTTGAGAGATTATGCTTTATTCTAACATGAAATACATCTCTTAAAAAATTTCAGTTATCTTCTATTTCTGAACGATTACCATTTGTTGAAAAGAGCACTTTCCGTTAAACTAGGAAGTTGTGGTGAAATTTGGAGGGACAAAAATGACAAATATGATAGAAGTGAAGGATTTAAGGAAAGAATTTAGATCATACTCTAGTCGTCAAGGATTAAAGGGTGCATTTCGAGATTTATTAAATAGACAGTCAAAAATTATCCCGGCCGTAAATAATGTTTCGTTTACAGTTAAACAAGGTGAGATGGTTGGCTATATTGGGGAGAATGGAGCAGGGAAATCCACCTCAATTAAGATGCTAACAGGGATTTTAACGCCTACATCTGGAGAAGTACTGGTCAATGGCATGAATCCACATAAAGAGCGTGAGCAATTCGTCAAATCAATCGGAGTTGTTTTCGGCCAACGTTCCCAGCTTTGGTGGGATATTGCTGTTCAAGAATCCTTTCGATTATTAAAGAAAGTGTACAAAGTTTCAGATGCAGACTATAACGAGCATATGGAGCATGTCATTTCAACACTTGATATAGGTCCATTATTAGATAAGCCAGTACGAAAGCTGTCGCTTGGTCAACGAATGAGATGTGAGCTAGCAGCAGCACTTATTCACAATCCACCACTACTATTCTTAGATGAACCGACAATTGGACTTGATGTGTTAGTAAAGCTGAAAATCAGACAATTTCTTAAGGAAATGAATGAAAAATATAAAACAACGATTCTCTTAACAACACATGATCTTTCAGATATTGAAGCGTTGTGTGAACGAGTGATCATGCTTGATGAAGGAAAAGTCATCTACGATGGTGAACTAGCTAAATTACGATCGCAATGGGGAGAAGGCAAACAGATTCAGTTTCAATTTGAAGAAGAATTAGTACAGGATCAGCTGTCCTTTTTAACTCAAGATCTTGAGGTTGTATGGCAAAAGGGAGATAAACTCAATGTCTGGTCTGCGCTGATTAGTGATCAAGAATCACAGATGTCGGAACTGATTGGCCGTGTAGTTGGTGCTCATCAAATTAAAGATTTGCGTGTAACAGAAATATCAACAGAGGAAGTCATTCGTACTATTTATGAAAAGGGAGAGGCCCTTTCAAGCTAAGTTGAGGTGGAGACATGGATAAGTATATTGAAATGATCAGAATCCGCTTTTTAATGATGCTTGCGTATCGAACAAATTATTATAGTGGAATTCTCATTTATAGCATTAATATTGGTGCCTACTATTTTTTATGGACAGCCATTTATGGCGGCAAAGAATCAATTGAAGGATTATCGGTTATCCAGATGACAACCTATGTCGCGGTATCGTGGATGGCACGTGCCTTTTATTTTAATAATATTGATCGAGAAATAGCGCTTGAGATAAAAGAAGGGAAAGTCGCGGTAGAACTCATTCGCCCTTATCATTATTTAGGGATGAAAACGATGCAAGCCTTTGGGGAAGGGGTATTTCGTTTATTGTTCTTCTCTATACCAGGAATGATCATTGTTGCGCTTGTATTCCCTATTCAATTTTCTGCGAATGGAGCTACCTGGCTTTGGTTTGCGGGGTCGCTATTATTTAGTTTTATTATTAATACACAAATTAATTTAATGACAGGTATGCTTACCTTCTTCTTATTTAATAATGATGGATTAATGAGAGCAAAACGCGTGGTTATTGATTTGTTTTCAGGTTTATTACTTCCTATCAGCTTTTACCCGCTTTGGGCACAAGACGTAATGAAGTTTTTACCCTTCCAATCAATTAGTTATATTCCAAGTATGATTTTTACAGAGGGAATCACCGGAAGTGAAGTGTGGCAAAGCATACTGATGCAAGCTTTTTGGGCAGTTGTATTACTCATTCCAGTTCAAGTGCTTTGGTCAATAGCGAAAAAACGAATGATTATTCAAGGGGGATGAGGACGTGTTTTACTTTTCAATGTTTACACAGTATGTCGGACAATATATGAAAACACGTATGCAGTATCGTGCAGATATGGTCGTGGAATTGTTATCAGACATGATGTTTCAGGTAACAAACCTCGTGTTTATCCTTGTTGTCTTCGGTCATACGCAGTTTCTAAGTGGTTGGACGCGTGATGAAATTATTTTTATATACGGCTTTTTCTTAGTCCCTTTTGCAATCTTCGGAGCATTCTTTAATATTTGGGATTTCAATGAACGTTATATTGTAAAAGGGGAAATGGACCGAATCTTAACAAGACCGATCCATAGCTTGTTTCAAGTCATTTTAGAAAGAATGGAGCTAGAATCCTTGTTCGGAGCGGTAACTGGAATCGTTATTATGGGATACGCTTCTATTCAACTCGGCTTAAGCTTTCATTGGTATGATTTCTTTTTATTCATTCTTTTTGCGATTAGCGGAGCCTTTGTGTATGCCGGGATTTTTGTGTCTCTTGCTAGTATCGGCTTCTGGTCTGACGCAAGAACCTCTCTGATGCCAATGATGTACAATATCGGAAACTACGGTCGCTATCCAGTGGACATCTACAATGCTGTTATCCGATTTGTATTAACGTGGATTCTTCCCTTTGCCTTTGTTGGAGTCTATCCAGCAGCCTTTTTCCTCGGGAAAGAAGAATGGTATATGTACTCCTTTTTAACTCCTGTGATGGGAGTAGGCTTTCTAGTTCTTTCTGTGTTGCTTTGGAATGCAGGTGTAAAGAGGTATCGTGGAGCAGGAAACTAGTGAAGGGATGCCAGTGATGATCGTTTCTAGAGATGAAATTGGATGCCTTGAGAGGGAAGCGACAATAGAGTAAGTACAATAAAAAGCTTGGGGAATAAATTCCTAAGCTTTTTATTCATCTTCTAAGTGTAATAAGTTCTCTTCGTATTGATTTTCAGTCGAATACCCCATTTGATAAATATCCTTCTCATTCCGGACAAGATATGCGTATTCCACTTCTGGTTCTTTATCAAATGTTACACCAATGATATATGGATTCATACTTTCGTAGCCATCCTCACGATGTGGGACTGTCCAAAATGTCCACGTCTCCTCAGGATACTGTTGCTCCAAGTGTGTCTGTAAATACCCTACTTTATTTTCAAGTTGGAAATCAATCCAATATGGACGTACCAAATAAAAGACACTTAATGAAAGGATGTAAACAACAGCTAAGCCTTGAATGATCTTCTTCCATTTTCCTTTCAAATAGAAAGATACTGCTAAAATAACGAGTAAAATGACACTGGCTACTATCCATTCGATAAACTCAATTGGATGCATGGAATACCTCCTTATTTTGTATCTTGGATTTGCCTTCCTCACTTGCATCTTAGTAGGTGAGTTGTCGCTTTTTGGAGAGGAGGGTGTGACGGAATATGTCGGATGTTCCCGAATCGCGGATAGAGGTGCCGTAATCGCGGATAGGCGTGCCATAATCGCGGAAAGAGGTGTCATAATCGCGGATAGGAGTGCCATAATCGCGGAAAGAGGTGCCGTAATCGCGGAAAGAGGTGCCGTAATCGCGGAAAGAGGTGCCATAATCGCGGAAAGAGGTGCCGTAATCGCGGAAAGAGGTGCTGTAATCGCGGAAAGAGGTGCCGTAATCGCGGAAAGAGGTGCCGTAATCGCGGATAGGACCCGTAAAATCGCGGAAAGAGGTGCCATAATCGCGGATAAGACCCGTAAAGTCGCGGATAGCCCCCGCGAAACATGGAAAAAACCTCATATGCGAGTCGTTCTGACCCATAAAAAGCGGCTCCGGCCAAAGAAAATAGCAGAAAATCCTTTAAACTCTCCTCATAAATCGCCAAATCAAACAAGCTATACACAATGCCTAACAAAATACCACCATCAATATTCGAATCTCCTAAACTCTCAATCTATTCTGACCTTCTTACGTAACTAACGCATGCCCAATGCTTGGTGGAATGCTTCTTTTCATTCTGCCACCCACGTTTTAGCAATTCTTTAGCGATAAGTTTGTTAAAGATTCCGTGACCGATAAGAGTGATGGATTGGTGCTCCTCTGCAAATTCCACTAATAATTCTGCTGCAGCAATGGCTCGCTTTGTTGCAGCTACTTTTGACTCACAGTGATTAGAGTAACCGAAAAGCCAGGCAATTCTCATAAGAATTAGCCATGTACCTGGGCGAAGACGAATTCTGTTAAATAGGGTAGGAGGAGCTGGAATCTCAACCTCACGGAATAGACCTTCTGCAACGTCTGGAGCTCTGCCGCTTAAATGTGTGGCAGAGGAAATGGATCTTAATAAGTCGCTAGTAACTAGAAGGCTTGCTTTAATCGCTTTCGTTTTAGATGCAACTGGGACTGGAGCTTCCGTAATAATGCCGCTTTGATCATACTGCAAAATCCAAGTGCGTAGCTCGCTAGCGGTAATTTTATGTTGATTTGTCCAAGTAGACCGACCATGTCTGATAAATGAGATTTCCATCGTGGTTATTTGTTCAGAGCAAGTGTTAGCTCGGCTTCACAAACAATTTCACCGTCTACTTTTGCTATTCCTTTTGCTTTTGCGATATGGCCTTTTTTACGTGTGATGTCAGCCTCTAAGTGAAGTTGATCTCCTGGTACCACTTGTTTTTTGAATCGGCAATGGTCAATCCCTGCAAAGAAGCCAAGTTTTCCTTTATCTTCATCGTTTGCAAGTAGTGTGATGGCGCTAACTTGAGCAAGTGCTTCCACAACTAATACCCCAGGCATGACTGGATATTCTGGGAAATGTCCATTGAAAAATGGCTCGTTACTGGATACGTTTTTTAACCCAACAGCGCTTTTTCCTTCGTTTAGCTCTAGGATACGGTCAACCAATAGAAGGGGATAGCGGTGTTGAATGATTTCTTTGATTTGTTGTGTTGTTAACAATCTATTCAACTCCTTTTTCTATATTTTAACATTTGTTATTACTATCAGGTACTAAAAATATCGTTTCATAACTTGTCTTCTTCATGTATATATTGTACAAAGTGAACCTCAGAAGGTGGGCTATTGGTGTGCAGATTCTATTTGCGTTGTGTGTGGCCATTTGTATTTTTATGAGCTTTAAAAGTGTTATTGTGGTCTGCTTTCAGAAGAATTTTCTTTCCTTTGAGACTGTGGTGATGATTACTTATCTTTATTTATCCTTACTCATTGGCTTTGGGATGATTTACTTGATTTTAATTCAGAGTCAGGTGCACGTGCTCTTTGAAGCAGGTGTTCCGGTGTCAGGTGGATATTTTCATAATTTAGGTACAGCGATTTATTTTAGTGCTGTTACCTTATTTTCTGTAGGGTATGGTGATGTTGTTCCGGTGGGCTATGGTCGTTTGCTTGCAATAGCTGAGGCATTGATCGGCTACATTCTTCCAGCTGTGTTTGTGGCTAGGACAGTGATTGGCATTGAAAAGCAGTAAATAGTTGTAGGAATCCCGAAAGTTGGTTACGCTTATGTAAGAATGAATTTTGGAGGGATTTTTATGACAATTGAAATTGGACAAGATGCGCCAATCATTGAATTACTAGCGGATAACGGTGAAAAGGTATCTCTTGCAGATTATAAAGGCAAGTATGTCGTCCTTTATTTTTATCCGAAAGATATGACGCCTGGATGTACGACTGAAGCCTGTGATTTCAGAGATCAGCACGAAAGCTTTGCAGGTGTAAATGCTGTGATTCTTGGTGTAAGTCCAGATCCACAAGAGAAGCATCAAAAATTCAAAGAAAAGCATGATTTGCCATTCCAGCTATTAGTGGATGATGAACATACATTAGCGGAAGCCTTCGATGTGTGGAAGCTTAAGAAAAATTTCGGAAAAGAGTATATGGGGATTGAACGTTCGACCTTTATTATTGATCCAGAAGGAAAGCTTGTAAAAGAGTGGAGAAAAGTACGAGTGAAGGATCACGTTGAGGAAGCACTACACTACATAAAAGAAATTCAAGCATAAAGATAGCGGGTGAATATATGAGAGACGAACGAATTACGAAGTTAGCAGCAACGTTACTGAATCATTCGGTTAAGGTAGCTAAAGGGGAAAAGGTATTAATCAGAGGTCACCTAAACACAAAGCCTCTGATGACAGAATTAATCGATCAAGCAAATGAGCTAGGTGCTCATCCTTATGTGGACATTTTTGATGATGAAATTAACCTTCATCTAGCAAAAAATTATCATAGGGATCAACTAGAAACACAAGCAGCATGGCAGATGCAGGTATATAAAGATGTAGATGCAGTCATCATTATCATTGGGGAAGAAAATGATGCGGAAATGTCTGAAATCCCAATGGAGAAGCATCGTCTCCGTGGTGAAATCATGAAGCCTGTCTCAGAATTTTATGTGAATAACCGGAAGTGGGTCCTTTTAAACTATCCAACTAAGGGATTAGCACAAAAGGCAGGAATGAGCACAAGAGCATTTGAAGATTATTTATTTGAAGTGTGTACAGTGGATTATGAAAAAATGGCGAAAGCAGTTGCGCCTTTGAAAAAGCTTATGGAAAATACGGACCGTGTTCGCCTAACAGCACCTGGTACTGACTTGAGTTTTTCAATTAAAGACATTCCTGTCGTTCCATGTACAGGTGAAGCGAATGTTCCAGATGGTGAAATTTTTACAGCACCTGTAAAGAATTCGGTGAACGGAACGATTTCCTTTAACACGCCATGTCCATATCACGGCACAACCTTCCGCGACGTAAAGCTTACGTTTGAAGATGGAAAAATCGTCGAAGCAACGGCTGATCAAACTAAAAAGCTAAACGATATTCTTGATACAGATGAAGGAGCAAGATATATCGGTGAATTTGCGATTGGCTTCCACCCGTATATTGAAGAACCAATGGGCGACATTTTGTTTGATGAAAAGATTTGCGGAAGCTTACACTTTACTCCAGGTGAAGCATATGAGGAAGCGAATAACGGAAATAAATCTGCTATCCATTGGGATATGGTACTGATTCAAAGACCTGAATATGGCGGCGGCGAGATTTATTTCGATGATGTTCTGATTCGTAAAGACGGTAAGTTCGTGTTACCAGAGCTAGAAGGATTAAATCAGGAACATTTAAAATCATAAATTTCTTGAGCCTATTTTTTTATTAGAAGGCTATAGTCCAGCCAATTCGTTCATTATGGCGTATTGTGTAGAGAAGGCATTACCTCCTCAAATGTTAGCGCCGGATTTGAAGTGCGGACCCGAGCTCCGCACTCTTTTTTATATTCTAGGGAGCAAAAAAGTGGCTTTCGAAAATAAAATAGGAAAAAGCGAAAATAAATGACTCAAATCCGAAGATAAATGGTGAAAAGCGAAAATAAATGACTCAAAGCCGAAAATAAAACGGACAAATTCGAAAATACTTCGCACCAATCGTTCATTACATAGAAATAAAAAGCGAGTGAGGGGAAAAGGATGATCGTATTATCGACAGTAAGACTTGCTACACCTTTAAAAGAACAGCTAGCGGAGAAGTTCCCAGACATTACGTTTCATCATGATTATAAAATGCAAGATGCGGAGAAACTATTACCTCTTGCAGACGTTATTTTGACATATGGCGAGGATCTTGAGGAAGAGCATATTCATGCAGCGACAAATCTTAAATGGATTATGGTTGCTTCAGCAGGGATGGATAGAATGCCGTTTGACGCATTAGAAGAAAGGAATATTCTTGTCACAAATTCAAAGGGTGTACATGCAATTCCGATGGCGGAATATTGCCTGTCCATGATGCTTCAAGTATCTCGTCAAACAAAAAAGCTTATCGAAAATGAACAAAACCACGTATGGGATCGTAAGGTAAAAATGGATGAGCTTTATGGAAAAACAGTCTATATTATAGGCGCGGGTGCAATTGGGACAGCGACTGCAAACCTTGCAAAAGCATTTGGTATGAAGGTTCTTGGGATGAATCGAGATGGTCGAGCTGTAAAGGGGTTTGATCAGATGTATAAACGTGAGGATATGCTTGTGCCTGTTGAAGAAGTAGATTTTGTGATTTCTGTACTGCCGAGTACTGAGCAAACAAAGGGGATTATAGGTAAGGATTTCTTTCAACGCATGAAAAAGAGTGCAGTGTTTATAAATATTGGGCGTGGTAACACCGTTGTGGAAGAGGAGTTAATAGCTTCATTAGAGCAAGGACAGCTAAAGCATGCGGTACTGGATGTCTTTGAGGAAGAGCCTCTTAATGAAGATCATGTATTTTGGGATATGGAGCAGGTAACCATTACACCTCACTTGTCGGGCATTACTGATCGATATGTACCAAGAGTGATGGAAATCTTCCATAAAAACCTCACATGTTTTATCGAAAAAGATGTGAAGACAATGGATAATAAGATTAGCCTTTCAAAGCGTTATTAATGCATGGATAGTTACGTTATGTAAAGATTAATTGACAAGAGACTTCTATACGATGTACACTAATTATAAACATTATAAAGTAAGAATGAATCTTTATAGAAGTGAGGTGCATGACGAATGTCTGAACATCAGTTAAAAGATGCGTTAGAGACTTTGAAGCAAACGGGAGTTCGAATTACACCTCAACGTCATGCTATACTTGAATTCTTGGTCGATTCCATGACACACCCTACAGCCGATGATATATATAAAGCGTTAGAAGGAAAATTCCCTAATATGAGTGTTGCTACAGTGTACAACAATTTAAGGGTATTTCGTGAAGTTGGACTTGTTAAGGAATTAACGTATGGCGATGCATCAAGTAGATTTGATTTTGTCACAAGTGATCATTATCATGTTATTTGTGATAAATGTGGTAAGATTGTAGACTTTCATTACCCAGGACTTGATGAAGTTGAGGCGCTAGCTGCACATGTAACAGGCTTTAACGTTGATCGTCACCGTATGGAAATTTACGGAACGTGCAAAACTTGTGCAAATAAAGAAGCACATTAACAGCTCAAGTATACTTGGGCTTGTTTTTTTGTGCGATGAACCAGGATTTTTTAGGTTTCAGCTACTAATGAGAGAAGCCGTGAAAATGAAAAAGATGAAATCGCATTGATTTCATCTTTTGTCGTTTATGATTTTACGTTCCTACGATTGTAGTTCTCGTCAAATTCTTTTCCCTCTAAATCTTTGTCCAATGTTAGAGGCTCATTGCAATGCATACACATATCAACGCGACCAAGTACCTTAGTAGGTTTCTCGCATGAAGGACAAACAACCTGAACGGCCTTTGTAGAGAGCATACCAATCCAGAAATAAACGACCGTACTAGCGACGATTGAAAGCATCCCCAGCATCATAAAAATCGTCATAACCCACATATTCTCTCTAAAAAATATTCCAAGATACATAATAATGAATCCGATAAATATCAAGCTAAGTGCAAACGTTCTTATTTTATTAATTTTACTACTATATTTACGCGCCATCTATCTGACCTCCTTTTTTAAATATAGCATAGGTTGATAAAGAGATAAATTGTAAAAATGGGTCAAAATTTGTTTGTTTTCATCCCGGGAGTTCCTTTATACTAGCAAATGTTGCTGATCAAATGAATCACACTGTCTTTAAAATAAGACTTATTATCTATTTAAAAACGAACACAGCTTTTTAAAAAAGGTTTTTTTTCCTTAATGTAGAAAATATAGTAAACCCTTTATATTGGAGGAATATAGATGGAAAACATTCTTCGTCCTATCTATCAAGAACGAGCAAGCCATCCAGATACACTAGCTGTTATCATGGTTGAAAAAATACAACAAACTTCTCCTTTAACAGATAACTTAGATGTGGCTCTGTTAGTTATTGTGAATAATGAAGAACAGCCAATGTTTGTAAAGCATTATGAATACGACACAAAAAAAGCATCATTAACTGTTATGTCAAATGATGAATTACATAATGGAATCTTACTTGGTACTAATAGAAGAATTGTGGATTGGGTCTTAAATGGGAAAGTGTTATTTGACCGAAATGAATACTTAGTGGAATTAAAAGATCGATTAAAAGCATTCCCGATCCATGAGCGCAAAATGAAAATCGGAATTGAGTATGCTAAATTAATTCGTCGTTATCTCGAAGGAAAAGTGTTTTTTGAATCCAATCAAATGCTAGATGCCTATAACTACATTGTTCATGCTCTCCATCATTTAGCGAGATTAGAAGTAATTGACCGGGGGCTTTATCCGGAAGTAACCGTTTGGAATCAAGTGAAGCACATTGAACCTCAGGTGTATAAGCTTTATAAAGAATTAGTGGAAAGTGATGAGACATTAGAGAAAAGATTAGAGCTCTTATTCTTGGCTAGTGATTTTCTTATCCATTCGAAAATAGAAGTGGGAGCTGCTCACTTACTTACTATAATGTCTGAAAAAGAGATATGGCAGTACAATGAACTATATCAGCAACCAGAGATTTCTCATTATGCATTAGATCTTAGTGTTTTATTAGAATATCTAATAGAAAAAAAGTATGTCTCAATACAGCGAGTTGAAACGAAAGGGAAAGATATTTTTCATCGTGTATATTTTGTTTCGAAAAAGTATTGACTCTAGAAAACACCCATGGTATATTATTAAACGTCGCTGCTACTGACACAGAAAAACAGCGGCGTTAATCATGTTTCTAGTGAAGGACGAAAAAGACTTTTTTGAAAAGTTGTTGACACTTAAGAAACGAAATGATATATTAAGAAAGTCGCTTCTAGGCGATGCGAGAAAATGATCTTTGAAAACTAAACAAAACCAAGCGTATCAAACGTTGATTTTAAAATCAACAAAACGTACTATATAGTACAAAAAACATGAGCAAGTCAAACTACTTTATTGGAGAGTTTGATCCTGGCTCAGGACGAACGCTGGCGGCGTGCCTAATACATGCAAGTCGAGCGAGGTCTTCGGACCTAGCGGCGGACGGGTGAGTAACACGTGGGTAACCTGCCTGTAAGATTGGGATAACTCCGGGAAACCGGAGCTAATACCGGATAACATTTCGAACCGCATGGTTCGAAATTGAAAGATGGTTTCGGCTATCACTTACAGATGGACCCGCGGCGCATTAGCTAGTTGGTGAGGTAACGGCTCACCAAGGCAACGATGCGTAGCCGACCTGAGAGGGTGATCGGCCACACTGGGACTGAGACACGGCCCAGACTCCTACGGGAGGCAGCAGTAGGGAATCTTCCGCAATGGACGAAAGTCTGACGGAGCAACGCCGCGTGAACGATGAAGGCCTTCGGGTCGTAAAGTTCTGTTGTTAGGGAAGAACAAGTACTAGAGTAACTGCTAGTACCTTGACGGTACCTAACCAGAAAGCCACGGCTAACTACGTGCCAGCAGCCGCGGTAATACGTAGGTGGCAAGCGTTGTCCGGAATTATTGGGCGTAAAGCGCGCGCAGGTGGTTTCTTAAGTCTGATGTGAAAGCCCACGGCTCAACCGTGGAGGGTCATTGGAAACTGGGGAACTTGAGTGCAGAAGAGGAAAGTGGAATTCCAAGTGTAGCGGTGAAATGCGTAGAGATTTGGAGGAACACCAGTGGCGAAGGCGACTTTCTGGTCTGTAACTGACACTGAGGCGCGAAAGCGTGGGGAGCGAACAGGATTAGATACCCTGGTAGTCCACGCCGTAAACGATGAGTGCTAAGTGTTAGAGGGTTTCCGCCCTTTAGTGCTGCAGCAAACGCATTAAGCACTCCGCCTGGGGAGTACGGTCGCAAGACTGAAACTCAAAGGAATTGACGGGGGCCCGCACAAGCGGTGGAGCATGTGGTTTAATTCGAAGCAACGCGAAGAACCTTACCAGGTCTTGACATCCTTCGCTACTTCTAGAGATAGAAGGTTCCCCTTCGGGGGACGAAGTGACAGGTGGTGCATGGTTGTCGTCAGCTCGTGTCGTGAGATGTTGGGTTAAGTCCCGCAACGAGCGCAACCCTTGATCTTAGTTGCCAGCATTCAGTTGGGCACTCTAAGATGACTGCCGGTGACAAACCGGAGGAAGGTGGGGATGACGTCAAATCATCATGCCCCTTATGACCTGGGCTACACACGTGCTACAATGGATGGTACAAAGGGCTGCGAGACTGCGAAGTTAAGCGAATCCCATAAAACCATTCTCAGTTCGGATTGCAGGCTGCAACTCGCCTGCATGAAGCTGGAATCGCTAGTAATCGCGGATCAGCATGCCGCGGTGAATACGTTCCCGGGCCTTGTACACACCGCCCGTCACACCACGAGAGTTTGTAACACCCGAAGTCGGTGGGGTAACCGTAAGGAGCCAGCCGCCTAAGGTGGGACAGATGATTGGGGTGAAGTCGTAACAAGGTAGCCGTATCGGAAGGTGCGGCTGGATCACCTCCTTTCTAAGGATATAGAGGTACGCTTGGTATTTTGTTTAGTTTTGAGAGATCATCTGATCTTTCTATAATAAGTAAGACTCATACATAGGAGTCTAAATGCATCTTGCATTGAAGATCCTGTGTTTTATGTTCCTTGAAAACTAGATAACGAAAACAATTCAAGTAATTCACTGAGTTTAAACGCTTAGTTTAGTGATTCTCTTAATAATGTTAAAAACGACATCTTCGATGTCAAAGGTTAAGTTGTTAAGGGCGCACGGTGGATGCCTTGGCACTAGGAGCCGATGAAGGACGGTACTAACACCGATATGCTTCGGGGAGCTGTAAGTAAGCTTTGATCCGGAGATTTCCGAATGGGGAAACCCACTGTTCGTAATGGAGCAGTATTTTCATCTGAATACATAGGATGATAAAGGCAGACCCGGGGAACTGAAACATCTAAGTACCCGGAGGAAGAGAAAGCAAACGCGATTTCCTGAGTAGCGGCGAGCGAAACGGAATTAGCCCAAACCAAGAGGCTTGCCTCTTGGGGTTGTAGGACACTCTATACGGAGTTACAAAGGAACGGAGTAAATGAAGAGGTCTGGAAAGGCCCGTCAAAGAAGGTAACAACCCTGTAGTTGAAACTTCGTTCCCTCCAGAGTGGATCCTGAGTACGGCGGGACACGTGAAATCCCGTCGGAAGCAGGGAGGACCATCTCCCAAGGCTAAATACTCCCTAGTGACCGATAGTGAACCAGTACCGTGAGGGAAAGGTGAAAAGCACCCCGGAAGGGGAGTGAAATAGATCCTGAAACCGTGTGCCTACAAGTAGTCAAAGCCCGTTAATGGGTAATGGCGTGCCTTTTGTAGAATGAACCGGCGAGTTACGATCCCGTGCAAGGTTAAGTTGATAAGACGGAGCCGCAGCGAAAGCGAGTCTGAACAGGGCGAATAAGTACGTGGTCGTAGACCCGAAACCAGGTGATCTACCCATGTCCAGGGTGAAGTTCAGGTAACACTGAATGGAGGCCCGAACCCACGCACGTTGAAAAGTGCGGGGATGAGGTGTGGGTAGCGGAGAAATTCCAATCGAACCTGGAGATAGCTGGTTCTCTCCGAAATAGCTTTAGGGCTAGCCTTGAAATGAGAGTCTTGGAGGTAGAGCACTGATTGGACTAGGGGCCCCCATCGGGTTACCGAATTCAGTCAAACTCCGAATGCCAAAGACTTATGTTCAGGAGTCAGACTGCGAGTGATAAGATCCGTAGTCAAGAGGGAAACAGCCCAGACCACCAGCTAAGGTCCCAAAGTATACGTTAAGTGGAAAAGGATGTGGAGTTGCTTAGACAACCAGGATGTTGGCTTAGAAGCAGCCACCATTTAAAGAGTGCGTAATAGCTCACTGGTCGAGTGACTCTGCGCCGAAAATGTACCGGGGCTAAACGTATCACCGAAGCTGTGGACTGTTCTAATGAACAGTGGTAGGAGAGCGTTCTAAGGGCTGAGAAGCCAGACCGAGAGGACTGGTGGAGCGCTTAGAAGTGAGAATGCCGGTATGAGTAGCGAAAGAGGGGTGAGAATCCCCTCCACCGAATGCCTAAGGTTTCCTGAGGAAGGCTCGTCCGCTCAGGGTAAGTCGGGACCTAAGCCGAGGCCGAAAGGCGTAGGCGATGGCCAACAGGTAGAAATTCCTGTACCACCTCCTCACCATTTGAGCAATGGGGGGACGCAGAAGGATAGGGTAAGCGCGGCGTCGGAATGCCGCGTCCAAGCAGTTAGGCTGACAATGAGGCAAATCCCATTGTCATTAAGGCTGAGCTGTGATGGCGAGGGAAATATAGTACCGAAGTTCTTGATTCCACACTGCCAAGAAAAGCCTCTAGCGAGGTGAGAGGTGCCCGTACCGCAAACCGACACAGGTAGGCGAGGAGAGAATCCTAAGGTGAGCGAGAGAACTCTCGTTAAGGAACTCGGCAAAATGACCCCGTAACTTCGGGAGAAGGGGTGCTTTTTAGGGTTAATAGCCCGGAAAAGCCGCAGTGAATAGGCCCAGGCGACTGTTTAGCAAAAACACAGGTCTCTGCGAAGCCGCAAGGCGAAGTATAGGGGCTGACGCCTGCCCGGTGCTGGAAGGTTAAGGGGAGAGGTTAGCGCAAGCGAAGCTTTGAACCGAAGCCCCAGTAAACGGCGGCCGTAACTATAACGGTCCTAAGGTAGCGAAATTCCTTGTCGGGTAAGTTCCGACCCGCACGAAAGGCGTAACGATCTGGGCACTGTCTCAACGAGAGACTCGGTGAAATTATAGTACCTGTGAAGATGCAGGTTACCCGCGACAGGACGGAAAGACCCCGTGGAGCTTTACTGTAGCCTGATATTGAATTTTGGTACAGCTTGTACAGGATAGGTAGGAGCCTGAGAAGCCGGAGCGCTAGCTTCGGTGGAGGCGTCGGTGGGATACTACCCTGGCTGTATTGAAATTCTAACCCACAGCCCTGATCGGGCTGGGAGACAGTGTCAGGTGGGCAGTTTGACTGGGGCGGTCGCCTCCTAAAATGTAACGGAGGCGCCCAAAGGTTCCCTCAGAATGGTTGGAAATCATTCGTAGAGTGTAAAGGCACAAGGGAGCTTGACTGCGAGACCTACAAGTCGAGCAGGGACGAAAGTCGGGCTTAGTGATCCGGTGGTTCCGCATGGAAGGGCCATCGCTCAACGGATAAAAGCTACCCCGGGGATAACAGGCTTATCTCCCCCAAGAGTCCACATCGACGGGGAGGTTTGGCACCTCGATGTCGGCTCATCGCATCCTGGGGCTGTAGTCGGTCCCAAGGGTTGGGCTGTTCGCCCATTAAAGCGGTACGCGAGCTGGGTTCAGAACGTCGTGAGACAGTTCGGTCCCTATCCGTCGTGGGCGTAGGAAATTTGAGAGGAGCTGTCCTTAGTACGAGAGGACCGGGATGGACGCACCGCTGGTGTACCAGTTGTCTTGCCAAAGGCATAGCTGGGTAGCTATGTGCGGAAGGGATAAGTGCTGAAAGCATCTAAGCATGAAGCCCCCCTCAAGATGAGATTTCCCATAGCGCAAGCTAGTAAGATCCCTGAAAGATGATCAGGTTGATAGGTCAGAGGTGGAAGCACGGTGACGTGTGGAGCTGACTGATACTAATAGATCGAGGACTTAACCTATTTTAAAAGCGTAAGCTCAGTGAATGAATTGTGATTCGTTATCTAGTTTTGAAGGAATATGAAAGTTTTAAAAAAAGACTTGAAATATTCTTCTAAAATAGTATAATAGATTTTGTCATTAATGTCTGGTGGCGATAGCGAAGAGGTCACACCCGTTCCCATGCCGAACACGGAAGTTAAGTTCTTCAGCGCCGATGGTAGTTGGGGGTTTCCCCCTGTGAGAGTAGGACGTTGCCAGGCTTTATTATTAATCCGCAGTAGCTCAGTGGTAGAGCTATCGGCTGTTAACCGATCGGTCGCAGGTTCGAGTCCTGCCTGCGGAGCCATTTTGGAGAGCTGTCCGAGTGGCCGAAGGAGCACGATTGGAAATCGTGTAGGCGGTGTAAGCTGTCTCAAGGGTTCAAATCCCTTGCTCTCCGCCACAATTTCAAATTGGCCCATTGGTCAAGCGGTTAAGACACCGCCCTTTCACGGCGGTAACACGGGTTCGAATCCCGTATGGGTCACCAAATTATAGTTATAAAATATGGAGGATTAGCTCAGCTGGGAGAGCACCTGCCTTACAAGCAGGGGGTCGGCGGTTCGATCCCGTCATCCTCCACCATATTATTATCGCGGGGTGGAGCAGTTCGGTAGCTCGTCGGGCTCATAACCCGAAGGTCGCAGGTTCAAATCCTGTCCCCGCAACCAAATTATTTTACTTATGAACTATAATAAGTTATTGTAAAATATTTTCACTTCGTGAAAAACATTGGTCCGGTAGTTCAGTTGGTTAGAATGCCTGCCTGTCACGCAGGAGGTCGCGGGTTCGAGTCCCGTCCGGACCGCCATTTATATTTTAATAATTCTTAATTGGCTCGGTAGCTCAGTTGGTAGAGCAATGGACTGAAAATCCATGTGTCGGCGGTTCGATTCCGTCCCGAGCCACCATTTATTTCTACATTTTTGCCGGTGTAGCTCAACTGGTAGAGCAACTGACTTGTAATCAGTAGGTTGGGGGTTCAAGTCCTCTCGCCGGCACTGTCATTTAATATGGAGGGGTAGCGAAGTGGCTAAACGCGGCGGACTGTAAATCCGCTCCTTAGGGTTCGGCAGTTCGAATCTGCCCCCCTCCACCATTTTATTCAAAGATTATTATATAGGGGCATAGTTTAACGGTAGAATAGAGGTCTCCAAAACCTTTGGTGTGGGTTCGATTCCTACTGCCCCTGCCAAACTGATTATGGCGATTGTGGCGAAGTGGTTAACGCATCGGATTGTGGTTCCGACATTCGTGGGTTCGATTCCCATCAGTCGCCCCATTTTAGTATCTTCAGAGTTAAGTTCTTAATTGGTACTTAGTTGTTGATAAGGATTTGTGTAGAATAATCAAGGAAGCATTCCTTAGAGCATATTCAGTGGGCTATAGCCAAGCGGTAAGGCATCGCACTTTGACTGCGACATGCGTTGGTTCGAATCCAGCTAGCCCAGCCATTTTTTTCACAACTTTAGTCTTTTTGCATAGGCTATATCATATACTAAACAAACGCGTGATTGCGGAAGTAGTTCAGTGGTAGAACACCACCTTGCCAAGGTGGGGGTCGCGGGTTCGAATCCCGTCTTCCGCTCCAATCTAAATGGCGGCATAGCCAAGTGGTAAGGCAGAGGTCTGCAAAACCTTTATCACCGGTTCAAATCCGGTTGCCGCCTCCATTTATTTTACACCCTTGCCGGGGTGGCGGAACTGGCAGACGCACAGGACTTAAAATCCTGCGGTAGGTGACTACCGTACCGGTTCGATTCCGGTCCTCGGCACCATTTTTTCATATTAGGCAATATATTTGCCAGTGTGGCGGAATTGGCAGACGCGCACGACTCAAAATCGTGTTCCTTCGGGAGTGTCGGTTCGACCCCGACCACTGGTATCTAAAATTTCGTTTAGTAATTAAGTCAATTAACCGTGAATATACTGTAATATCAAGCGTTTCCTACATTGTGGGGAACGCTTTTTTTGTGTTTATTATTAGCAAATTACGTTGATTTTAGGTGATAACTAATAGTCTCTAATCGTGCGAACTAATCGTATGAATAGTATCTAAGGGGGTTATATATGGCAAGGCGTAAGAACAACCTTAATGAACGTGAATTATCAGTAGTACGAAAAAGTTCTAAGTCATATGTGGAATCATTCAAAGAAGCGTTAAATCTATTTGTTGATGATTGCGAATTACGTAATTTAAGACCGTTCACTATTCGTTATTATCAAAATGAAATACACGCGTTTCTTAATCAGTTAGAGAAACAAGGGATAGACACGAATCAGTTAAAGCCTAATAACGTTAAAGGAAGTCTTATCGAAGAAAATGTAATCCTCTATATGAGGAAATACAAAGGTGCAAAGGTTGTTTCAATTAATACGCGTTTAAGGGCTTTACGTTCTTTCTTCAATTTTCTTTACAAGAAGAAGTATATAAAAAATAATCCTATGGAAAACGTTAGGCTTTTGAAGGATAGAAAGCATGTTATTCCTACGTTCTCGAAAGAACAATTAAACACTTTATTTAATCAACCAGACCTTACTACATTTACTGGAGTTAGGGACTATACAATAATGATGGTTTTTCTTGAAACAGGGATACGTGTAAATGAACTAGCTGGGCTATCGTTATCCGATATTCTATGGGAAGATAGTTTGTTAAGAATTAGGAACGCTAAGACGTATAGAGAACGCCTAGTTCCAATACAAAGTGAAATGAAGAAGCAATTAAAGAAGTACCTATCCATTCGTGGAGTAGTAGAAAGTGACGCTTTATTTGTTACCGTGGACGGAACAACATTATTAAGAAGGTCAGTACAACAACGAATCGACATATACGGGGTGAAAGCCAAAATAAAAGACGTTCGTTGTAGTCCTCATACATTCCGTCATACGTTCGCAAAGCTAAGTGTTCAACAAGGGGCTAATATCTTTGAATTGCAGACCATTTTAGGACATACAAGCATGGAGATTGTTAAGACCTATGTAAACCTATTTGGGAATGATGTTAGAGAAAGGCACAAAGACTTTTCACCATTAAAGGTGTTAAAGAAACGTTGATAAAAGAAAAAGCCACCTACTACAATAGATGACTTTACGTTACGGCTTACCAACAATCCAACCCATTTCTAAAAATTGAATACGCGGAATTCCGTATAATTATTACCTTCATAATATCGAAAAATATTAGATTATGCAAGGCTTGTTAAGTAATGCCTTTTTTAATAAGTAGTTATACTAATCCCATTGTGGAATGCCTAACAACACAATGTACAAATAAACTTGGTAGGTTTGCCCTAGCCGTTGCAATAACTAGGGATAGGACACTAGATACGTTCCCTATTACGTGTGTGTCTGAATGGTGAAAGCTACCATTAAGTGCTGAACGAAGGAAGGGTAGACCGTTTACGGACGGTGTAGGACAAGCCAAAATTAACAAAGAATCCATTTCTAGTCCCATAATAAAGGGTGTCGAATTAACTAACTGAAAAGCCATAGCGTAAGGTTAGGGACTATGTAACCTGCTAGGGCTACTTGTTGCAGTAGGCTTGTTTAGGAGGAATCCTAACGATTAATAGGGCGATACAACACGGAAACCTTAACTTGATATACAATCAAGTGTTTATTGAATCGGCTACTTCTTATGATTGACTATAATTTTTTTGTTGTCTCTCATAAGGTAGCCATTTTTTCGTCCAAGCCGTTGTCCTTCCTTTCAATCAATCAAGCAAAAAATAAAATCAAATTGCAAGTAATATTTATTTACGTTAATTGATTTATAAAGATGTATTAGCATATAAATAATTATTATGAAATATATGGATTTTTAATAGGAACTATTCTACAATTATGGTAATTAAGAGAATTGACTTTGAATATATAGGTGGGTAATTTGCCTAACGTAAATAAAGTGAAGTATGATAAAGTTTTAGCTAAACAAGTTGAAGAATCTATAAATGATTACTTAGTTGAAAAGGGGTATATGCATTCAGTTGGTAAGGGAAAAGGCTTTTGTGAGTGGGTATTGTACAACATCTTTGAATTAACCGAAAATGAAGTAATTGAAGCGGTCGAAATAAGTGGCAAATTTGATAATGGTATAGATGCAGTGTTTGAAGTGAATGGTGAATTACATATACTTCAAAGTAAATATTTAACTTCTCACAATATAGATTCAGTATATAGGTTTTTAGAAGATTGTAAAAGAATTTGTAAAGAAGAACCCATTACTGAAAGGGATATCGTTAAGGAGTTATGCTTTAAGGTAAGAAAGGCTTTTAAAGAAAACGAAACTATAAAGTGTTTTTATGTTACAAATGCAGAGATGGGGAAATGGGAATTTGATACTTTAAGTTCTGCTAAGAAAAATATAGGCACAGAGTATAGTAATTTAATTTCATATCAATATGACTTTTTTGAGATTATTGAAGCTATTGAATTAAAGAAAGGCTAACTCCAAAAGAATTCAGAAATAAAAGTATATCATTAAGAATAGAGGAAAGTTTTGAGACATTTGAAACGACAGTTGCAAAAGTAAGAACTAGTGATTTTGCAGACTTTGTTAATGATGGGGGCAATCTATTATATCACTCTAATATAAGAAATTACTTAAATAGTACAAAGATTAATAAAGGGATAAAACAGACTCTAAAGGATGAACCGGAATTTTTTTGGTTTTACAATAATGGTGTAACGATAGTTTGTGATAGATTTGAAACTAAAATGGGAAAACTCTCATTATTAGCACCTCAAATAGTAAACGGATGTCAGACTGCTAAAACAATTGGGGATTTTTATAAACATAAAACTAAAGATGAATTACCATCAATTGAATTCGATGGACATTTGCTAGTAAAAATTATCAAAACACCCAATAAAGATGATGAAAGTAAGAAAAAAGGTATAAGAGATAATATTACTAGATTTACTAACAGTCAGAACGCTGTTCGTGGTCTAGATTTCTATGCTTTAGATGAGTTTCAACATGAATTAAGGGATAGATTTGAAAAAATCGGTTTTTATTATGAAATACAGAGAGGTTCATTCATCTCATTAAATAAAGTAAAACAGAGTGTCTACAAAGGTAGTGAAGATTACAACTACTTGTTAGAAGGGGTTAAAAGTAAAAAGAAATATGTCCTACCTGCAAAGGAAGTAATCCAAGCCTATACTGCCACAGTAAAACTTATGCCCAATGTAGCATATGGTCGGGCGAATGAACTAATACCTAGTGGGAATAAATGGGATGAGATAATTAATGAAAAAACAAGAAGTTTACCTTTGGAACATTTCCTATTTCCTTATTTATCTTTAAAATATGTTAAAGAAGAACTTGGTTATAAAACTGGGGCAAACGATTTCAAGGTGAATTCTGCATTTTTGTTTATAGCTACATATAATTTATTTTTAACCAGCTTGGTAAATGAATTTCAAAACACTAATTATGAAACAATTGAAGAGGTGAATGTAAAGTTACTGAAAACAATCTTTAAAAGTGCCGACCTAAATAAACAAATATTTATTTGTACACATGGTATTTTAAAATTATTTTTTCAAGATTCTAATGTTGAAGAAGCCAAACGTGAGAATTTAAGAGGATTTATCCAGAATAAGATGAAAAAAGGAACGAAATATTGGGCAATTTTAGAGAGAAGAGTTCAACTTGAAATAAGAGATTTAGAAATTGAAAATAAGAACTTATATATTGAATTGAAAGAATTAATTTCAAATCCTATTTATTTAGAATTGCCTACTGAGTAACACCCTATATGGATTAATTATATTTATACGTAAATCCAAGTTGATAGATTTTTTGAAAAATTAAATAATAAAAAAATAAACGACACTTTTAAATTATCGTTTATTTTTTTATACGTAAAGCTGAATTACGTATAATGGTAATTA
Source organism: Bacillus weihaiensis (assembly GCF_001889165.1). GTDB lineage: Bacteria > Bacillota > Bacilli > Bacillales > Bacillaceae > Metabacillus > Metabacillus weihaiensis. The sequence continues at coordinate 3,491,361 of NZ_CP016020.1, read as the reverse complement.
TTGACATTATTATATTTTTTTTATATATTCATATTCTAGAAAAAAAATTACATAGGTGGGATGAGATAAGATGAAATAAGAAATTAAATTTACACAGTAAGAATAGAACGGTGCTTCGAAACTGGGCTAGATGTTAATGGTTTAGAATTGAAAGTATAAAGTTGAATCTAATCTGGACTAATTAAAAGGATTAAAGACGGAACAAAAGATACAACTAAATTTATTAAACTAAAAGCAAGCTACCATAATGAAGAGATGAGACAGAGAAAGATATATTAGGGAACTTTATTATCAATCAATAGTAGTTATGCTATGAGAGGGAAAACAATCAAGTCTAATCCTCTTAATAAATCGGTAAAAAAGTGGGGAAGTCGTTAATTCAATCTTCGGTGTTATAGTAGCGATTTTTAATTTGTAAGGTATCATATGAATTTCCTTCTTAAGGAATTGGGGATTAATAATATTTGTTAAAGTTATAATTATGTATTTTTAATAAAAATAAAATTATATTGTTTAATTTTATTTAGAGGAGGAAATGTACTATGTCGTCTTTAGAAGAAAGAAAAGAACTTGATGTTGATGTGTACAAGTTATTAAGAGAAAGAGGGATTAAGGAAATTGAGGTCTTAGAAAAGATTGAAGAATATGTTGATAGAGGTTACCTGAAAATTGTAGGGAACAATAAATATGATGCTACACCTATATATAGTATAATAAAAGAGTGTTTTAAAAATATAAAAGAAGATAATGAGTTTAATATTAAAGAAATAGTTGGTTCTTTTACTGGTCAAGAATACGAGGAGTTAGAAAAAGAGATGATTATGAAAATCGGAAACTAGAGTTTTTTGACCGCAAGTATTTAGAATTAGAGAAGAGAATTTTTGAACTTGAACAAAAACTATTAAATAAATAATATTGTAGGCGGGAAATACCTATCTCTTGATTATGTAAAATTAAAGTTAATCATCTATATTTTATTTCAGAATCAAAGATAGCCAAAAGCCCCCCAATAATACGTAAATAACTATAAAAAGACGAGGAGATAGCGAAGAACCGTCAGAATATCTTGTTGATTTAGTGATGATTTATTATAGAATAATTGACAAAAAGGACGTTGATTATGAGTGAGGAATTGAATAATAATATTCAATATGAAGCCGTATTAGAAAGCATAAATAGATTGATGAATCGTTTCGAGAGAATAGAAGAAAGTTTAGAAAAAATTGACGAAGGTTTAGGCATAACAAAGGATATTCTACAAAAAGATAAGAAGAACCGAGATTAAGAGGGCTTTTATAGCTTGTGAAGGGAAGAAATGTAAAACGCTTATATATCAACGTTCCTTTGTGTTTAGTATCACAACAGGGAAAATGTTGTCACAATAACGTTAATCACATTTTAATTGGTATAAAATCCCTACAAGTGTTTGACAAGTCGTTCACAAAATTGTCGAAAACGCTATAACCGTTGGGGGATAAGGGACTCAAGCGTTTCTTAAAAATGTAACAAAAATTTAACATTATTTGCACTTGTATTTAACCCCTTTACTATGCCTATATAATAGAAAGATAACGTGATATAAACGATATAAACAAAATTAATTAAACGTTACTAATAAAAAGGGCGTAAGCCAAATCCTTTAGGATTTAAGGATAAGTCTATTCCTTTTGTAAAAGTAATATAAAACATATTACGGCTTCGCCGTGTTACTCATTACATTCGTAACTGTATTATTAACAAAATAGATTAATATAATAATTGTATACAATATATATAATAAAGAAATAAATTACTAACAGATTAAATTCCGTTTAGATATAGTTGAGTATTTAATAAGTTCCGTCCTAATATCCGTTGCCCTGGAGAACGGGCGGGGCTATTTTAAAAAACTCTTCTTTTTGTAGTTTGGTAGTATTAGTTTACATTGTTTTAAATGTCTCCTTTCATAAGAAAAATACCCGTCCCATAATTGGTTCGGGTACTTTTTTTATGTCTATTTTTAGTAGTTCAGGTTGTTTATGGATACTAATAAATCTTCTTGGCTTGGCTTCACGTATCGGGCGGTCATTAATGTATTAGGGGTTCCATCATTTCTTACATGCCCTAGTATGGAAGCTATCTCAACTATTGATACACCATTGTTAACTAACGTCTTCGCCGTTGTGTGCCTTAGCATGTGGGGGTTTAAAAGAAGCAGGTTTTAACGTAGGCACTGTAGATGGTAAATTCGGTAGTAAAACTGAATCTGCCGTAATTGCCTTTCAAAAGAAAGTTGGAATAAAGGCAGATGGCATTGCTGGGAATCAAACATATTCGCATTTGAAAAGTTATAATCCTTATAAAACATATACCCCTCCTAAGCCTAAAATCGATAATTCATTAACTATATATGCTTCACATGAGAAGGTTGTTGAAAACAAAAATTCCACTTGGAGTGAAGTTTCTAAATCTTTAAAAGAAATAGCAAAACTTGGTTATGATTTTGTAATAGGGGATGACATTAATACTTTATTAGATAAAGATGCGAGTACTGTTGATAAATTAATTGCTGGATTGAGCTTTGTTCCAGGTGGTAAAGCAATTAATGGTGCCATAAAAGTTAGTAAGGTTGGTAAAAAGGTTTTATTGGATTTAGATTTACAGTTCTTTGCAAAAATTAAAGCAAATGAGCATGGTTATTTTGGAAAAGTGGGAAAAAGCTCCAGTAGTAAAGTAAGAAATATCTCTGGAGGAGATCTGGAAGCTAAGAAGTTTTTTAATGCTCTAACAGAAGGTTATGTTAGTGAGAAAAAATTGGATAATGGTGTACTAAGAATATTGAAAGATGGTACAGCTATAACTTATAGACCTGTTTCAAAATCAGATAGTACACCAGCTGTAGATATTAATGGTGGCAAAACTTATAAATCTCAAAAAATTCATTTTATAGACTAGTAGAGAAGGTGAAAATAATGGAATATAAAATAATAAATAAAATCAAAGTCGGTCATTTAGATTTATTAAAGAAATTAAAAGGTAAAATACTACATAAGATATGGCTTGATGAAGCGGGAGATTTTTCGTTGAGTACCACATTAGAAGCAGCTAATTTTCATTTAACTATAAAAAATATACCATCATTTCAGTCAGATAACGAAGAATACCCTCAAATTATATTGGACACAGAGGTATTGAATATTGAGAAGGACTTTAAAGAGATTAAAATCAATCAAAAAATAAAAGATATTGTAGTTATAGAGAATAATGTAAATTGGGAATATAGTAATAATCATTGGAGTGTGGTTAGTGATATTGGAATTAAACTAATATTAGAGAATGAGGAATTTTTATTTTTAATGCAAGATTCTATTGCAGGGTTTATTAAAAATATTAATTCAAAAGATAATATTATTATTACAAATAATGATATTGAAGAATATTGGTCGTTTAAAACTGATAAGGTTAAGAAATTGAAAATAGAGGAAATATCATTATAGACTAAACATGCCAATATGGTTGGAGTGATACACAAGCAACTGGTTAAATTGCTATTTTGATTCTAGTTATGTTTTTGCTAGAAAACGGTGGAGAATTGGTCTTCACCGTTTTATTTTTTATTCCTAAAAAATCCATTGGTAAAGTAGCATTTACTAACCTATATTTTTGTTTTCATCTACATTTGATGTTCAGCAATCAAAGCGCGATTGTGGAGCAACTCAGGTAGAAAATGATCAAACTTTTTTATAAATACCAAACTTATAACTGCTAAAGAAGAATCCGTTTATCAATCTTTTTTCAAAATGGATTCTTCTTTCAAAGCTACAATTACGAATGATTGATATTATATATCAAAATAAATTAAATATTTATATAGAGTCTCTGATTAGAATCTATAAATAGTGGGTACAACTGTATTTTTAAAATTCAGAACAGTTAAAGCACTTGATACAACTATATAAAGACATAGACTCTTGATATAGAATCTGAGTATCAGAGCTTTTTATGTATAATATAATTTATCCTCGGTATTATATAAAAAACACACGATAGAACTTTGCATTTGACTCTAAAAATATTTTAAAGATAGAGGTGCTAAAACAGCGGATATAATTTATTTTTGATAAAAAGACGAATTCTAGTGTTTAGCATCATGGGAAAGTGGTTCTAGAAAAAATAAAAATAATGGAAAATGGTGTGAAACTTATGAATAAATTATGGGGAATTATGACAATTGAACAAAAAAATCTTTATGGATACTTGAATCAAAAATTGCTGGATTCATTAACAGCCGATGAAGTACGGTTTTATGCTAAAAAAATTCATATATTATTAGATTCGATTGAACTAGGGCGGAAAATTTAATTTAAATCTTTTTTGTATACTCCAATTTCATTAAAGTAACATACCAAGTAGAGTACTGAGTAACATACCAAGTAACATACCAAGTTGATACTACGTCAAGAAAATAGACACAGATTTCTACCACGCTTTCGCTTGGTGGCCTTCATAAAAAAGTTCAAATTTATAGAGATTTAAACTTTTTATGAAGGAGAAATCAAGCAGCGATTTTCCTGTACATTTGTTCAAATTCATTCGGTGTGTAATAACCCAATGTTGAATGAATTCGCTTTGAATTGTAAAAAAACTCGATGTATTCAAATAGTTAGTTTTTTGCTTCTTCTCTTGTTTTATACTTCGTTTGATAAACCAACTCACGTTTTAAGATTCCATGAAAGGACTCAATACAAGCGTTGTCATAACAGTTTCCCTTCCTACTCATGCTGCCAGTCATAGTGTAGTTTTTTAATAGATTCTGATATTCAAAAGAGCGTACTGAACACCACGAAATGAATGATGAACTGAACTCGTTAGGTTTACTCGCTTTAAACTGTCGATTTAAGACGTTTTCACTTACTGGATGATGATGTTTCGAATTAGTCGTAGCTTTGTATTTCTTGACTGTACAAGACTTTCATTGATTCTTTGTCATAATCCGAGAGACTGTACGATCACTTACAGTCATACCGCGCTTTTTAGTGTTTTCGCAGTCTTAACACTGCCATAACGTTGCTTAAATTCAAGGTGAGTCTTTACTATCTCTTGTGAGAGTTTTTCATGTTTCTTTTGTCGTTCACTTTTTGGGCGATTTAACCATTTAAAGTATCCACTCTTGGAAACTCCCAAAACATTGCACATCTTCTCCACTCGGAATTGGGAGCGATTTTCATAAATGAATTCATACTTTACCGAATCTGTGTCTACTTTTTAGTCTAGCATCAGTTACTTACGGGAAAAACCAGGTAGGAGAACTTTATGCAATTAAAACAACTATTTGGTCTACTGAATGCTTGGTATTGCTTAAAATTAACAAACGCTCAGTGGGATAGCCAAGGGTATAATTTACAATCTGCGAGAGCTTTCTATATTCACGGTCTATTAGCTATCATTCCTGCAGACATTTTAGCCGATGCTAATACACGAGTATTGAAAGAATGGGGAACATCACTTCCTGATAAAGTCTAAAACTCTTGAAGTAGGATAGGAGATTTATGAAAAAAAGATACTTGATTATATTTATGCTGCTAGTTTTAGTAGTTGTGGTGACTTATTTCCTTATACCAAAAAATACTGATAGAACACTCGTTAATGGGATTGGAAATTTCGAACCAATTACCAGTAATAATAAGAATTATCTTTTATTTTACCCTGCTGATAAAAGGGTATCACAAGAAAATATCATAGTAAAAGAAGTAAATATTGACGGTGAAATTGTACGTGAATATGAAATAAAAGATAAATATTTAAGAAGAATGAGTGTTCATCAGAAACCGAACCGTTTAAATGAACTATATATATCCCTTTTTGGTGAAGCAACAATAGATAATTACTACTACACATATGACGTTTCGAAAAAACAATTTAAAAGAGTTAAATTGGATTATTTTAATTATGATGTTGGAGTAGATCACATTATGCACTTTGGGGATAGTATTCTTTTTCAAACTTTAGTTTCTCATGAAACCGGGGAACAAAATATGAATACTGAAACAAATGAATTTAATGTATCTATATCTAACTTCTCTTCACAACAAAGTTTCGAAACAGAGTACGGTAATGCTCCCAAATGGTCTCCTCTATTAGAATTTAACAATAAGGTTCTGTACGGTACAAGTGGGCAGGTTGATGATAAAGATGGCTATGTGAATTCAGGAATTGGTGTAATCGATTTAGAAAATCAAAATGTGGAATACATGAATATTAAGGAAAATACAGATATGTATCCCTTGTACTCAACAAAGGAACATGCCTTTGTACTTGGTGATTCTGGAAAAGTGGTTTCTTACGACAAGAATTTTGAATACAGAATTTATGAACCATTTGAGGGTATGAGTAAAGATGACATCTATTTTAATGAAGAAAGCAGTCAATTATTAATTGATAACAACAGATCCTTGTACAATGTTTATAGTCAAGAAAAAGGGAGTATTATTGGCCTTATGACATATGAACCAGAGCTAAAGTTTGAATCTCTACAAAAGGAATATATTGATCCACACAGCAGTTATAGGTTTCTATATCAGGATCAAGAGAGCGGGGAAATATATATCATTAGTTCATCTGAACATGAAGAAAAATTATTAGTAGTTGATAACACTTCATTAAATCTTAAAGCAGAAATACCAATAGAAAATAGCCATTTATTAGACTTGGTTGTTAAGTAATCCCCAAACCCACCACCAAATTATGAACATTGTGAAAACAATTGAGTAAGTTGAAAAATTTTTTCTTAAAAACATCTTGAATTATTTTCAGTTTTCTATAAAATTAGAAACAATTAAATTTTTTGATAATCATACACCCTTATTTAGAGTGGCAGAGGGACAGGCCCTGTGACGCCCAGCAACCCCCATAGTAGATGTGGAAGGTGCTAATTCCTGCAGAACATGTTTTTGTTCTGAAAGATAAGGAGGAGCTTATACGTAATAACTCTTCCTTGTAATGGAAGAGTTATTTTTTTAATTTAAGCAAATACGAACATTTCTTGAATTCAATGTAAAAAATGTTTGGTTTTTTATTTTAAAATTTGTCCGTATAGTGTATATTTATCATTATATTTTAAAAACACGAACAAAAGGTGGGTCTTACGTGAAAAAACTATTTATTTTTATTGCGTTGTTTACATTGGTTTTAGCTGGATGTGGAGCAAATGAAACAACGAATTCAGCAGGAGATAAAACAGAGGGTAAGGCAAAGAAGGTGGCTCTTATTCTTCCAGAGAAGATTGGTGTTAACCCCTTTTTTCAGCAAATGGATGAAGGAGCGAAAAAAGCAGCTGAGGAATTTGGATTTGAATTAAAGACGATTGAGTCAACAGATCATACGGCGATTGAAGAAAATCTACGTGTGGCTGTAGCGGAAGGATATGATTTAATCATTACTTCTTCATTTGAAGCGGAGGATGCGTTAAAGAAAGTGGCAGGAGAAAATCCTGATCAACCATTTGCGATTATTGATACAACGGTTGATTTACCAAATGTACGTAGTGTGAATTTCAGAGAACATGAAGCAGCTTACTTATTAGGTGCTTCAGCGGGTTTATCTACAAAGACAAATACAGTTGGTATGGTAGCGGCAATGGATATTCCCCTTCTAAAGAAATGGACTGTAGCGTTCGAGAATGGACTTCACTCTACGAATCCAGATGCTACATTCCTAGTTAACTATGTTGGTAACTTCAATGATCCTGCGAAAGCGAAGGAGCTAGCTTTACTTCAAGCTTCACAAGGAGCAGATTTTATTGCAGGTGCAGCAGCTGTAGGTGATCTTGGTGTGTTTGAAGCAGCGAAGGAAAAAGGATTTTACACTGCTGGACAAGATGTAGATCGTACGGAATTAGATCCTGATCACATTGTTCTTTCACAATTAAAAGGTACAGATGCTGTAGCATATGAAACAATTAAGGCTTTTGCTGAAGGAACGTATGAAGCTGGTGTTGTAGCATACGGATTAAAAGAAGAAGGCGTTGGTTTAACATATGTTACGCATGAAAGTGCGACACCATTAAACGATTTTGTTGGACAAGAAGTAGTTGATCAAGTGAAAGAGATAAAAGATCAAATTGTAAATGGTGAACTAGAGGTTCCGAATCCATTAGAAAACTAATGAAGAAGGTACCATTTCAGAAACCGACTACTACGTTTTGGAGTCGGTTTCCATTTTTTTATCGGAAGGGGGCTAGATTATGACCTATCGTTTAGAAATGAAAGAGATGACAAAGATGTACGGAAGTTTTAAAGCAAATGACTCGATTTCACTCTCCCTCAAGGCTGGAGAAGTTCATGCTGTGGTTGGGGAAAATGGAGCAGGGAAAACGACGTTGATGAGGATGCTTTATGGAATGGAGCAGCCAACCTCAGGTGAAATTTACATAGATGGTAAGCTTGTATCCTTTGCTAGCCCTAATGATGCTATTGCGAATAAAATTGGGATGGTTCATCAGCACTTTATGCTTTTTCCTGACTTTACGTCAGCTGAGAATATTGTTATCGGTCATGAACCTAAATCAGGGATGTTTTTTAATCGGACAAAAGCAGCTGAGCAGGTTCAAGCTTTAGGTGACCACTATCAAATTCCAGTGAGACCTAATGTGAAAACGGCTGAATGTTCTGTTGGAGAGCAGCAGAGAATTGAAATCTTAAAGGTCCTTTATCAAGGAGCAGATATTATTATTCTTGATGAGCCATCTGCGGTATTAACACCACTTGAAGTAAAGGGACTGCTCAAGACGATCCGCCAGCTAGCAGATCAAGGGAAGAGTATCATTCTGATAACTCATAAACTGCGTGAGGTCATGGAAGTAGCTGACTCCATGACGGTGTTGAGAAATGGTAAGGTGACGGGGGCTGTTTCAAAAAAAGACACCTCTGTAGATGAGCTAGCAAAGCTAATGGTTGGGCGTGAATTGCATGAACTTAGTAATCGTGTTCAGATGAAGGGTGAGCCAATACTTGAACTGAGAAATGTCACCGTGCAGGAAAAGACGAATAAGCCACTTTTAGATGATGTGACACTTACTGTAAAACGTGGCGAAATAGTGGGGATTGCTGGTGTTTCAGGAAATGGACAATCAGAGCTTCTACAAGCTATATCTGGATTAAGGTCTATTCAAGAAGGTCAACTATTGATTTATGGGCAAGACATAACGAATCAGTCGGTTGCAAGTATTCGAAAGGCTGGTCTATCTCATATTCCAGAGGACCGATATTTGTGGGGTGCAGCAAAACAAGCGAGTGTTGAAGAAACGGCTTTGATGGGTTACCAACGAAAACCGGACTATCGTTCGTATTCGTTTTTGCTAAAAGCTCCTTTCCGCAAGCTAGTGAACAGCTGGATTGATAAGTTTGAAATTAAGACAGGGTCATTAGATGAACAGGCTGGAAATCTTTCTGGTGGAAATCTTCAAAAACTCATTGTCGCTAGAGAGCTAGGACAAGAAACGCCATTATTAATTGCTGCTGAACCAACTCGTGGAGTGGATATTGGTGCGATGGAATATATTCATGAAGCGCTATTAGAGAAAAGAAACAAGGGAGAAGCGGTCTTACTTGTTTCGTCAGAATTAAGTGAAATTATGTCTCTTTCTGATCGAATTTTAGTTATGTACGAGGGGAAAATAGTTGGAGAAATCAATCGTTCTGATGCATCAGAAGAAGCAATCAGTGTATTAATGGCAGGAGGTCAGCAAAATGAACACTAATTTCATACGTTTCCTTCGTCCATTATTTCAGCCTTTTGTTGCGATTATGATTGGGTTACTCACAGGAGCCATTGCTATAAGTGTAGTAGGAGAACCTGTTTTAGCATCTTACAAAGAAATGTGGAATGGGGCTTTTGGTAATTTTTATTTTTTTACTTCAACCTTAGCGAGAGCAACTCCAATTATGCTAGTAGGGCTTGGTGTCGCGCTAGCCTTTCGAGCTGGAGTTTTTAATTTAGGTGCAGAGGGACAGATGGTACTTGGAGCGGTGAGTGCCGCATTAGCTGGTGTATACTTGCCGGGAAGTGGAATAGGCAAGACACTCCTCATCTTGCTTGTAGGTATGTTAGCAGGAGGCTTGTGGTCCTTGTTAGCAGGGTGGCTTGAGGCGAAATTCAAGGTTCAATTGCTTATTTCTACTTTATTACTAAATTACATAGCTATTTTATTTGCTAGTTACTTAGTTTCAGATCCTTTTCAAGATCAATCAGGATCCGCTGCACTTGCCCAAACGGTTATGCTTGATCAAAGTGTTTGGCTACCTAAGTTGTTCCAAGGAATGAGTGTTCATTGGGGATTTGTGATTGCTATTGCAGCTGCTCTCATTATGTACGTGATTTTTAAAACCACCTCAGCAGGATTTGAGGTAAAAATGCTAGGCTTTAACCCATTTTTTGCTTCCTATGGTGGGATAAATAAAATGAAGGTTATGCTAGTTAGTATGTTTATCAGTGGAGCCTTATCAGGGCTTGCTGGGACCGTTGAAGTGCTTGGCACACAATACCGATTTGTTGATGGAGCACTAACTGGTCCGGGCTTAGCATGGACAGGTTTAATGGCGACACTTTTAGCAAACTCCCATCCTATTGGTACGGCGATTACTTCGATTTTTTTAGCGGCGTTAGAAACAGGGGCAATGGGAATGGAGAGAAATACTCAAGTACCACTCGAGGTTTCAAGTATCATTCAGTCGGTTCTTATTTTATTTATTTCAGCAAAAATCACTCTGAAATGGTGGAAACGAAAAAAGAAAGCAGGTGGCTCACATGGAACTCTTTGATCTAACATTAATAAGCTCAACACTCCGGATGGTGACACCTATTTTACTTGCTGCTTTAGGTGGGGCACTGTGCGCGCGCGTTGGGCTATTCAATGTTGGTTTAGAAGGATTAGTGCTAATTGGGGCTTTTTCTGCTATTGTGGGTAACCATTTAACAGGAAGTGTATTTTTAGCTGTTGGATTTGCCGCTATCATGTCTTTAGTATTTTCTATGCTATTTGCTTATATGACGATTCATTTAAAGGCAAATGATATTGTCGTCGGTGTTGCAATTAACTTTTTAGCTCTTGGGCTCACAACCTTTGCGCTTCGAACGATCTTTGATGTAAAGGGTGCTTATTATGATAAAGATATGAAAGGATTGCCAAAATGGGATATCCCAGTCATTGAGAATATCCCTGTTTTAGGAGAGCTTTTATCAGGGCATTCCCCTCTTGTCTATGTTTCATTTTTAGCAGCCATCCTTTTATATGTTTTTTTATATCGAACTGTCACAGGATTTCGTGTTCTTTCAATCGGAATGAATCAAGTAGCAGCCAAAAGCATCGGGCTAAAGGTAGGCGCTCTTCAATACTTAGCAATAGGTTTATGTGGGGTTTTGTGTGGATTAGCGGGAGCTCAGCTTTCATTAGGACAAGTAACGTTGTTCTCTGAAGGAATGACTGCTGGACGTGGATTCATTGCCTTAGTCGCGATGATGCTCGGTCAATCACATCCTATTGGGATCGTGGGCTCAAGCTTGTTATTTGGATTTATGGATGCGATTAGCATTCGTTTACAAGGCTTTTCGTTACCAACTCAATTTACACAGATGCTACCATATGTCATCACGATTTTTGCTATGTTCCTCTTAAGAGATCGTGGAATGGGATCTCAGCATGGTAATCAGCAGAGCGGGAGGTAGCTATGATTAGAAAGGAGTTTTATTTATGAATAAAGCGGACCGAATTAAAAGAATGAAAGTGCCAGCAGTTGATCCTAAGCTTGCCAAACGTTTACCACCTGGACAAGTATTAACAGAACGCTTTCCAATTTTACATGAAGGTGAAGTACCAACCTATGATCTTGCTTCATGGTCTTTACGAATTTTCGGATCAGTTAATCAAGAAGTAACATTATCATACGATGATTTGATGAATATGAAGCAATCGTCTGTTACATGTGATATCCACTGTGTAACGCGCTGGTCTCGCTTTGATAATACGTTTACGGGTGTGAAATTTCAAGATCTTATGAAGGAGTTACACATTGAAACAAAAAGTAAATATGTGATGCTTCATGCAGATCATGATTACACGGCAAACTTGGCGTTATCAGATTTAGATCGCGAAGATGTGTTACTCGCTCACTCTTTTGAAAATGAGCCTTTAACAGACAAGCATGGTTGGCCTTTACGATTAGTGGTTCCACATCTTTATTTCTGGAAGAGTGTGAAATGGATTAGAGGCATTGAGTTTATTGATGAAAATCACCCAGGCTTTTGGGAGCAGAATGGCTTTCATCTAAATGGAGATCCGTTTAAAGAAGAGCGTTTCTCTGGAGAGGATTTGCCAATCCCTGAGGATGAATGGGAGAAAAAAGACTATGACTGAGTTGTTGACTAACTTAAAAATCAACCCAGAAGAGTTAGCTAAAAGAATCATTGTATGCGGTGATCCAAAGCGAGCAAAACAGATTGCTAGTTTGCTAGAAGAAGCTCAGCCATTAGCTGAAAATCGGGAATATCATAGTTATAAAGGAAGCTGGAAAGGTGTAGAAGTCACAGTCGTTAGCCATGGTGTTGGTTCACCTGGCGCGGCTGTTTGTTTTGAAGAGCTTGCTAAAGGTGGCGCAGAGGTCATGATAAGAGTGGGGACGGCAGGTTCTTATCAAAAAGACATTCAACCGGGCTCTCTTGTGATAAGTACTGCAGCTGTTCGTACAGATGGATTAACCCGTCAATTAGTTCCAGAAGGCTTTCCTGCAATCGCAAATCGTCATGTGGTAGATCAATTGGTAAATCAATTGGTAAAAGCTTCTGAACATCATAAACAAGAAGTTCATGAGGGACTTACACTAACACTGGATGTGTTTTACTCAGGTGTGATTGAATTTCCTCATGCGATCTATAAAAATGCAGGTGTGCTAGCCGTAGAGATGGAGAACGCAGCTTTATTCACAATTGGCGCGATACGAGGTGTGAAGACAGGAGCTATTTTAGCAATTGATGGATTTGCAGATGCAGATTTAAGAAATGACTATCATCCACATACAGATTTAGTAGCAAAAGCAATTGAGCAGGAAGCGATTATTGCTTTAGATGCTTTATTATCTTGAATAAGGAAAGGGCAGTTTTCTTAGGAGAGCTGTCCTTTCCTATTTTTATTAAGGGCTTTTTCTTTTGTTAGCGCTTAATTTCTACTATAATTATGAGTGTTTACTACTTAAACTAGAAGTACTTACATAAGGATGGTGGAGAGAAATGAACTATCGTCAACTTGGCAATACAGATCTTACCATAAGTGAGTTAAGCTTTGGGACGTGGGCTATTGGAGGCTCCTGGGGGAAATCTGATGACCAGGAAGCATTAAGAGGCTTAGAGCGTGCGATGGATGCTGGGGTTAATTTCTTTGATACAGCAGATGTCTATGGTGATGGCCATAGCGAGGAATTACTAGCGAAAGCTACAAAAGGAAAAGAAGATAAGATTCACATTGCAACAAAGTTTTGCCGTAAAGGGGATATTTTTGACCCAGCAACCTATTCGGAAAAAACAGTGACTGAATACTGTGAAGCAAGTTTAAAACGTCTTCAGCGCGATACGATTGATCTTTATCAAATTCACTGTGCACCATTTGATGTGTTAAAAAATGGACAGGTGTTTGAAGTGCTAGATAAGCTGCAGCAGCAAGGGAAAATTCGCCATTACGGAGTAAGTGTGGAAACGGTAGAAGAGGGTTTATTTTGTTTAGACCAATCAAATGTGAAAGCGCTACAGGTCATTTTTAATATTTTCCGTCAAAAGGCAATACCAGAGCTACTTCCACAAGCAAAGGAGAAGGGTGTAGGTTTATTGGCACGTGTTCCGTTGGCAAGTGGATTATTAACAGGGAAGTTCTCGAAGCAAGCGACATTTGAAGCGGATGATCACCGTCATTTCAATAAAGATGGTGAAGCATTTAATGTGGGAGAAACATTTGCAGGTGTTGAATTTGCTAAAGGTGTTGAGTTAAGTCAACAGTTACATTGGATATCAGAGGGTCGCGGTAATATGGCAAGAGCTGCTCTACGTTGGATTCTCGATCATGAGGAAATAACAACAGTTATTCCAGGATTTAAAACAGTAAAACAAGTAGAGGATAACTTACAAGCTATAGAGGTACCATCCTTTAGTGAAGGCGATCTAAAGAAAGTAAGCGATTTTTATCAAACAGAAATTCATCCGAATATTCGTGGAGTTTATTAAGAGTATTAACTAGACCGAGAGAGGCCGGGACCGAAGTGCCTGGCTCTTTGTTTTTGTCCGGTTATCACTTCTATTTCATGCAAAAAAGGTCAATGTTCATATCCGAGCTTGACCTTTTTCAATTTCTCCAACATACAATATAGCGAAATCAATATTTGGATAATCTATAAATATATGGATGGCATAACCTTTAAAAAGAAAAATAATACAAAAACCTAAAGAAAGTACCATTTAGTTCCGAAAGAATTTTGTGGATATTCTGTATATTTTTATAGGTTGTCTAAAGATTTTTATATCCCTTAGATTTTTATAGTTGCTATCATATATTATGCGTTTAAAGATAGCGCTTACAATTAAGGGGGAGTTAGATGAAGAAGGGAAAACGTATTTTTGCTTTAATCACGACAATACTGTTGGTCATTGCTAGCTTTGATGGTACAGCTTTTGCAAAAAGTGAAGCAAACGTCATACAGATGGATGGTGTTTTGTCCTATAAGGTGATTGTACCTGAAGGGTATGATAATGAGAATGGACAATTATATCCAGTGCTTTATTTGATGCCAGAAGATGGTGAAGCGCAATACAATGATAAAATGGTATCCATGATCCAAAGTGAGATGACAACTGATAAAGCAGGAAATATGATTGTTGTCATGCCTAGTTTTGATCGTACTGAAGATTTTAGGGTAACGATGGATAAAGTCATTGCTGATGTGGATCGTAATTTCAAGACAATTCCTACTGTTGAGAAGAGAGCAGTTCTTGGTGTTGGAATTGGTGGGTACATGGCCTATATCTTAGGAATGACAGATGAGGAGAAAATCCTTACTAAACCAGATACAATTAAAAATATCGCTAGTATCCGAGGTCATTTTGTTGGCTCTGAGAACACATTATATAATGAATATGGGGATGTATATAATGTTATTTCTCAAATTGGCAAAAGTAACATTGTCAATTATTATACGTATTTAGATGGACCAACAGAGGATACGTCTACCTCTATGTCCCATTCAACGAATGATATTGGAGCTTTGTTCATTAATTGGTATAAAACGATATCATATGATCTTCATGAATATACATCACGTTATGGAGTATATGATGATAGCTACTTACAAGAATCAATTAGTCGTGTCATGAATCGTTTTAGTCAACGTTTTTATTCAAGTATGGTAAATGGAGATGTATCATTATCCCCTCAGGTAGCAGCTAGTTCTGTTGATACGATTGAGGTAGGGTATGATATTGATGTGAGTGAACATTTTAGTGAAATTTCACCTCAGTCTACTGATATGCTCATTGAAGTGAAGCTAACGGATCCAGTAACAGGCGATGAGCTTTACAAGGATAATAAGAAGCTAGCTGTAGATAGCTCAACTGATGTTAGCGGTTCGTTTAGTGTCCCAAATACAGTGAATGGTACAAGCTCAAGTATAAGTGTCACGGCAAAAATGTTAGGTTACACGATTGAAATTGGGAATCAATCACTTGTACGTATTATGGATACAGGTACAAGGCCTGATGAACAATTAATCGATTTGATGGGTGATTGGAAATTTAGTGCCTACAAACCCTATTTAACTAAAGAAAAAGTAGCGCTTGATGATATCAAAAACGTTACGAAGGAAGAGTGGAATAGCTGGGGAACCGTTCAACCGGCACTTGGTTGGTGGACTGCTACTTTTGAAAGTAGCCTCGGTGGAAATCCAAATTGGACAGGCTATGCTTGGTATGTACGAGAATTTGACATGCCAACTGATTTTAAATCTGAGGATTTGCTATTAGCTCTAGGTAAGTTTGATGAGGCAAATGAAGTATATGTGAACGGTGTACGTGTCGGTGCGACTGGTATACCTGAAGCAGGTGGAAATTATGATGAAAGCAATCCATGGGATGTCGATCGTTTATATGAATTAGATTCTACTATCTTAAATTACGGTGGAAGTAACACAATTGCCATTAGAATGGCTAATTCCAATGGTGGTGGAGGTTGGTATCAGGGTCCAGTAGGAATTTATTCACCTGCAGCTTATAATAAAATTGTAGGCTTACCTTCTGAACTAGCCGATTCGTCAATTACAGCTCAAATGAAGGAGTTTGTAGAAAAACAAAATGCTGCAATTGAGGCAAAAGATATAGATGCATATGCCAAAACAGTTGCATCAGATTATTTCCAATCAGGTTATGATAAAGAAAGATTACTAGAAAAAGTGAAAACGTATACAAATGGAGATGGTGAGGTTACCGTTACAGATCAATCAATAAATGTATATATCTATAAAGATATGTATTTGTATCAAGCAGAAAGAACTATCTTAACAGCAAAGGGCGATACAATTACAGAGGTAGTTAATCATTATTACACGATTGATCAAGGCAATATCCATATGTATGGGGATCATGATCGATTTTATGTTGATCGTTATACGTCTAGCTATGCTGCGGCTGCAAAAGGGATAGAAGGATCGACGGAAATGAATTATCGAGTTTATCTTCCAGAAGGTTATTTTGAATCCGATAAGAGATATCCAGTTACGTACCTATTACATCAGTTTAGCAGTACAAGTAAGTCTTATGAGATTGATGGTATTGATCGATTACTTGATAAAGGAATTGCGAATGGTGACATTAAGGATATGATTGTCGTTATCCCAGATAGTGATGCAGTAAGTTGGTGGCGTGACAATTGGGAGCTAATGGTGACCGAAGATTTAGTTCCTTTTATTAATGAACATTATCGTACTGTTTCAGATGCAAGATACAATGGAACAGCCGGTGCATCGATGGGTGGCCAAGGTGCCTATGGGATTGGACTTCGTAATCCAAATTATTTCTCATCTATTATCAGTTTCTTTGGAGCATTTAGCTATGGGAGAGAATATAGTCCAAATGCGATTGCAAAAGAGGTAAGTGATGAATATCTTCAGAACTATACACATTACTTTATCTCTGGTAACCGTGATATTTATGGATTCGGTACTCCTGCTATTCAGCTAGATCAGCAGTTACGGGAAAAAGAAGTGGAGCATATGTTCTTGATTGAAAATGGTGAACATGATAATAAGTTTTATCTTCCACATGTCATTGAAGCATTTAGCTATGTGAGTAAGAACATGTATAGCACAAGCGGGGACATTGCAAACAATGCAACTGGTACGATGGAAGCTTCTATTAATGAAGGAGAATTGACTATCTCTTCCCTATTACATTTAACTGATTTTGATCAATGGATGAATAGCATTCCAGCTTCTACTTATACGAAGAATCCAAATCCAGAAATGATCATTCCAGTTACTTATAAAATTGAACAGGGTGGTAAAACAGTATTTAGTAAAGTGGAGTATCCATCAGTGTCCGGTTCAACTTCACTCGAAATGGAAAAAAACATTATACTTGAAGGTTCAGCAACAGATCAAGAAGATGAGGTAGCTTTAGATGTAGATCTTGAAAAAGAATTTACCCTAACAGTTTTTGCAACCTTACTTGATACAAATAAAGAACTAGGTACATTTAAATACACTCCTGAAACAGAAGAAGAGGTCGATCCAACTCCAACGCCAGCACCAACACCAGAAGATCCTAGTCATGACGATGAAGTAACACCACCTAGTAAAAATCAAGAAGATGATGATTTAGATGGTGGAAAGGATTCAGATGGTAAGATTGACAACGATGAAAAAGAGAATGAAAAAGTAAAAGAAGAGAATACGTCAATTGAAGGTAATAAAAACGGAAAGCTTCCAAATACAGCGACCAATACTAGTAATATCCTTTTAATAGGAATCTTTTCCGTATTAGTAGGCTTAGGTGTTTTAGGCTGGAGAAGGTTTAGGATGATAAAAGGTTAAATAAACGAACAAAAAACGTTTCTTACGCTGTAAGAAACGTTTTTTATTCCTATATATGCTTGGGTATAAGAGCGACAGATAAATAGATTGATTTATTATACGAATCTACCTTTACTTTAAAAGCCCGTTTACAAAGTTGGTAGTTGCATTTTTAGCCGTTGTAACTCGGTCATGGGTACCCATACTGCTGGAATTGTCATAAACGAGCACAATATCGGTTGTTTCAATTTTCGTTGCATCTTTTCCTTCAATCTTTAAATCAATGAAGTATTCTCCTGGCTTATTTCCCCAAGATACTTTCTTGTCAATGCTTGCACGTTCATAATCCTTACCTGTTTTCTCATTACGGATTTCACCATTTTCATTTGTATCTACGTCATACTGGGTGTCAGCTACTACTAGCTTAGGTGGTATGACAGTAGAAAACGTGTAAAATAGCAACATCACAATAGAAAAAAGTTTAAACGCTTTCTTACTAGTATTCTTTTTAAACCAATTCAACATAAATCTCCTCTCTTCTTTCTTTATTTTCTTTCACACACTTTTGTATTCTATCGAAGGGTTCTCTACAATTTCTTTACAAAAATCGCGTCAAGCGGCATGTTTTTTAGTGCTAAAGAACTAGATTAGATGATTTGTAGATAACGAGTGAGTTTAATGTAATGGTGCTATTTTTATGCTTTACCAGTAAGAGCTTTCAATTCAACTATATAACTGAAAGCTATTTCACAGGAATGTATTGAGATTTTTCCTACAAGCTGTCAATAACCCCAACATCTAAGTGAAAAAGATGTGTGCGCTATTGTTTTCTTTTCTTTTACAAATTTGAGAAATCCCTCAATCTTTTGGATAATCGGGGTATATGTAGTGGGGAGTTTATTTTTATACATAAAGAAGAAATGGACAAGGGGACATATTTTAATAGAAAGCTATTCTCAATGGGAGAGGATTGATGGCTAATTTGAAAGTGTATGTGGCTAAGTCGTTACGTGAGTCGATGGAAGATCGTTCGAATGAATACGCCAGATTACGAGAATAATTACAGAGTCTTATAAAGCAATTTACACAGATTGTTCAGCTTGATGAAAATCTTCAAGGAAAAGGGGCTACTGCTATTAAAGGCTTTTATCAAGCACAAATTGATGTAATCGTCGCCCTCCTTCGCCTTGTTGACATGCAAGTCGCTTTCTTTAACGGAATCTCAGGAATCTATGAAAACCTTCACAACAATCGAAAATCACCTATGAGAATGAACAGGGAGGTTTAGCCCATGCAAAAACAGCAGTAACAGATGATACATTGAAGTTGATTGATTCACATAGTAACCTTTCAGACTATTTTTCTTGAAAGAGTAAGTACATATATCTAGGAGTATTGAAGTGTACCTGTTATTTTTAGATATTATTTACTATATAATTTCCAATCACTTTATTTATAATAAACTATGTATGTAAAATATTAACATGAAAGTGAGTGAGTGGAATGAATGAAAAAATAAAGTTAAAAACACTCGCTATGGAAAAAGTGGCTCAAGTCATTAATTCTTTATCAAATGAAGCAAAGATTAGATATCGTGTGGCAATCAATGAGTTTGCAGATGTGTATCTTGATGATGAACTTGTCTTTCAAGAACTTTACTATGCTTACAAGCAAGAGCGATCCTCCTGCGAATTACAATGTACAAATGGAGAAAAGATTACTTATAGAAGAGAACATAATGAGCACGTGATTCAGTTTGCACAAACATATTTTTGTTTACCTGAGGAGCTTTTTGTCCTCCTTATTACTTCCTGTATGGAAATTATGAGAGAGGTGTTACCGCTAGGAACAGTGGTTGAACTTAATCCACTTCATTTTATTCCGGAACATCAAACGTCTTCACCTACCAAAGTTGTGATTACAAAACGTTTTATAGCACCAACAGGGTATCAAACGTATTTCCCTTACGGTGGCGCTATTTACCCTGTAGGAGAAATGAAGAAAGATACAACGATCTATTTTACAGAGCCATTAATTACAAATGTGATCCATACTGGCTATAAAGATGATATGGAAGAAGCCTTTCTTCTGCTTATAAAAGAAGATTTTATTGTTCAAAAAATATGAAGTCAATCGAATTTTCAGCACAGGACATGAAACGTCTTCAGCTTGAAATTGAGTCTATGGAAAGAGCGGGTAAAAGGTAATGGCACTTTATACGTCAGGCTTTTGTTATAACTTAGTTTCTGGGATTAGCTCGTCTTTGGAGGATGCCAAATATGAGATTAAGAAAAATTTTGAGCAAATGGACTTAGAAAATGCATCTGTTGAAGAAGAGATGAAAGAAATGATAGAAGAAATGATAGCGGAGATTGATCAATTACTTGCCACGATTCAATCTGTTCATTTTAGATAAAAAGTTGGTAGAGAGGAGTTTACGTATTGGGAACAACACACATAAAGATGAGTGTTCACGATTTACAAACCACTTTACAAACCCTTCAATCAAGTATTGAAGAGTTTAGTAGTTATACCGACACCTTCCGTACTGGCACAAGAGATCAATTAAAGAACTTTAATTCTGATTTCATAGAAAAAGTAGATGCGATTCTAGATAATATGAATGATGATATCAATAAGGATTTACTAAAAGATATGTATGCTATTCATACTGCTGGTAAAGAAATGCTAGAAGAAATGAAGAAGGCCGACGAAGAAGCGAGTGAATTGATTCGGAGTGGGCAATCATGAAAAGAGACATCCAAATTAACTATGGAATATTAGATCAGATTATTGAACAGCTTCATACATACAAAAATGCCTTAAATCAAATGCACAGTTCCCTAACCTCGATAGCTGTTTATGTAGAAAGTAACGCGGGAAAAAGCTTGGATGTTTGGGATGACACCATTCAGCAATCAAAGAAAAATATTACTAGCTACCAAGCTCAAATAGACGATCTTTTATCATTATTTGAAAACTACGTGACCGATACAACGGCCTACATTACACCTATTTCTCGAAATAGTATGATGAGAGTCGATCGCAACGATATCTGGTGGAACCTCACACAGATTGAATCAGGGGTAAACAACAATATGTTCCATGCGATCCTAGAAACACATAAGTCCCCAAGCTTCTTATTTGGTTTGTTTGACGATCCAACTCCAGAAGAAAAAGAAAGAAGCAGACATAATAAACAAAAGCTTGATGCTATTCGGACGAATATTGAATCTTCCAAGGCCATGCTTGAAAAGAATATAGAAGGATTATGGGACCTTTATGAAACAAAAGTAAAAAAGTTCGAAAATGTTGATGATGAATACTCTAACAAAGCCGCTGCAGTCAAGGATACGTACACCAACTTCTTTGAAGGAGTAAGTGATGTCGTGTCTGTAACCGTTGAAGGCGTATGGAATTTCATAAAAGGAGTAGGTGTTGCCGTCTATGAAATCGCAGAAGGCCTAATCAGCCTTGTCATTGATGCGGGAATCATCGCGATATCTAACAACATACCAGACTTCATCGAACCCGAATTCCTAAAAAAGGCGGCAACCACAAGAGTAGAGACCTTTGCCGGCACGCTCGAACAAATCATTGATGACCCAATCATCGTCCTAGAATCGGTAGCACAATCCATATCAGACACCTCAGAAAAAGAAGGGATTATGTATGTAACTGGAGGAGCAGCAACCTCTCTCATCCCATACGTAGGCCAATCAAAATACCTCAAGCTACTAAAAGTAGACAAAGACAGAGCACCCAACACCAAAGCAGTAAACCCAGCCATCTCTCAAAAAGTAAAAGAAATCGTCCAAAACAACAAAGTATTTGAAGGAATCAAGAAAGAAACGGTAGAATTATATAAAGATATAAAAAACGGCGGAACCCGATTTGTCGATGACGTCACCGACTTCTTAGGCAGAACCTTATTTCCAAACCAGTCCCTTCAAATGAGTACGGCGAATTCAGTGCCGGTGAATGTGTTTAGTAGGTCGACAGTAGAAGATCGGATTGATTCGGTTGTTTCTAGGTCTAGTGTGAAGGTTGAGGAGAAGGGGACTGGGGATGGTACTAAGGGTACGGGTAATCGTTTGGCTGGGGAAAGTGATGTTAAAACATTAGTGGGAAGAGGAGAACAGTATACAAACGGAAGAAAAAATAGATTAAAGCCTAATATTAGATATCAAACAGGCGAATATGATTACTTTTATGAAACTGATGGTGCTGGTAGGCTTGTGAAATTTGAAACGGAAAATTTACAATTAACAACTAGAACAGATAGATTGTCACACAGTAAGAATACACCAGGAAAAGTAAAGGGACAGGACCATGCAGGCCATTTGGCGGGTGATAGATTTGGAGGATCACCTAAAATTGATAATTTAGTTTCACAATTATCTGATGTTAATTTGAAGGAATATAAGAAGATTGAAGATACATGGGCTGCGGCTTTGAAAGAAACACCTCCTAAAGAAGTAACAGTTGATGTTGAAATAGTTTATGATGGAAATAATATGCGACCAGAGAAGTTTATAGTTAATTACGCTATTGATGGTAAGTCGGAATTCCAAGTTATTAAAAATTAATTTAAGGAGTGAAAAGTAGGATGAAAGAATTTGAAGATAGATTTAGTGAGTTACAAGCAGATATGATATCTATATGTATGGAGTACGTTGAAGATAGAGCAGATAAAGTATATGTTTATGCTTCACGCGAAGCAGGAATGATTTCGGGAGGTTTCTTTTATTGCATTAACAATAAGTATGTAGAGCGTCATAAAGTAAATGATGCATTGGAGGATGGAGATGAAAGATATGATGTGGCTCCAAAACGACAGTCAATGGTATTGCGTATAATATGTGAAGATATTGAAAAAATAGAAGCATTGTGCAAAGAATATGAAAGAGACATGCCAACGGAAATGAAGTTAATATATGATGTTAAGAGTGGGAATTTTAAAGCTGAGTATAAGTATGATTTAGTATATACGAATGATGATGTTAAAACAGCTAGCCATATTGCAGATGAATGGTTTGAGGAAGTAAAGAGTAATAACCTTTAAAAAATTTACAGTAATATATATATCTAAATTGAATTAATAACTTATGAAAGTTGTAGTATAAATTTGTAGAATAGCATTTGCATGCAGGAGTGACAAAATATTGCTGTAATTAATTTAAAACATGTTATGAAGTGTGCAGAAAAATAATAGGCTGTTAAAAAGTATATACTTCATGATGGTTGTACCATCATAGAGTATTACGTGCAATGATAGAATAGAAAAGGAAGTACGAGTTTAGGCGAGATGACATTTTACATTGCGATGAATATAAACAAATGGAATGTATATTAAACTAACGAACTCGTACAAACTCGTAAGTTTTAACGTAACAATTTCGCGACATGTAAAAGGTGTCATACTTGTACTACAAAACTTACAAATTTATGCTACTTAAAAACAGGTGAACTTAAAGCACTTGATTGCCTTATTAGGAATCAGGTGTTTTTGTTTTTTTTTAGAAATCTTAACTTTGGACGATATTGGATATTGCTTTACTGAAATTCATAGCTCATGAAGGTAGTACCATCATGGAGTATTGATTTTATATTTGGATTTTGTGAGAAGTACGATAAATAGGCGAGATGACATTTTAAGTGGCAGGAAGACTTATGATACTGCAAAACCTACAAACTAAAGACAATGACAAAGCTCATAATGCTAAAGATGGTAACGATACCGATACATAAAGATAGTGAATAATAAAAAGTGAAGATTATTGAGTGAGACAATAAGAATGTGATTTGTTTGAGAATCGAAAGCTCATGATGGTTGTACCATCATGGAGTATCGTTTTAATACTTGGATAGTAAGAAAAGTACGATACTTAGGCGAGATGACATTTTACATGGCAGCGGTAGTTATGACATGGATTGGCTAATAAACTAACGAGAATGACAAAGCTCGTGACGATAAACAATGGATAACGTGAAGGGCGTTCTATTACTGCTTTGGATTAAAAAATTTGGGTTGTGTTTTTACTAAAGACGGCCGTATAATACTCGCTATTCGTTTAAAAAGCGTTACATAAATTTTAATTTTCGTAACGGGAGGGTGAGAAGTTGAACGTTGTTGGGTATATACGAGTCTCAACTCAAGGGCAGGCAAGAGATGGATATAGTTTGAAATATCAAGAAGAGGAAATTAAAGCATATTGTAAGGAAAAAGGCTTGAGCTTGATACACATCTTTAGAGATGAAGGAATCAGTGGCGCAAAACTGAATAAAGAAGCACTAGAGATAGACAGGGTGGGCTTACAGGAAATGTTGGCTCACCTTTCGTCTGTCCAGATTGATTATGTGGTAGTGCTGAACACAAGCCGATTATGGCGGTCAGATATTGTAAAGGTGCTAATACAACGAGAGTTGAAGAAATATGGCTGTGATATTAAGAGTATTGAACAACCATTTTACAGCATTCACAAAAAAGACCCAAACGACTTTTTGGTCAATGGATTAATGGAGTTATTAGACCAATACCAACGACTTGAAATAGCCCTAAAACTAACAAAAGGGAGAAATAAAAAGGCAAAGGAAGGCGGATATGCAGGAGGAAGGGCGACATTTGGCTATACCAAACAAAAGGTTGAAAAAGAACTAAAAATACATAACGGGCATGCAGAAGTAGTAAAAAGATTCTTTCAACTTAAACAAAAATATAAGAAATGGTCACTGTCAAGGTTGGCGGAAGCATTGAATGAAGAAGGGTATCAAACAACCCAAAGGAAAGCATTTACGAAAGTACAAGTGAAGCGGATATTAGACCGAGAAAGCTTTTATCAAGGGATATATACATACGGACAAATACAGGCAAATGGAAAACATGAAGCAATAATTTAAAAGGTTACTTAAAAAAGGGACACATTTTCTTATATATCCCTATGTAAAGGTGAAAATGGATAGGCTTTCGTACCAATGCGCACCGCAAGGTGAACGCTCGAACTAAGGTTGCCGACATTTTCATTCAATAATTGACAACTGAATAGGAGGATGAGCCATGCATGAAAAGCAGAAACACATTTATGTGGGTGTGGACTTGCATAAACAACACCATGTGGCGGTTATTATCAATTGTTGGCAAGAGAAACTAGGTGAAATAAAGTTTGAAAATAAACCGTCCGCTTTCCCAACATTTTTATTAGATATTGATAAACTGATAGAAGAAGGGTTGACACCTGTATTTGGATTAGAAGATGTTGGAGGCTATGGAAGAGCGTTGGCACAGTTTTTAACGGACCATGAACAGGTTGTAAAAGAAGTAAACCCTGCTCTTTCATATGCAGAAAGAAAAAGCCGTATGACCACACAAAAAAGTGATAGTTGGGATGCGGAATGTGTGGCTAGAATATTGGTAAGACAACTTAGCCAATTGCCTGACGCTAAACCACATGATTTATACTGGTCGATACAACAATTGGTTACTAGAAGAAATGCATTGGTAAAGGCGCAAGGTGCTTTAAAAAACCAACTTCACATTCAATTGAGTCATCATTATCCAAGCTATAAGAAGCTTTTCTCGGAAGTGGATGGAAAAACGGCATTGGCATTTTGGAAACAATACCCGTCACCTTCAAGTTTATACGGTGTAGGTGTGAAGAAATTGACCACTTTTTTATTAGAAGCCAGTAACAATACATGTTCAGTGAAAAAAGCGAATGAAATATTGAAGCTAGTGAAAGAGGATGGACATACACAGAAAGAACACCAGGAAACACGAGACTTTCTAGTAAGAAGCATCGTTCGAGACATTTCGTTTAAAAAGTAGGAAATGAGTTATGTGGAAGGCGAATTAAAACAGTTAATGAGTTTACTAGAGTTTCAACTAGATTCCATGCCAGGCATAGACCTTATGACAGCATCAGCTTTAATTGCAGAGATTGGTGACGTTAGACGTTTTCCTAATGCCAACAAATTAGCACGATTTGCGGGTATTGCGCCAGTTTACTTTGGCTCCGGTGAGAAAGGTAAAGAACATAAAAGTAAACAGGGAAATCGGGCGCTGCACGCTTTATTTTACAATTTGGCAGTCCAACAAGTACAAGTGGCAAAAGGGAGTAAACTGCCAAGAAACCCAGTGTTTCATGCTTATTACCAACGAAAGCTTAAGGAAGGTAAAACAAAGGGGCAAGCATTGGTCTGCATTATGAGAAGGCTTGTAAACATTATCTTTGGCATATGAAGCACAAAACTGTCTATGAATTGCCGATAATGAAAGATAAAGAAGTAGTTTAAGAAGGTGGTAAAATGGCTGATTTTTTTATTTTTAGCTTTTAAGATTACAACATAGGGTACGGGTAATGGTAATATAGTCAACGAAGTTAAAGAAATTGATTTTGGAAAGCACATAATAAAAGGTGAGAATGGTAAGAAACAACTACTCCCAAATACTAAGTACGTAACCAATAATAACTACAAATATACTACCGATGAACTTGGACGTATTGTAAATGTAGATGCTCCCGAACTTGTATTGAAAAAGGCTAATAGAAATAAATACGCTCAGGCAAATGTAGGCGGAAAAGACAGATTACCAGATGATGATGGCGGACATTTAATAGGAGCACAATTTAATGGTCCTCCTGATATTGATAATCTTGTACCACAAAATAGTCAAATTAATAGGAGGGGTGGAGTTTGGTACGAAATGGAGACTGAATGGGCCAATGCATTGAAAGAGGTACCGCCCAAGAAAGTCTCTGTTAGTATTGAACCGATCTATTCTAATAATTCAATGCGACCAGATTCCTTTATGGTCGAATATGAAATTGAAGGCCAATTTCCAGTGATTCGCGAGATTGCAAATAAATCAGGAGGCTGATATTGATGAGTTTTGAAACAGAATTAAACGAGTTATATAAAGAAATTGCACAACAGGTTAATGATATGATTCCAACTGAATGGGATAATTTCTATTTTAATGGTGAAGTTAAGGAAAGAGAAGGAGGAGTTTTCTTCTTTTTTACGCCGAAAGGTGAGGAACAACACATTTTTTCGCATTATATCCCAAAATTATACAGTATAGATAAGAGGGCTTATAATAAAGAACTACATAAATTATTTCAACTAACTGTTGAACTCCAAAAAGTTTTTACTAATAATGACCAAGACCCTTGGTTTTCAGTGACATTAATATTAAATGATACAGGTAAATTAAATGTACATTTTGATTATACAAATTGGCATGAAAGTGAATTTGGTCCAACAGCTAGAATTAAGTATTTTGAATATAAATATATAAGTCAAAACAAAGAGCAGCTAGATTTTGATTTATTAGAGAGAATGAAGGAATTTGAAGAAAAGTAAACTATAAAGCACTTGGTTGTCTTTTAGGCAACAGGTGCTTTTGTTTTTGGTGAAATAAGAACAACATGAATGAGACCAGTTTTAAATTCAAAGCTCGTCAAGGTAGTACCATAAAGAAGTATTGATTTAATATTTGGATTTTACGAGAAGCACGAAAGAAGCACCTGGACGTATCTGGTGCTTGTTTACTTTCGCTTAACGAAGGAAGCAAAAGATCCGTCCCTATGCTTTCCGTTGAATGTATTTAGTAGGTCGACAGTAGAAGATCGGATTGATTCGGTTGTTTCTAGGTCTAGTGTGAAGGTTGAGGAGAAGGGGACTGGGGATGGTAGTAAGGGTACGGGTAATGATAGTCCGTCCGAAATAGCACAAAGTTGGCAAGGAAATTTCCCATATGTAGGAGTAGATAAATATCGAAACATCACCCTGAAAAAAGGGAAAGTAATATATGTAGGTGAACCATATCCAACAGGATACGCAACGACAAAAAGTGCTGTAAATAGAATAAAAGGTGATTCAAGGAAATTATTTGAAGGATTACAAGTAAAACCATATTGGGAAGATGGCATGGCTGCTGCTGAATATAGAAGTAAAATGATGGCCTATGAAATAATAGAAGATAGAAATGTGGCCTATGGGGTAACTAAGGCTAATCCACAATTTGGTGATGGTGGATTACCACAGATGTTTATTCCAGATTTTAATGAATTGATCAAGACGGGTAAAATAAAGAAAATTGAATCTGAAGCAATAGATTTGAATAATTATAAGATGCATTTAGATGATTATAATAAAATGATGGGATTAAATACAGGTGAAATAATCATTAATAATAAAGAAATATACTATGGGATTAATAGTGAAAATTTTATGAATGTATTTTCGTCTGAAGTAAATACCTATACCAATGGAGATATTGAAAGGTATAATTTTAAAAATCCACATATCATAGATGGACTATCATTTTGGATAAGGACTGTATTTAAAAAGGACCACATCTCATCAATCGAATTGAAAAATGCAGATCCGAAATTTAAAAATTCTTATGAAAATTGGTCTGACGATAAAGTAGAATTAAAAAAGAAAAGTCATGATGAATGGTTAATAAAGCAATTAGGTCAACCAACTGAAGTCAACCAAGGCAGTATAAAATATAATTATACTTGGGGTGAGGTAATATCGTATTATGATCCAAGAAGTGGGGATATGGGAATAGCGATAAATTATTATGAGCAGGATGAATAATGCATAAACTGTTCTAAAATGGATGCAAATATATAACTGGTAGCTATGGTGCTACCAGTTATTTTTTGTAATACAGTATAGCCCCAGGAGTACGGGGGAAGTGTTGTTGTGCTTATGCATAAAGGTTTTCATTCCTATGAAACTACTTTAATTTTAGTTTTATTGAAAATTATTAAGAGCTGAAAGACACATTTAAGCACTTGATTGCCTTTTTAGGAATCAGGTGTTTTTGTTTTTTTTATAAATCTTAACTTTGAACGATATTGGATATTGCTTTACTGAAATACATAGCTCATGAAGGTAGTACCATCAAGGCATTATGTTTTAATACTTGAATAGAATGAAAAGTACGATAAACAGGCGAGATGACATTTTACATGTCAGGGATAGTTATGACGGGGAATAACTAACAAACTAACGAGAATGACAAAGCTCGTGGCGATAAACAATGGGTATCGTGAAAGAGTGTTTGCTACCTTGGCGAATAAATTTTGGGTTGTATTTTTACTTGAGGCGGCCGTATAATACTCGCTATTCGTTAAAAAGCGTAACGGAAATTACAATTTATGTAACGGGGAGAGTGAGAAGTTGAGTGTTGTTGGGTATATACGAGTTTCAACACAAGGGCAAGCAAGAGATGGATATAGTTGAAATATCAAGAAGATGAAATTAAAGCATATTGTAAAGAGCATGGATTGAAGTTGATACATAGGGATCCAAGAACGAATTTCCCACCTTTCACATGAAGCACGTGGACTTGAACAACTTCCTACTGTTCATCTTGGCCATGTTATTTAGATCAGAATATAAGAAGTCAATTTGACCTTTTCACTTATGTAAGAAATAGCTTAGTTCGGTGGATGTTAAACAAGGTAAGAGAATCGACAGGCTATCTATAGATGAAGCATTTACCCAGCCAAAAAAGAAGAAGGGAGAATGTCCCTTCTTGACCAAAGTATTAAAGTTTCCTCTTAAAGAATAGAATGACCAACCCTTGAACGATAAATGTTATTAATACGAGGATCCATATAGAATCACGATAGGAGTCGAAGGTAAGGGTGTTGATATATTTGTGGTACGTTTCAATTAGGAGCCAGCCTATAGGGAAAATGGGAAAGGAAAACATGTAGGATATGTTTAAGATTTGCTGACCTCTTTCATCTTTCCCTTCTTTACCGAACGTGAATTTTAAAGAGATAAATAAACCAATGATAAACAAAATAACTAATACGAAATGAATCAAAATCATTTTATTTCCTCCTTAGTCATGTATTGGAAAACCTCGTTAATATCTACTTCAAATAAATGGGCAATTTCAAATGCCAATTTAAGAGAAGGACTATAACGATTATTTTCTAGAGAAATGATTGTTTGTCTGCTTACACCTATTTGATCTGCAACATGCTTCTGTGACCACTTTTTCTCTGCTCTTAAAATGGCCAGTCGATTGTTAAGGTATCCTGTTTCTTTAAATCCCAAATGAATCCCTCCTTTTTCCACCCCTGTTTAAATTGTAAGGTATTTTTTACTAAAAGTAAAATAATTTTTACATAAAGTAATATTTTTTTGACATAGATAACCTTAATACTCCAATCCACCAATAGTTAATGACGCCCTCACACCAATAAGTTAAACTAGAACTATATCAATCCAAAATAATCCAAAATTCTTAGGGGAAAGGTGTTAGTATATGTCGGATGCTACTATTAAAAAACTGCGACTTAAGCAGCTAATCTTTATGAATGGAACCGTGATCTTGGTCTTCGCTATGTTTTTGATCATCAGTCATGTTTTCCCTTTTTCATTCAATTCCTTCATACAAGTGATGGCGGTCATCACATTTATCCAAGCAATTGTTGGGCTATTTAGGCTTGAGTCTACTAAGTCATTGATCCCTTTTGTCGAAGAAATTGCACGGTATGAAAAGGAGAAGCTAGGGAGAGAGTGGATCAAACGGAAAAAAAGTGGAGTGTTACTAAGCTTCATTTTAGGAATAATTCTTTTGAATCAATCGATGATGGTCGGAAGATCCAATGAGGAAATCTTTAGGCCGGAATTATGGGTAATGATTTTAGTCGCATTGTTATGGCTGCTGTTTACAAACATTGAATTAGTTGTGCGTTCTAGGAAAATCGATCAGTCTGAATCTCCAGCAGAGTTAACGAATTTTACGTCTAAATCGATAGCGAAGGGTCTTGTGATTGGCCTAGTTTATTCGGTCTTTTTCATGGTTATTATTGTGTTTTACATTCTTTAAGGACATAGGAGGTGCAGTCATGAAGCTATTTTCATTTCAACTAATTCCAATGCTGACGACTCTTTTTATATGGGGGGGAGTTGTATATTTGGCATATAGGATTTATAGGAAGCAGCAAGAAAAAGCGAAGGTCTGGAAGGTTGCGATATCTGTATTTATTGGATTGTTTTCTTTTTCAATTAATCTAGAAGTGGTGAGTTTTGCTGTGTTGCCATTAGGTGTATGGGTCCTGTATTTCTTTTTAAGAGGGCAAGAAGGAAGATGGGAAAGATATCGTCGTTTTGCATGGTTAGGATTTTGGTCTAATTATTTATTTTTAGCTGCGGGGCTCATCACTCTCCCTATCGAACAGGTAGTTTATCCTGAAGATAAAGCGGAAACCTATCTCTCAACTGTGGAGAATGCCTCTATCATTTCAATTCATCCATCTGCAAAGGACTTGGAGTTAGAGAAAGAGCGTTTACTAGAGCAGCTTCCTTCAATGGAACAACAAAAGATCTACAGTGAGCAGTGGTATTATGATACATACGTAGATAATGACGAACAAAAAATGAATGAGAGATTTCCCTACCAGCTTGTAGGAACGTCATCAAGGTGGGGGAGTGGAGTAGATACGATGATTTTTATTGAAGAGAATGGTAAGGGACTTCTAATTTCTACTTCCAAAAAACAAGTATATTTTCAATTTGATGAGTCGGTGTTAAAAAGGATGGGATCATAATGTCTAGAAAATGGAGATGGGTAATGGGGCTAATTGGATTGGTCCTTACCATAGGATGTTTTTATTATTGGTTTCATATGTCACATCCAAGTGTTCTTCCAACAGACGAACAAATAATCAAAGAGATTAATGATATATATTTGGAAGCTGATGCGAAAGAGGTCCAAGATAGAGTAGCTATAGATGAGTTGCATTTTGTTATTCCATATATATCAGGAAGAGGAGATTATAGTCTAAGCTATTGGGAATGGGGCTTGAAGGACTGGAGTCTTACATATATTGATACGAAGGGGGAACCGACGCTATGGCATGTAGATCCAGCTCATCCTTCAACCTATCATATTGTATGGAATTTTGATCCTAGAGATCAGGTTGATGAAATTTCATATTATTTACTTCGAGATCGTGGATTTTATGTAAGTGAAGGAGTAGAGAATTATCAACCACATATTCAAATAAAGAAAAAAATCACCCTACAAAATCAAACGTATGGTGTGATGAAGCTACCTGAAGAATTTGTCGAAATAATGGAGGGATTAAATAGAGTCAATGGATCTCATCACCCTTTCCTGTCAGTAGATGAGGTCCTATCAATGCAGCAAATGTATATGGGATACTTTCCAATGAATAAGGATGGGAAAAGAGCTTCCATTGATTATTCTGTAAATGGTCAAGGATTTTCTAATGGTACACAAAGCTTTGATTTTGTAATGCCAGTAAATGAAAGGGATCTTGAGGTTCCTAAATAGGACAGTAGGTAAGAAGATGGGAATGCATATGAGGCACCCATCTTTTTTATTTGTATATATAAATTAACTTTTTTTTGTCTTGAAAGCCTTACGCTCTAAGGAACTAATGTATGAAATTCAATTAAATGTGAAAATTCAATATTATTCTACAATTTTCAACAAAACGGATATATTTTTCCTTATGAATCCGATATAATAAAAAGTATACTTGAATTGGTAAAAATTTCTTATAAGAGGCTTGGTGTATATGAGTAAAATTGTCGTTACTGGTTATGGTATTAGGGCACCGGGAACAGAGAATATTGAATGCTTTCGAAGTAACTTAATGAGAGGTATTTGTTGCCTTGATACTGTGACGAACCTTACTTATAAGAATGAAACAACGATAGTAGGCCTCATAGAAGATTTTGGGATAGATGATTCAAGCCATAAGGAATATAGACGGCTACCAAGAACAGCTTTACTAGGTATTGCAGCAGGTAAAGAGGCTATTACTTATGCTCGGCTTCATCATGTGAAGAATAAGAGGATAGGGGTTTTCTTTGGAATTTCACTTGGGAATACTGGAAGTCAGGAGTTTCAAGCTGCAATTACTCATTCAAATGAAAATAAATACCGCAAAATACCAATAACGTTCGGACATTTATCAAATACTCATAGTATTACAGCTAGTATTTCCTATTTTCTTGGTGGAAATGATGTGACGAAAACCATTACTACGGGATGTACGTCTAGCTTAGAAGCTGTACAGGATGCACGTATTTATTTAAAGAGTGGCTTAATCGATATTGCGATAGTCGGTGGAGTAGATAGTCCTATAAGTAAAGCGGCGTCCTTTGTCTTTTCGAAGACAAACGTGTTACCGTTGAATCAGTCCCTAGAAGAAGGGGCTATTCCATTTCAATCGACTAGTAAGGGCTTTGCGATGTCAGAGGGTGCGGGTGTCATTATTTTAGAGAGAGAAGAGGACGCACAAAAGAGAGGGGTAAACATTATTGGAGAGATTGAAGATGTGGTTTCCAATAATGATGGCCAACCTATTTATTCTCAAGATACATCCGGAGATCAATTGCTTAAAGCATTAAGAGTCGTTGTGAAAAATAGAAGGCCTGACTATGTCAATAGTCAAGCATTAGGAATTCAAGTGAATGACCTTATTGAAAAACGAGCTTCCTATGAGTTATTTCAACATGAGGTTCCCTTTACGTCAATAAAAAGTATGATAGGAAATCCGTTCGGAGCTGTTGGCATCATGCAGGTGATCTCATCCTTGTTAAGCATTGAATATGGGTTTATTCCTCCTACTATTCGGACGAATCAAAAAGGATTTGAAGAAATGAAGATTGTAAGAAATCTGATAGTCCAACAGGTGAATTCCGTTGCAATTACCAACCATGGCTATGGTGGAAATAATGCAGCAGCCTACATAAAACGCAGATGAAGGAATGGTATAGTGATTACATCTTTACTAATCATAACGATCGGACTCTTGCCGCTTGTTCTAGCCCTTAACGTTATCTCCATTTATAAGGGCTCTGAATTAGGTGTAGCGTTATTAATGTACATGATTTCAATTACCTTGTGGCAGCTAAGTATAGGTGTTCTTTACCTTCATTGGTTGCTTCCTAGTGAAATCATTCTACAATTGTTTCGTTTTTTTCGAATTGGACCTACTAGCTTTGTTCCAATAACGTTTTATATTATCTATTTGCTCGTTAGTAAGCATGCACCAAATATTAAGAATACAGCCATTTATCGTGGGTTCTTGTCGATTTTTAATAAAAAAATTCTTTGGATGTTAATTGTGTGGAGTACGGGCATATATATTATGAACTGGACGAGCCTTGGAATTGAGGGGCTACGCACCGTTGAAACAAAGGCGAAATCGGTTCTTCTTTTCCCGGTATATGGGGATTTTAATTTTTTATACTTATTTCATACGGGTTCAATCGTTATTCTAGTTATTATTATAATGTTGTTAACGAATGGGATACAGAATCATTCTCTTAAATCATTTCTAAAAAGCTTCTCACTTTGTTCAATGCTCCTTTTTGTAGCTGGTGTACTTAATTTTATTCCTGGAACTGGTGCGGTTTTAAGTAGCTTTGGTGTGATTATTTTTACATCAACCATCATCTTCTCATTTGTACGAATGAATAATGTAACGACGAACCATTATAATTTATTACTGGAACGTCAGAAGAAGCTGGATTACTTAGGTAATGTTTCAACTAGCTTGATTCATGAGGTGAAAAATAATCTTCAAATTATTAAGGCGTACTCGAAATTACTACCTGAAAGCACGTCTTTGCCTAAAGAAAGTATGAATATGGTAAATATGATTCAACTTGCATCGAATCAATTAGAGGAGCTGACAACTAGCTACACAGATTATATTCATAAGAAATCCATTGATTTTCGAGTAGTGGACCTAAATGAATTAATTGATGCGTCACTACATCTGACTAATGAAATGACGAGGTTGAAGGATATTGATGTGACCTTTGTAAAGAATTTTAAGAATGTAAAGGCGTATGTTAGCCCGACGTATTTAAAGCAGGTGTTTATTAATTTAATAAAAAATAGCAGTGAGGCTATACAAGAAGATCAGAGTGACAAGAAAATTGTGATTGAGACGAATATGATTCAGGATAAAATTATCATTGATGTTTCAGATAGTGGTATCGGCATAAAAGAATATGAGTGGGAAGATATTTTTGATCCCTTTCATTCTTCTAAGGAAACAGGAATGGGAATTGGGCTTCCATTTGTTCGGAAGATTATGTTTGAACACCGTGGGGAGATCTTTGTCCTAAGGAGTAGTGAAGCAGGTACGACCTTTCGTTGCATTTTACCTCAATATGAGTTCATGTAGGTATTTAAGCCATCTTCCGTTTAAAGTTGCTTAAAGTTTTACAAAATGACCTCATTTTCATTTTCATTCCACCTTCAATCTCCTGTATAATAGTCTGTATGGAAAAACATAGTATATTCATGAGATTGAAGGAAGGAAGTCTACAATCGTGAAGAAATTAGTGATTAGCTTATTTTCTATTATTCTCGTTTTTGTTCTTATTTTTTTCTTGAATTCCTTTTCGTCTAATGGGAAAAATAATGAGGCAAGAAAGAACGAGGTTTCCAACGCTAGTGTAGAGGCTTCTTCTAAAGCAGTAGAGGAAGACGAAGCATTTACCCGTGAAGCGAAGCAGCTTATAGCAGAGCAATTTGAGTATTTCCATTCTTTGATTAATAGCGATTTTTTCTATCAATCTAGGATGAATATGGCTGCAGATTCTTTCTCAGATGATTGGGTAACAAACCAGGTGAAAGAGGAGCTCCATACAAAAGCAGTTGAAATAGATAATCTGCTACCTGAAGAGTTAGATAGTAGTAATGAATTGTCACAAGACCTACTGCAGGTTTTAATTAGATTGAATCAAGCATCAAGCTCTGTAGATAGTCAACGGAACATCTATCATATTTATAAGATTTTGTATGAGCATCATGTTGATCTTAATCAGTATGAGTTTGAAGAGGTTGCTAGCAATGGACGTGAAAACTTTAATCCTGAGGAAGAGTGGGAAGAGATCTTTCCAGAAACAGAAGAACAAACCGTAAAAACCGAGGCTGAGTTACAGGAAGAAATTGAAAAAGGGATTGAACATGTAACACCAAGTGATGAAGCAGAATGAGAATAATCCTAAAACCCAATGCTTTTTACCATGAAGTGTTGGGCATTTTTTATTAATAGGCTACTAGAATCTATATCACTATTTAATTAAGTGCTAATGTATACAAATGAGGTTGAGTGAGCACGTGAAAAGTGTAAGGCTTTTGCAACGAGACAAGTGAACAAGAAATAGTGGTCTCATGAACGACTGCAAAGTTAATAATAGCCAAAATAATGATTAAGGGGATTATAATAATGAAGGATGAATTAAGATATATTGGTCAAAAGGTCGTTGAGAAAAAAATAGAACTTGCTAAGAAAGTGGACTTTGGGACAGATGGGCAACTCATGCAAAAAATAGCTGTCTCTAAATTTCCATTAACAGAGCGTGTGGAATATCGTGCTAAATTGATTGGCTATTTTGGAGAAGCCTTGTATGAGGATACTGAGATCATAAAGGAAAGAGTTAGTGATTGGGCTGCAAAAGCAGCTCATGTAGCAATCAATGATCATATTTCGTTAAGTAGTACATTACGAGGAATTTACTCGTATCGTACGGTCATATGGGATGTCTTTACTGAGGAATTGGAAAAAAGAAAATTTGCACCAATTACAATGCTTGATGTTTCAAAGATTATTGATCCGCTTATTGATATTGTGTGTAGTATTATCGGGGAAGAATTTGAAAAACATAATCACAACCTTATGAAAGTGGCTTATACGGCATTAGAGGAATTATCTGTCCCAGTTGTTCCCCTTACAGAAGGGCTAGCCATTGTCCCGCTTGTTGGAAATATCGATACACATCGAGCGAAATTAATTATGGATGTTACGTTACATGAAGCTGCTAAGCTGAAATTAACAGATATTATCTTTGATGTTTCGGGAGTTCCGATTATTGATACAATGGTGGCGAACCAGCTTTTTCACATCGTCCATGCATTACGATTACTAGGTGTGAAAGTGATGTTAACAGGAATCCGTCCGGAAATTGCCCAAACGATTATCAGTTTAGGTATGGATTTCTCAGGTATCCAAACAAGAGCAAGCATGAAGCAAGCTCTAGAGGAGATTGGAATTTTAAAATCATAACTAACATATAGGAAACGTTTCTTTAACGTAAGTGAAATCAGCTCCTTTTTCTCTAGTGATCTGTAGAAATGGTCAGAACAGAGAAAGGGAGCATGACGCCCCTTAAGTAAAGAGGCGTTTTTTTTGTGATATGTTTTGTTAGATAGCATGACCCGTACTCTTTTTCGGTCAGGGAGTTGTCAGAAACTCTTCTTTGAAGATTTATGACGTATCGTTTAAGGGGGGCTATCAAAACGAGAAATATGTTAGTAAGGTGTTTAAGAAGAAAGTAAGAGTTGCTCTGAATAAGTATGGGCTTGAGGTTAGAAAGGGAAAGAAGGTGAGGGGGTTTAGTAGGGATTTAACAATAGTGCTGCTTCCGGAATTTAATTGACTCCTGTTCACTGTTCTAATAAAGCTTAATGAATAAAAAAAGCGTGAATCCAATTTTGAATTCACGCTAGACTATGGTATTAGCTATGGAAGAAAGATGTTTTTGCCCTGGTTATCTTTTAACTTACTGCTGATGCTCTACGGCCCCTTCTTCGTCGTCATCATTTGTGGTTCGTAAAGGAATTTCTTTTAAGAATAATGTGACGATAAAGGCAAGCGTAACAATTACGGCACTAACTAAGAATACAGTAGTAAGGGCTGAATTTAAGGCTTCTTTTAAGATAGAGATAAATTGTTCAATTACAGGGCTCATTTCAGCAGGAAGTTCATTTTGAATGCTTTCAAGCTGTGCTGTATCCATTAAGACTTGAGGATTTTGTAAGTGAGCCATACTCTCTGTTACCTCAGGTGGTGGGGCAGGCATATCAGCTTGTTGCGCATTTGAAAGCTCATTTTCCATTCTAGCTCCCATGACAGAGCCTAGAAAAGCTACTCCGATTGTTCCTCCAATTTGTCTAAACGTTTGCATAGCAGAGGTAGCAACACCTAAGTATTTTTGACTTACTGCATTTTGAACCGTTAAATTAAATACAGGCATATTTACACCAAGACCAATTCCTATGACAATTAGCTGAAGGATTAATATGGTTAATGTCGAGTCTGTTGTTAACGTTGAATTTAG
Organism: Bacillus weihaiensis; assembly: GCF_001889165.1. Taxonomy (GTDB): domain Bacteria; phylum Bacillota; class Bacilli; order Bacillales; family Bacillaceae; genus Metabacillus; species Metabacillus weihaiensis. The sequence continues at coordinate 3,453,139 of NZ_CP016020.1, read as the reverse complement.
GATTAATCCAACAGCCATAATAAGAATTCCAACTAACCCAACGACTTTATATTTCCCTGTTTTTGTGATGAAATTACCAACAAGAATACTTGAGATTACCATCGCAATTGTCATAACCATTTCGACTAAACCAGAAACGGTTGCAGATTCACCTTGAACCCCTTGTACATAGAAGGGTACATACATAATCGTACCAAACATCCCCATCCCCATTAGCATCCCAGCGATATTTGATACCGTAAACACACTGTTTTTAAAGAGGAATAGTGGTAGAACGGGACTTTTTGCTTTTAATTCAATAAATACAAACGCAACTAAGGATAAAACGGTTAACGAGAATAACCCGATAATTTCAAATGAAAGCCATTCGTATTTACCACCGGCCCATGTGAAGCCAAGTAATAAGGAAACAATGGCAATGGTTAATGTGATGGATCCTAGGAAATCAATCGGTTCTTTTTCCTTTGCTTTTTGAGATGGATAGAGTCGTAAAATTAAGGCAAACGCAAAGAACCCAATCGGTAAGAATACCCAGAAGATCCAATGCCAGTCAAAATTATCAACAATATATCCTCCAAGTGTAGGACCGAATAAGCTGGATAATCCAAATGTCGCGCCAAGTAATCCTTGCCATCTTCCGCGTTCACGAGGTGCGAATAAATCGCCAACTGTTGTAAAGGCACTCGACATGATCATACCGCCACCAAAGCCTTGAAGTCCTCGGTATAAAATAAGTTGAATAATATTTTGAGACGTACCACTTAAGAAGGCACCAAGCATAAATATCCCAATTCCGATTAAGATGAAGATCTTACGTCCATAGATATCTGAAAGCTTACCCACTAACATGGCAGTAATCGTTGACGTAAGCATATAGACGGTAAATACCCAGTCAAAATAATCCATTCCACCAATTTGAGCAACAATCTTCGGTAAAGAAGTACCGACGATCGTCATATTCACCGCTGCAAAGAACATGGCAGACATAACGGCTATCATGATGAGGACCTTTTGTCGATTTTCTAAATGTTCCATTTTTCTCCTCCTACTAATAGCGACCGTAATTTCGTAGCGGTCGACTTTAATTGTTCTTCTTTCATGAAATAATGCAGTAGTACATCAAGTAAAAAAACCTTTGGATCTTCTGTTTCAAGTTCTTTTATAAGCATGTCAAACGATTGCTCCAAATGCTCTTTATTATCTGATGGATTCATAGAATCGATAACTATTTTTATACGGCTTAGTAGGATATCGACATGATCTTTCGTACAAAGGGTAGGAGAAGGTGAAAGTAGATTTTCCATCTCTTCTTCTGAGAAGAGTGGTTTCGGTTTTGTTTGAAGTAAATCAGTCTTTATATAATCTAGACGGTCAACAATATATGTAGCCATTTCGTTTCCATCCCACTCTTTGTACTGATCGGCCACAGTTATATATTCCTTTAGTAAGCCTTGCACGGTTACAGTCAAGTCCCAGCTATAGGGCTTTATTTCTTCACCATAGGCTTCAATCAATACGTTTCTTTGCCATCCAACAATTCTAGTTTTTAGCTGTCTCATCATTTTTTTTAGCTTATTGTTTCCAGACAAAGGTATTTCTTTTAGTTGCATCGTGATAAAATTTCTTTGTTCTAAAAATACTTCAATTTGAGTACTGATTTGTTTAATAAGTAATTCCCTAGGAGAATAATGAGAAGCAAAGGAAATCGAGGCAACCTTATCAAACAAGATGTTTTGATGGTACTCAAAAACTTCAATAAACAAATCCTCCTTAGAAGGGAAAAGCTTATATAAGGAAGCTTTTGACATCGAACATTCTTCTGCTATTTCTTGAACAGAAGTTGAAAAGTATCCTTTGGCAGAAAATATTTTGGTAGCAGTCAGGATGATTCGTTCTTTCTTTGGCTCCAATCCATTTTTCACTTCCTTTCCTTTCACAAAAAACTCATTAGTTATATATAGAACTCGCTGGTTACAATAGGTAATTTTATCTGATTATAAGCCTGTGGTCAACGAATATGGATGTGTTTATATTCTAAATTATAGTCTTTTATTAATTGAGTATTATAAGATGAGAAAAAATTAGCTAATGAATTGAATTGAGGAGAAGCAGAAGGAAGGGGGTTAGTAAGATGTGAGAAGGTTGTGTGTATAAAGCGTGCGAAACATAGTGGTAACGTATAATAAAAGAGAACTCACCAATGTTGGCGAGTTCTAACATGTTGTCTTCTTTAAGAATTCTTTTTACTTACAGGTATATTGATTGTGAATTTTGTACCTCGTTCATCGCTTGTGACGCTCATCGTTCCTCTGTGATTCTCAATGATTTTCTTTGAAACGGACAAACCTAGGCCTGTTCCTTCATCCTTTGTTGTAAAGAAAGGATCAAATACATGTGGAAGAAGCGAGGAGGGGATGCCTTTTCCGTTATCAATAAAATGAATCTGGATGCTATGGTCTATTAAAGCTGTTTTGACAGTTATCTTTAATGGATTTTCCCCTTTTGCTTGCAAAGAATTTCGTAATAAATTCATAAACACTTGAAGAAGCTCATCACTATGTCCTAATAGATACACATTCTTTGTTTGAGGGTGAAGATCGAAAAATAACTCTGCGTTATATAAAAGAGCCTCCGTTTTTAGAAACTTTCCAAGATAGTCCGTTAAAAATGCTTTTACATTTAACGTTTCTGTTGAAGTGTTGGCTGGTTTTGCGATACTTAGAAAGTCGGTAATGATTTTATTAGCACGATCAATTTCAGGTATGAGCACCTTAGTGAAGAGGTCTTTTTTTTCTTCATCATCGTGACTTAGAAATTGTAAGTATCCGCGAACTGTCGTTAAGGGATTGCGAATTTCATGGGCAATTCCAGCGGCAATTCTTCCTGCTAATGCTTGTTTTTCAGCCTCTTTGATTACATTTAAGAAATAAAAGGTCCCAATTACTCGTGAAATAGATCCATCTGAATCTCTTATAATTCGTGTATTGATAATCCCATAGTTTGTATCAAGTACTTCTTTATTCGTAAATTCTTTTTCCGTTCTAATGGATTCAAGTATAGCAATTTGATCATCAGGAATACGTAAGAGCTCTCGGATATGCTTTCCAATGATGTCGTCTCTGTGTACTTCAAGATCTTTCGCAGTTTGCACATTACATAATGTCACAATCCCGTCTTTATCTACAAAGACAATGTGATGTGGGACAAAATCCAAGATGCTTGTTAAAAAGGCCTCAATCTCTTTAAAATCATTGCACCGTGTTTGAATGGAAGGTGTATCACTTGGAATTCTATCTGTTTTCTCCATATGGATGATTCCATCTTTTTCTCCCTTTGAGATTGTATATCCGTCAGGGTGGTGATATGTAAAGGAAATGGGAAGAGTTAAGAGGGTGTCTCTTAACAAAGCATTCTCCTTTTCTAATTTCTTCATATCAAGTGAGGAAGGTAGGTCGTTCATATAAAGACTCCTTTAAAGGGAACGATATGTTTCTCTTGAAACAATTCCAGTTTATTTATAAAAAAATAGCCTAGTCTTATTCATGCAGTATCTAATACGTAATTTAATTGTCTAGCTTATGGCATCTTTCGCTTTTTTTATTATACGATACATATTTTTACCATATCTACTATTACATAGACTTTTTGACAAAAAAATCAACGAAAAATAGGTGGCTGTCCTACTCAACATTAGCAAATTGCTGAATAAGATAAAGTAACCAACCCGTGCAGGAGGAGGGGACAAGGAATATGAAAGGAAAAGATAAAGACCTAGAGGATATGAAGGAGCTCCTGTTAAAAATAAAGGAATTAGAATATCAGATTGATAATGTTGAAGGGACGCACTCTAATCATTTAGATGAGAATGATGTAAGGGCATTAGTAGATAAAATATTAACAGAAAAGGAATATGTCACACAAAAAGAAGTGGATCGAAAAACAACAGAGAGTCACTTGCAGCTGATAAAGTGGATTATTGGTACGGGTTTGAGTGCTACTGCGATCATCGTAAGTATTGTTGGGTTTTTATAAATGTTTTAGCTAATGATTCAGATTTGTAATATATTAAAGTCTATGTTGCTATTGACTAAAGCGTATGACAAGATCATATAGATAAAAGGAGGTGAGGTAACGATATGTCTTCACTCACCTCACCTCCTTAACTAGGTTCGATTATCGTATGATTAAATTCGATTTAATAATAATGACCGCGATTGAATGGTCCGTCGTCTAGGACAGCTCCGCCAAGAAGACCTGCACCAAGACCTAATAATCCTGTTGTAAGTGGATTTACACCATAGCCATAGCCTCCACCAGGACCGTATCCAGGACTACCATATCCGTATCCAGGACCATAGCCACCACCAGGATAGTTGTAACCATAGCCACCACCTGGATAGCCACCATAGTTATATCCACCATAACCGCCGCCAGGATATCCACCATAATTGTATCCACCATAGGAGCCTAAACCAGGTCCACCGTATGGACCACCAAATCTTGTATCATATCCTAATTGCCCTTGGGCACCTGAAAATCCTCTAGTTGTTCTATATGTCATCATTTTCATCCTTCCCAAATGTTTATGATTTTCTCTGTACTATATGTATCTACCTATATCTTTGGGATGATAATTGAATAGATTGGGCTAAATTCCTTTTATTGTTGCATTTAAAATAGGTACTAAAGATGAAAACTATTTAAGGTGGAATGGAGTCTCACCGCCCCCGCCCTGCTGAAAGCGAGCAAGGGGAGCGGAATTCAACCAGACTGAATACGTGATACATAGCCAAATGTAAAAGGTATCTACATTCTGTAGGTCGGTCTGTGTTTCTTTAAAATAAGCCATTCAGAATGTAATTTGAAAAATAGCTTGATTAATTAGAAATGACAGAATATACTAAGGAAGTATCTTTTTTGAGACTTATCGACAAATATCGACAAAAACTTTAAAAAAAGTCTTGAATCTTTCTGGTACGCTTGTTATAATCAAATACATATTCCATATGCGGGTGTAGTTTAGTGGTAAAACCTCAGCCTTCCAAGCTGATGATGAGGGTTCGATTCCCTTCACCCGCTCCATACATAATGGTTACAACGCAGTGTTTCGTTTCTTAGATAAACGGGGCATTGCGTTTTTTAATTTCCGTGCAATTACAGGCAGTCAGGGGAGAATTTCTTGATTTTGCTTAACAGAAGGTTAATCCAATAATCTTCTTTAAATATGATAAAGAAAAAGTACACCGTTGAGGTTGAGTAAAAACAACAGACGGTGTACTTTACTTCAATGTTTTTTCATCAATAAAATAGAAGCAAACATGCTAAATGACATCAAATGTTGCTTCACCGCCATGAATTTGGGTAAACATAGTGGATAACGCGTTGAGCAATTTAAGTGCTTCATCTTTTCCCATTGATGGCTGTAAATAAATTAGGTGAACAGCAGCTTTTGTGGCCGTGGTAACAGAGGTTCTTTTAGAATCCACATAAGGACTACCAAAAGGACCTTCTGAATCGAGTGATACAATTTTATTTGATAACGAAATTTCACGTTCATTAATAGCCGTATAAGAAGCATGCTCACTTCCAATTGAGATTGTGATTCGATCTCCGGCTACTTTATTCCTATCATAGATTCCTAATGGAATTTGATATTGAAGAGAAAGGAAATTGTTCATATCAACAGCAGAGTTTACGGTTCCTACAAACTGCTGTTTCTGAACTCTCCTAAATAGTGCTTCATTTGATGGACGATAGCGATTAGGGTCAGTGCCTGCCGACTTAAATAGCTTTCTCCATTCTTGGATAGCGGGAATGTCAGTTATTTTCTTATCAGTAAAATCAAAATAAAGTGATTCCTGAAATAGCTGTAACCGTCCTTTTAACATTTGTGGAGAATCCCCGACAGTAATACCCTTATACGTAACAACACCAACCTTTACATTTGGCTCAATTGATTTTAATGTAGAATCAATGGTTATTTCCATAATTTAAACCTCCACAACAATATGCAGTTATTTTATCATATGTAATAGATTTACCTGGAATAGACGGCTTGAGAATTTCATGATGGTCCTAAGAAGGGATGTAATGACAACGCTTGTGAGACCATCTTAAAGCATTTAAGACAGCTTCTTTTAAAAGAACTTAAAATAGAATGTATTAATAGAAATCGACTAGTAGAAAGGAGGGGCAAACATGAATAGTGAACAGCTAAAACAAGAAGTCATTGCCTATAGCAAGGAAATAGGGATTGATAAGATCGGATTTACAAGTGCAAGTATGTTCGAAGAATTAAAACAACGTCTCATAAACCAACAGGAACTTGGGTATCAATCAGGCTTTGAGGAGCCTGATATTGAGAAACGAGTTACTCCGATTAAGCTGTTACCAAAGGCTAGCTCCATCATTTCTATTGCACTAGCCTATCCTTCAAAGCTAAAGGATGCACCAAAAAGCACAAAGGAAGATCGTCGAGGAATCTTCTGTCGTGCTTCATGGGGACAGGACTACCATATGGTTCTTAGAGATCGACTTGCAAAATTAGAAGCCTTTTTAAAAGAAAAGCTACCGGATGTCGAAGTGAAATCGATGGTTGATACAGGAGAATTATCTGATCGTGCTGTAGCAGAAAGAGCGGGTATTGGATGGAGTGGAAAGAATTGCGCTATTATTACACCAGAATTTGGTTCATATGTTTATCTTGGTGAGATGATAACCAATGTACCTTTTCCACCAGATCAGCCAATGGAAGATCAATGTGGAACATGTAGAAAATGCTTGGATGTATGTCCAACAGGGGCCCTTGTTCAGCCAGGTCAGCTTGACTCCTCGAAGTGTATAGCCTTCTTAACGCAAACAAAAGGATTTTTAGCGGATGAATATCGAACAAAAATCGGAAATCGCATTTATGGGTGTGATACGTGTCAAACGGTTTGCCCGGTGAATAAAGGAAAGGACTTTCATTTTCATGAGGAAATGGAGCCTGATCCGGAGCTTGCAAAGCCAAAGCTTAAACCATTGCTCACAATGAGTAATCGTGAATTTAAAGAGACATTTGGTCATATGTCTGGCTCTTGGCGAGGCAAGAAGCCATTACAGCGGAATGCCATCCTAGCGCTTGCTCATTTTAAAGATACTACTGCTCTTAAAGATTTGCTGAAGCTTGCAAAAGAAGATCCAAGACCTGTTATTCGTGGGACGGCAGCGTGGGCAATAGGGAAAATTGGAGATCAGACAATGAAGGATGAATTAAAAGCTCTTCTATTAAACGAAAAAGATGAACAAGTAATAGAAGAAATGAATAAAGGTTTACGCTTATTAGGAGAAGAAGTAGAACCAGAAGTTGGGAAGTCAACGTCATAAGACTTCCCAACTCGGTTATTGATTAGGAAATTTACATAAACCAGTGTTTTGAGAGCTAGAACGGATAGCCTACACTTCTTTTTGTCACGACATGGCATACTAGGAGCGATGGAAACGTGACTTCTTGACAAACACTTCTCTTGAAATTATGATTTGTTTAAATTATTAAACATTTAAACTCATTGTGGATGAATGATATGTTGGAGGATATAAAATGATTAAAACAGCACTTATTACTGGAGCAACAAGTGGAATAGGCTATGAATTTGTAAAGCTATTTTCCAGGGGTGGATATAACTTAGTTGTTGTTGGAAGAAATGAAGAAAAATTAGACGAAATTGAGCAAGTTTTTCATCACGTAGAAATTACGAGAATTCAAAAGGATCTTAGTAAACCAGGAGCTGCAAAGGAGATTTTTGAAGAGCTGTCTAAGCTAGGGATAACGATTGACGTTGTTGTGAACAATGCAGGCTTCGGACTATTAGGTGAATTTGATACGGTATCGTTAGAAGAACAATCGAGAATGATTCAACTAAATATAACGGCCTTAACAGAGTTAACTCATTATTTCCTACCATATATGAAAAAAATGAATGACGGAAAGATTGTAAATATTGCGAGTACAGCGGCCTTTCAGCCTGGTCCTTTAATGGCTGTGTATTATGCAACAAAAGCGTACGTGTTATCTTTTTCAGAAGCGCTAGCAGAAGAATTAAAAGGAAAGAACATTACTGTTACAACAATTTGTCCAGGAGCGACTAAGACAAATTTTGGAGCGGCTGCAAATGTTGAACATACAATTATGTTTAGTAACGCAATGGATGCTAAGGAAGTGGCGAAACAAAGCTACGAGGGCATCATGAAAGGGAGACGTGTGGTCATTCCTGGAGCAAAGAACAAAGCTGGTGCCTATGCAGCGAAGTTTCTACCGCGTTCACTAACAGCAAAAATTGCAAAGGCGGTAGCAGGAGAAAAGTAAAAATAAGTGTTCAGTCATGACAGCTCATCACCATTCATAGTTTGTAGTAAACAAAGCTGTCTTTTGTGTGGGTAGGAGGATGATTCAGTCGCACAAAAGGAAGAGCTTAATACAAAGTGGTGGTGTAAAGATGAAAAAAATTCTTTCGCAATTAAATACCGATAAGCTACAGATGCTTGTCAATAAAAAGCTGATGAAACAAATGCGACATAATGAAGAGCTTCTTGCACTTGAACGAAAGATTGAATGCAATGAAAAAAGAAAGGTTGAAGTTGTAAAAGGACATTCAGAGACTCGGATTACTCAACTTACGGATGCAGGGGATAAGCTACAGGATGTCTTTTATACGAACCACCACAAATGGCTTCATAAGCAAAAGGAGTATTTCTATCTGGAGGAAAGGAAGGAATTTCGCAAAGCAAGCTTTTATCGTGATGAGCTTGTTGACGATTTTGCCCTTCATTCAGAAGGTGATACGAATACACAGTCCTTTTCAACCAGCGATGATCAGAGTAGGAATAACCAGCCATTTACTTATGACCGTTTAGCGGCTGTTCAATATGCAGAGCGATGGTGGGATGATCACAATCCACATTACAAAAATTTTGAAGTGAATTGTACAAATTTTGTTTCTCAATGCTTACATGCTGGCAATGCATCCATGCGAGGCTATCCGAATCGTTCTTCGGGCTGGTGGATGCAGCAGAATAATTGGAGCTATAGCTGGTCTGTTGCCAATGCTATGACAAATTTCCTTCATCACTCGAAAACCGGGTTACGTGCGAAAAAAGTAGATCGTGCAGAGCAATTGATACCGGGCGATCTTATCTGTTATGATTTTCAAGGTGATGGTCGCTTTGATCACACTACCTTTGTTGTCGCAAAAGATGAAGAGAATATGCCGCTAGTAAATGCACAAACTTATAATAGTCGTATGAGGTATTGGGCATATGAAGATTCAACAGCCTATACCCCGAATATTCAATATGCCTTTTTTCATATCATAGATGATACGTCTAGCAAGTAACAATGGTATAATAGGTTTCGTAAAAATGATTTGAACACGTTTAGCAGAGGGTGAGCGAGCTTTGCGAACGTTATAGAATTAGACGAGGTGACAGAATTGGCTTTACACGTAGTATTATATCAACCAGAAATACCTGCAAATACAGGAAATATTGCACGTTCATGTGCAGCAACAAATACGACTTTACATTTAATCCGTCCATTAGGATTTTCAACAGATGATAAAATGTTGAAAAGAGCTGGCTTGGATTACTGGGAGCATGTAAAGGTCATATACCATGACTCTCTTGAAGAATTATTTGAAACCTATTCAAACGGTGAATTCTTCTATTTAACGAAATTTGGCAAACAGCCACATACAACCTTCGATTATAGTGAAACTGATAGGGACTATTTCTTTGTCTTTGGTCGTGAAACAACGGGTCTTCCGAAGGATTTATTAGAGGCTAACATGGATAAGTGCTTACGCTTACCAATGACAGAACATGTACGTTCGTTAAATCTTTCAAACACGGCTGCTATTTTAATTTACGAAGCACTTAGACAACAAAATTACCCAGGCTTAACATAAAAAAAAGGATGACTTCATGAATCAGATCGCGAAATCTGTTCATGAGTCATCCTTTTTTATTGAAAAATTATTTTTTTACACCTGGTTTGCTGTCATATCCTGCTGTAAAGATAGCTGTTAAAAATGCTAAGCTCACTCCGAGAATGATTAAGAATCCCATCAACATGTACCCCCTTACAAAACTTTTCACCAGAACACTTGAATCTATAACTATGTATAGTATCCACTTAGAGACTAGTTTTATTATAACCTAATCTTACATCGTTGTGAATGTGAAAGCGTGCTTTTTTATAGGCTCCCTTTCTTAGAGGTGGCTGTTGCTAGTTGCGAAAATTAGCTTAGTCGAAGTGGAAAGTGTGGAAGATATTTAAGATAACTTTTCATCTGAAAACGAATGTTAAAGGACATCCATGCATACAGTGTATTAATCTGCAAGTGTCACAAAAGAACGACCAAAGATGGAGGAGGTCCTTATGGATATCTTAAAAAAGATTGAAAAGTACAGAGAAGATGAAGAGCGTTTAAAGTGGGAAGGTACCTTCGTAGAGTATTTGGATATTGTTAAGGAGAAGCCGTGGGTCGCGCAATCTGCTCACTCCAGGGTTTACAATATGATTAAAGATGCTGGAATCGAAGAAGTAGATGGAAAAAGAACGTATAAATTCTTTGATCATCAATTATACGGTTTAGAAGATGCTCTAGAACGATTAGTAGAGGAATATTTTCACCCTGCAGCTAAACGATTAGACGTAAGAAAACGGATTTTACTATTAATGGGACCAGTAAGTGGAGGGAAATCAACGCTAGTCACGATTTTGAAGCGTGGTCTTGAGGCATACTCCTTAACAGATCGAGGAGCCGTTTATGCCATTAAAGGCTGCCCGATGCACGAGGACCCTTTACATCTCATACCACATCATTTACGAGAAGATTTCTATGATGAGTATGGCATACGAATTGAAGGGAATCTCTCCCCATTAAATGTCATGCGCCTTGAGCAGGAATATGGTGGACGAATTGAGGATGTACGGGTTGAGCGAGTATTCTTATCAGAAGACAAACGTACAGGTATCGGAACATTTAGTCCATCAGATCCTAAATCACAGGATATTGCCGATTTAACAGGGAGTATTGATTTCTCAACAATTGCGGAATACGGTTCGGAGTCTGATCCTCGTGCGTACCGTTTTGATGGAGAATTAAACAAAGCAAACCGAGGAATGATGGAATTCCAGGAGATGCTAAAATGTGATGAGAAATTCTTGTGGCACTTACTTTCGCTTACGCAAGAAGGGAACTTCAAAGCCGGCCGATTTGCGTTAATATCCGCTGATGAGCTTATCGTCGCACATACTAATGAAACAGAGTACCGTTCCTTTATTTCTAATAAAAAGAATGAAGCCCTCCATTCCCGTATTATCGTGATGCCTGTTCCTTACAATTTAAAGGTTACACAAGAAGAGCGAATCTATGAAAAAATGATTAAAGAAAGTGACGTGTCAGATGTTCATATTGCTCCACATACATTAAAGGTTGCAGCTATGTTTACCATTTTAACTCGTCTTAAGGATCCAAAAAGAGGCGACATTGATTTAGTGAAAAAAATGCGACTCTATGATGGAGAGAGTGTGGAAGGCTTTAATTCAGTAGATGTAGCTGAGCTTCAAAAAGAGTACAATGACGAAGGGATGACAGGGATTGACCCTCGTTATGTCATTAATCGAATCTCTTCTACAATTATTCGAAAAGAAGTTCCTTCCATTAATGCATTAGACGTTCTTCGTGCCTTAAAAGAAGGTCTTGACCAACATGCTTCCATCTCAAACGAAGACCGTGAAAAATATTTAAATTTCATCTCCGTTGCGCGTAAATTATACGATGATATCGCGAAAAAAGAAGTACAAAAAGCCTTTGTCTACTCATATGAGGAGTCTGCAAAAACGCTTATGGACAATTACTTAGATAATGTAGAAGCGTATTGTAATAAAAACAAGCTTCGTGATCCATTAACGGGTGAAGAAATGAATCCAGACGAAAAGCTTATGCGTTCCATTGAGGAGCAAATTGGCATTTCTGAAAATGCGAAGAAAGCGTTCCGTGAAGAAATTCTAATTAGAATCTCAGCATATGCTCGTAAAGGCAAACGCTTTGACTACAACTCACATGAACGCCTACGTGAGGCAATTCAGAAGAAGTTATTCGCTGACTTAAAGGACGTTGTCAAGATTACGACCTCTTCGAAAACACCTGATGAACAACAATTAAAGAAAATCAATGAAGTTGTGGCAAGGCTAATTGATGAACATGGCTATAACTCAACATCAGCAAATGATTTGCTACGTTACGTAGGAAGCTTATTAAACCGATAAGAGGAGGGAGCTGGCGAAGGAGATAGGCGCCAGCTCTGTTTTTCTTGATTACTCCCAAGCTGCTTCGTATGAACGAGACATTAATCAACTAGAAAAATAGAAGACAAAAAGCGCCAGACTATCTCCATAGCTTCTCGGTGATAGTCCAGCGTTTCTTGTCTAATCAATTAATATCTCCTCACGACAGCACCTTCAAACAACTCTTCTACATTCCCCACTTCAAAAGATGAGGAAGCTAGCTCTGAAATTCTGTTTAACATATTCTCCTCAGCCATAGAATAGAGGTATAAAACCTCTTTCCCAGCTTCAAGTGTCACATTACTTTTCAACTTGTATTGGTGGATGGCTTCTTTAAGAATGATTTTTTGATCTTTCATACTTTTTGGGTTAAATGTATCAAGACTTTCAATGGTCATTCGCACGAATTCTTCAAATGTCATCTTTATTCTCCTAACGTAGCTTTAACGTAATTAGTTTCGGATGATGATATATATCATATAAACGATGTATGTAATTACCAATAGGCTACCTTCAATCTTTCCAATTTTAAAATTTGTGCGAGAAAAGATGAGTAAGACGAAGGTTAAGATAATCATAATCGTAATATCTGTAATAATCATATTGCTTACAGTCAACGGATGTATAGCGGCAGTCGTACCAAGAACAAATAGAATATTAAAAATGTTACTACCTACTATGTTACCAAGTGCTATTTCACTTTCTTTCTTAAGCGCAGCAGTAATTGACGTAATCAATTCCGGTAAAGAGGTACCAATGGCGATGATTGTTAAGCCAGCTAATGTTTCACTCATACCAAATGAATAAGCAATTTCAGTGGCGTTACTTACAACTAATTCACCACCAAATAAAATACCAAGTAAGCCGCCAACGGTTAACAGGGTGTTCTTCTTCCAGGAGCTAGGTTTTACATCCTCTGTCTCTTCCTCTTTTGTTTTTTCTCGGCTATTCTTTGCAATTTCAAATATGTAATATAAGAAGATCATAAAGAATAATAGGATAATGAAGCCGTCTCCTCTTGTCAGAAGGTTTTCACCAGCTAGTTGCAAAGCCTGATCACTAACCAATATAAGTAAAGCCAAACTAGCCAATAAGGTAAAGGGAATTTCTTTGCGAATCGTGGTACTTTCTACTTTTAAAGGATGGAGAATAGCAGCCACTCCCACCACCAAGCTTGTATTCAATATATTACTTCCAATAACATTTCCTAAAGCTACTCCGGGATTCTCTTCAATAGCTGCAATGATACTGACGGTTGCTTCAGGCGAGCTTGTTCCGAATGCGACAATAGTTAAACCAATCAATAGCGGAGACACATGAAAAGCTCGGGCGATACTAGATGAACCATCAACAAATAAATCTGCACCTTTAATCAAAAGGACAAAACCTAGGATTAATAAAACATAAACCATGTAAGATCCCTCTTTCTACATAATCATTCCTTTTAGTTTACACTAAGTAAATTCCGAATATCACCTAAAAGGATTTATTTAGCAAAGGGATTGTAAAATGAGGCTGTTTACGAATAAAATGTTGTTTTCCAAAAACATCTTAAGCTCCGGAGTACAAGGTTTTCTCTCTGTAAAGGAAGAGCAGCTCTTTTCACCTTACTTTGGTAATACGAGTGAATGATGATGTTATTCTTTACATCTAAAGAAAGTGGCTAAAATAAAAAGCCTGAAGACAACCTCAATTGTCTTCAGGGTGAGAGAAGAAAATTCTTCTCATGCATACATCTTATTTTCTTCGTCTTTTCTAAAGAAACTTTTCATTGCTTGGAATACGTCTGCTTTTTGCTTGAGGATATAATGACGGAATTTTTCATCAGAGATGTTTTTATATGCGGACATTAGGGTCGAATGCCTGTTGTACTGATTTACTTCACCATATCCAAACATATTAGATACCTTCATCAGTTCGCCAACAAGTTTTACGCATCTAGCATTATCTGAGGTTAGGTTGTCACCATCTGAAAAGTGGAAAGGATAGATGTTAAAACGAGACGGGTTGTATTTTTGGTCAATCACTTCTAATGCTTTTCGATAAGCGGAAGAGCAAATGGTACCACCACTTTCTCCTTTAGAAAAAAAGTCTTCTTCTGACACAATTTTTGCTTCGGTATGATGAGCAATAAATTCAATGTCTACTTTTTCATATTTTGTACGTAGGAAGCGAGTCATCCAGAAAAAGAAGCTTCGTGCCATGTATTTTTCCCATAAGCCCATGGAGCCACTTGTATCCATCATGGCGATGACGACTGCCTTTGACTCAGGCTTTACAACTTCGTTCCATGTTTTGAATTTAAGATCCTCTGGATAAATAGGGTGGAAGGTTGATTTTCCTCCCATTGCATTTCGTTTATAGGCGGAAAGCATGGTTCGCTTTTTATCCACATTTCCCATTAAACCTGTTCGGCGAATGTCATTAAATTCAATATTCTCAATAACTATATCGTCGCGTTCTTTTTGTTTTAAATGAGGTAATTCTAATTCCTTAAATAATGCTGCTTCAAGCTCTAAGATCGAAACCTCGGCTTCATAATAATCTTCGCCTGCTTGGTCTCCTGCTCCTTGACCTTTTCCTGGACCCTTCGCATCTGACTGAGAGCCATCTCTTGCAACTACATCACCAACCTGACTTTCTCCATCACCTTGGCCCACATGCTTATTTTTATCATAATTATAGCGAATCTTATATTCGTCAAGTGAACGAATGGGAATCTTAACAACGTCCTTTCCGTTAGACATGACGATACTTTCTTCTGTTATAAGGTCTGGAAGGTTGTTACGGATCGCTTCTTGGACTTTTTCTTGATGACGTGTTTGGTCGTCTTGGCCTTTGCGATGGAGGGTCCAGTCTTCTTGTGAGATAACAAAATTCTGCTTTTCTTGACCTGACATATTCAAATTCCCCCTCCGAGATGATCAATTTTTTAAAAAGGTACTCACTTTGTAAAAAAATAATTTCAAGAAGTAAAAAAAACTGTCACTTTTCTAAAGCTTTAAGCATACATTAACGTGGATGCATAAATTGTGACCACTGACTGCTTAAAAATCTGTGGATTACTTTATCCTATGCGGCAGTTTCGATTTATTGACAAAAAATTTGAGAAATGATTCTGAATATAGTAAAAATAAGACAAGTATCTAGAGTGGGGAACTGTCATTTTTATCGTCTTACATCTCGTCTTTTTTCATATATTGGACAGGGTCAGGCTGTTTTCCAGTCTTTTTTATTTGCTTGTTCGTTTTCATCTGTTCCATTATTTTTGATTGCTTCTTTAAATCCTCCATGTTGCGAATCATTGTATTTGTGGATGGATTGTTTTGCTTATGATTCATATTTCCTGACATCTCCTTTATTAGTATGTTTTAATCCTTAATACCCTTTGAATAGTGTGTCAAACTTACTTATCCTATTGACAAATGTGTATAATAGTAAAAAGAATTGAAATTAACCTACAAACTCCTGGGGGGGATTGTTTTGAGAACGGGTGAAGGGTGTAGAGTTGTCATTGTCGATGACGAACAATTAATACGACAGGGAATAAAACACTATGTTCAATGGGAACAAGAGGGTTTTCAAATAGTTGGTGAGGCTTCAAATGGCCAAGAGGCTCTTGAAGTGATTGAACGAACAAATCCTCATATCGTACTTACAGATATTGTGATGCCGATTATGGATGGAGAGGAATTGACTAGGATTGTTAAAAGTAAATTTCCTCATATTGAAATTATTATTTTAAGTAGCTTTGGTGAATTTGAATATGTGAGGTCAACGTTTCAAAGTGGGGCAGTAGACTATATATTAAAGCCGAAGCTTGATTCGGAGATCTTACTTGCGGTGTTAAAAAAAGCTGTAGAACGAATACCTTCCTTACAGCAAGGTGCTGATGATGTGGAAATCCAGGTTAGTGCGGAAACAATGATTGATAAGTATCTGTCTGGATATGAATCAGATTATGATGAACACTTCATACAGCAAGCTTTTCCATTGCCTCATTTTTGCTTAGTAGCTATTGATTTAAGGCTCAGTGATGGGGGTAAGAATCAGGAAGAAATCAGTGAAATCGTAAAGGAAGCACTAATAACGACGATTGAAGGTCCCATTATTCAAGCTTTCAGGGTCGATTCTAATGTAAGCGCATTTCTTGTAAATTTTTCAGGAAAACGGACAAATGACAGGCTGGAAGGTGTAGCCACTCAATTAGAGAAATATGCACACGTTCATGATCTATCCATTTTACTGACTAATTCATTTGAGAGCTTCACTCAAATTGTCGTGAAATATAATGAAGTCATAAAAAAAATGCTGCAATATCGATTTTATTATCCTTCGGTAACACTAACAGAAGAACATCATTTGGAGCAAGAAGTACCAAAAATCGACTCGTTTAATTTGGACAAGTTTACAAACGATTTTAAACATGAGCGATTTGATGCTGCATTTACTTATTTGGAAAGTCATATTACATTATTATCGAGTCATTACACAACGGATATTCTAGAGTATAAATCTTTTTTTGGGAACATCATTTTTACCATGTCAATCTTACTTAATAACTTAGAGTACAATGTGAAGAGTCTTGAAAATGAGAAGTTTCACTTCTTTAATGCAATTGATGAAGCAAAAACAGCATCAAAGGTTGTAGAAGAATTACAGGCGTTTATTGAAAAGGCCAAAGAAATTATTGCTGCGAACCGAAGTTTATCAGGGCAATCTAATTTCCAGTTGATATTGGATTTTATAGAAGAGCATTATTCAGAACCACTTAGCCTGACAGGTGTTGCAAATCACTTCCATTTTAATCCTTCTTATCTTTCTAGCTATTTTGCAGCACATAATAAAGAAGGGTTTAATGAATACCTGAATAGAATACGTATTGAAGAAGCCGTGAAGCTATTAGTTCAGACGACTACACCAATCTCAGAGATTAGTGGACTTGTTGGATATTCAGATCATAGTTATTTTTGTAAAGTATTTAAAAAGCTAAAAGATCAATCACCTAGTCAATATAGACGGAATCAAAAAGCGAAGTGATGTGAACGCTATGAAGTTTATCCGAAATCATCTAAAGCATAATGGCTTGTTTGCGATTATGTTTTCAATTACGGTCATTAGTATCATAACCGTATCTATAATTATTACTTGGACAACCTTTCGCATGTCAGAGGACTTTTTTATTGAAAAATTTAGTATTACAAATGCGAAGGTTGTTGAACAAATGAAAGACAGCTTTGAATCATATAACTATTCGATTGTACTCGCTTCAAATAATATTTTACAAAGCGGTAAAATTAAAAGAATTATGACGGAGGAACAATCGAATACACAGCAAATGAAATCTATTTTTGAGATTGGCGAGCAAATGAAGCGGACAAAATCATTTGTCGATTCATATGAAACTGAAATTGTCGTGACAGGTAGCAATGAAATGAATTATGCAACAAATCGCACATATTGGCCGATTACGGATGAAGAGTTAAAGAATCATATGATGACGAGAATGTCTTTGACAAACCCTAGAAAAATAATGTATCACTATGATGAGCGTTATGAGAATTCAAGTGGTGCGGAGGGAACGAAATTTATTGTAGCAACAAAGCCTCTAATGGAAAGAATTTCAGGTGATTTTTATGGAATGATGTATTTTCCAATCCATGAAAGTGAATTTCGTGATTTTTTTACCAGTTATACAAGCGAAGGAAATGATGTGTATATACTGGATAAGAAAGGAACGATTGTATCGAGTAATCAACAGGATTTAATTGGAGAGGAAGCGAAAGAACTACTAGCCTATGTTCAGAATGCTGATCAATCTCTCAATTCCTATACAATTGAAGAATTTATGGGAGAGGAACAAATTATTTTCAAGGAATATCTTCCTTCCCTTGATATGTATTTAGTTAATTTAATTGATCGCGATACAGCAATAGGGAATTTAATTAATAAAAAGCAAATTGTGTTGATTTGTATTTTTATAGTAGCGATAGCTTTAGTGATTGTTTTTCTTATCTCAAGAAAAATGACAAACTCGTTATCAAAACTAGTAAAACAAATTTCCAGTGCCTCTAAATACAATTTTGACCAATATGTATCTGTGAGTGGAACCTATGAGACAAGGCAAATTGGACGAGCCTTTAATTCCATGCTTGATGAACTGCATGATTACTTAGAAAAGCTTGTGCTCTTCCAAAAGCAAAAGAGGAATGCAGAATTAGCTGCACTGCAACAGCAAATTAATCCGCACTTTTTATACAATACGTTAACATCTATTAAATTTATGATTCAGCAAGGTGGAAAAGGAGAAGCGGAGGAAACCATTAACTCTCTCATTTCGCTTTTACAAAACACAATTGGTAATGTGAGTGAGACAATTACTGTTTCACAGGAAGTGAACAACTTAAAGAACTATGTCCTTATTAATCAAAAGAGATATGGGGACCGAATTAAAGTCAATTATCTTCTTTCTCCGGATTGCATGGATAAAGAAATACCAAAGCTAATTTTACAGCCCTTTATTGAAAACTCCTTTTTTCATGGCTTTAATCATAAAACATCAGGATTTATTAACGTTATGGTTTGGGAGGAGAAGGGTACACTCATTTGTGAAGTGATGGATAACGGAGATGGAATGGAGATTTCGACTAATAAGCTGCCGACAACGAAAAAGAAGAAACAGCATTTTACCGGAATTGGTGTAAAGAATGTACACGAAAGAATCCAAATTCTATATGGTCCACAATACGGTGTGTCCATTACAAGTGAAGTAGGAGAAGGAACAAGAGTGAAGATCACTCTTCCTATTGTGAAGAAGGACGAGGAGTGAAAAAGGGGAAAGACATCTATCAATGGAGGTTACACAAACTAAACGCCTTTATAAATCAAATAAAATATGCATATGTTGTTTCAAGTACCCGAATAAGTAAAATAGTTCGGGTTTTTCTTTATTTGCATACTTATGTCCCGCATCCATTTTCATGCTTGCCTCCTAGCTATACAATCTAATACCTGAAAAATAGTATATACCTCACAATTTTCATTAAATCCAAAGAAAAGACAAAAATCTAAAGATAGTACAATGTAAATAATATGTAAGCGAATTCATTTAATAAAAATATCACCAATTTATAAAAATAAAGTCCTAAAGGAATTTCAAATTTGGGTGATATCATAGTAAATGTAAGAGAGATAACGCTTACAAAGAAGATAAAAAAATATGGGGGTATTTTTTATGAAAAAGCTACTCGTTCTGATGATGGCTCTTATGATGTTCTTAGCAGCATGTTCTTCTGGAACTAATGAAGAGACAACAGACGCAAAATCAGGGGATTCATCAGGTAAAGAAGAAATTACAATTTGGGCATGGGATCCAAACTTTAATATTAAAGCAATGGAAATTGCGAAAGAATATTACCAAAAGGAAAATCCAGACCTTGAAGTAAAAGTTGTAGAAAACGCTCAAGCTGATATTATTCAAAAATTAAATACAAGCTTAAGCTCTGGTACGACAAAAGGTTTACCAAACATCGTGTTAATTGAAGATTACCGCGCGCAAAGTTTCTTGCAAGCGTATCCAGATTCATTCCATGAGATCACAGGCTCATTTAAAGCTGAAGATTTCGCATCTTATAAAATTGCACCAACAAGCTTAGATGGAAAAAATTACGGATTACCATTTGATAGTGGTGTTACAGGATTATATGTAAGAACTGATTATTTAGAGCAAGCTGGATATACAGTTGAAGATTTAACAGGTATTGACTGGAACGAATATATTGAAATCGGTAAGAAAGTAAAAGAAGCTACTGGTAAAGATATGATTACATTAGATCCTAATGATCAAGGGATTATTCGTATGATGATGCAATCAGCTGGTGCTTGGTATTTAGAGGAAGATGGAGTAACTCCTGTTCTTGCTGATAATGAAGCACTAAAAGTATCATTTGAAATGTATAAAGCGATGCTTGACGCAGATATTGTTAAGCCTAACTCTGACTGGAGTCAATTCGTAGCAGCATTCAACAGTGGAGAAGTTGCTAGTGTACCAACAGGAAACTGGATTACTCCTTCTGTAAAAGCAGAAGCATCACAATCTGGTAAGTGGGCAATTGTACCACAACCTAAGCTTCCAGGAATTGAAGAATCAGTAAATGCTTCTAACTTAGGTGGTAGCTCATGGTATGTGTTAAATGTAGATGGTAAAGAAGCAGCAACAGACTTCTTAGCAAAAACGTTTGGTTCAAATGTTGATTTCTACCAGGATCTAATTACAGAAATTGGTGCAATTGGTACGTACGCTCCTGCAGCTAATGGAGATGCATATAATGCAGCTGATGAGTTCTTCCAAGGACAAAAAATCATCTCTGATTTCTCTACTTGGTCATCAGAAATTCCACAAGTGAATTACGGACTACACACGTATGCAATTGATGACATCTTAATCGTTGAAATGCAGAACTACTTAAGCGGTAAAGACATTGATAAAGTTCTTGAAGATGCACAACAACAAGCAGAAGCACAGCTTCAATAATAACCAACTCTCTTCTCGTACGATATGAGAAGATAAGCCTTGAAATTTCTTGTTGCTTCGGTATATTACATGAAGAACAATGAAGTTTCGAGGCTTCTATCTTATTTGATAAGTTAAGGAGCTGACTAATCATGGTATCAGCAAAAACAAAAAATTCATCTGTGCCTTATTCCAAGAAAAATCCTTTCAATAAAACAACAATCATCGGGTGGTCGTTTATTACCCTTGCTTCGGTTTTAATCTGCTTATTTTACTTTTACCCAATGGCACAAGCATTAATCATGTCTTTCCAATCAGGTACAGGTACAAATTTAACGTTCACAGGATTGGATAACTATGCAAGGCTTTTTAAAGATCCGACCTTTATAACAGCTGTAAAAAATACAGTGATTTATTTAATTATTCAAGTGCCAGTAATGATCTTACTTGCCTTATTCTTATCTGTATTACTAAATGATAAGCGTTTGAAATTCAAGGGATTTTTCAGAACAGCTATCTTTTTACCATGTGTAACATCACTAGTAGCCTACTCGGTTATCTTTAAGTATTTATTTAGTGTAGATGGAATCGTTAACATGATGCTGATGAAGCTTTCCTTCATAGCTGAACCAATTCAATGGTTAACAGATCCTTTCTGGGCTAAGATGACGATTGTTATTGCCATTACATGGCGCTGGACTGGCTATAATATGATTTTCTATCTTTCTTCTCTTCAAAATATTGATCACTCTATTTATGAAGCAGCAAAGATTGACGGTGCAACACCAATTCAGCAGTTCTTTAAAATTACCATTCCAATGCTAAAGCCTATTATTCTATTTACATCTATTACATCAACAATCGGTACACTTCAGCTATTTGATGAGGTTATGAATATTACAAAAGGTGGTCCTGGTAACTCAACAATGACCATTTCTCAATATATCTATAATCTATCCTTTAAGTACACGCCAGATTTTGGCTATGCAGCAACGGTGTCATATGCAATTGTTATTATGATTGTAATCTTCTCCATTATTCAATTTAAAGTGGCAGGTGATCGAAATGATTAAACGAGTAGCTAGTTATGGAGTTTTAATTATTGCAACCATCATATCTGTTTTTCCATTTTTATGGATGGTTGTTTCAGCAACAAACAAATCAATTGATGTAACACAAGGAAGACTTTTACCTGGTACCCATTTCATTGAGAACTTTCAAAATTTAATGAGTTCAGTGGATATTGTACCTGCTTTACTGAACTCAGCAAAAATCTCGATTTCTACTACTATTCTATCCTTACTTATTGCTTCTTTAGCGGGTTATGGATTTGAAATCTTTCGAAGTAAATCAAAGGATATCGTCTTTAATATTTTATTAATTTCAATGATGATTCCATTTGCAGCGTTAATGGTTCCTTTATTTAGAATGTTCGGTACTGTATCACAGTTCGTTCCGTTTTTAGGAATTGATACATTGTCAGCTGCTGTCTTACCAACAGTAACGACTGCTTTCTTAATCTTCTTCTTTCGTCAAAGCACGAAAATGTTTCCGAAGGATATTTTGGAGGCTGGGCGTATTGATGGACTAAGTGAAATTGGTGTTTTCTTTAGAATTTATGTTCCAACGATGAAAACAACATATGCAGCGGCAGCTATTATCACATTCATGGCGAGCTGGAATAACTATTTATGGCCGCTTGTTGTTTTACAATCACCAGAAAATCAAACAATTCCATTGTTAATTTCAAATCTAGGTTCTAGCTATTCACCAGATTTTGGCGTGATTATGACAGCAATTGTTATTGCAACACTACCAGCAGCCCTTATTTTCTTCATCATGCAAAAGCACTTTGTAGCAGGTATGATGGGATCGGTTAAATAAAGAGAAAAGTGAGGAAAAGGATTATGACAACATCTCCAGATCTTAAATGGCTTACAGACGTAAACATATTCGAAGTTAATCGACTTCCAGCACACTCTAGCCATACGTATTATGAAACAATGGATGAAGCAAAAAGTCGCGCTTCAATGAAACTGAGAAAAAGTCTAAATGGGAATTGGAAGTTTCACTATGCTACTAAGCCTAGTGACCGTCCTGTCACATTTTACGAGCTACATGATCAATGTGATAGCTGGGATGATATTAAGGTTCCGGGTCATATTCAGCTTCAGGGGTATGGAAAACCCCAATATGTAAACACAATGTATCCATGGGATGGAGTGAGCGACGTACGCCCTCCTGAAATTCCTGTTGATCATAATCCTGTTGGAAGCTATGTAAAATATTTTCATGTTCCAGAAAATATGAAGGATCAGCCTGTGTATATTTCGTTTCAGGGTGTTGAATCTGCATTTTATGTTTGGGTAAATGGTCATTTTATTGGATACAGTGAGGATAGCTTTACACCTGCTGAGTTTGACTTAACTAAGTACCTCGTAGATGGAGAAAACAAGCTTGCCGTTGAGGTCTATCAACGTAGTACAGGAAGCTGGCTAGAGGATCAGGATTTCTGGCGCTTTTCTGGTATTTTCCGCGACGTGTATTTATATACAGTTCCAACACTTCATGTGTATGATACGTATGTGCATGCAGAGCTAGATGAGACCTATACAAAAGGGACGCTTAAGGTTGACTTCAAGCTAAATAAAATACCTACTGAGGGCTCCAAACTACTTGCTGAATTAGTTGGACGAGATGGAAAACCAGTAGGAGAGGTAGCACACAATTTATCTAGTGAAGAGTTCTTCATTACGATGAACGTGGATCAGCCAGAGCTATGGAGTGCAGAAAATCCTTATTTATATACTTTATACCTTCAGCTTGTTGATGAAACAGGAGCGGTGGTCGAGGTCATCCCACAACGCGTAGGATTCAGACGTTTTGAAATGGTTGATAAGGTCATGAAATTAAATGGAGAGCGCATTGTTTTTAAAGGTGTCAATCGCCATGAGTTTAATCACCGTACAGGTCGTGCTATTTCAAAGGAAGATATGCTTTGGGACATTAAGACATTAAAGCAAAATAATATCAATGCAGTTCGTACTTCACATTATCCAAATCAAAGCTATTGGTATGAATTATGTGATGAGTATGGAATTTATGTTATTGATGAGATGAACTTAGAAACACACGGATCATGGCAGAAGATGGGTGTTGTTGAACCATCTTGGAATATTCCAGGGAACAAGCCAGAGTGGCAAGACATCGTATTAGATCGTGCAAAGTCAATGTTTGAGCGAGATAAAAATCATCCTTCTATTCTTATTTGGTCCTGTGGAAATGAATCATACGCAGGCGAAGTGATCTTAAATGTAACAAAGTACTTTAAATCAGTAGATTCAAGTCGTTTAGTTCATTATGAAGGTGTCTTTTACGATCGTAATTATCATGAAACAAGTGATATGGAGACTAGGATGTATGCTAAGCCTGCAGATATTATTGAATACTTAACCAATGATCCCAAGAAGCCTTATATAAGCTGTGAATATATGCATGCGATGGGGAATTCATTAGGTGGTATGAATTACTATACAGAGCTTGAAGATCAATATCCAATGTATCAAGGTGGTTTTATTTGGGATTATATTGATCAGTCTCTTATAAAAGAAGATCGTTACGGAAAAGAATTTTTAGCCTACGGTGGAGATTTCGATGATCGCCCGACAGATTATGGTTTCTGTACGAATGGTATTGTGTATGCCGATCGAAAGCTATCTCCTAAAATGCAAGAAGTGAAATACTTGTATCAGAATATTAAGCTTCATGCAGATGATAAAGGTGTAACGATTGAAAATAAGAATCTCTTTTCAGATACGGAGCTTTATGACTTACACTTCACTTTATATCGTGAAGGAGAACTTGTAGCAGAAAACACCATGCAGGTTAATGTAGAACCTCAGGGTGAAAAAAGGGTTAGCTATCCTTTCACAAAGGAGCAAATGATCGAGCCTGGTGAATACTATGTGAATGCTGCCTTCTTATTAAAAGAAGCTACTATTTGGGCAGAGGCAGGACATGAAGTGGCATTTGGTCAATATGTTTTTGAAGCAAAGCTGATCGAACATTCAATTGAACCTAATGGTGAGTTTCGCTTAGTGGAAGGAGACGTGAATATCGGTGTTCATGGCCGTGACTTCCAAATTATCTTCTCGAAGCAGGTCGGAAGCTTAGTATCTGTCAATTACTCCGGACGAGAGTTAATTGCTTTCCCACCGGCACCGTTATTTTGGAGAGCAACAACAGATAATGACAGAGGCTATGCTCAGACGTTTGTCTCAGGCTGCTGGTTACAAGCAAGTATGGCTCGTAGATGTGTAAACATTGATATTCAAAAAGTAGATGACGCATTCCAAGTGGCGTTCACATATGCCTTCTCTATTTCTGAGAAGATTGAAGTGAGAACGGTTTACAAAGTATATCCGAACGGTAAAATCGCTGTGCGAACACATTATAGTGGGGCAGAAGGATTACCGCAAATGCCAATCTTCGCCTTATCCTTTAAGGTTCCAGCGAAATATGACCAGCTAGAATGGTATGCAATGGGTCCTGAGGAAAATTATTCAGACCGTGCAAATGGAGCGCGTCTTGGAATCTTTAACAATACGGTACAGGACAATGTTTCACACTATTTAAATCCACAAGAATCAGGAAATCGCACTGGGGTTAGAAGTGTGAAACTAACATCTAAAGATGGTGAGGGCCTAAATATACGTTCTACTGAAACACCGCTTGAGTGCAATGTTTCACCATATACGGCGTTCGAACTGGAGAATGCGTATCATCATTATGAATTACCAAATGTTCATTATTCTGTGATCACAGTAGCAGGTAAGCAAATGGGTGTTGGTGGAGATGACAGTTGGGGTGCACCAGTTCATGAAGAACATTTACTTTCTGCGAATCAATCAATGGAATTTGAGTTTACGATTGAAAGAGAAGGAATCTAAACAAGAGTACAACAAAGAGCCCGATAAAATTCAGGCTCTTTGTTTACGATTATTTGATAGGGCTGATTTTAAATTGATGTTTGAGTAGGAGAAAATCAAGTTATGGTTTTTCTCTCTAAAAAGCAAGATGGGCTCTTTTCTTTCTTGTTTATTTTTTCGTGTGAAGTATGATGAGCTTATTTACCATTTACTACAACTAGTATCAATTCAATAACTAACAGAAGACTAAGCAAATGAGGAGGACGATGCTTTGCCAATCTATTGTAACGATCAGAATAAGCAATTTCATTTAACTAATGGAAAGATTAGCTATATTTTTCAAGTATTGAAGAACGGAAGCTTAGGACAGCTGTATTTCGGAAAGGCTTTACGTCACCGTGATGATTTCTCTTATTTTCAGCAAAATCATATCCCTACGGCAGCAAGCTGTCATTATGATAAGGAGGATCCTGCATTTTCTTTGGAAACAACTCGTCAAGAATTTCCTATCCCAGGGAAAGGTGATTTCAGAGAAGCTGCGATTGAACTAGAGTCAGAGAATGGAGTAGGGGGGAACCTTTTCACTTATAAGAGCTATGAGCTAAGAAGTGGAAAAGAGAAATTGACAGGACTTCCTGCGACATATGCAAAGGAAGAAGAGGCTACGACTATCATAGTTACTCTTGAAGATGAAAAGATCGGTGCGCGTGTACAGCTATCTTATACGATTTTTCACCATCATCCAGTCATCACAAGACATGTAAAGGTGATAAATAGTGGGGCTCAACAGCTTTCTCTTAAGAAAATTATGAGTGCCTCTATTGATTTGCCTGATGCGGAGTATTCAATGGTACACCTTTCAGGAACGTGGGCAAGGGAAAGGCATATTAAAGAACGTCAGCTCGTTCAAGGGATATCCTCCATCTCTAGTATTAGGGGAGCAAGCTCTCATCATGATAATCCTTTTATCGCTTTAAAGAGACCGGAAACAACAGAGCACCATAACGAGGCGTATGGCTTTCACTTTGTCTATAGCAGTAACTTCTTAGCGCAGGTTCAGGTGGATCATTATGATACAACAAGAGTCATGATGGGCATCCATCCTCATCAATTCACATGGCGCCTGAATCATATGGAGCAATTTCAAACGCCCGAAGTGGTGATGGTTTATACAGAGGATGGAATGAATGGACTGAGTCAAGCCTACCACAACCTTTATCGTGAACATTTACTAAGAGATCCATGGAAAACAGAAGATCGACCAATTCTCATTAATAACTGGGAAGCAACGTATTTTGATTTTGATGAAGAGAAACTTCTTCCCATTGCGAAAAGTGCTAAGGAGCTTGGTATAGAACTGTTTGTCTTAGACGATGGATGGTTTGGAAAGCGAAATGATGATACCTCCTCACTTGGAGATTGGTTCGAAAATGAAAAGAAGCTTCCGAATGGATTAGAATCGCTTTCAGAAAAGCTTGAAGAGATTGGAATCAAATTTGGTCTTTGGTTTGAACCGGAAATGGTTAATCCTGATAGTCGTTTGTTTGAAGAACATAAAGACTGGATCGTTGGTAATCCAGATGAACATCTCGTGTTTGGACGGAATCAGCTAGTACTCGATTTTTCAAGAAAAGAAGTTGTTGACTATCTTTATGAGAAAATGGCAGCGATTATCCGTAAAACAAAGTTATCGTATATAAAATGGGATATGAATCGAAAT
The DNA here is from genome assembly GCF_001889165.1 of Bacillus weihaiensis. Lineage (GTDB taxonomy): Bacteria > Bacillota > Bacilli > Bacillales > Bacillaceae > Metabacillus > Metabacillus weihaiensis. The sequence goes on along the minus strand of NZ_CP016020.1, from coordinate 3,425,651 downwards.
ATTACTGATGCCCATTCAAATGCCTTAAAGCAGAATCAGCAAGGGGAATTTTTTCACCGATACATTCTAGGTGTATATGATCTTTATGAGCGATTAACAACCGAATTTCCAAATGTATTGTTTGAATCCTGTGCGGGTGGTGGAGGACGGTTTGATCCTGGCATGCTTTATTATGCCCCCCAAGCATGGACTAGTGATGATACAGATGCAGTAGAACGTCTGAAGATACAATATGGAACATCTCTCGCGTATCCAATTTATAGTATGGGATCCCATGTATCAGCTGTACCGAATCATCAAACATTGCGAAAAACGCCACTTGAAACAAGAGCAAATACAGCCTATTTCGGCACATTTGGCTATGAACTGAACCCACTTGAACTATCTGAGGAAGAACGAGAAGAAATTCGTTCACAGGTAGAGTTCTATAAAAAACAACGCTCACTAGTGAGAGATGGATCCTTTTATCGTTTGTTAAGTCCTTTTGAAGGAAATGAAACGGCTTGGATGATTGTCTCTAAAGACCGAAAAGAGGCTTTAGTCGGCTGGTACAAGGTCCTTGCTTCAGTAAATGGAAAAAAAGAACAGGTTCTTCGTCTAAAAGGTCTTGATGAGAATCTTCTTTATGAAGTAAACGAAGAAGGAACTCATTACGGAGACGAACTTATAAATAGAGGACTTTTACTACCGACAGAATTTAATGGAGTAAATGCATCGGTTGCTAAACGCGGGGGAGATTATCAATCTGTGATCTTTCATCTAAAAGCAAAAGAATAATTCGTTAACGGTCAGCGCATTTTTATGTGCTGGCCTTTTTACGTATAGGAAGGGGAGAACTTAACACGCTACTCCCCCTGTTCAAAGAGTAGTAACACCTACCTAGGCTGAAAACTTGGTCACTTGATAAGTGTTTATATCCTATTTAGAAGATCTTCTAACTTTGACTAAAAAACGGTTATTTTCCAAGTACACATGCCCTGTATCCCTTCAGCTCCCTCTAAATAGCTTAATCAAACGTTTGTTTAATTTCTTCAATGCCGTATATTTCCACCACCGATTTTTTCTTTTATAATAGCTTTAGGATATAAAAAATGAACTGTGAAATCTAAAAAGTGTACTGTTTTTAGTGGAGTCAAACTTTAATTAGGGGATGAAGCATGAAGGAGTTAATCTTTACATCATATCAGGAATATGAAGAGTACATGTTGAATAAGGCATTTTCTAAGGCAGCTAAAAGGGAATTACATGGTGAGGAAAAAGAAGGATACGTAAAAGATTTTTATGATCGAGCTATGAATGGTTGGAAAGAAGATGAGTGTGATAAGTGGATTGAAAAGCATGGATATGTTGTGATACAAGTTTGGAAGGATGAAAGTGAAATCGGTGGGAGAAAGGTTGTAAGAGGGCGACCAAAGAAGCTCCATTCGACTAGGCTTAACCACTCCATTCATGTTCGATTAGATAATAATACATATGCTAAACTGCATGCTTATTGTGAGAAAAATCAATTAGAAGTATCTGAAGCAATTAGGCAAGCCATACAAAAGCTTTCATGACGAGATAACACCTTTACAAAGGGTGTTTTTTTTTGTGTGACAAAAAAGTTTAAAAAATGTCTTTTCACTTTTATTTTTTTGTGCTACATTAATAACTGTGGTAATGATAACGATTATCAATATCAAATAAATCGTTTGTAAGGAATGTCTTCTTAATGGCTAAACTATTGTTGAGTATTTCTCTTATTGTTCTATCATGTCTCTCATTGTTTATTGGTGTCATTGATTTAAGCCCAAAGGATTTATTTTCATTAACAGAAGAAAAAGAACAAGTAATTTTAATTAGTAGAATACCAAGAATGATTAGTCTGATCATTGCTGGTGTCAGTATGAGTATATGCGGGTTAATTATGCAGCAGCTTACTCAAAACAAATTTGTTTCACCTACTACAGCTGGGACAATGGATTCTGCAAGACTAGGAATCTTAGTTTCGATGCTTTTGTTTACGAATGCTAGTCCTTTAGAAAAGATGGGGATTGCATTTCTCTTTGCTTTAGCAGGGACGTATGTGTTTATGAAAATCCTTGATAGGATTAAATTTAAGGACACGATTTTTATCCCACTAGTAGGATTGATGTTTGGAAATATTATAGGCTCAATCACGACTTTTTTTGCCTATAAATATGATTTGATTCAAAATATAGGGTCATGGCTTCACGGAGACTTCTCTTTAATTATGAAGGGAAGATATGAATTACTTTACATAACCATTCCATTTGTTCTAATTGCCTATCTGTTTGCGAACAAGTTTACCGTTGCAGGTATGGGTGAGGATTTCTCGAAAAATCTCGGTTTACATTATCGAAAAGTAGTCAATATAGGCCTGATTATTGTTGCTTTTATTACGACTAGCGTTGTTTTAACGGTAGGAGTCATACCTTTTCTCGGTTTGATTGTTCCGAATATTGTGAGTATATATCGGGGGATCATTTGAGAAAGAGTTTACTAGAAACAGCATTACTTGGTGCAGTAATCGTATTAGTTTGTGACATTATTGGACGAGTGATTATTTTTCCTTATGAGATTTCCGTTAGTGTCATTATAGGAGTAGTTGGAAGTATCGTGTTCGTGTACTTATTAACAAGGAGAAGGTCGTATGCTTAGGAAAACGTTAATTCTATTAGGATTTGTACTACTTGCAGTAGCATGCTTTCTCTTTTATGATCTCGGACCGAACATTGATTATGTTCTTCCTAGAAGAATAACAAAAGTAGCTGCAATCATTATCACTGGGGCGGCCATTGCTTTTTCAACAGTTATCTTTCAAACCATTACTAACAATCGAATTTTAACACCAAGTATTATTGGATTGGACTCATTATATGTTTTGCTACAAACAGGAATTATCTTCTTAGCAGGATCCATGTCGTTCTTCTTTTTAAATGATTATGTTAACTTTTTACTTGGTGCAGGGTTAATGGTCTTTTTTTCAACCTTATTATTTGGCTTTATGTTTAAGAGAGAACAAAATATCTATTTTCTTTTATTAATAGGAATTATCCTTGGAACATTATTCGGAAGCTTATCGACGTTTATGCAAATTTTAATTGATCCTAATGAGTTTTTGATGGTTCAATCTAGAATGTTTGCGAGCTTTAATAATGTTCGTACAGATTTATTGCTGCTATCTATTGGTTTATTGGTTCTGGGTATTCTCTTTTACTTGCCAAACCATAAATATTTAGATGTGTTGTCATTAGGGAGAGAGCATGCCATAAATTTGGGGATTGATTATGATCGAGTGGTGAAAAGATTACTAATTGTTGTGTCTATTTTCATTGCGATTTCGACAGCATTAGTTGGACCAATCACTTTCTTAGGTTTATTGGTTGTGAATGTGACGCATGAGTTATATAAAACCTATCAGCATAAGCATCTTATAATTGGAGCAATTCTAATCAGTGTATTAGCTTTAGTAGCAGGTCAATTTATCGTTGAGAAAGTGTTTACTTTTACAACAACAGTAAGTGTAATTGTTAATTTAATTGGTGGAATATATTTTCTCTTTCTACTATTAAAGGAGAATCGATCATGGTAGAAGTTAAGAGTACATCAAAAAAATATGGTCAGAAGCTTGTAGTAAATGATGTGTCACTCCAAATTGCAAAGGGAAAAATCACCTCCTTTATTGGTCCTAATGGTGCTGGTAAGAGTACTCTTTTATCAGGCATAAGTCGATTGATTTCAATGGATAAGGGTGAAATTTTCATTGGAGATCAAAACATCCAACATGCAAAAACGAATGAGCTTGCAAAGCAAATTTCCATCCTAAAGCAAACAAACTCAATCAATATTCGCTTAACGATAAGAGAGCTTGTTGCATTTGGGCGCTTTCCTTATTCACAAGGACGTTTAACAGGGGAAGATTGGCAGGCTGTCGATGAAGCGATCACTTATATGGGATTAGAAGAAATTCAACATGAATTTCTTGACCATTTAAGTGGAGGGCAGAGACAACGGGCATACATCGCCATGATTATTGCTCAAAACACAAAATATGTTCTGTTGGATGAACCATTAAACAACCTAGATATGAAGCACTCTGTGCAAATCATGAAGAATTTAAGAAAATTAGTTGATGAGTTAGGGAAAACAGTGATTATCGTTTTGCATGATATTAATTTTGCCTCATGCTACTCAGATTACATCGTTGGGTTAAAGAATGGTCAAGTCGTTCGTAGTGGAACGAAAGACGAGATTATGACCTCTGCGTCTCTTAAAGAAATCTATGATATGGATATACCTGTTCAGGTCATCAATAATCAAAAAATCTGTGTATATTTTTCCTAACGAATACTATTGTGAATCATTTACTTTTTGAAGATATATAGGGGGGGACCCCTTTTCTTTTCAGTATTAATTGATAATGATTTTTACTATCAATTAAATAGAATTCTACAAAAAGTAAGTTATCTATAAAAAAAATTTACGAGGTGATGAAAGTGAAGAAGTTTTTATCTATTTTACTAGTAGCCCTTTTCGCTTTTGTTTTAGCAGCATGTGGTGCTGAGACGACAACAAGTGAGGAATCTACAACAGAAGAAGCAGCAGGTGAGACGGCTGAGGTAGAGCAGAAAGAAATAACAATTACTCATGAGCTTGGTGAAACAACGTTAATGACAAACCCTGAAAAAGTTGTAGCATTTGATTTTGGAGTTCTTGATTCATTAGATTCATTAGGTGTAGAAGTAGCAGCTGTTCCAAAAAACCTTATTCCAGACTATCTTTCTACATATAATGGGGAAGAATATGAAAATGTAGGAAGCTTGAAGGAAATTGATTACGAGACATTAAGTGAAGTAGCTCCAGATGTTATTTTCATTTCTGGTAGACAAGCAGATTTTTATGAAGAGCTTACAGAAATTGCCCCAACGATTTATTTAGGGGTGGATACGACTAGGTACATGGAATCGTTTGAAGAGAACATGATGACACTTGGTGAAATTTTCACAAAACAAGATGAAGTAGAAACAAAGCTTGCAGAAATTAAGGAAACAATGGCAGATGTGAAAGAAGCTGCTAAAGATAAAAATGCTCTTGTTGTCCTATTAAATGAAGGTTCTCTAAGTGCGTATGGACCTGGTTCTCGCTATGGAATTATCCATGACGTAATGGGCGTACCTGCAGTAGACGAAAACATTGAAGCTTCTACACATGGGCAAAGTGTTACATTTGAGTACATAGTAGAGAAGGATCCTGACTATTTATTCGTCATTGACCGCACGGCTGCAATTGGTGGAGAAACATCAGCAGAGGAAGCACTAGAGAACGAATTAATTAAAGGAACAAAAGCGTATCAAAATGAGCAAATTGTTTATTTAGATGCAGCTGTTTGGTATTTATCAGGCGGAGGATTAGAATCAGTTGACTTTATGATTAATGAAGTTGCTACTGGACTAGAATAAGGATTTATGAACAGGCTAGGAGCTTTGAATCCTAGCCTGTTTTTTTTTGTGCGCTAGAACCTAACAAAGGGGAATGAGCCATTTAGTAATCTCTTTTTTCAACATTTCCTTACTTTTCCTTTTTATTTCCATTTTTTTCTCTAAAATCTTTCAACTACCTTGGGGGAATATGGTACGATATTAATATAAATAGTTTTCATAAGTAAACAAGGGATTTGGGGGGATTTCAATTTTTAACTTAGGGGAAAATTTTCATGATAAAAGGTCCTCTTTTTTAGAAAGAGAGTCTGAACGAAGAAGATTAACTGAGCTATATCAATTAGATCTAGTAGAAACTCCTGAGGAAGAATCATTTGATCGTATTACTAATTTAGCAAGTAGACTTTTTCAAGCTCCAATTGCTCTTTTTACTTTAATAACGGACGATAAACAATGGTTTAAATCCTGTGTAGGTTTAACAGGTGAACTCGAAAATGTACGCTCTACAGATCGAAGTGTAGCTTTTTGCCACCATGTTGTCGTGGAGAGGCAGCCAATTGTTATAGAAGATACTCTTTTAGATGATCGATTTAAACACAATCGTTTGGTTGAGGAGTATGGATTCAGATTTTACGCAGGTGCTCCTGTTATGACTAAGAAAGGTAATGTGTTGGGTTCTCTTTGTCTTCTAGATTATGAACCACGGACATTTACTTCTCGTGATAGGCAAATACTTATTGATCTAAGTCAATGGATTGTGACGGAAATTGAATTAAGAACGGACTTGGTCACAAGAACTAATAATGAGCGGTCAATTAAAACTTTATATGAAGTAACAAGCAATAAAAATCTAAGCTTTAATGAAAAGCTAAACCTTCTTTTAGTTGTAGGTTCGGATCGATTCCAGCTTACGGATGGCATGGTGTCAGAAATTGAGCTTGAACAATGTAAGGTCATTGCCGCAAAAAATGAGACAGGCATCGTGAAAAACTTTTCTGAGGTATATCGTGTAGAAGAGTATTATACAAGGCAGATTGTAGAATCATTAAAGCCTGTCCATTTTCGCACTAGCTACTCTCAGTCATGTGAGTATGAACACCTTTCTGAGTATTTAGCTGCACCTATCTTTTTAAATGAAACATTATATGGGAGTATTTGCTTTTGTACAAAAGGTAGTATCAAAAGAAGAATAAGTGACTCTGATATTGAGTTTCTTCAGCTTATCGCGCAATGGATTGGAAATGAAATCGAACGGATACAAGCAGAGACAAGCTTACAGGAAAGTCAGGAACGCTTCCAGCAAATTGCGAATAATATTAATGAAGCTTTTTGGATCTATGATTTTAACGAAAAGAAGCTTGTGTATAAGAGCCCCGTCTGGTATGAAATTGTAGGGAAAATAGGAAGAGAATGTCGTAACTTGGATGAATGGTATCAAGTCATTCACCCTGATGATAGGGATTGGGTCATTGAAACGTTACGTAACCTCAAGACACGTGCTGAATTTGATTATCGCTTACTATACAAGAATGGACAAGTTCACTGGATACGCAATCGTATTGTTCCTATATTAAACGAAAAGGGAGAGAAATTCCGATTTGTTGGTGTAGCAGAGGATATAACAGAGTATAAATTAAATGCTGATCTATTCCGAAAATCAGATAAGCTCGCTGCAGTAGGGCAATTAGCAGCAAGCATTGCACATGAAGTGAGAAACCCATTAACAAGCATTAAGGGATTTATGCAGCTCGGGTCTTATGATACCTTCAATAATCCTTATCATGATTTAATAATTTCTGAGTTAAATCAAATCGAAGAATTTGTAAACGAAATACTTATCTTAGCCAATAGTCATATTGAAACAGTAAGAGAAAGGAAGAAGGTTATAGATCTTATTGAGCAATCGATGTATTTAGTAAGTGATATTTGTGAAATGCAAAATATCTCATTTTTGATTCACCATAGAGAAAAGGACCGTTCACTATGGTGTAATGAAAACCAACTAAAACAAGTTTTTCACCATATCTTTACAAACGCTATAGAAGCAATGCCGAATGGTGGAACCATTGAAATTGAGTTAGGTCAAGAAAATAAAGAGTTTTTTTATGTAACGATTCAAGATCAGGGAATTGGCATAGAAAAGGAAAGGTTAGCAAGACTTGGTGAACCCTTTTATTCGAATAAAGAAAAGGGTAGTGGTTTAGGACTTATGATATGCTATCGCATTATTGAAAATCATAAAGGGCAGATTCATTTTACTTCTGAATTAAATAAAGGTACTAGGGTGAAACTATTACTCCCTCTATTAGATTAAATGATAACCCTCTCAACAAATTTGAGAGGGATTTTTATAAACTCACAAAAGTAGGTAAGTGTTAGATTTGGAAAAAAAAATAGAATTTTAGTATCTTAGAGATATAAGGTAAAATAGAAAGAATAAGGAAGTAACGATTCATGTATAATGATAGGCAAAAAGAGCCACTTATAAATGCGACACAGTAGGAGAAGGAGGAACATTATGTCTAACAACACAGAGGGTCAAGGTGTTCTCGATCGTAATAGTACTAAGAACGAGACACCTTATATTGTAGGGCTGGGTGCATCTGCTGGCGGACTTGAGGCGATTGAACAATTCTTCCAGGCTGTGGATACTGATATACCAGCAGCATTTGTCATCGTCCAGCACTTATCGTCACAATATAAAAGCTTAATGCCAGAGATATTAAAAAAATACACAACGATGAAGGTAGTTCAGGTGGAAGAAGGAATGATCCTGAAGCCGAATACAGTTTTTCTATGTCCTCCTAACCATTATCTGTATATTCAAAAACCTGGTATGCTTCGTTTAAAAAAATACGACGAAGGCAAAGTCCTTAATGACCCGATTAATCACTTTTTTACTTCTTTAGCAGATTTCGCGAAGGAGCGGTCGATTGGCATCATCTTATCAGGGAAAGGATCTGATGGGACTACTGGTTTAAAGGATATACATGAAAATAATGGGTTGTGCTTAATACAGAATGAAACGGCAAAATATCAAGACATGCCTGAAAGCGCGATAAAATCTGGAGTAGCTGATTTTATTTTAAGTCCTTCTGATATGCCACAGCACATTATAACCTATATGGAAACAGTACCGGTAGATTTTAATGAATCAACACTTCAACAAGTGTTAACGATGATACATAAGAAGAGTGGCATTGATTTTTCAATGTATAAAAGAAATACGGTTGTTCGCAGGATTGAAAGACGTATGAGTTTAAGTGAACAATCCTTTCAAACATTAGGTGATTATAAAAATTACCTCCTAGAGAATCCTAGAGAAATACGATATTTACAGGAGGATCTTTTAATAGGAGTCACACACTTTTTTAGAGATCAAGAGGTTTTCAATTACCTACAGCATGAATTAATTCCGAATATGGTAGATGAGAACTTAGTGAAAGGTCGCAATAAAATGCGTATTTGGATAGCTGGCTGTTCTACTGGACAGGAAGCATATTCGTTAGCCATTCTCTTTAATGAGGAAATTGAAAAAAGAAAGATTGATATGGATTTGCAAGTTTTTGCAACTGATATTGATCGAGATTCGGTTAAGTTTGCTAGTCAAGGTACCTATTCTGAGCAGATTGTCACGACGATCCCTACAAATCTCTTAATCAAATATTTTGATAAGGATGGTAGTGACTATCAGGTAAAACGTGAAATTAGACAAAAAATTGTTTTCGCTCCACATAATATGATAAAAGACTCACCTTTTGTTAATTTAGATATGATTAGCTGTCGTAACGTCATGATTTATTTTCAGACAGAACTTCAACAAAGAGTTTTATCTCTATTTCATTTTGCCTTAAAAGATAGAGGCTATTTGCTTTTAGGCCCTAGTGAAACAATTGGAAAGTTGTCTTCATTATTTGGACCTATTGATAAAAAATATAAAATCTTTAGCAATCATATATCAGACCAAACACAGCATTTCTCTCAAGCTTTATTATCAAGTCAAACACAGCAACATGATGCAAAAAAAGAAAAGCTAGGTGTGGAGACTTATCGAGAAGGGACTAGATTTAAAAATCCAGATGAGTTCTACTATGCTTTAATGGACGAGCTATTACCTCCGAGTATCATAATAAATGAACATAATGAAGTAATTATTTCAACAGGGAACGCTGGAACATACTTAAATCTACCAAAAGGAAAATTAAACTACAACATCTTTAATATGGTTCCAACAAACCTATCTGTGGCGATTGGAACCGCTATTAAAAAAGCACGTGAAGATAACAAAGAAATAAAGTATGAAAACCTACTGATTAATCGAAATGAAAGCAAACAAGTTAAATTAGTTGTTAAGCCTCTAAAGCATGCAAAACAAGGATATATTGCGTTATTTATTGAAGAACATCGCCCTGAATCATCGATTATCTTTAAGAATGAATCGATTGCATTTGATCATGATTCAGCCTATAATCAGCGTATTTTTGATTTGGAGCAAGAGTTGTATTATACAAAACAAGGTCTTCAAACAACCATTGAAGAGCTAGAAACCTCTAACGAAGAGCTTCAATCCACGAATGAAGAGTTAATTGCGGCGAATGAAGAATTGCAAAGTACAAATGAAGAAATGCAATCTGTTAATGAAGAGTTAATAACCGTGAATTCTGAGTATGAGAAAAAGATTAAGGAACTAACAGATTTAAATAATGACATGGATAACTTCTTAATCAATACAAATATTGCTACGATATTCTTAGATAAGAGATTTCATATTAAATTATTTACTCCTGAAACGTTAAAAATCTTTCATTTAATCGAACGTGATATCGGTCGACCGATCTACCATATTTCCCATCGATTGGATTATGATTACTTCATGAATGATATTGAGGACGTATTGCTAACAGCAAAAGCAGTGAAAAAAGAATTGTCATCAAAGGATGGAGAATGGTATAGCGTTAAGATCATGCCCTATCGAACAAATGAGAATATTATTGATGGGATTGTTATTACATTTGTCGATATTACAGCGATAAAAAAAGTGAATCGAGAACTTCAATTAAGTATGCAGGCTATTGAATTAAGTCCAGCCAATACAGTTTTCACAGACTTCCAAGGAAAAATTGAATATGTAAGCAGTAATTTTTCTTCTCGTCTTGAAAAAGAATCGACCGAGTTAATCGGAAGGAAATTAAAAGATATATACGCCGACTATTATCAAGGTGTTGATTTTGAACAATACTGGAAAAAAGTAAGAGCAGGAGAAAAATGGTCTGGTGAAGTCTCATATAAAACGCCAGCTGGTGAGGAAATGTGGGAGAACCTCACTCTCATTCCAGTTGAAAACGAAGAAAATGAAGTCGTCCAAATTCTACGTGTTGGAGAGGACATAACAAAAAGGAAAAGCTCGGAGCAAATGCTCGTAAAGTCTGAAATGCTATCTGCAATTGGTCAGTTAGCAGCTGGAATTGCTCATGAGATCCGAAACCCTCTTACATCCCTTAGAGGCTTTTTACAGCTTATGATTCAAACGAATACGTATAGCAAGGAATATGCTGAAGTCATGATGTCTGAATTCCTAAGACTTGAGGAAATTATTAATGAATTTTTAGTTCTTTCAAGGTCAAAATCAGCTACTTTCTTAGATGTAAATATCAACAAAATCATTAAAGATATTTCGAAAATCTGGGAAACGCAAGCGATTCTCAACAATGTAGAAATAAAAACAAACATAGATCCAAAGCTTCTTGTTGTAAAAGGAATCGAGAATGAATTAAAACAGGTGTTTATTAATATAGTGAAAAACGGAATTGAAGCAATGGAAGGGCAAGCTGGAAAGCTAACCATAGAAACATTTAAACAACCAAACGATACTGTGCTTATTCGATTCAAAGACCAGGGGAAGGGCATACCGAAGGAAAAGCTAGAAAAGATGGGCGAACCTTTCTTCACAACGAAGGAAAAAGGAACAGGCTTAGGATTAATGGTAAGCTTTAAAATCATAGAGAGTCACCAAGGCAAAATTCAGTTTTTAAGTGAACTAGATAAAGGCACGACAGTAGAAGTTACGTTACCTCTATCTAATTCAGTCGAAGCGGTCTAAAAGAGGCATTAATGTTAAATAAAAATCAATGGATGAACGTAAATCGTTTAATTCATCTAAAATCAGTTCAAACTGATCACTTTTACCACTTTCAATAATATCTGGGCGAAGTAAACTAAGTAAGTCTTGAATTTTTTCTAGCTTACTAGGCAATACCTTTAAATTATCTGAAGAACTCGTTAAATGATAGAGATCTGTATCATTCAAAAAGGGTTGAAAAAGAGAAATGATTTCTTTTCGATGATGCTGCTCTAACTTATCTTTGTCAGTTACCATTAGTTGTTCTCTGAGCATATGAACCTGGTGACTGACTTTTTTTAAGTTTTCTTTAAGTGGTATACAGACAACATAAAGATCATTCGTTACGTTTTTTCTTAAATAGATTTCAAATAATTCTAGCTCATTTGAAGCGGTAATCATATTTGCTTCAAATTTATCCTTGTCATTTGACGTGAGGAAAAAAGACACCTTGTTCTGACTGTCTATATCAACCAACTGCAAAAAGTTGCTATGAGATGAAAAAAGCTTTTTTGCCATATCAGATGAAGTCAAAATTTGGAAATCTTCATTTAAAATAAAAGCAGGAACTGGTACATTTTCAAGTGCGATCATTGTGTTCAACACACCTTTTTAGTTAAAAGTTTTTGCACGATCTCGCTGTTTCGCTCTCTCTTTAATCCAATGGGAAAGCTCCTCTAGATCAGATATAATGATGGTGTCCTTAGAGACGAAATGAGAAAATTGATATTTATCTATTAATCGACTACCAATCATTAGTTGTGGCTTATAGTCAAGCTGTTCTAAAGCTTTAATATAAGTTGGAATTTGTTTTAGATGATGACTAACCGTGACAGAAAAACAAATGACATTGGGCTTCATTTTATTTGCAAAATGAATGGCATGCTCAAGCGGTAAGTTAGGTCCCAAGTATTTTACATTCCAGTTATGCTCTTTAAACACATTTGCTGCCATCTTTATCCCAATATAATGCTCTTCTCCTTCTATACAGAATAACATGACTTGTTTGGATTTCCTTTCATGTTGCTCATGCGTTAGCATCTGACCAAGATTGGCATCTAATTTAGTGAGTACGAAATCTGCAGTACCGGTCGCTAGATGCTCATCAGCCACGCTAATCTCATCGATTTCCCATAGGTAACCGATATAGTATAAAGCATCTCTAACAATATTTTCATACACGTAGAGGGAGGTGTATCCTTCGAAAATTAAATTTTCCACTAGTTTATATGCGTTTGTTGTATCACCATGAAGTAATAGGTTCGCAAACGTTTTTGTTAAATCAGTCAAAAACACCAAACCCTTTCTGATTTAATCTACTTCCTATTATACAGTTTCTATCAGAATCTTCATCTATTAAACTGCAAAAAGGATTAAAGTAACTCTTTTTCCTATATTTCGTTGCTAGAAATATATCCATCGTTCTATCGAAAGTAAATTGTTTCTCTCCTTGTCAGTTTGTAAAAACATGTGTGTTAGATAAACCTGGTCCTTCTATTTACCGGAAGCAAGTACCACACCTTTTTTACATGTTTGATTTCTCCTCTGAAAATCCATACTAGTAGAAAAAGGATAAACGGAGGATTGAATGAAAACACTTATTATCATTGCACACCCAAATGAAAATAGCTTTAACTATGCAATAAGTGAAGAAGTGCAAAGTCATTTAAAGAATAAGAATCACGAATTAAAAATAAAGGATCTTTATAAAGAAGGCTTTGACCCTATTTTAAAGGAAGATAATTATCTGCAATTTTATCAAAATAATGTACCGAAGGACATTCATGAAGAGCAAAAATTAATCACTTGGGCTGAAAACCTTGTTTTTATCTTCCCAACCTGGTGGAATGGAATGCCTGCGATGTTAAAAGGGTATCTTGATCGTGTTTTTACAAATGGATTTGCCTTTCAATTTTCAAAAGGGAAAGTGGAAGGGCTTTTAGCTGGGAAAAATGTAGTCATCTTCCAAACAACTAGTCAAACCGAAGATTTCATGAAACCTAATCAATTAGTATCCTCTATGGAAACAACAATAGACTTAGGCTTTTTAAATTATTGCGGGTTTAATGTGATGACTCACAAATTTTTTTATTCAGTCCCCCAAGTGGATCAAGAAACAAGAGAGAAGATGTTAGGAGAAGTGAGAGGGGTTGTGGATATTATGTAATGGTGTTCCCCTTCCAGGGAAAACAATCTGAAATTTTCTATCTTTTAAGAATGAATGACATAAATTGAATCATTAACCTTTACAAAAAAATTACAATGAGACAAAGGAATTGTTCTCTTAATTCCGATTTGCCTATGATAGCTATGATATAATATGACTAACATTTTTAAGAAAGCGTGGTAGGGTGATGAAGAAGCTATCATATTTATTTATCGTGATAGGATTGTGTATCGTTGGGTATGCAGTGTGGGAGATTGTCGATACCAACATGCAAACCTCTGAATCTTTAAACAAAGCAAAAGCAATGGTTGAATCACCACCGAGTAAAGAAGTCTTTAAGCAGGAAGATGGAACCTTTAAACCACCAATCGGAGAAGCAATAGGGATCTTGCAAATTCCACGTTTGGAAGCGGATCTTCCTATAGTAGAAGGAACGGATCCAGATGATTTGGAAAAAGGTGTAGGACACTACAAGGGGAGCTATTACCCTGAGGAAAATGGTCAAATTGTCTTGTCCGGACATCGAGATACTGTCTTTCGTAAAGCTGGAGAGCTAGAAATTGGCGATTCTCTAGAAGTAATATTACCCTATGGAGAATTTGAGTATGAAATTACGCATACCAAGATTGTGGAAGCAGACGACCTAAGTATCATCACTTTACAAAATGAAGAAGAAGAGCTTTTATTAACAACCTGTTATCCGTTTAGCTACGTAGGGAATGCGCCGCAACGATATATCATTTATGCAAAAAAGAAAGCCGTATAAGACAAAGCGGTTGGGACATAAGTGGTTCAGTTAATGAAGTTAATGAGAAACCCGAACGATCAGGTGATTTTCAATGAAAATCTCCCATATCGTTCGGGTTTTATTCTGTGTCACGACATGTATTATTTATGCATACGATTGTTAATCGCTAATGTAATGGAGCAGAAGCACTTGCCTCCGGCGGGAGGTAGAGGAAAGGTGAGGAGGCTAAAGCTTCCTCCCTAGGAAAAAACAGTTCATTTTTTCCCCGCGGAAAGCAAGTGGATGCAGCGGAATGGAACGTACTTGTCCTTCCACCGCAACATATTAATAAGTATCAACGTGTTAAACGATAATCGTTCGTCTTTTATAAAAATTAAGGAGTTTTCACCTAACCTCTTTTTTAGTCTAGAGAAAATCTGTTCTAATAATAAGAAAACTATCTTAGGATTGCAGACATATCTTTAGGAAGTTCTGCCTCACAATTTATCGTTTCTAATGTAATAGGATGAGTGAACGAAACCATTTTTGAGTGTAGAGCCTGTCTTGTAATGAGTTTAATACTACCTCCATATAGTCCGTCACCTAAAATAGAATGTCCTAGATAACTCATATGAACTCTAATTTGATGAGTTCTCCCTGTGTCTAGCTGAAGGGTAACGACTGAAAGGTCTTTCTTTTCATCATAATGTTCAACCTGATAGTGCGTAATGGCCTGTTGCCCCTGAGGAGAAACTCTTCTTCTTGTGGGATGGTGCCTGTCACGTCCTATTGGTTTGTTAATCGTTCCTTTTTGAGGCTGTAAGTTGCCTCCTACGAAAGCAAGGTAGGTTCTTTTTATCTTTTTTAATTGGAGAGCTTGATCCAACAAAGTATGAGCTAAATCATTTTTTGCAAAGATAATCGCACCAGAGGTCTCTTTATCAAGACGGTGAATATGCCTTACTCGAGTCTGGATACCCATTGTTTGATAGTAGTAGGCAACAGCATTAGCTAGTGTGCCTACTTGATCTGAGTGGTTTGGATGTGTATCCATTCCGGCTGGTTTATCGATAATAATGAGGTGATCGTCTTCATATAAGATTGAAAAGTCGTGTTTCTCAGGAATTACTCCAAACTCCTCTTCTTTAAAAAGGTGAATCGAGAGGATATCTCTATCTCGAAGCTGGTGATTTACATCTGCTTTTGTATTGTTTCTTCTTAATGATCCTTCTTTATTCCATTTTTGAATGGTGGCCTTTGAGACACCTAATTTGCTTGATAAAATATGAAAAACAGTGTTGTTTGCAAAGCTTTCATTTATCTTTATTTCAAACCATTCTCCTGCGCGTTTCAATTTATTCATCAATCCTTTTTGTACAGATTCACGAGTACAAGTATATCATAGCAATGTGTGTATGGATGGACAATCTATTATCGGTAACATCTACCTCTGCACTCTTTCTAAGTCATATGGTATGCTTAATGAAGTGAAATAACTAGATGTTTACTAGATAAAAAGGGTGATGTATGTGAAGGTTGTTGTTGCTTCAACGGAAGAGCAAGAAAACCATATTGAGGAATTGGTCGGGCAGCTTTATTCAGAGATCTTTCCTAAATTCTTTCCAGACCATAAAATTATGGATTTTCAACACCAAAATGTTCTTAAACCACAGGAAACAGATCAATTCTATAATGGCAATTTAAAGGATGCTTTCCAAATTATCTCTAGCTTACAAGCTGTTATTGTTATGTTGGATTTAATAGATGAATGCAAGCATGAAGAGGAATATAAAGCTATGTTTGAACGTAATACCCAAACCTTGAATGAATACGGTTATTTTTTTCCTTTTTCTTTCTCACAATTTGTAAATGCTGAAAGCCAGGAAGGTGAATTTAGTCAGTTTGTGAAACCGGCTAATTCATGGTTAATATAGGCTTTTAAAAGCAAAGCAACTTAGCAATTAGTGAATGAAGAACTAAACGATTCGTTTTTTGGGATACACTAAACAAGTGCTACTCTAAAGCCTTAAGGCTGGTTCTATGTATTCATTTTATAAAACTCATGCTACTAAGTAATAGATGATACAATCTTAAAAGAGGCTAGAACATAAGTGGTTTTAGTTAATGAGAAACCCGAACGATCAGGTGATTTTCCAATGAAAATCTCCCATATCGCTCGGGTTTTATTCTTTGTCACTACATGTATTGTTTATGAATACGATTGTTAATCGTTAGTGTAATGCAGCGGATTGGAACGTACTTGTTCATCCACCACAACATATTAATAAGGAACAATGTGTCAAACGATAATCGTTCGTCTATTAAAAAATGAATGAGTTTTGTCACATGCTCTTTTCGTCGATAGTCTGAATCACAAGGCTAACGTTGATAGTAGGCGTCTTGTGCTCTTCTTATAAACACATCGACATCCAGTTCTAGCGGTCTGGTTTTTATGCAAGGTTCTTATTCGCCTTGCTTCCATTCCTCTAGTAGTTCACGGAAGGCTTCTTCTGTATTTGATCCTTCAGAACGAGCGACTTCTTCTCCATCTTGGAAGTGAACAAGTGTTGGTGTGCCTGTAATGTTGTAATCTCTCCATCCATCTTCAAATTCCAGCAAATTAAATTGTTTAACTTCGACATCTAAGTCATTAGCGAGAGGCATTAATACAGGAGTTGTGGCGATACAATGATCACACTTAGGGCTAAAGAAATAAACAATCGTATCTTCCTTCTTTTCTAGCTTTGTTTCTAATTCCTCGGGTAAAATGATGTTTTGATAATTTGCATCATCAAGCAGTGAAATTGTAGCTGGATCAAGACTAGCCTTATTGTACATGTTTCCCTCTGCTTTTTGTTTATTTTGATAGGAAGTGACAAAAGCTAGGGTACCAAAGAGAACTAATATAATTGAACCAAAAATAAGTATTTTTTTCATATTAACGACCTGCCTTTTTTAAAATCAAGATACTAGTAATGAAAATAATGGTAAAACCGATTAATGCTAAAAATGGGATGGTTATAAATCCAAGCCAGTTTATATATTCTCCAGTACATGGGACGATCCCACACGAAACTGAATTCTCACTAAGAAAACTAATTTTCTGAACTCCGTAATGATAGAGAGAGATACAGCCACCTATACTAGAAAGAATGAGGGTATAAAGAGCAATTGAAGTATCTTTTTTACTTAATCCAATTCCTAAAATAATGACCAATGGATACATAAAGATTCTCTGATACCAGCATAGATTACATGGCGTGTATTTCATAATTTCAGAGAAATAAAGACTTCCTAAAGTAGCAATGAATGATGAAATCCAAGCAATGGATAGAAGGTTTTCAATCATTTTTTGATTTTTTTCTTTCATTTGAGTCCTCACGATTTATTGTATTTTGTCACTCGTTTAAATTATAAGCGTATCAAACAAGCCTGTAAATTAAATAGAATGTGACAAATTCATGACAAGCTACGTATGTACTTGCTATTTTTTGCGAATTATTGCTCTTTATCCCTAATAAAATCTGTAAGCAATGAAAGCGGCTACTTTGTTCATACTAAATATGAAAGGGGAGGATCACTTGAATATTCAAGGTTGTATGTCAAGAAATGTTGCCACTGTTTCTTCAAACCAAACAATTAAAGAAGCGGCAGAGTTAATGAACCAGCATAATATAGGATCAATTCCGGTTGTCGATCAAGGAGAGTTAAAGGGAATTGTAACGGACCGTGATATTACATTACGATCAACTGCACAAGGATTAGATAGTAATACAATGGTATCACAGGTCATGTCCACAAATCTTGTTTCGGGACATTCCACAATGTCAACTGAAGAGGCAGCAAAGGTAATGGCACAGCATCAAATTAGACGATTGCCAATCGTTGAAAACAATCAACTAATTGGGATTGTAGCGTTAGGTGATTTGGCAACAAATCAAATGTCTGACCAAGCTGCAGGTGTAGCGTTAACCAATATATCTGAGCAAAATAAAACATTTTAAGGGTAAATGAGAGGGGACATCATCATCATGTCTCCTCTTTTTATTGAGCTCCTTTTAACCATCGTCTCTTTTTAATTGAATGCAAAAGGTATACACTTCATGCACTTGTAAGAAAGAGTGGAATGTTTTTTGCTTGTAGTAACCTTTTGAATAAGTGTACTTAAGGTGAAAAGTGAAAGTGTATTTTGTATACTAGTAATGAGGAAGAGATGAATACGATTTAGAATCATTGGCACATTTTTGAATTGAAAGATGAATCAGGTTTTTACAGAGGGAATAAAGGGTAAGATAATAGGTGTATTATCTATGAAAAGGAGACATTTGTATGTCTGAAAAGTTGGACTTATCTAAATTTGAGAAAAAGATGATTATCCGAAATATCGAGAAAACAGATATAGAGGATATTTTAAAGCTTCAATTAAAGTGTTTCCCCGGAATGGAACCATGGAAACGTGAGCATCTCGAAAGTCACCTGGAACATTTTCCTGAAGGACAGTTTTGTGCCGAATTTGAAGGGAAAATTATTGGTTCCTGTTCAAGCTTACTAGTAAATTTTGATGAATATGATGACCGTCATACATGGGATGATATAACAGATAATGGATATATTTCGAATCATAATCCAGATGGGTACAATATGTACGGAATAGAAGTGATGGTGCATCCAAACTACCGTCGAATGAAAATCGGTCATCGCTTGTACGAGGCTCGTAAGGATTTGGCGAGAACAATGAATTTGAAAAGTATTATCATTGGCGGTAGAATTCCAAATTATTATAAATTTGCCGATGAACTCACACCTCGTGAGTATGTTCAACAAGTATCTTTACATAAAATCTATGATCCAGTTCTCTCCTTCCAGCTCTTAAACGAGTTTACATTAATGAGGATTAATCCAAATTACTTATCAGATGATATGGCATCCTATCAATATGCGACATTAATGGAATGGAACAATGTGGATTATCAGCCTAATCCTAAACGATTTTATCAAACGGCGAATCCAGTTCGGATATGCGTTGTCCAATATATGATGAAGCAAATCGATTCATTTGATGAATTTGCCAAGCAGGTGGAGTATTATACCGACGTTGCGTCTGACGCTGGCAGTGACTTTGCAGTTTTTCCAGAAATTTTCACAACACAGCTAATGAGCTTTCTCGATGAAAAAACACCGAGCAAAGCCATTCAACGCTTAACGGAATTTACGGAGGAATATATTGAATTATTTACAGAGCTAGCTGTCCGTTATAATGTCAATATTATCGGTGGTTCGCATGTAGTTGAAGAGGAAGGGCGAATTTATAATATTGCCTATTTATTCCGTCGTGATGGAACGATTGAGAAACAATATAAACTACATATTACCCCAAATGAAAGAAAATGGTGGGGAATTAGTAGAGGAGATCAAGTGAAGGTCTTTAATACAGACTGTGGAAAAATCGCGATCCAAATATGTTATGATATCGAGTTTCCAGAATTAGCACGTATTGCAACAGAAAAAGGAGCAAAGATCATTTTTACACCATTCTGTACAGAGGACCGTCAAGGATATTTAAGAGTAAGATATTGTGCGCAGGCACGTGCAGTTGAAAACCAAATTTATACCGTTATTGCTGGGACAGTAGGAAATCTGCCACAAACAGAAAATATGGATATTCAATATGCTCAATCCGCTATTTTCTCCCCATCTGATTTTGAATTTGCAAGGGACGGAATTGTAGGAGAGTGTAACCCGAATATTGAGATGGTCATCATCGGTGATGTTGATCTTGAAATACTGAGACGTCAACGACAATCAGGAACAGTCAATCAATTAAAAGATCGTCGTAAGGATATTTATTCTATTACTTATAAAAAAGAATAGACATACGAAATGAGGGTGACTCAAAAGGTTGTTAAATAACGACCTTTTGAGCACCCTTTCTTTCTGAAGTAATCGGTGTTTCTTTCAGCTTTTCTTCTAACCCCGCGGAAAGCAAGTGACTGGAGCGCAATGGAACGTCCCGGTTTTTACGTTAACTGAATTAAAAAAATAAAAGTATGAAAAGAGGCTAACCCAAGGTCTAAAATCTAGACTTTTGGGTCAGCCTCTTTTGTTGTCGTTTAGGGAGTGACCAAGTACAACGTTTCTGTCGATAAAAGAAATATCCTACTAAAATAAGCTTGTTCATCTTGAGTCTAATGAAGACTTTCCGCTAAACAAATCTAGACTGATAGGTAACCATCACTCTTTCTGAAATATGAACCCGTTCAATTATAGTAGCCGAGCTGCTTCTATTATCATCATTGTTCTAGTAAAATAATGTTGGGAAATAAAATTAGGAATGAACGCCTATTCATCGCTAATTTTGTAGAAAATCCTTCATGTCGTTCAGTTGAACTTATGCTAAAATAAGGATGGAAATAATAAAAATAGGACAATAAAACACTCCTAGGAGGTAAAAATGAGCTGGGAATCGAGTTATCAACGCTGGAATACTAAACAAGACTTAGATCAAGAATTAAAAAATCTTCTACTAGAAATGGAAGGTAATGAGCAAGCGTTAGAAGATTGCTTTTACAAAAATTTGGAGTTTGGTACTGGTGGAATGCGTGGAGAAATAGGGCCAGGAACAAACAGAATGAATGTGTATACTGTTCGAAAAGCAAGCGAAGGCTTAGCTACATACATAGAATCTTTCGGAGAAGAAGCGAAGAAACGTGGGGTTGTTATTGCTTATGATTCACGTCACAAGTCCCCTGAATTTGCAATGGAGGCAGCTAAAACGTTAGCTTCTCATGGTATCCAAACGTATGTGTTTGAAGAATTACGTCCAACTCCAGAACTATCCTTTGCTGTGCGCCATTTAAATGGCTTTTCAGGGATTGTTATTACTGCAAGTCATAATCCTCCAGAGTATAATGGATATAAAGTATATGGAGATGACGGCGGTCAATTACCACCAGCAGCTGCAGATACAGTAATAGATTATGTGAACCAAGTAGAGGACGAGCTACTTATTCAGGTAAAGGATGAAGCAGAGCTAAAAGAGCAAGGTTTCATTAAAATGATTGGGAAAGAGATTGATCAAGCTTATACAGAAAAATTAAAAACAATCTCAGTAAATCCAACATTATCACAAGAAGTAGATGTAAAGGTAGTATTCACACCGCTTCACGGTACAGCAAACAAGCCAGTACGACTTGGATTAGAGGCACTTGGATATACAAATGTTACTGTAGTTAAAGAACAAGAGCTACCAGACCCTAACTTCTCTACTGTAAAATCTCCAAACCCAGAAGAGCATGAGGCCTTTACACTTGCTATTCGTGATGGGAAGGAAGTTGATGCAGATGTACTAATTGGAACAGATCCTGATGCAGACCGTCTAGGTGTTGCTGTAAAGAACAATGATGGAGAATATGTTGTTTTAACAGGTAACCAAACAGGTGCCCTCCTTCTTCACTACATTCTTTCAGAGAAAAAAGCAAAAGGCACACTTCCTACAAATGGAGTCGTGCTTAAAACAATTGTTACGTCTGAAATCGGTCGTGACATTGCGTCTGCATATGGTTTAGATACGATCGATACATTAACAGGCTTTAAGTTCATTGGTGAAAAAATCAATGAGTACGAGCGTACAGGTCAATACGAATTCCAATTCGGCTATGAAGAAAGCTATGGTTATTTAATTGGTGATTTTGCTCGTGATAAAGATGCTGTTCAAGCAGCATTACTTGCAGTTGAGGTCGCGGCATACTATAAGAAAAAAGGACTTACAATGTACCAAGGCTTACTTGAGATTTTTAACGAATATGGCTATTACAAAGAAGGCCTACAATCTCTTACTCTTAAAGGAAAAGCAGGTGCGGAGCAAATCCAAAGCATCCTAACTAGCTTTAGAACAAACCCACCAACTGAAATTGCAGGGAAGAAGATTGTCACAATTGAAGATTACAAAACGAGTGAACGCTTAAATGTTTTTGAAAATTCAACAGAAACAATTGAATTACCAGGATCAAATGTATTGAAATATACATTAGAAGACCAATCATGGTTCTGTGTAAGACCATCTGGAACAGAGCCTAAGGCGAAGTTCTATTTTGCAGTGAAATGTGACACACTTGAACAGAGTGAAGAGCAGCTTCAAGCGTTACAGACCGGCGTAATGGAAAAAGTAAATAATCTTGTAGCAGCAATGAGTAAGTAAGCAAAATAAAAAAGAGCCTGGCACCTTATCGTAACAACTATGCACTGATTATTCCAGTGCAAAATGTATATTGTATCGGAGGTTGCCTGGCTCTTTGTTTTATCCCAGCCCTATTTTTGCTCTTTGTTGATTGGAGTGGAAGACAGGACACTCCTGCACGAGAAGCTAAGCATATCAAAGGGAGGGGTTCTGAACGCAAACAGAAAGCGTGAATGCCTGTAAAGAAAATCTACAACTGCCTGCTTTTAAAAGTAATTCCCACTTATTCCGATATAAATTAAACATGAAATAGTAAGGAAGCAAGTAAGATACATCACTTTAAACTTCCTCGATAAGGATTTCATCCAGCCCCATCTTTTACGGTTATGATCAAGCCACATGTAATCAATCGCTAGCGTTCCCATGATAATGCCTATTATTAAAAAAGGGGACATACCAGTACCTCCTTTTATTCGGATTCATACCATATTTTAACATAAAAGTAGTTTGTATCCATTTGAGGTCTTAAAGATCTTTCTTAGAATAAATTCGAACTGACGCTTGAAAAGATAAAAAGGTTAAAAATAAACTTATAAGAAGCATACTACCTGCAAGTAACCATTCATGATACGAAATACTCTCAACAAATTCTGTTACTTGTGGATATCGTGGGTTAGCAGCTAAATTTAAGACAATTTGGAAACCGATGCTGCTTGTAATGAATAGAAAAAGAGTTAAGAATGCTGCAATTTTATCACCAAAAGCATATAAGAATGGATAGTAGACTGAAATAAATAGATAGGTACCTGCTAAACAAATTACGTATTCTGCCGGTGTAATTAATCTTGATGGAAATGGGGCAAAGGTATGAAATAAAAATACATAGATACTACAGATCACAAAGGCAATGAGATACCAGATCAGACCAGTCATGTATTTTGCCAATACAATCTTCTTTCTCGTAACAGGCAGACTATTTACTAATCTCGCCTGCATATCTTCCGATGTTTTAGTATTGTAATTAGAATATAGGATAAGGCTAGATCCCAAAAGAAATAACAGAATGAGATGTTTATGTGGTGAACCATCTGTGAAAAAGTTTGTTAATGGTATGAACCATAATAGGTTAAGTAAAAATACATGTTTTGGTAAGGTGTAAAGATCTTTTTTAACAAGAGCTTGCATGTGATTTCCCCCTAACAGTATAAAACATAATGTCTTCTAAGCTTGGCTTCTCGATAATGATTCCTTCAGCATTTGTCATGCTAGAACGTAAAGCAATCCCTTCAAAGCCCAATGAAGATTCTTTTAAGCCGATGATAGTCTGCCTATCCATTTGATCAAGTACTTGCTTTGATCCTTTTATAAGGACGTACTTATGAAGTATTTCATCCTTCTCTTCACTGAACACAATCTCACCATCTTTAAGAAAGGCAATATAATCAGCGATCTGCTCTAAATCCTTTGTCATATGTGTAGAAAAGAAGATGGCTTTTTCCTCATCCTGGACAATGTCTAAAAGGATATCTAAAAGCTCTCGACGAAAAATAGGATCCAGCCCAGATGTTGGTTCATCCATTATAAGAAGAGTAGGCTGATGCGAAAGAGCGATTGCCAAGGAGAATTTCATCTTCATTCCCTTAGAAAGATCTTTTATCTTTTTGTTTGTAGGTAACTGAAATGTAGCAAGATAATGATGAAAGATGTCATCGTTCCAATTTTTGTAGAACATTTTCACCACATTTTTGTTTTGATGAATAGATAAATCTTCATAAAAATAGTTCTCATCATACACAAACCCAATGTTTTGTTTAATCTCCTCTGTCGCTTCTTCATGTGTTTTCCCAAAAAGCTTAATTTCACCTTCATCAAATCTAATTAAATCCATAATGCAACGAATTAGTGTTGTTTTTCCTGCCCCATTAGGGCCAATTAATCCTGTAATAAATCCTTTCTTAATGGATAAATCGATTTTATTTAATGTGAATTGTGGTCTAGTTTTACATAAACCTTTCACCTCAACAATGGTATTCATAAATTTCCCTCCTCATAAAGTAGAGTTAACATATTTTTTAGCTCATCTAGGTTGATATCGAACGCTTTACTATCGTCAATCACTTTCACTAATTGATCTTCAATCATTTTAAGCTGCTTTTCTTTAAGAAGCTCTTTGTTCTGTGCAGCAACAAATGATCCTTTTCCAGGAAAGGTTTCGATAAACCCTTCTCGTTCAAGCTCCTCATAGGCTTTTTTTGTAGTAATCACACTAATTTGTAAATCTTTTGCAAGCTTCCGAATGGACGGCAAATTTTCTTTTTCTTTTAGTTGGCCATGAAGGATTTGATCTTTGATTTGGTTTTTAATCTGCCTATAAATAGGCTGGTCTGTCGTATTTGAAATGATAATGTTCAAGCAGTCACCTTCTTTGTTTATACTGTTTATATATAATATATACAGTATAAACAGTAGTGTCAACCATAAAATGGTTTTTGTTCTACTTTCTCCATCAAAGGTCGTAGAAAAATTCATACGGAATACGAAGGCTCTTTTTCTAGATCTCTTGTTATAATATGGGTAAGAAGGATAGAGCTGGTGGTGAGAAGATGATGGATTCTAGATTTCAGAAGTTAAAGACATTAAAAGTTATCGCGGAAAAGCTTAACGAAGCAACAGATATAAAGGAAATGCTAAAAGATGTATTAAAAGAGCTTTTACATGTGACGGGACTTCATTCTGGATGGATTTTTACGATTCAAGAGAATGGTGAATATGAATTAGCAGCTGACCATAGGTTACCACCTGGTTTAGAGTGGAACCAGAAAAAACCAATGTGTGAGGGTGGATGTTGGTGTATTAATCGCTATCATGATGGGCGCCTTAAAACGGCCGTTAATATTATAAATTGTAAACGAATTGAGGAAGCAATTGACCAGGAGTGGGGAGATACAAATGGAATTACTCATCATGCAACCGTCCCATTACGAGCAGGTACTGAAAAATTCGGATTATTAAATGTAGCATCACCGAACAAACAGCATTTTTCAGAAGAAGAGCTTGCCTTACTTGAATCTGTAGCTTATCAAATTGGAACTGCAATGAAACGAATTCAACTTGTTGAGAAAGAACGAAAGCATGCACTTATTGAGGAGCGAAATCGATTAGCGCAAGATCTCCATGATTCCGTTAACCAACTCCTATTCTCTATCATGCTAACGGCAAGAGGAACAAAGGAAATGACTCAGGAGCCTGATGTGAAAGAAATGCTCACATATATGCAGGAACTATCTCAGGAAGCACTCAACGAGATGAAAGGGCTCATCTGGCAACTAAGACCTCCTGGATTAGAAAACGGAGTGGGGGCAGCTTTATTACAATATGCAACTATTTTAGGATTGACTGTAAAATCTTCTATAGCAGGAGTCAGCACCTTACCATGTCATATTGAAGAAGAGCTATGGAGGATTGGTCAAGAAGCGTTAAACAATTGCAAAAAACATGCTGAGACCAAGGAGGTATCTCTTACACTGACTCGCCAAAGTACATTCGTTGAATTGGTTGTTGGAGACCATGGGACTGGGTTTAATTATAATGAGCACGCTCAATTTCCGACCTTTGGGTTAAAAGGTATGAAGGAACGTGTAACAAGGCTTAATGGAATCTTTTCTTTAGAAAGTTCACTTGGAAAGGGAACGGTCATCACAATTACAATTCCTTTACAAAGAGGTGTTTAAAAAAATGACAACCATAAAAGTAGTAATAGCGGATGATCATCATATTGTTCGGCGGGGACTCAAGTTCTTCTTAAAAACACAAAAAAACATCGAAATTATTGGCGAGGCAACAAATGGTCGCGAGGCTGTTGAACTTGTCTTGCAGCTCAAACCTGATGTGGTTCTGATGGATCTTTCAATGCCTGAAATGGATGGAGTGATGGCAACGAGAGAGATAAGAGCGAGTGATACAGAGGTGAAAATTATCATCTTAACCAGCTACGCCGATCAAGATCATGTCATTCCTGCAATTCGAGCAGGAGCATCTGGCTACCAGTTGAAGGATATTGAGCCAGATGAATTAGTGACAACTATACAAGATGTGATGAAGGGAGAAAGTAAACTTCATCCTAAAGTGACTTCACATGTTATGGCACATGTATCAATAGAGAAGCAGGCGCAGCACGCCAAGCACGATGATCTAACGAATCGGGAAAAGGATGTTTTGAATGAGCTTGCAACAGGGAAGAGCAATAAAGAGATTGCGTCCGCTTTATTTATCACAGAAAAAACAGTGAAAACACATGTATCCAATATCCTGTCAAAGCTTGAACTTTCTGATCGAACCCAGGCTGCACTATATGCTGTGAAACATGGGGTTGTGAAGGACTAAAAGGATACTTTTTAAAGGGAAATGTTACATGAAGCAGTATGAACAAGGTATGATACAAGCTAGATATTTTAAAGGAGTGTTTCAATCAAATGAATATATTGATAATAAACGGAAGCCCTAGAAAAACAGGAAGAACAAGAATCGCGGCTTCGTTTCTAACAACTAAATATGGTGCGGAAATGATTGACCTTAGTGAAGGAAAGCTACCATTCTTCAATGGATCTGAGGACCAAAGAAGCCATCAGGAAGTAGTGGAAATAAAACAACAAGTGAAACAGGCAGATGCTATTGTCCTATTGTCACCAGAATATCATAACGCTATGAGCGGAGCGTTAAAAAATGCACTTGATTTTCTAAGTAGTGAGCAGTTTGCCCATAAACCAGTTGCCTTGATCTCTGTTTCTGGTGGAGGGAAGGGTGGAATTAATGCACTAAACAATATGAGAACCGTAATGAGAGGCGTATACGCTAACACAATTCCTCGTCAGCTTGTTCTAGACCCGCATTGTTTTGATTATGAGAATCAAGTGTTGACGAAAGAGCCGGCTGAGCTAGTAGAAGCACTTATCGGTGAACTGAAGGTATATACAGAAGCAATGAAACAGATTCAAGGATAGAAAAAGGGTGACGCTACTGTCACCCTTTTTCGTGTTTTATTGCTGGTTGAACGTTTCAGGCTCCCGAAACGTTTTATATATGATGGACATGCTCTAATTCTGGTTCATCAATGTCAACGGCATGATCTATATAGCGTAACAACGAGTATAATTGTTGTTCAACTTCTTTATAATCTTGCTCAAAGTTATATGCGTGTAAAAAGTGTTCGATTTTTTTTGAAAGAAAATCGTCCTTTGTGCGAACCATTAATATGAGTAGGTTATCCCACTGTGAACGATGCGTGTAGTACAATGCTTTATCATAATCAACACTGTTCATTAAAATCCCTCCTTTTAAGGAGATATGATTATTGTGTGTGAAATGTTCTTTTTTTTACTGTGTAAAACTTGGCGATGTTAATAAATCAAGGTTGGAATTGATTACATTTATAAAAAAGTAAATCGTAGGAATCCTAATTATTAAAAAGGGATTTTTACCATGAAATTAACAAATATTTTTTCGATTTTTCTCACAATTCTTATGTTTACGACACCATGTAGGGCCATACAAACACCTATTTATACTTATGAATCCTTAACAAAAGAGTTGCGTCAATTGGCCTCAAAAGATGAAATAGAGGTAAAAATTATCGGTAAATCTGAATTTGATCGTAACCTCTATGCGGTCAAACTTGGACATGGAAAAAAGAATGTGTTAATTACGGGAAGTCATCATGGGCGCGAATGGTTATCGACTCATATCATAATGAACATGATTCATACGTATGTAGATGCCTATCAAAGCAAGCATTCATTAGGGGGACATAGCTTGAATATAGTAGATCGTGTTTCCATTTGGTTTGTTCCAATGGTTAATCCGGATGGTGTAACCATTCAGCAAAAAGGTGTGAACGAATTACCGTATGTCCTACAGGAGATTCTTTTTGATATGAACAATGGCGATGATAACTATAAGAGATGGAAGGCCAATGGACTTGGTGTGGATCTTAATCGTCAATATCCGGCAGGGTGGGAAACCATTCAGGGGAGTCCACGTAATGCATGTTATTCTCACTATAAGGGAAAGAATCCACTGGAAGCAAAGGAAGCAAGAGCTTTGGCCACGTTCACAAACGAAATAAACCCAATGGCTTCACTGGCCTATCACACATCTGGCCGTGAAATCTATTGGTATTATTTTAATGAGTTGAATAATCTTGAACGGGATTTGTTGCTTGTTGATACCATCTCTACTGTAACTGGATATGAAATCGCCTATCCTCCTACCACGGCATTTGGTGGTGGTTATACAGACTGGTTTATAGAGACCTTTAAAAAGCCGGCACTTACACTTGAGTTGAGCTATTTGGTAGAGGAAACAAATCCTCCATTGTCCGTTCTTAGGGAAGAATGGGAGAGAAATAAAGAAGTAGGTCTACTCTTAGCTGAGTTTGCAGACAGCTATTTAAATGAAGACCGAGAAATCACTAATGAATAAAGAGTGCTGCTGTAGTGTAGCTTATTAAGTATAAAGAAGAGAATAGCGAACGTACGAATTTTTCATGTGAATATAGAATACATTTCCTATAGAGGGACAAATTAATGTTACGTACACAATTAAATGAAGGAAGAGATGAACTTGATCCCACAAACGAAAATTCTTTTTACAGTTGTAGCTTTTTTACTTATGTTAACAGCAGGAATGAAAGCTTATGGGGAGCACAATGATCAAGAATTGGACTATGAGAAATGGAGTAAAATAGCCATTTCATCCGTTCAAGAAAAATATCCAAATGCAGAGGTTACCGATTATAAATATGTAAAGCGTGAAGAGGTAAATGAAGCGGAATCAAAGGATGTTTTTCATCTTAAAGTGAAAGAACAGGAAAAAATAATGATTGTAAATGTAGATGTAGTTTTTAACCCTATCAATGGCAAGCTAATCACAGTTAAGATGGAAGAATTAGAGCAACAGGATTTTTAATGGGTATATATTAAAAAGAAAACCGTGAAATGGAGTCGGTTTTCTTTTTTTCATTTTCATTTGCATGAACTTCATAAAATTGATAAATAGCCATAAGTTTACGACTATTGCTAAAATGTAGATGGTATCTAAATTTTGTAGGTCTGTGTTTCTTTATGAAAGTGTTTCATTTAATTGAAAATAAGATAATAGTGTATCTTTATTTTTAACTAAATCCTCTAGCGTATATTCATCTAAAACAGCAAAATAGGCTACTAACGCTTTATTTAGTACATGCTTTAAACCGCAGGCAGGAGAGATGATACAAGCATTTTGTTCCTGATCAAAGCATTCCACTAAATGGAAATCCTCTTCCGTTTTTCTTACAATAGCACCAATATTAATATCTGCTGGTGAAAGAGCAAGTCGAATTCCACCATTACGACCTCGTATGGTTTCAATCATATTCATTTTGCCTAATTCATATGTAACCTTCATAAGGTGATTTTTAGATATATGATAAACTTCCGCAATTTCTTTAATAGTAGATAATTGATCAGATGGCTTTGTAGCCAAATAGAGTAAGACTCTTAGTGAATAATCGGTGTATTGAGTTAACCGCATAAGAACTAACCTCACATTTATATTGCTCTTTTTCATCATCATATCATATATCGGTCTCATTGCTTACTGTTTGAGATAAAATGTGACAGTTTTATAAAGGAGTATTTAGAATATTGCTTTTATTATAGAGTCGGTTTTACAATAAAGATGTATTCAAAATACATCTTTAGGAGATGGTGAAATTGGTATCTGAAAAAACTAGCAAGATAGTAAAAGCAACAGCACCCATTCTCGCGGAGCGCGGTAGGGAAATCACCAGCTATTTTTATAAAACAATGTTTAATGATCATCCTGAGTTATTACATCTTTTCAATCATGCAAATCAGGAGAAGGGAAGACAACAAGCAGCACTTGCCAATACCATTTATGCTGCCGCAACTGCTATTGACCAGTTAGACGTGTTAGTGCCTGTAGTAAGACAGATCGCTCATAAACATCGGAGCTTACATGTGAAGAAAGAGCATTATCCTATTGTAGGGGAATACCTAGTAAGAGCCATTAAAGATGTATTAGGTGAAGAAGCAACAACTGAGATAGTAGATGCATGGAAAGAAGCGTACACAGAAATTGCTCAGGTGTTTATTCAAGTTGAAGAAGACTTGTATAAAGAAGCAAGAGAAAAAGCTTGGGAAGGCTTTAAAACATTTCGTATTACGAGGAAGAAAGAAGAGAGTTCGGTTATTACCTCTTTTTATTTAGAAGCGGAGGATGGTTTGCAAATACCATCTTTTTTACCAGGACAATACGTGACACTTCGATTACCCCTTAGTGGGGAGCCCTATTTATTCAACCGGCAATATAGTTTATCTGACGCTTATAACGAAAAGTACTTAAGAATTTCAGTAAAACGTGAAGGGGATGAAGATAGAAAAGGGAAAGTATCTCATTATTTGCATGATGTGTTACAAGAAGGGGATTTAATTGAAATAACAGCACCTGCTGGAGACTTTGTCTTAGATCAAAGCACAACACCTGTGTATCTGATAAGTGGAGGAGTTGGAATCACACCGATGATGAGCATGTTGAACGATTTGTCCACTCATCAATCAGACCGCCATGTTACCTTTATTCATGCCTCACGTAATCAAGAGTCTCACGCATTTAAACAGGAAGTAACTTCTCTTCTTCACCAGATAGAACATGGGAAACAAGTTGTTTTTTATGATGTACTTCCACCCATAACGAAAGATGACACGAGTCATGAAGGACCCTTAGATGTAGAGAAATTAAGTCGAATACTTTCTGAAAAACAAGGTGTTTTTTACATTTGTGGTCCAATTCCCTTTATGAAAAGTGTGATACATTCCTTGCATTCACTAGGAGTTAAAAAAGAAGCAATACGCTATGAATTCTTTGGGCCTTCTCTCCAAATATGAGCTAGATTTTTAGAGTGCTATTAGGAAAAGAACGTGGGAATAATACAAACCTTTTCATGTTTTCCCTCTTACTTACATACATTTAGGATAACGATAGCTTAGGGGGGAGAGCATGAGAGAATCTGAACAAAAGGCACTAGAATACGCAATCAGTGAAATTACAGAGATTGCAAAAGGATTTGGGCTTGATTTTTACCCAATGAGATATGAAATTTGCCCTGCAGACATTATTTATACATTTGGTGCTTACGGGATGCCAACGAGATTTTCCCATTGGAGCTTCGGAAAGCAATTTCATAAAATGAAGCTCCAATATGATTTAGGTTTAAGTAAAATTTATGAACTTGTTATAAATTCTGACCCATGCTATGCCTTTTTACTTGATACTAACTCACTCATTCAAAATAAATTGATCGTCGCCCATGTTTTAGCCCATTGCGATTTCTTTAAAAACAATGCTAGATTTGGAAATACAAAGAGAGAAATGGTAGAGAGTATGTCGGCAACGGCTGAGAGAATAAAAACATACGAGATCCAATATGGCAGACAAGAGGTCGAGACCTTCTTAGATGCAGTCCTTTCTATTCAAGAGCATATCGACCCATCACTCGTACGTCCAAAGCTAAATTGGTCGGTTGAGGATCTTGAATTTGAAGAAACCGAGGACAAACAAGTAAGTCCTTATGATGATCTCTGGAATCTTGATGAAAAAAAGGATCAGCACCCTGTTCAAAAAAAGAAAAAACGTAAATTTCCACCAGCACCTGAAAAAGACATCTTACTCTTTATCGAGGAATACAGTCGTGAGCTAGAAGATTGGCAGCGTGATATTCTAACAATGATGAGAGAAGAGATGCTCTACTTCTGGCCACAGCTTGAAACAAAAATCATGAACGAAGGCTGGGCTTCCTTCTGGCACCAAAGGATCCTACGTGAAATGGATCTTACCTCAGACGAGTCCATTGAATTTGCTAAGCTCAACGCGGGTGTTGTACAGCCATCAAAAACAAGTATTAACCCATATTATTTGGGATTGAAAATCTTTGAAGATATTGAAGAGCGCTATAACAACCCTACTGAAGCAATGAAACAACTTGGTGTGAAGTCAGGATCTGGACGAGAAAAGATGTTTGAAGTCAGAGAAATCGAATCAGACATCTCGTTTATTCGAAACTACTTAACAAAAGACCTTGTCATGCGTGAGGATATGTATCTCTTCCAAAAGCAAGGTCGAGATTACAAAGTCGTTGATAAAGAATGGGAAGCGGTTCGGGATCAGCTTGTAAGCATGAGAGTAAACGGAGGTTTCCCTTATATCACAGTAAATGACGGAGATTACTTAAGAAACAACGAACTCTATCTAAAACACTGGTTTGAGGATATCGAACTTGATTTAAAATATTTAGAAAAGGTTCTCCCATATGTCTATCAACTATGGGGAAGACCTGTTCATATGGAATCTGTATTAGAAGACAAAGCAGTGCTGTTCTCATATGATGGGAAGAGTATCTCGAGGAAGTATTTATAGTAGCTTACTTAAGAAGTCACTAATTTATTAGTGGCTTTTGTTTTTTATCTAAAAGAAAACCCTAGGCTAGACCTAGGGTTCTAAAAAGCTTCTAGCGTGGTATAAAAAAACTCCCCCGAGGTGCTAAAATATTTTTGGTTCGCCAACCAAAATATCAGCATACGGAGGAGTTTAAATGTCAAAAGACACATACAACCTGGAATTGTAAGTATCACATCGTCTTTGCACCTAAATATAGAAGACAAGTAATTTATGGGAAAATCAAAAAAGACATTGGAGAAATACTACGTACTCTATGCGAAAGAAAAGGTGTTGAAAATAGGTAGTAGGCCTTTGAGGTCTGGCCAGTAAAAGTAGTACAACTGGCGAACCATTCAGTAGCCCTTTAGGGTTTGGTCAGTAACAAAGGCTTTCAGCCGCAGAGCAAACCACCCGTTCTCACGGGGGGGTGACTTGTTTTATGGAAATATTCCTTTTAAATAATGAGACGTATGAATAGTGATTTTTATCAAGGGAATGTCAGTATGATTAATAATTCTAAAAATGAATCCGATATAAGTTATAGAAAAGAATGCTTTTACATGAGGATGTTAGGATGGATAAAATAAGCACTAAAACTCTAAAGGTTTTATTATTTACGGCAATTACTTTATTCTTAGGTTTATTAGTAGTTATTCTTCACCTATATGAAAAAGGTGATCACAAAATTAAAAAACTCCATGTTATTAGTAACAATAAAGGTAAAAACACTTATGTAGAGATAAACTCTAAAAGTAAACCTGATCCAGGTGATGATAGTGGATTTGAAGTATCAGAAGAGCTAGTACCAGAGGAAAAAGCACTGCAAAAAGACGCTAAACTGAATCAAGAAAAGATTAATTCAATTAATCAAAAGGATATTAAAAGACCAGAAATAAAGAATAAGAGCTTTCACAACACATTCGGTAGAAAGGTCGTATTTATATATTTTTCTCATACGAGGGAGTCATTTCTGCCTTACTTTAAAAAGGGAACAGCTTCTGAAAGTGCATATCACTCCCAGTTAAATATAGCACTTGTTGGGGAGAGATTAGGAGACTCTCTAAAGCATAATGGAATTTGGAATGAGGTTAGTCAAATTGATATAGTAAATATGTTACATGACCGAAACTTAACATTTGGTCAGTCATATCAAATGTCCAGAGAAGTTATTGTAGATGAAATGCGTGAAAATAGAGATTTAGAAATGGCTTTTGATATTCATCGTGATTCATTGCAAAGAGAACATTCAACAATTGAAATTGGTGGAGAATCACTAGCTAAAATTTCATTTGTTATTGGAAGTGGACATGAAAATTACAAGAAAAATTTAGATTTTACGAATGGTATTCATGAAGTTATTGAGAGGAAATATCCTGGTCTTTCTAGAGGAGTCATCATTAAAGATAAGTCTCAAGGTAATGGTGTCTATAATCAAGATTTACTACCAAATAGTGTTATTGTTGAAATAGGTGGAGTTGAAAATAATCTGGAGGAACTTTATCGTAGTGCCGATATTATAGGAAATGCCATAAGTCAATACTATTGGGATAAAGTTCATGACTAAAATGTTTCTGTAATATTTGTAATAATTTTTTAGCCATTCAACCCCTTTCACCTTCATATTATGGAGGAGAAAGGGGTTGTCCTATAATGAAAAGATCAGCAAATCAACCAAAATATTTCTCGTCTTTTATAGTAGCGTTGATCATTATGTATCTACTAATCGGGACTATTATCTTTATGAATTTAAAAATTGACTCAGTTGTTTTGCAAAAATCTATTAATAATTTGTACAGTAAAGACCTTTTTGCACATTTTCTCCGAGCTGAAAATCATTATTTTTACCCTAAGGAGACAGATGAATTGTTTACAATTTCAAATGCTTCTAAAATGGCAATTCAACTTGCAACCAGTGTTAAACCCTCAGATGCAAGAACATTCTTAGGTAATGAATTACCAGGGTTAAGACTATATGATACGGAAATCATTATTGCAGGGGAAGGAACAGATTTAACCACTTTACCATACGAGTCCTCTCCCCCAACAGAGGTTTTGCTAGAAGAAAGGAAAGTAGCTGAAGAGAAATTAAAGCAAATTGAAGGTAACTCATCTAAGGAATTTACCCAAGTTTCACCTCCCCAGAAGAAAACCGTCTATATATATCAAACACATAGTTGGGAATCATTTTTACCTCTACTGGAAGATGCACAAGTTCCAAATGACGCAATCAGTAATGATGAGAGGGCTAATGTAATAGGTTTAGGAAAACGAATGAGTCAAAACTTAATAAATAAAGGTATTGGTGTTGTGCATGACACGACCAATATGACCAAAACTTTGAATGAAAAAGGAATGAGGTCCACTAAAGCGTATGCTGTGTCTGGTAATCTTGTCGAAGATGCCGTGTCGAACAAAGGAAATGATTTGACCTATTTTATAGATATCCATCGTGATTCTGCCAGAAAACATCTAACCACGAAAAATATTAATGGTAAAGATTATGCAAGATTATACTTTGTGGTTGGAAAGGAACACAATAAATATTTAGAAAATCTTGATACTGCAAAAGAGCTGCATAAGAGACTAGAGGCAAAGTATCCAGGTATAAGTAGAGGTGTATTCCTCAAAACAAAAAGTGAAGGAAACGGTGTTTATAACCAAGATGTTTCAAATAAAGCAATGCTTGTTGAAATTGGTGGTGTCGATAATGATCTAAATGAATTATATCGATCGGTCGATGCATTTACAGAGGTTTTTTCAGAGTATTATTGGGAATCAAGTGAAGCGAAAGAGGTCAATGGTAATGGGTAAAATAATCTCGACATCATTAAAATGGTTATTATTCACTTTTGCTTCAAGTGTAATCTCTATAAACCTTACTGGAATTTCTATCATTTCGATATCCATTTTTTTAACGGGGTTTATCTTTTCTATTGTTTACTTCTACAAAGACCACATATTTAATTAATGATTTCACGTCAAAGAGTAATAGAAATATGTCTTTAAAACTCCTTCATAAAATCTGCACAATTATGTATTAAGCTATTGACAGAGTAAAGAAAGGAGGAGAGGTGTGTATATTTTCATCAGTAAAATAAGTTCTTGGTTAAGCCAACCATTTTTTAATATGGCAAATGTACTTGAAGGATTTCCTATTGTATTTGCCTTTGTATTGGGGATTGTAGGGGCACTCGCTCCATGTCAATTTGTTGCTAATGTAAGTGCAGTCACGCTTTATGGAAATCGTTCCCTGCAAAGAAAGATCGTATGGAAGGATATTTTAGGTTTTATTTTAGGTAAAATTGTTGCCTTTTCTCTTTTGGGGATATTAATTTGGATTTTAGGTCGGGAAATTGAACAGACTCTTACGATGTATTTTCCGTGGATACGTAAACTAATAGGACCTCTTTTAATTATTGTAGGATTGGTTATGGTAGGTGTCATTAAATTAAAAGGTACAATTAGTATAGTTAAACAAGTTCAAGGTAACCATCTAGAAAGACCATTTGCATCCTTTCTATTAGGATTTAGTTTCTCACTTGCCTTTTGTCCTACAATGTTTGTATTATATTTTGTATCCCTTATACCTGTTGTGCTGTCGAGTTCATATGGCTTTATTTTGCCGACTTTGTTTGCGATCGGCACTGTCTTACCACTAATTATTACAATTTTCTTTATATGGTACTTAGGGGGAAGTGGAGCTTTATTAAAGAAAGGAAGAAAATTTGGTTCCTTTATTCAAAAGGTAGCAGGGGTCTTTATGTTTCTTGTAGGGATACTTGATACCATTACATACTGGTATTAACAACCAGAATCACTTAAGTAATGTCTTGGTTTAATGATTACTTTTTAGAAGAAAATAAAAAGAGTTTATAAAATGAGGAGAGAAATAAAGATGGAAAAGATAACATTAAAAGTTCAAGGAATGTCATGTGGACATTGTGTAAGTGCAATTGAGGGAAGTGTTGGTAAGTTAGCAGGGGTAAAATCAGTAAAGGTAAACTTGAATTCAGGAGAGGTAGAAGTAGAGTTTAATTCTGCGGAAGTAAATTTAAGTGATATTAAGGAAAAGATCGATGATCAAGGGTATGATGTTGAATAAGAACCAAAAATAACGAGTTGATAGCTCGTTATTTTTAATTGAAGTTCTATTCATTTTCATATTCTGGTATAACCAATCATAATATTTAGTTCATAGCAAAACTTTATATTATGGGGGATGTAGACATGAACTGGGAAAGTAGATTGGTTATGCCGAACGGATTAAAAGCAAAGT
This sequence comes from Bacillus weihaiensis, assembly GCF_001889165.1. Classification (GTDB taxonomy): domain Bacteria; phylum Bacillota; class Bacilli; order Bacillales; family Bacillaceae; genus Metabacillus; species Metabacillus weihaiensis. The sequence continues at coordinate 3,388,255 of NZ_CP016020.1, read as the reverse complement.
ATCAAACGGGCGGCAATACACGTTACTATAAACTTGTTGCAAAACCTTCACGTCATAGTATTGTTGATAGGGTTGAAATTGAGGGTCTTGGATACAATGGTTCTATTCCTGGTCCTTTACTGGTGTTTAGACAAGGAGAGACTGTTCAAATTGAATTAGAAAACCAATTAGATAAACCCACTTCACTTCATGTACATGGGTTGTCTAAACCTGTATCTCAAGACGGTATACCCGAAATTGAACCTACCCCCTTAATCAAACCAGGAGAGTCTTATGTTTATCAATTTCCTGCATGGCAAGTAGGAACGTTCTTTTATCATGCTGGAGATCCTGCACAAATTCCTCAGGGATTAATGGGACCTTTTATCATTTTACCTAATGATAATCAATTAACAAGAGAACAAATTCCATATCGTGACTACGTTTTAGTTCTCCAACAGTGGGATATACCGCAAGGAGAAATAGGGAAAGTAACACCTGGGACTTTCAAACCTAAAAAATTTGATCAAAACCCAAACTTTTTCACAATAAATGGAAAATCATTTCCTGATACTGAAGGACTTCGCACGAAGTATGGGGAAAAAATTAGAATTCGTTTTATAAATAAGTCCAGTGCCTCACATTCCATGCATGTTCATGGTCATGATTTTCAAGTAGTAAGTGTCAATGGGTTTCCACGTTATAACATATACGATGACACAATTAATGTTGCTTCAGGTCAACGGATTGACATTGAATTATTATCAATAAATCCAGGACCTTTCCCAATAAACGGAACAAAAACATTTCACCAAACGAATAATGGAAAAACACCAGGTGGTATGGTAACAAAATTAATTTATGATAAATAAGGATAAACTAAGCAGTATGTAGACCAATTCTTTCTACTTACTGCTTTTTAATTTTTAAGTTCAAAATATTTACATATATGACACTAATTTTGCACACTTTCTGCAAAGTCTTTTGGTATTTTTACAGTATTAACATATAATTCATAAACAAAGAAGGAGTAGGTTGATATGAAACATAAATTCATAATAGGTATTATGACAAGTCTATTAGCAATTTCTTTAGCTGCATGTAGTAATAATGGAGAAGAGACACCAAATGAAAACACAGACTCGAACACAAATACAAATACCGAAGAAAGTATGAAAATGGATCATTCTGAGATGAATCATTCAGGTTCTGGTGAAATTCCAGAAGGATTAAAAGAAGAAGAAAATCCAACTTATAAAGTTGGGAGTCAAGCTATTCTTGAAACAGATCACATGGAAGGTATGAAGGGTGCAGAAGCTACAATTGTTGGAGCATATCATACAAATGTTTATGTGGTTTCTTATACTCCAACAACTGGAGGAGAAATGGTTGAAGATCATAAATGGGTCATCCATGAAGAAATTGAAAATGCAGGAGATCAACCATTTGAACCAGGAACGGAGGTTGTGTTAAACACAGATCATATGGAAGGTATGAAAGGAGCAACAGCTGTTGTTGACTCAGTTGAAGAAATGACAGTATATATGGTTGACTACACTCCAACAACTGGCGGTGAGGAAGTGAAAAACCATAAGTGGATGACGGAAAGTGAATTGTCACCAAAATAGGAATGTGTGTACTTAAAATAAAGAAAAGAACTTGGATCAATCCAAGTTCTTATTTGAGTATATAACTATGATTGTATCTTGCCCTTACTTACTAAAGTAGTCCATGATTGACCATTATCTTTTGTTTGATAGATATCATTTTCGTAAGTAACCACAGTCATCACTTCTTCTTTTTCTGCATGAGATGAAATGTACATCACAGGATTTTGTCTATTCACTTCATTTGGGAGAGGGATTGTTTCTTCTTTTTCATTACTTAGTTCTTGTCTATAAAGCGATACCTTATCTCCTTTTAAAGTAAAATAAAGTAAGGATTTTTCTCTAAATTCAACACTTGTTACTGGCTGAGGTTGTGACGCTAGAGAGAATGAATCACCATGATCATTTGAAATATATAAACCTTGATCTGTGGCTATACCTACTATATTTGCTTTGGTAGGGTGAGTGGCTATGTTACCAATATTATTAAATGAAAGCCCCTGCGTCTTACCTTGTGTCCAGTTTTCACCTTCATCTTTGGAATAATAAAAACCACTATTTAAACTTGAATTCGCTGATTCATTAATCACATAGATCATATGACTTTTATAACCTGCCGCTAAATAATGAAAGTCCGTTTCCCCATAAAAAGCTAGTTTGTCCATTGTTTTTCCTGCGTCCGAACTTTTTATTATCCCAAGAGGATTCTTTAAATCAGATCCATGTTCAGGGTGTCCACTTGAATAGAATCCTTCATCAGTTGCTTGGAAACCCATGTAGTCATGTTTATTTTCGGTTATTTTAAACCACTTTTCATTTGAGAATCTTAATAATCCATCATGTGAAGCCAGATACAATTCATTTTTATTTCCTGCATAGCCAATACCGTGTATATGTTCAATTTTTTCGCCTTTTACTTCATTGTATAATTCTGAATCTTTATTCGTTGTCTGTTCATTTTCTCCCTGCGAGCAAGCAGTTAATAATATACTTATTAGAAAAAATGAAGATATCTTTTTTATCATTATTACAACAATACCTCCTACTTTTTGATTAGTTACTAGAGATCCATTTATAGCCAACTCCCCAAACAGTTTTTAAATATTGTCCTACTGGAAAGTTAGCTTGTCGTAGCTTTTCTCTCATGTTCCGTATATGCGAATCAATAGTTCGATCCTCTGTTTCAGCTTTTAGCCCCCATATGGTTGAGAGTAAATGTTCTCGTGAAAATACTTTATTTTGGTTTTCTAAAAATAAGCTAAGTAATGCATATTCCTTTGGTGTAAGTACGATTTCTTTCTTCTGAAATGTAACCTGATACGTAGATTGATTTATTAACAAACCTTCAAATCTGATGATATTTTCAGAATGAGAAGTCCTGCTGGTTCTCCTCATAATCGCTTCTATACGTGATAACAATTCTTCTTCATTAAATGGTTTGACCAAATAATCATCAGCACCTTTTTTTAATCCTTTAACGATATCTTCCTTTTCATTTCTTGCCGTTAACATGATGATTGGTACATCAGATATTTCTCTTATTTTTTCACAGGTTGTCCATCCGTCCATTTCAGGCATCATGATATCAAGAATAACAATATCGACTTTTTTGTATTGCAAAAATTCTATGCCTTCAGGACCAGAGTTCTTCTTAAAACACGTATATCCATAAGGTTCTATATATAAGGATAATAAATCGAGCATTCTTTGCTCATCGTCTATTAACAAAACTGTTGTCATCATAAAGTCCTTTCAGTGTAATCCTAAAGCATGTACCTTTATTTAATTGACTTTCTACCGTAATGTTTCCACCGTGAGCATCTACTATTTCTTTAACTATGGATAATCCTAATCCGTAACCCCCTGTTAGCCTGGAACGAGATTTATCCACTCTATATAAACGTTCAAAGATATATGGTAAATCTTCAGCAGGAATCCCTATGCCTTGATCTTTGACAAATATCTTTACCAAATTCCCTTCGTTTGTTATTACAATTGTAGTCAAAGTGTGGGTATCAGAGTATTTTAAAGCATTATCCAATAAATTTAATAAGACCTGTTCAAACCTAATAGGATCAATATCTACAACAGTATTGATTTTACAAACCAATTCAAGTGTAACTCCTTTACTATCGAAAGCTGGCTTTATTTTTTGAAAAATGGAGTACATGAATGAGCCAATTTTCACTTTTTCCTTAGAGATAGTAAAAGTATTTTGATCCATTTTAGCTAAATCAAATAATTCTTTTAGAAGGTCACCAACATGGTTAGCTTCTTCATAAATAATATTTAAATAACTAAGACGGTCTTTTTCGGATAAGTTTTCTCTTCTAGCAATATCTGTATAACCTTTAATGTAGGTAAGAGGAGTACGTAGTTCATGAGAAATACTCGCTAAGAACCCGGTTCTCTCTTTTTTTAAATAGTTTAAGTCGTTTGCAAGTTTTTGAATAGAAGTTGATAACTCACCAATTTCATCATTTGTAGTCTTTGGTAAAGAAACTGAAAAATCACCTTTGCTTATTTTTCTGGTCGCTTCCTTCATTGATAATAATGGTTTTGTAAGAGCTTTTGATAAAAAGAATATGGTAATCAACATGAAAAATAAAATGAGCACTGAAGCTAAGATAAAATGTTCATTTAATCGTGAAATAAACCTTTGTATTTGGTCCGTACTTTTGAACATGTAAACATAACCAATATCTCCTTTCGGACCCTTAAATGAGGAGACGGTAGAAATATATTGTTCATTTTGCCAATCTGCTTGTAGGATTAGACCTTCATTCGGAGCATCTAGGTCAACGCTATTTCTTGTTAAGATTTTGTCCATCACATCATCTATGGGTTTAGATGAAATCATTATTTTCCCAACCTCATCGGTTATGACAACTTCTGTATCTGTTCCTGTCTCCATAATTTGAATATGATGTAACGTCAATTCATCGTATGATATATCTAAAACATCACTATGACTATTTCCACGTGATTTTAATGAGTCCAACTCTTCATTAACAAGAGAATGTACAACATTACGATGTAAGAAGAACATGGAAGATGCTTCAATGATAAAAATACAGATAAAAAACCAAAGACCAAGTTTGATTGAAATTTTCATAAACTACACCTTTTTATCTTTATAAGATTATTGTAATGGGAAATTGTTGAGAAAATTTGCAGATTTGTTGCTTTTTTATTGAATTACTTAAAAATGCAAATTTTCTCCATAATTTTTTATTATCATGAAAAAAACCTTTGTTTTAGAGGTGGTTTCAATGCAATTAAAACTAACTAAATCGGGACAAGTCTATCTCCCAAATTGTATCAGAAAAGACATAAATCTCGAACCAGGTGATAATATCTATATTTTTGTGGATAATAAAGCAATTATATTGGCTAAAGAAGCATGCGAAAAAGAAAATCAATGCATACTAAGTAATAGGGGGACACTTCATATTCCAGTTGAAATAAGGAGAATTTGCAAAATAACATCTGAAATGAAGTTTAAAGCAATTCTAAACATAGAAGATAGGAGAATTGTTTTAAGTAAAGGCTATAGCGAGACTAAAGGATAAAATAATCATAATTGTGGAAAATACTCCTGTGAAAATAAGATTCAAGGAGTGTTTTTAATGAATAAAGCAGATCTTCAAGAATGTATTTCAGAATGCGAAAGTGCATTAACTCATTTAAATAATGCGATTGGTAAAGCACATGAGCAATCAAAGCAAAGAATGCAGCATGCTGTTAAAGACTTAGAGGAATGTATTGCCGAGTGCCGAAACCTTCTTTAAACAGATAAAAAACCTCCAAATGGAGGTTTTTTAGTAAGATAGTAAATTATTCTTCTTCTAGATCCTCAATTAATTTCTTCATTTCATCAATTTCTTTACGTTGAGCTTTTATAATTTCATCTGCTAGGTCACGAACTCTCGGATCAGATATTTCTGCACGTTCACTAGTTAATATCGCAATAGAATGATGTGGAATCATGGCTTCCATATAGTCGGTATCATCCACCAATGTTTGACTTCGTAATAGGAAAAGTGAAAGCGAAAAAACAAGAACACTAACAACTGCAATTCCAATATTTACTTTTCTGTTTTTTAGCATACGATACATAAACCCTAACATAATAATAGTCATTGTAGAACCCATCAACAGAGCCATATAAAGCCTTGATTCACTAAAAAAGACATGATCAAGACTGTACGTGCTTAAATATTTAAATAGAAACATAACTATAGTTGAAGTGATGATCATCCCAGCAAATTTAAGGTATTGTTTCATGATAGCTACTCCTTTCAAGACTATTTAGATAGTGTTTTACCTGATTATTAGGTAAGTATTCTTAGTTTTTTGGTTGAAACTTAGTTAAAGAGCAAAGCTAATTATGCTTTGCTCCAAGTCCTTAATTCTTTATTATTCAGTTCCTGTTAAGTTTTATGAAGCCATTTTGCGACATGCATCTGCACATCTAAAGCAAGACTCAGCACATTTTTTACAATGATCCTGCTCATGTTTTTCACACTCTTTTCCACATGCTTCACATATTTCAGCACACAATTTACAAATTTGTTCAGCAAAAGGACTATTTGATTGCATCGCTTTTGCTGCAAAACTACAAATATCCGCACATTCTCTGTCAAGGCGAATACAGTATGACATCATTGCTACATCTTCTTCTTTAAGGCATGCACTATAACAAACATTACAAGCCTCCATGCATTCTAAGCATGCTTGGATACATTCTTTATATTGTTGGTTTAACATTTGGAATACCTCCTTATTTTTTTACATTATACATAGTACCCGTCCAATGCAGATTATAACGTAGTTTTCACAAACTCCTTAGAATCTGCACATTTTATGAAAGAACACTGACATAACAAAAACACTATTACAATACGAAGGCTGGGCTTCCTTCTGGCACCAACGGATCCTACGTGAAATGGATCTTACCTCAGACGAGTCCATTGAATTTGCTAAGCTCAACGCGGGTGTTGTACAGCCATCAAAAACAAGTATTAACCCATATTATTTGGGATTGAAAATCTTTGAAGATATTGAAGAGCGCTATAACAACCCTACTGAAGCAATGAAACAACTTGGTGTGAAATCAGGATCTGGACGAGAAAAGATGTTTGAAGTCAGAGAAATCGAATCAGACATCTCATTTATTCGAAACTACTTAACAAAAGACCTTGTCATGCGTGAGGATATGTATCTCTTCCAAAAGCAAGGTCGAGATTACAAAGTCGTTGATAAAGAATGGGAAGCGGTTCGAGATCAGCTTGTAAGCATGAGAGTAAACGGAGGTTTCCCTTATATCACAGTAAATGACGGAGATTACTTAAGAAATAACGAACTCTATCTAAAACACTGGTTTGAGGATATCGAGCTTGATTTAAAATATTTAGAAAAGGTTCTCCCATATGTCTATCAACTATGGGGAAGACCTGTTCATATGGAATCTGTATTAGAAGACAAAGCAGTGCTGTTCTCATATGATGGGAAGAGTATCTCGAGGAAGTATTTATAGTAGCTTACTTAAGAAGTCACTAATTTATTAGTGGCTTTTATTTTTTTGTTAAGGCTGTTTTCGCGCATACACACTCGTTAGCCGCAAGGCCTCACTCCACTCTCTTATAAATACATATCTTCATATCTCAACTTGGATCCTTTTTACCAAAGGCTTGCACCTCTAAATATTTGCACTTACAAATGGTGCAATGCCCAAATTAGGATCACAGATACTAAATTCCAAAAAAAAGGATATATTTCCGACCTAAATAGTTGGCTGACCTCGGCTGAAGGTGTACTTTTTTTAGGTTATCTCCCTTCAACATTCCTTTTTACAACAAGTTAGAACCATCCCTCCTACTAAATCAACTCTTAAGAACCTTAAAATAGGTATCTTCTCAACTTTTTCTTTGACACACATATTAGAAAAGGCTAATATGATATCATATTAGTAAAAACGAATATGATATGGGGGAGACATATGTCTACTATTGATTTAGATCTTAAAGTGAAGTTTTTACACGGCTTTTCACATAGAGTTAGAATTCAAATTCTTGACTGTATTAAACATGAAGAGAAAGCTGTTTCTCAGATAGTGAAGGAGATTGAAGGGAATCAATCAAATATTTCTCAGCATTTAGCGTGTCTTAAGGGCTGTGGACTTATCGTTGGAAGACAAGAGGGGAAATATGTTTACTACAGTTTGAGTAATCAAAAGGTTAGGGATTTATTAACGATGTTTGAAGATGTGTTAGTTGATATTCAAACGGATGTTTCGTGTTGTGAGAATCATATAAGCTAGGAGGAGCTTGCCATGTCAGACACATGTTGTTCAACTGAAAATTTACAAACAGGACCTAAAAAAGACACATGCTGCAGCAGTAAAGAAGAGACAAAAGCAGCCCCAGCATCAGCCTGCTGTAGTAGTAATCAAGAGAATCGAATACCAGTGAAGGTAGAAAAGAAATCCACATGCTGTAGCAATGAGCCTACGGGCACAACTGAGAAGTTTAGCTACCGAATTAGCGGAATGGATTGCCCTTCATGTGCCCTTACTATTGAAAAAGGACTAAGTGGCATGTATGAAGTAGAGGCTGTGAAGGTGCATTACAACAGTGCGAAGCTAGATGTGACCATGAAAGATTCTTCTGCAATCGATAGAATGGAAAAGGAAGTGGGGAAGCTTGGTTTCTCGATTGAGCCCCTTCCTAAAAATAAAAAAGCGAAAACGTATGTAATTGAGGGAATGGATTGTGGTAGCTGCGCAAAAAGTATTGAAAATCATTTAAATACTATTTCTAAAGTTCAAAACGTAAGTGTGAATTTCTCGACAGGAAAAATGAAGATTGAGCATGAAAACAGTGTGGAAGAGATTATTTCAGAGGTATCAAAAATTGGATTTAAAGCTTCTTTAGAAGAAAAAAACAAGGAAAATACAGTGACTGCAAAAAAAGAAAATAGCTATATTATCACTTCAGGTGTACTTATTTTACTTGGATTCGTTGGTTCATATGGAGATGTGACTCCCTTACTAACAACGATTATGTATGCAGCTGCTATGGTGATGAGTGGATTTAAGCCAGTGAAAAGTGCGTTTTATGCATTGAAAAGTCGATCTTTAGACATGAATGTCCTCATGTCTGCTGCTGCCATTGGTGCTGCTCTGATTGGAGAATGGCTTGAGGGGGCTACTGTTGTTTGGTTATTTTCTTTAGGGACTTATCTTCAAAATAGATCCATTGAAAAAACAAGAAATTCCATTCGTTCATTGATGGATTTAGCTCCTTCAGAAGCATGGGTGAAACAGGGTACGCAAGTAGTAAAAAAACCAGTTGAAGAAATAGGGATTAATGACATATTAGTTGTTAAACCTGGTGAGAAAATTCCCCTTGATGGAGAGGTTTTACAAGGAGAGTCTAGTGTAAACCAAGCACCGATTACAGGTGAATCAATACCAGTTGATAAATTAATTGGGGATTTAGTATATGCGGGTACTATAAATGAAAGTGGTTCTTTAGAGATAAAGGTCACAAAGCTAGTGGAAGATACAACAATAGCCAAAATCATCCACTTAGTAGAAGAAGCTCAAGAACAAAAAGCACCTACACAGGCCTTTGTCGATCGATTTGCGGAAATTTATACACCGATTGTATTTATACTTGCATTAGCCGTTATGATTTTACCGCCACTTGTTGGGTTTGGAACACTTGATGAATGGTTATATAAGGGACTTGAATTACTAGTGATCGCTTGTCCATGTGCGTTAGTTATTTCTACTCCAGTTGCGATTGTATCAGCTATAGGTAATGCGGCTAAGAACGGTATTCTCATTAAAGGTGGAACCTTCTTAGAAAAAGCAGGAAGTCTTGATGCTATTGCTTTTGATAAAACAGGGACTTTAACAGAAGGAAAGCCAAAGGTGACATCGGTTAAAACGTATAAGATACCTGAACGAGAGCTGTTGTCGATTGCCTTAACATTAGAAGAATACTCATCACATCCAATCGCCAAAACAATTGTAGAGTATGCAACAAATCTAAAGATATCTTCCAAGCAAGGAGAAATGTTTAAAAGCATTGTAGGAAAAGGTGTTCAGGCTACGATAAATAAAGAGGTATTTTATGCAGGGAATAAAAGACTCTTTGAAGAATTAAATATTTCACTAAAAAGGTACGAATACGAGCTACAGAATTTACAAAGCGACGGGAAAACAGTAGTAATTATAGGAACTTCCAAAGAAATCCTCGGTGTAATTGCAGTAGCGGACACCATACGACCAACTACAGTAAAAGCATTAAAAGGGTTAAAACAAGTGGGAGTTAATCAGATTGTCATGCTAACAGGGGATAATAACGGAACGGCTGAACGGATTGCAACTGAAGCGAATGTAAGTCGTTATTTTGCAGAATTATTACCAGAGGATAAGGTAGAGGCTATAAAGCAATTGCAAAAAGAAGGATATACAGTTGCGATGGTTGGAGATGGGATTAATGATGCTCCAGCACTAGCTACTTCAGATCTTGGCATTGCAATGGGTGGTGCTGGAACGGATACGGCAATGGAAACAGCAGATATCGTTTTAATGGCTGATAACCTTGAAAAGCTTCCGCATACGGTAAAGCTAAGCAGAAAAGCACTGACAATTATTAAACAAAATATTTGGTTCTCATTAATAATAAAATTGATTGCCTTAGTCCTCATTTTTCCTGGCTGGCTCACTTTATGGATGGCTGTATTGAGTGATACTGGTGCAGCATTGCTTGTCATCTTAAACGCGCTACGCTTACTAAGAGTGAAATAAAGAGAGTAGAGCACTCTATCACGTGAAGGTTTTCTCTTCTCATGATATGAGGCTCTTTTTTTTCTATGCATGAAAAGAAGAAATCTTTTTCCTTGTGCATATAAGTGAATCGTTATATAGTAATAGGCAATTGGAAATATGAAGGGCAAGCTTTATGAAGAAAAAAAACTTCACTAGTCAAAATGCACGATTCAAATGATGAAGTGTGAGGTTAGTGAAAGATAAATATACGTATTGGTCAGTCCGTTCACTAGGCAGGCTTGTACCCCATTCTTGGGCTAATGCGATCAGCGATTAATCGAGCTTCTTGAAGAAAACAACCGTTTGTTCCTGTCAACCGGCGAGGGATTATGGGGTATGGGGAGAAGCTCCTGATAAGGTGTGGGCAAAGCCAAAGGTCTTAAGGTTTTCTCGTTTTGGTGGAGTACTGCTAATCGAGTAATTCGATTGACCACACTCTAGCAAGGCGAGTCTGACGATAGTCGGAAGGCTTTTAGTGGTTTGGGGGTTCCCCGACACAAGAGAACTTTACGAAGTAAAGTGTAGTGTGTGCATTGAGATGGTAGTAAAAACAAGAAAGATGGACGTCCATTTAGGAGAAAGGAGTGGGAGTTATGCAAAATCAGGAGAAACATGAATCTGAAAAAAACTACCATGAACTAATTAAAGATCGTATCTTTATTGGGGGAGCAAATGATATTCATGATGTGATGAATAAAGAGAACATTGATATTGCATTTGATTTACGTGCTGAAGCCAAACAGGAAAAAACAGCACTTTACGATTATAAACATTGTCCAATTGTAGATGATGCGGACTATCAAGATGAATCAGTGAAACACTCAATTGACCAGGTTGTTGATGCATACAATCAAGGCAAAAACGTATATTTTCATTGCCAAGGTGGTAGCAATCGAACGGGTACGGTTGCAATTGGGACGTTACTTGCGTTAAGGGAAGCGGAATCACTTGAAGAAGCAGAAGAGATCGCTAAAGCAGCACGACCTAAAATAAATGTGAAACCTAATATGAAGGATACGTTAAAACGTATTTTTAAACAGGCATAAATAAAGGGAAAGAGGGGCGTCTATTCGCACCTCTTCTTTTTTTGTCTTTAATAGGCCAGCTCTTTGCGCTTTTCGTTAGGTTATTAACTAAAAAAATAAAAGACAATAGGGGAGACGAGAACAAGTAAACTCGTTAAGAGGGTAGCGATACCACCAACTCGATTTGATTCTTGAAATAATCTTTTGGAGATCCAGAAGGTATAAACCGCAATACAACTTGCAACGATATAGTGGTAAACCACGTTGTTAGTCCCTCACTTCATTGAGATTCGAATTTTTTACTAGTTTACCGAAACGGATTTTTTTGAGTGTAAAGTTTACGTGAACATTTGCATGTGGATAAATATTTTTGTTCCAATTAGCAGCTTCATAATCTTTAATACTTAAGAAATTTTTTCTAACATATAAAGACCAATAGAAAGGTTCTGTTCCATACTGTTCCTGCGTTTTTTGTACAAGTTCTCTCGCTTTTTGGTTTAGGTTACCCTCAATACTTTTTCGTAGCTTTTCTTTATTTTCTTCTGTTGAATAGTTTACCAAGCTTGGCACTGCCAACACTTCAATTTCAAAGGGAACAGTAATAGAAACATCACTTGGGCCATTCTTTCTATAGGTAATATCCACTTTATTTTTCTTTTTCTTTATAAAACGTGTTGCAATTCTTTGATTACTGTCGATAGGGTCAGGGTAGGTCGCAAGAATATCTTCTAGTTTACTTGTATGGTCAAGAATAAGGGCTAATCTTGTTTCTTGCCCGTCAATAACATCGATCATTTTTCCTTCTTTGAATACAGCTGATCCCATGAACTGAGTTCTGTCCCCAATTAATTGAGGAATTTCACCTGCGATATATTCATCTTCAAAACCATTTTCCTTTTTTTTATCCACGATTGTTGTTGCATAGATCGCGAGAAATAAGTCTGCGTCACCTTCTGTTAGCTGGAAGAAACGGTGCACATCACCTTTGGGAATTATCCCTGTTTCCCTTGCTCGATTTAGCATGAGTTGAAAGTATTTATGTGGACGGGTTTCTAACGTTGGGTCATTGTTAATTAGAAATTCGCTCGCTTTTTCCTTACTCACGATAATCTGAACACCTCTGCGTAGCTCTGATGATCTTGTGACTGATTGCATGATTCTTAAAAACTGTTCTGTACGTGCTAACTCTTCGGACACAACAATAATTTGCGTATGATCGACACTTATTTGTCTTGAAACAAAAGAATTCGCAGCATTTATGGCTGTTAAAATATCATTGGCTTGAAGTGTGACGGTTTGCTGAGGTTGTTCATTAGAACCCCCACCCGTAATAGCGCTCCCAACCTCTGGATTGGCAATTTGAAACGTAATGTTTAGTTGAGTAGAAGACGTGTCATCAGCTCCTTTATCTAACCCAATTCCAATAACGTAGCCTTGTTCTTCTAGCTCCTTTTTATCAAAGCAACCGACTAAGAGAAAAGATAAGCATAGGAATCCCCACAAAGCTCTTTTCATTTAGTATCACCCTTCCATTTATAAGCGATCCATAAACAAAAAGGTAAAAAGATAAAGAGTGGTGTGATGAGCGTCAAAAATTGGTCACGAATGACAAGAACATTAACCATAGGATTTTCGGGAATAATGCCAATTGCAATAACTAAATAACTGAATGGAAGTAAGAAAGGTTTAAATTTTTTAATAGTAAATACCTCCCCGAATAGCCAAGCAATCATATAAAGGTAAATGATAAAACGTATGAAAGTACCTATTAACCAAAAAGCCATAAAAAATGTTTCAATATTTGAGAGATAATTTCCCAAAGTAATAAATTGGGTTACTTCATGAAATAAGAAAGCATTTTTATCAATTGATTTGTAATCAAAAAGTGTACAGTACAATAGGAAAAAGAGGGTTAATTCAGTAACAGAAACCACGCTTCCCCATAACATTCCTTTATGAAAGTCTTCTCTTTGCTTAAACGATGTATAGGCTAAAGGTAAAATGAATAATTCACCATAAATGGATGCTTTTGAAATACTTTCGAAAATTAATGGTGTAAATCCATCGCCAAAGAGAGGGAAAATTCTTAGAAAAACTGTTTCTTTCAAAATTAGCAACATCAAAAAAAGTAAGGCCAATTTTACATAAGGCAAGATCAAGAAGGCCGTTGTTCCAATCACATTAAAACCTTTCCTTGCTCCAAAATAACAGACGAGCATAAAAATGGCATAAAGGATGACAGTAGGTGATTCTTGAAAGTAAACCGTCCCCAATACATCGATTGTACTTCGGCTGTCGATAGCTAAAGCAATGAATGCGATAAAAAATATAAGGAGACCAATACTTCCTCCAACGATATTCCCAAAGAGGTGCTTCAAAAGCTGAACAAAATTCTTGTCCTCATATTGTTTAATAACATGCAATAGAAGGAGGAGGGAGGGAAGAATCACAAGAAAAGATAAAATTGGAACCATCCAAAATGCATTCTTTGTTTCTTGTGCCAACAGGGCAGGTGTCATATCAGACAGCTTGATGCCGATTAGTAATAAAATCATTGCAAATAACTCTCTTGCCCTTAATGAAGGACGTGGTAGCATAGTTTCACTCACCTAATCTTCTTGTTTTCTTATATCCTTTGGAAGCAGATAGTTTGGACGATATTTTTCTTTTTTAAGTATAGGCCTGAAAAACGTATCATTAGATGATAAAGAATAGGGTGATGCAGGAGATAGAAATGGAACACCAAAGGATCGTAAAGAGAATAAATACATCACCCACAATAAAAAAGCACCAGTCAGAGAATAGATCCCATAAAAGGATGCTGCAAAAATAAAAATAAACCTTGTTAAACGAACTGTATAATTAAAGCTAATATCCGAAATGGTGAACGAGGATAATCCTGATAAGGATACAACAATGATAATAATCGGACTAATGACGTTTGCTTGAACAGCAGCTTGGCCAATAATAATGGCGCCAACAATTCCAATTGTCGGACCTAAAGGACTCGGTATTCTTAGACCTGCCTCTCGTATAAGCTCAAAGGCAAATTCCATAATAAATACTTCTAAAACCGCAGGGAAAGGGACTCGTTCTCTTGCGCTCGCAATCGCCAATAATAAATCCATTGGAACCATTTCACTATGAAAATTAGTAATAGCAATGTAAATGGCTGAAGTAAAGAGCGTAATAAAAATGGCAATCATCCGAATGAATCTTGAGAAATTTCCAAATGAGAACCGCAAATATCGATCCTCGGGTGAATGGAAAAATGCCCAAAATGTAACAGGTAAAATTAAACAGGAGGATGAATTCTCCATTAATAAAGTGATATAGCCATCCTCTAAAAAGGTTGATGCACGATCAGGTCTTTCCGTATACAGGATGGTTGGAATTAATGAGTAGGGTCTTTCTTCAAGGTGCTGCTCAAGTAATTCCACATTTCGTACTGTATCCACTTTTATCTCCTTTAGTCGTGTACGAATGAGGTTCACAAGCTGTTCATTTGCAAGATCTTTGATATACATCATGGTTACGTCATTAGGAAATCTTTCTCCTACAGTAATTGATTCAGCAATTAACTGATGCTGAAGTGTCCGCTTCCGAATAAGGGATAAATTAGTCCCCAAAGACTCCGTAAATGCTTCTTTAGGACCTTTTACAACATTTTCATTCGTAGGTTTTTCAATACCGCGGTGCTGGAATTGGGCGACATCCATTGTGTAAGCTACTGATGAATGAGCTAAAAATAAGATAGCTTTCCCAGCTTGGATGGATACTATAGCATCTTGTAAACGAGTGATTTTTTCGGTTTTATCAAAAGGTAAACGTAAATCAATATCTCCTTCTTGCCATTGTAATAAAGGGGACAAGATTTGTTCTTGAATCATACTTCGATCAACAATTGAGGAATAATAGCACAAATAAGCGCATCTCTCTCTTTGTAACTGGAGGCTATGACAAGTGAAATCTGAATTTATTCCATAGGAAAATTGATCCTTAATCTCTTTTATCGTTTCTTCAACATCTTGTGAAATAAGTTGAGTAGAATCATTCATGTAGTTTCACATTTCCTTTACCATTTTGTTACTTGTAATGTTTGTGTAAGGAAGGATAATTATGTATCAACATGAAAATATCGCATATAAATGGCAATTCCATGAAAGGTATTGTTGAATAAAGAATCAGGAAGTATGATAGGAAAAGAGGTGAGGAGATGAGAGTGAAAAGTATAATAATAGTATGTCTTGTTATAATGGGTGTAGTAAGTGGATGTTCAAAAGAGGAATTGTCAGGTAAAGAAGATCACCACGATGCTCATAGTGCATCTCATGATATACGAGAAGAAACGACTGGAACGGATGCTTTACCTTCCTTTTTAGAAAGCCAGCCAGAGGACATTCAAATTATTTATCAAGCAGCTGCTAAGCACGAAGATTTACTAGAATTTATTCCGTGTTACTGTGGCTGTGGCGAAACTGCAAACCACAAGAATAATTATGATTGCTTTGTATTTAATAAGAAAGAGAATGGGAGTTTAGTGTGGGATGACCACGGAACAAAGTGTGGGGTTTGTTTAGAAATTGCTGCCCAGTCTATTCTTGATTATCAAGAAGGCAAATCATTGAAAGAAATTAGAGAAAAAATTGATACTCAATATAAATCTGGTTATGCAAAGCCAACTCCTACTCCAGAAGTATAAATAGGAAAGAGACTGGGACAAAACAAAGAGCCAGGCACCCTTTGATACAAACTATTGTGTGCACTAGATAAATCAGTGCGTACATATAGTCGTTACGATAAGGTGCCAGGCACTTCTGTCCCAGCCTCTTTTGTTGTATTTACCGTGTAAATCTCCTTCTAAGTGATCTGGTTGACACGGATGCTTACGCGCTCATATTGCGACAAAGATTGGCACATCGATAACAAGCCTCTGCACACTTTCTACAATGATCATGCGGGTGCTTGTCACATTCTTTTGCACACGCTTCACAGACGTCTGCACATAATTTGCATATTTCCATCATAAATGGGCTATGAGTTTGCATGCTAGTGATGGCTACACGACAAATATCTGCACATTCACGATCAAGCTTAATACACTCCGTCATTTCTTTTACATGATCTTCTTCGAGACAAGCAGAATAACAGGCATTACTTGCAGTCATTGCTTCTATACAGGCTTGTATACATTCTTGTATTTGTTGGTGATTCACGTTCCATTCCTCCTTGTAAGCTTTTGTATACATTCATATACCCGTCACTACATGAAGCAAACATACTAACAAGTAGTTGAAAAGTAAATGTCGAGAAACTTAGTCAGCGAGGATAAGAGTTTACTTATTATGGTGTTATTATCATAGAGAGATTTCTTTAAGTTACTTTGTAAATAGGAAAACAAAATCTAATTTTAACACTCCAAGCCTAAAACTCAATTCGTACTCTCACCCAAATAAAAAAACGAGCCAGTGAGCATGTAACGACAGACAAATGCTCACCGGCTAGTTGATCTAAGCTATGGGTTTTGTTTCAGAATTATCACTTCTAAATAAGCAACAAAGCTCTTCCGATAAGAGATGATTAATCTCTGCATGGTTTAACGAATAATAACTCCAGGTTCCTCTTGTTTCTTTAAGAAGAATTTTTGCTTCGAATAGAATTTTCAAATGATAAGAAAGCTTTGATTGTGTCATGTCCATTAATGGTGCTAAATCGCATACGCACATTTCTCCACGTTGTGTAAGGATATTCATGATCTGAAGTCTTTTTTTATCAGCAAGTGCTTTAAATTTCATTTCATACGTGGTGAAAGTACTTTCTAAAGAAAGATCCTTAAAAGGAATATTAGAGTTCTGAGTCATAATGTACACCTTTTCTTTTTAAAGATAATTGTCAGTTTACTAACAAGGCAAGCGATTAGTGAAAATTATTATAGCATACAAGGAGTGAAAGGGTCTCTTCATAAGTATTACATTTTTTAGGGGATTATTAAAGAAGTAGTATGCTGGACAATTCGTCCATAGTGTATGGATCAGATAAATAAAAAAGGCGGCTGGGACAAAACAAAGAGCCAGGCACCCACGAATACAATCTATTGTGTACACTAGATAAATCAGTGCGTACATATAGTCGTTACGATAAGGTGCCAGGCACTTCTGTCCCAACCTCTTTTGTATTATTTTTTTTAAATATATTCCCGAATGGCATGTGCGACACCGTGTTCGTTGTTCGTAAGTGTGACGACATCTGCCATTTCTTTTACAGTTGGATCTGCGTTCCCCATGGCAACGGAAAGACCTGCTACTTCAAGCATCGGGACATCATTGAAGTTATCACCGATTGCAACTGTATCTTCGATTGGGATGTTAAAATATTCTGCCATAACTTTCACACCATTGCCTTTATGGCCGTTCACATCCATAATTTCAATATTATAAGGACCGGAAGTTGTAACTGAAATCCCCTTTACATCTTTTAGACATGTAATCAGTTCGTTTTTACCAGAAAGTGTTGGGACGAAGAATTTCTGAATTGTTACCTCAGAGTTGCTAAGAATATCTTCGACTTTTTCAAAGTGTTTTATAGTATCGGTTTCTTTTGGTTGCTCTGTCATAAATTTATATTCTTTTTCCGTTAATCCTTTGGCTATGTCTGGATTTTCTTCTAAAAAGACAAGCATACGTTCAGACCATGTTTTTGCTACAAAAATTCCTTTGTTTGTATAAATTTTAAAAGGGAATTTTTGTTCGTTTAGGATTTTAGCAACGGATTGAACGATTTCCTTTTGAATGGATACTTGGCTTAGTAGTTTACCATCTGCGATGACCATCGTTCCGTTACTGCCTGCAATAGGACATTCTAATGGAGTTTTCTCAAGGACGATTTTAATATCTTCTGGAGCACGACCAGAGCAAATCATCACAATATGCCCAGCTTCTTGAGCCTCTTGAAGAGCTTTTATATTTTCTTGTGATATTTCTATGTGAGAGGAAAGTAAGGTCCCGTCTAGGTCAATTGCAATTAGCTTTTTCATTTGTAAGCACTCCTTTAAATTTGTGTAGGTAAGCTTGTATGTTTGGTATGTATTACTAAGTAAATCTTAATTCAATTATCTATTATGACATATATTTTCCTTATTCATGAGAAAAACGCATAAATTTATTGAAGTAATCTTGTGTGACTTGCTTTTTCTTTTACCTAAAAAAGGCTATACTTGCCATGGATATAGTTATGATAGGAGGAAGACGATATGGTACGATTCGGAATGATCGGTACGAACTGGATTACTGAGAGCTTTATAAGTGCAGCGAGTAAAGTGGAGGATTTTCAGCTTACAGCTGTGTATTCAAGAACGAGTGAGAAGGCGGAGGAGTTTGCAAGGAAATATCATGCAGCACATACGTATACGGATTTAGATGAATTTGCAAAAAGCGAAGAGTTTGATGCCGTGTATCTAGCGAGTCCTAATTCACTACATGCTTCACAAGCGATTAAGCTGATGAAAAATGGAAAGCATGTACTTTGCGAGAAGCCGATTGCTTCAAATGTAAAAGAAGTGGAAGAGATGGTTAGAGTTGCAAAAGAACATAACGTTGTTTTAATGGAGGCGGTGAAAACAACGTTATTACCAAATTTTCTTGCTATACGTGATCATCTACATAAGATTGGGAAGGTTAGACGTTATTTTGCAAGCTACTGCCAGTACTCTTCTCGCTATGATAAATATAAAGCAGGAACAGTGCTTAATGCTTTTAAGCCGGAATTTTCTAATGGATCGCTAATGGATATTGGCATCTATTGTGTATACCCAGCGGTTGCTTTGTTTGGAGCACCAAATGACGTAAAGGCTTCTAGCTATATGCTAGATTCAGGAGTAGACGGGGAAGGAAGCCTGCTCTTAACATACGATGACATGGATGCAGTTATCATGTATTCAAAAATCACAAACTCTTATATTCCATCTGAAATTCAAGGAGAGAATGGAAGTATCATTATTGATAAAATTCATACACCTGAGCATGTGAAGATTCACTATAAAGATGGAACAGTAGAAGATATTACGAGAGAACAAGATAGTGAAAGTATGTACTATGAAGCGAAGGAATTTATGGAGCTTGTAAACGAGAATAAGCTTCAGTCATCGATGAACTCTCATGACAATACGTGCCAAACAGCGGCAATCCTCGAAAAAGCACGTAAGCAAATCGGACTGGTGTATCCAGCAGATAAGTAAAAAAGAGTAAAAGGTGCCAGTCCCCCAGTGCTTTAACGCGATGGGGGACTGGCACCTTCATATTAGTAAGAATCTGTTGAGTGACCTTCGTTTTCTGCTTTTTTCACAGCATCTTCCATCTTGTTGTCCATTTTTGCATGTTTAAGTCCTTCTTCAACACGCTTTCCGTAGTCTTCATCACATTTGTAGAACATCTCGACCATTGTTTCTTTAATTTCCTGGTGACACATTTTTAAGTTTTCTACTAAGTTCATAATTAACTCGTCACGCTCTAAATCTGAAAACTCGCGGTATGTTTCACCGGCTTGCTTAAAGTTGTTTTCTCGATCAATCTTCTGACGTACGAGTTTACCTTCAATATGTGGCTCATGGTCTTTCCCATCCTTTGGAGCTTCCTTTAAGCCACCAAGAATGGATGGCTCATAGTTAACATGTGGGTTTTGGTGTTTGCCCATGTCTACCTTGTATTCCATTTGTCCATCACGTTGATTAGTCGACACATGCTTCTTCGGTGAATTGATCGGTAATTGCAGATAGTTTGAACCAACACGATAGCGTTGTGTATCTGAATAAGAATACGTACGTCCCTGTAAAAGCTTGTCATCAGAGAAGTCTAACCCATCGACTAATACCCCTGTACCAAAGGCAGCCTGCTCAACTTCAGCAAAATAATTTTGTGGATTTTTGTTTAAGACCATTTTACCAACAGGTACCCATGGGATTTGATCCTTTGGCCAAATTTTTGTAGGATCAAGTGGATCAAAGTCAAGCTCAGGATGATCATCATCACTTAGAATCTGAACATACATTTCCCATTCAGGATGCTCACCACGCTCAATTGCTTCGTATAGATCCTGTGTACCATGATTGAAATTCGTACCTTGAATTTCATCAGCTTCCTTTTGAAGTAAATTCTTAATTCCTTGCTTAGGCTCCCAGTGATATTTAACGAGCACTGCTTCACCTTCAGAATTCACCCATTTATATGTATTTACGCCAGAGCCTTGCATTTCACGATAGTTAGCAGGAATACCCCATGGTGAGAATAAGAACGTAATCATATGCATTGCTTCAGGTGTTTGACTAATAAAATCAAAGATTCTCTCACTGTCTTGAATATTTGTTACAGGATCTGGTTTAAATGCATGAACAAGATCAGGGAATTTTAATGGATCACGAATAAAGAAAATTTTCAAGTTATTTCCCACTAAATCCCAGTTACCATCCTCTGTGTAAAATTTCACGGCAAAACCACGTGGATCTCGTAACGTCTCTGGAGAATGACCTCCATGGATAACAGAAGAAAAGCGGACAAATACAGGTGTTTGCTTTCCTTTTTCCTGGAATAATTTCGCACGTGTATACTTCGAGATGGGTTCATCACCGAAGGATCCATATGCCTCAAAATAACCATGTGCACCGGCACCTCGAGCGTGTACAACACGTTCTGGTGTACGTTCGCGGTCAAAGTGACTAATCTTTTCTAGAAAATCATAATTCTCTAATGTAGTTGGACCGCGATTTCCAACCGTTCGAACATTCTGATTGTCAGTTACAGGATGCCCTTGACGATTTGTTAATGTGTCATCTGTTTCATTCGTACCCATACGACTGTTTAAAGAATCACCAACACCTTCAATTGACGTGCCAAATTCCTCATTATTCGAGTGATCTTTCTTCAATGGATTGCCTCCCTAACAAATAGTTTTCAACATCATCATTTATTTGCTAATACAGCCAATTTTATACAAAAAGATGATCGAAAATAGAATTTCATTCGTTTACTTCCTATAAGGGGACTAAAATGTAAGGATGGTGAACGTGGCTCCAACAATCCTTTTTTCCTTTTTTACCTGAAAAACACTTAAGGATAAACTTGCAATAAGCCAGGTATTTCTTAAATGTGCTATTCTAAGAGAAACAAATAAAAAAGGAGATCCATATGATTGAGAAGGACGATGCAGTATTATATGTAGAGACAATCAATAAAGATCGTGTGGCGTTTGAGGCACTGTATGATCGGTACGAAAGATTGATCTATTCCTTTGCTTATAAAATGACAAATGATTCCGCATTAACAGAAGAAATTGTCCAAGATGTCTTTTTAAAGCTTTGGAATGGAACGAATGTTTATGATGAAAAGAAAGGGAAATTTTCATCCTGGCTATTAACCATTACACGCAATAAAGCAATTGATGAGATACGTAAACGAAAACGACATACACATGAGGAAATAATTGATAAAGATGCGTTAACTCAACAAGGAAAAACCGTAGAGGAAAAGGCAGAATGGAACGAACAAAAGCAAGTCATCCAGAAAGCGGTGAATCAATTAAAAATAGATCAACAGCAAATTATCGACTTATTTTACTTTAAAGGCTTAAGTCAGCAGAAAATAGCTGATCAATGTGAATTACCATTAGGAACCGTAAAGGGAAGGATACGAATGGCTTTAAACCATCTTAGGAAAATGCTAGATAAGGAAGGAGGGGCATCACATGAATAACGAAGCTTGCTATAATCTTATTGATTATTACAATAGAACGTTGACAAAAGAGGAAATGCAGAAATTTGAACAACACTTAAGCACCTGTTCCGAATGTCAAAGTGAACTTGAAGAACTTACTATGTTAACAGAAGACCTCCCTTTTCTATCGGAGCCAGTTGAAGTACCTAAAGAAATGAAAGCAAGAATATTCGCAGAGATCTTTGAGGAAGAACAAGACGCAAAAGTAATAGATTTTCAACCAAAGACAGATGTGGAACCTGTAAAAACCAAGAGATCACGTTTTATTATGCCAACAATTGCAGCTGCTTTACTTGTTTCTCTTATCACGAACATCTATCTGCTTACTGAGAGAAACGAAAAACCAATTGCAGAAAGTGGTGAAATGATTCAAGCTTCACAAGTAACCTTATTACCTACTACAGAAGGTGAGCAAGCGGTAGCTATTGCGTCCTTACTGAATGAGGAAGGAAATCAATCACTGCTACTACAAGCATCGAACCTACCGACACTGAGTGAAAATGAAGTGTATCAAGTTTGGGTCATTGAAGGCGAACAGCCATATCCCGCAGGAGCTTTCCAACCAAATGACTCAGGACAAGGAACCTTAACATATTCTTTAGAGGAAGTAGAGGGGAAATGGGACACAATCGCTATTACGGTTGAGAAAGAAGAAAATCTCCCTGTACCTGCAGGAGAAATTGTTTTAGCAGGAAAACTTTAAAAAAGAATGATTTTCCTCTTTTTGATTACACTATTATGGTGAATAGCTTAAGAAAAGAGGGATACAAATGGTACAGCGAGATAGTCATAAAAATCAACAAAAGCGAATGAAAAAAGCAAGTGACGCGATTAACACAGATAAAGATTTTGGCAACGATTTAGCTGAAAAACAACATAATGAAAAAACGTCAAAGAAATAATGAAATAATGAGAAGCCTGAGCTGGTGAACATGCAGCTCAGGCTTTTTATTGTTTAAATGGTTTAGGTGCTTGATTTCCTCGAACTGGAAGGCGATGAATTTTATTAAGTTAAAAGCCCTTTTAAATAGCAGCAAAAGGATGAAAAACTCCTACGTCATAAAAAAATTAAAAAAACTTTTTAAAAAAGTGATCCACTTTATTTTTCCCCTCGTTAGCTTAGTAGAAAATTTTGAAAGGGGAAATGAAAAGATGAAAATGAAACCAACACTTTTAGCAGTACCATTAAGTTTATCTTTATTAGTACCAGTACAAGGGGCTTTTGCAGCAGATCATGCAAGTCATACGATGATGAGCGGATCTGAAGCAGTAGCAACACCAGCAGCAGAGCTTCGTACAACATTAGGTCATTTACTTAGTGAGCACGCATACTTAGCTGTTGAGGTTATGAGAAACGGTGCACTGGGTGCAAAGGATTTTGAAGCATCTGTTGGAGCATTAAGTGAGAATACAGAAGAATTATCAGCAGCCATTGCTTCTGTATACGGTGAGGAAGCTGGGGAGCAATTTAATGGAATGTGGGAAGAACATATTGGCTTTTTCGTTGATTATGTAACAGCAACAGCAGAAAATGATGAAGCGAAAAAAGAAGAAGCGTTAACTAATTTAGATACTTACCGTGAGAAATTTTCACAGTTCCTAGAAACGGCTACTGGAGAGAGACTAGAAGCAAGTGGTCTTGCAGAAGGATTACAAATGCATGTTAACCAACTAGTGGGTGCGTTTGATTCATACTTAGCAGAGGATTTTGATAAAGCCTACGAATATGAAAGAGAAGCGATTTCACATATGCATATGGTAGCAAAAGGATTATCAAATGCTATTACAGATCAATTCCCAGAAAAATTCGAATCAACGATGGCAGTTACACCAGCTGTAGATTTACGAGCAACTTTAAATCATTTATTAACAGAGCATGCAGGATTAGCAGTTGTAGCGATGCAGCAAGGGGCGGACGGTGCTGATGATTTTGAAGCGGCAGCAAATGCACTTAATACGAATACAGAAGATTTATCAGCAGCCATTGCTTCCGTATATGGGGATGAAGCAGGAGAGCAATTTAAGACGATGTGGTCGAATCATATTGGTTTCTTTGTTGATTATGTAAAAGCAACCGGGGCAAATGATGAAGCAGCGAAAAAAGAGGCACTAGAAAACCTAGATGGATATAGAGCAGAGTTTTCATCCTTTTTAGAAACAGCAACGGATGGCCGTCTTAAATCAGACGCATTAGCTGAAGGATTACAAATGCATGTGGGACAATTAGTTATGGCTTTTGACTCTTATGTTGAAGGTGACTATGAAAAAGCATACGACTCCATTCGTGAAGCTTATGCACATATGTTAAACCCAGCAAAAGGATTGTCTGGAGCATTTGTCGATCAATTTCCTGATAAATTCAAAATGATGATGCCAGAAGAAATGCCAAAAACAGGTATGGGTGGTACTGCAAGCAACATGTCAGGCGAATGGGCTGTTTATGGTATCCTTTTAGCCATTCTTGCTAGCATGGGTGTAGTTATTAGGAAAAAAGTACAGCAAGACTAATAGAGTACTAGCTGAGGTGTATGCATATGTGGCGAATAGCCATAAGTATCTTTGTCATTCTTGTTTTATCAGCTTGTCAAGAGCCGGAAGTAACCAAAGAAACGACCAATGAAGAAATTGGTTCAGATATAACAGGAATAGAAGAAAAGGCCGTAGAGGAAAAGGAAGAGGGCCAGCAAACAAAAACGTCATCGATAACACCTATGACTACTAAAAATGACAAACCCATTATACGCGATCAAAGAGAGGGAATAAAACCAACGACAATCTCTATTCCCTCGATTAAGGTAGAAGCAAACATAGAAGATGTAGGTTTACTTGATAATGGGCAAATGGGTGTTCCGGAGGATTTTAACCAAGTTGGTTGGTTTAAAGAAGGAATTATGCCCGGAGAACAAGGAAATGCTGTTTTAGCAGGGCATGTGGATAGTAAAACTGGTCCGGCTATTTTCTATCGATTAGATCAGTTATCTGTTGGTGATGAAGTAACTGTCCAGGATGAAAATGGAAAGACTCTTACCTTTGTCGTATATGATAAAAAAAGCTTTGAAACGGAAACCGCACCAGTACAAAAAATCTTTGGTTTCTCCTATCGAAGTCAATTAAACCTCATTACATGTACCGGATCCTTTAACAGGGAGAAAGGCACACATGAGGAGAGATTGGTTGTCTATACGGTTTTGAAAACCTAAATATCAATTAGCAGAGCAAGAAATGTCTCAAGATTAGGGATATTGAACAAAAAACCTCGAACTGACTTAGAGTTGTCCTCTAAATCAGCTCGGGGTTTTTTAGGATTTCGTTAAGGATGGGTGGATGGATGGGTGGATATTGAGTAAGCTGAGCGGAGTGGAAATGTGGTAAATCGGTGTTTA
Source organism: Bacillus weihaiensis (assembly GCF_001889165.1). GTDB lineage: Bacteria > Bacillota > Bacilli > Bacillales > Bacillaceae > Metabacillus > Metabacillus weihaiensis. The sequence goes on along the minus strand of NZ_CP016020.1, from coordinate 3,362,659 downwards.
ACGGGTTCTTATTAAATAGAAATGAGAGAATAAAGCTCAAGAAGTAAAAACGTACTAATTTTGTGAGTGGTAGGTTACATGCTCTTAAAAGATAGGAATCTATCCAAATTTTTATTGAAATTTAGGCTGGTCAGAGCCTTGATTGGGTATTTGTAGATGTATTTCTTGATGAGGTAAGGTTGTATCCCGCGATTATGGGGGTCTATCCGCGATTATGAGGGGTCTATCCGCGATAATGGGGGTTCTATCCGCGATTATGGGAGTTCTATCCGCGATTATGGGGGCTCTATCCGCGATTATGAGTGTTCTATCCGCGATTAGACTAAAACCGACAATTTCCGCCCCTCCCCCCGATGCGCGGTTAAAGGTGCCTGGCCCCCACTCCATTAAAGCGCAAAAGCATAGTAGGGACCAAGGGACCAGATAGGACCAGATAACTTACTCTCACAACGACTAGACTTTAGATGACAAAGGAGCGGATTGCTTCGTTTAGATTTCTTAAGTAATCTGTTCCAGTTTCAATAGAGGTTTGGTGGATTACTTTTGCATGGGCTGGCTTGACTCCAATAATATAGGAGCTAGCTCCCATCAATTCAATGGAGGTAGTTAACTGGCGTAATTCATTTATTCCTTCGGTTGTAATTTCACCCACTCCATGAAAATCAAATAATACCTTATCAATTGGACTATGTTTTATTTTCTGAAGGATTTTAAGGTTGTTCTTATCTATAAGCTCCTTCTCTAAATCTCCGAAAAGAGGAACGAGTATTATTTGATCGGTTAATGTGATTGATGGTGCTGATAAATCCATGATTTTTGCTAAAGATTCCTCTAGCTGCTCTTTTTTGTCGAGCAGTTCAAAGTTTGTATCTGATAATCGTTTTCTATGTTTTTCAACGGCATCGATAAGCTGTTGAATTCGTCCATCCTGTTCAATACAAACAATATGTCCTTTCTCATTAACCCAGTTTATTTTTAATTGGAATAAAGCAAAAGAGGACTCCAAGGTGGACATTACTAACTCCGTTGATTTCTTTTCTTTTGCCACTAAGATTCGCTTTGCTTTTTCTTGGCTTTCCTTATCTATAAATGTTAAGAGATTATCGGAATGACCAAATAGATCATGAGCTTGATGTGAAGACTCAAGGATTGTTAGGTCTTGATTAATGATAAAATAAGGTAGCGGTATATGTTTGATGTCAGACATATCAATTACACTCCTTGTGATGAATGGTTCAAAAGCCAGCTGTGCAATTCAGTAAGTGTTGGGAATAATTTGGTATTTTCTGAGCAATAGGCTGTAAAGTCATAGTTTGCTAATAGACGTCCGCCTACCATAACAATTGGCTTATGAGAAAGCTTCTCAAGAGCGTGTATGTAAGTTGATAAAAGCTCAGCGTGATACCATATTGAAAAGGATAGACCAATTATGCTTGGCTGCCATTTCTCTGCGGCCTTTAATGCATCCTCTAGAGGCAAATTGGCACCAAGTAACCGTGTTTTCCAGCCATATTCCTCAAAAACTTGTGAAACCATTTTAAGTCCAATATCATGCTGTTCATTTTCCAAGCACATGAACATTGCTTTTTTTTCACGAAGCTGCTTGATGGTTTGTGTGTGTTTAAGCTCATGTTGAAATCGTGCTAATATATATTCACATGTCGAAGTTGCAAGATGTTCGTCTGCAACAGAGATTTGATCTGTTTCCCATAACTCTCCAATGTGCTGCATAGCTTTTGTTATGAGCTCTTCAAAAAGCTGTGTTCTATTATTATATGAATGTATTGCATTCATTGCAGCTTCCCATGCGGCATCCTCATTACCTTCAAGTAGAAAGCCTGCAAATATTTTAGCGTTCCAAGCCACATTATCACCTCTACCACTAGGGTTAAAGCTTTTTCTATTCCTTTGGCTTTCATCCATTTTCGCTTCCTCTTCTATCTTATCATATAATTCCTTTTCTAGTTGTTATGCGGCCTTGACTATTTCTTAGTGCAAGACGTTATAATCCACTTCTGCAGCCTGCTAGGGTATAATGAAAAATAATAAAGAAATCGACTCAATTGATGACGAAGGTGGGGGATTATATGTCAGAAGTATCGTCAGAAGTATCGTTAGAGTTACAAAGGCAACTGAAGCAGCATCAAGGATTATCAAAAGCGCAAATCCTTAAACGAGGTCTTTTTATTTTTATTGGAGCTTTGTTAATGGCTGTAGGTCTAGAAATTTTCCTAGTTCCCAATCAAGTAATTGATGGAGGTATTGTAGGGATTTCCATCATACTTTCCCATTTACTCGGTTGGCAGCTTGGTTTATTTATATTCTTACTCAATATTCCCTTCTTCTTTATTGGCTACAAGCAGATTGGTAAAACGTTTGCTGTCTCTACACTATTTGGTATCACGATCCTCTCTATTGCAACGGCTTTACTTCATCCAGTCCCTGCATTTACAGAAGACCTTCTTCTCGCAACTGTATTTGGTGGAATTATTTTAGGAATTGGAGTAGGAATTGTCATTCGGTATGGAGGTTCCTTAGATGGTACTGAAATTTTAGCGATTCTGGCCAATAAAAAGCTCCCGTTCTCTGTTGGCGAAACAATTATGTTTTTCAATATTTTCATACTTGGTAGCGCCGGCTTTGTGTTTGGTTGGAACAGAGCAATGTATTCACTTATTGCCTACTTTGTTGCGTTTAAGACAATTGACGTAGTCATTCAAGGTCTTGACGAATCAAAGTCAGCTTGGATTATTAGTGAAAACTACCGGGAGATTGGTGATGCCATAATAGCCAGACTCGGGCGTGGGGTGACCTACCTTAATGGAGAAGGAGCATACACTGGAGATGATAAGAAAGTGATTTTCTGTATCATTACTCGACTTGAGGAAGCAAAATTAAAATCGATTGTTGAGGAGCATGATACATCAGCCTTTTTAGCTGTAGCAAATATATCTGAAGTGAGAGGCGGACGCTTTAAAAAGAAAGATATTCACTAATCTATATCGTTTATTGGAAAGCACCTATTGTTTAGGTGTTTTTTTCGTCCATTTTTTAGCTTAGTTCTAAGCCCTGATTCAAAGAATTTTTCTCTACTATTTTCTTCACCTTGTTCATATTTATGTAGAGATGGACAAGGTCGAATGAGACATATAAATAAGGGTGTGAAAAAGATGGAAGCTGTCATAATTGATGTATTAGAGTGGTTAACTGGTCTCGGTTACGTAGGAATTGCGATAGGTTTGATGCTAGAGGTGATTCCGAGTGAAATTGTCTTAGCGTATGGTGGGTATATGGTTGTTCTCGGAAGAATTGAAATGCTTGGTGCTGTTTTAGCTGGTGTAGTAGGTGGGACATTAGCTCAGATTTTCTTGTATTGGCTAGGAAGTATTGGAGGAAGGCCCTTTCTTGAGAAGTATGGAAAATATTTGTTTATAAACAAGCATCACTTGGATCTATCTGAGTCTTGGTTCGAAAAATATGGATCTGGTGTTATTTTTGGTGCGAGGTTCATTCCAGTTGTGAGACATGCGATTAGTATCCCTGCAGGTATAGCGAAAATGTCTTTATGGAAATTCACAGTGTATACTGCTGCTGCCATGATCCCTTGGACGATCTTATTTTTATATCTGGGAATGGAGCTCGGGAGTAATTGGATGTATATTAAAGAAGCAGCAAAGCCAATGATGACCCCTCTCATTTGTATTATTTGTTTAGCATTTGTGGTTTATTTTGTATCAAGACGCTTTAAGAAACCTCCAATAAATGAGTAGCCGGCTCTTAAAGAAGTACATATATTCACCGGTCATGGGAATGATGAAAAAGAGTAAATTTGTTATAAGGGGGCTTATTTCATGACTGAGAAGGATAAAGATTTTTACAACAATGAAGTCTTTGCACAAGCAGAAGTAGTACAACATCCAAAGGAAGAAAACCATTCAGCATTAATTCTAACACAATCATTTCATTTGTTATCACATGACGATCTACCAGATGAAGTTCAAAAAGATTCTCTCCACTAATAAATTTCTTCACGTTCAGTGTGTCGACTGAACGTTTTTTTTATGTTAATCTCGAAACTCTTCTCTTCTAAAATATGGTAGAATTTTCATGGGAGGGAGGAGAGAATATGAAAGCCTTGTTTTTTGACTTAGATAACACACTTTTAGACCGAGATGAATCAGTTAAATCATTTATAGACGATCAGTATGAAAGACTTCGTTCTCATGTTGGACATATCTTAAAAGAAGAATATACGACTCGTTTCTTGGAATTAGATCAGTTTGGTTATGTATGGAAGGATAAGGTATACAAACAGCTTGTGGAAGAGTATCGCATACAAGGGATAACCTGGGAGGAGCTTTTACAGGATTATTTATCGTCTTTTAGAAATCATTGTTTGTCTTTTAATCATTTACATGCTGTCTTAATAGAGCTTACAAACAAAGGGTATAAGCTAGGCATGATTTCAAATGGTTTTAGTGATTTTCAAAGAGGGAATATAAGGGCATTAAAGATAGAGAAATATTTTCATTCGATTATTATTTCTGAGGATTTAGGAATCAAGAAGCCAGATTTGACCATTTTCTTAAAGGGGCTTGAAGAGGTTGGGGTAGCACCTGAGGAAAGTTTCTTTGTTGGTGATCATCCAGCTAATGATATTGAAGCACCAAAAAAACTTGGATTTAAGACAATCTGGAAGAAGAACAAGCATTTTCATGATGTGAAATCAGATTATAAAATAGAAGATTTATCAGAAATTATCCATATTTTACATAAAAAAAGAAGTCTGATCTAGATCAGACTTCTTTTTTTGGTAGTGCATCGATATTCAACTCCAGGGACTAACTAAATCATTTACCCTTTTATCTTAGTGATTCGCCATTTTGGCATTTGCTTTATCATATACAGCTAGTTTTTTAACGAGAGTTGAGCTGTCTTTGTTTAACCCTACAATCTTAACGGTTATACCATTTTGTTTATACTTTAACACAATCTTATCAATTGCACCTACTGCTGAATCATCCCATAAGTGGGCATGACTAAAATCAATAATAATCTCTTTTGCTTGATCTTTAAAGTTAAAGCTTGATACAAGTTCTGTGACGGATGCGAAGAATAATTGTCCTTTTACAAAATAGGATTTTGTCGTCCCATTTTGAGATGATTCTACTTTTACTTTAGAAATTTTAGCAGCAAAGAAAATGGCACTTAATAGCACCCCTGCTAATACTCCTTTAGATAAATCGTGTGTAATGACAACAGTACCTACTGTTACGACCATAACAGCCGTATCTGTAATAGGCATGATGTGTAGCTTTCTAAGGGACGACCAATCAAAAGTCCCAATTGATACCATAATCATGACTCCAACAAGGGCAGCCATAGGAATTTGCACAAGAATGTTATTTAATAATAAGATAAGCACCATTAAGAACATACCGGCTACAAGTGTAGATAAGCGACCACGGCCACCTGATTTTACGTTAATAACAGATTGACCAATCATAGCACAGCCTGCCATACCACCGAAGAAGCCAGCAACAATATTGGCTATTCCTTGTCCTTTCGCTTCTTGGTTTTTATTGCTTTCAGTATCAGTCATATCATCTACAATTTGTGCCGTTAACAAGGATTCTAATAGACCCACCATTGCTAAGGCAATTGAGTAAGGGAAGATGATTTGTAATGTTTCAAAGTTTAACGGGATGTCTGGGAGCAAAAACATTGGTAGTGCTTGTGTTAACTCACCCATATCACCAACAGTTCGTACAGAAACGCCAGATAAAATTGCAAAGACTGTCATGACAATAATTGCAACTAGTGGAGACGGAATAGCCTTAGTAAACCTAGGTAAGATATAGATGATCGCTAATGAACCAGCTACCATTGCGTACATAATCCACGTTTCACCTACAAAGTGAGGTAATTGAGACGTGAAAATTAGAATCGCCAAGGCATTCACAAATCCCACCATAACGGAACGTGGGATAAATTTCATTAACCGATCTACTTTGAAAAATCCTAATATAATCTGGATAATCCCTGTGAGAATCGTAGCAGCAAGTAAATACTGCAGTCCATAATCAGCTACTAATGTCACCATGACAAGTGCCATAGCCCCTGTTGCGGCAGATATCATTCCAGGTCTTCCTCCAACAAATGCAATGACAACTGCAATACAAAAGGAGGCGTACAATCCGACCATAGGATCAACACCTGCAATAATTGAGAAGGCAATCGCTTCTGGAATAAGTGCTAAGGCAACAACGATACCTGATAACACATCTCCACGGATGTTCCCAAACCATTGTTCTTTTAATGTTTGTGTGTTCAAAACAGCACCTCTTTCATTTATCATTTTTTTATTTTCTATTTTGTGACTTTCAACTCTCATGAAAGTCGGGTCCGTTATTAACGGAAAGTATTATATCACTGAAACCCTGAAATATGTAATCTTATGTAAGCGTATAAATTTTAGTTATTCTCTTATTATCTCTTGAATACTATGTAATAATAGCTAAAATGATATTTTATATAAATAGATGAAGTAAAATATGGATACGAATGGAGGGAAAGATGTTTTAACATATATTCACTTAGGAGGTGTTGTTGTAAAATAATAGAAAAGGAGTGGAGGGGAAACGATGTTCAAAAAAATTTTATTAGCGACAGATGGATCAGACCATGCGTTGCGAGCCGCAATAAAAGCGAGTGACATTGCAAAATTAACTTCGGATGCAAAAATAACGGTTGTCTATGTAATCGATGGTACTCAATCAAAATCTGATGTTTTAAGTACTGAAGATAAAGAAGCGCTTTATGAAAAGCGTCAAAGAAAGCTACGACCTACAGAAGAGATGCTACAAGAAGTAGGAGTATCATATGAAGTGAAGGTGTTAAAAGGGGAGCCAGGTCCAGAAATTGTCCATTTTGCAAATCAAGAACAATATGATTTAGTTGTCATTGGAAGTAGAGGGTTAAATGCTCTACAAGAAATGGTTCTAGGTAGTGTAAGTCATAAGGTGGCAAAACGTGTAGAATGTCCAGTAATGATTGTAAAGTAAAATGAGGCCGTGATTTGGAAACAAAAAAAGCTGACCTTTAACTTCATATAAATCGTAAGGGTCAGCTTACTCATTAATTAATTTTTTTATAATGATTCATTCGTAACGTGTTTGGCAAATGCAATCCTCTATCACTAATCTCTTTTTCTAGCATTTTAATAAACTCAGGATTCATCTGCAGTCTACAAGCTTCTTGAAAGCTATGTAATAACGTTTCATTTGATAATGTTGAAAACCTCACACATATCATCCTTTTTAGACTACTTTTCTAGTATATAATCCTACATATCTAATTAATACCACAATCTATTAGAATGTAAACTAATTCTTGTAAAAATATGTAGAAAAAGAATAGAAAAGGATAAGAGTGATTTTTCAGACAATTTTAGTACTTTCGTTATATGTTAATAGAGTCTTATCTTATTTATAATAGGTGTAAGCTTTCAAAAGGAGGGATATCTTTATGGGAAAAGGTAGAATCCGTATAGAAGAAAGTATTAAAAATGAAACTGATGATGAAATATTTGAAGCGACTCTCTTGGATGAAAAAACAGAAAAATAAATAGGTTATTTTGGATGGAGAGTAACGAATTTGTTGCTCTCTTCTTCGGTTAGGACGATATAAAATATAGTAGTGAAACAGATGAAAAAAAGCGGATCTAAAAGTCTAGATTTAAGAGCTTATTAGCCTTTTTTATACAATTTATCTTTTAAAATGGCTGTTTTCGAATAGATAGTTGCTTGCGTAAAGAAAATCTCAGATGACGGGTTTTTTCCCGTGGTTACGAGGTTCTTCTGTCTGTAAAGGGGGAGTAGATCTTCTCTCTTTTACTAATCTTGGTATTAGGTGTGAAAGATGACTATATTCTTTTGAATCAATACAATATAGCAACAAACCTCGACGTTCAATTTAACACGTGGGGCTTCTTTGGTTTGCACATTCTTATAAAGAAATGCAGAAAGCGATAAAAAAAGAGTGCTCAAAGGGTCGTTATGTAACAACCTTTTGAGTCACCCTCTCTAGATCAAAGATCATCAAATCCATTATCAACGGCGTTAACCTTCGTGTATTGTCGTGATTTTTGCTCAAAGAAATCTGATTTTCCTAAATCAACCTCTTCATAGGCTTTAATCCATTTAAGAGGGTTTGTTCGATAGCCTTCAAAAGGACGTTCAAATCCTAGTTGATTTGCTCGAACATTAGCATAGAACTTAATATAATCCTCAATATCCTGCATATTTAGTCCATCCATCTTATCACCGATGATTAAACGGCCCCACTCTATTTCTAGTTCTGCTGCCTGGATGAATGTATTATGAACAAACTCAGCTAGCTCCGGTGTGTGATACTCAGGATATTCTCTTAGTACCTCTTTAAAGATTTGAACAAATAGGTCGACATGTATTTGCTCGTCCCGGTTTATATAGTTAATCATTGTACTTGTTGCGACCATTTTTTGATTACGAGCCAAATTATAAAAGAAGGCAAAGCCAGAATAGAAGAATAACCCTTCTAAAATAACGTCATAGACAATCGATTTTAATAAGTTCAAAACGGTAGGTTCATTGGCAAAGTCTTCGTATCCGTTTGTTACAAAATCGTTTCGTTTTCGCAAAATAGGCTCACTACGCCAATACTCAAATACCTCATCTTGTACGTGCTTCGGAACAATACTAGATAAGACATAGGAATAGGAGTGGTTATGTATGACCTCTTGCTGAGCTAGAATGATCATTAGCGCATTAATGCTCGAATCGGTTATATAATCAGCGACTTTACCTGCATAGTCGGTTTGAATGCTATCCAGAAGTGCAAGGAGTCCAATAATTTTTAAGAAGGCATCCTTTTCATCATTAGACAATTGAGGATATTGTTTAATATCCTGAGCCATATTAATTTCGAAAGGGGTCCAAAAGTTTGCGAGCATTTTTTTGTAGCGTGGATATGCCCATGAGTAAGCAACGTCATCCCAATTTAAAATGTTAGAACTTGACCCATTAATTATCGCCGTGGACCGGTTTGGTGCATCAGCATCCATTAGTTTTCTTTTATGTAAAAATTGTTCTGTCATGATCTCTCTCCTCCGGTTTCTTTGTGGTGGTCGCACAAAGAAACCTCATGAATTTACATTGTAAGCTATACTCTAGTTAACTAGCACAGGATTCACATTCCTCAATTTCACTAGATGTGGAGCGAAGATAGTAGGATGTCTTTAATCCGTTATGCCACGCACTTAAATGGAGATCTAATAATTCTTTCGCTTTAATCGTGTTTTGAACATAGAGATTAAAGGAAACGGCCTGATCGATATGACGTTGTCTTGCAGCATTTTGTTTAATGCTCCAATGCTGGTCAATAAGGTAGGCAGATTTATAAAACCAAGTTGTCGTAGCATTTAAATCCGGTGCTGTAACTGGAATTTTGTAATCCTTCTTTTCTTCGGAATAAACCTTCTGGAAGATTGGGTCAATACTTGCTGTACTACCAGCAATAATTGAGGTAGAAGCATTCGGTGCTACAGCCATTAAATAGCCGTTACGAATTCCATGTTCTTTAACATCCTCTCGTAGCTTGTCCCAATCTAGTTCGCTTGAAGCTGTTGTATACTCTCTTTTTGAAAAATAGTTCCCATTATCCCAATCTGAATCCTTAAAGACAGGGTAAGCCTCTTTTTCTTTTGAAAGCTCCATGCTCGCTTGTATCGTTAAATAAGAGATTTGTTCATAAAGCTTATCAGCATATTCAATAGCTTCTTCGCTTTCCCATTTTATTTGTTTCAAAGCTAGTAAGTGATGCCAGCCAAAGGTTCCTAAGCCGATTGCTCGGTACTTTGCATTTGTAAGCTTTGCTTGAAGCACAGGAATGGTATTTAAATCAATAACATTATCTAGCATTCTTACTTGAATAGGAATTAGCTTATCAAGTACTTCATCATTGACTGCTTTTGCTAAATTAATAGAAGAAAGGTTACATACAACGAAATCACCAGGCGTTTTTACGGTAATAATTTTCCCGTCTTCCGTGAATTGTTCTTCAACTGTTGTTGGACTTTGGTTCTGAGTGATTTCGGTACATAAATTGCTGCAATAAATCATCCCTTGATGAGCATTTGGATTTTTTCGGTTTACTTCATCACGATAAAACATGTATGGAGTTCCTGCTTCTAACTGACTAATCATGACGCGTTTCATAATGTCAATTGCAGGTACTTTTTCTTTTGAAAGCTGTTCATTTTCAACACATTGCCAATATTTTTGACGGAAGCTACCGTTCCCTTTTTCTTCATCGTAGAAGTCTTCTAGGCTATATCCCATCACTTGTCTCACTTCATGTGGGTCAAATAAATACCAATCACCGCGTGCCTCTACCTGTTCCATGAATACGTCTGGAATACACACACCAGTAAACAAATCGTGAGTACGCATTCTTTCGTCACCGTTATTTAGCTTCGCATCTAGAAAAGAGAAGATGTCTCTATGCCAAACATCTAAGTAAACGGCAATTGCACCTTTTCTTTGACCTAATTGATCAACACTAACAGCTGTATTATTTAATTGCTTCATCCAAGGAATGACACCAGATGAAACTCCTTTAAATCCTTTTATATCACTACCACGGGAACGGATCTTTCCAAAGTATGCCCCTATGCCTCCACCTGACTTTGATAAATTCGCAATATCTGTATTACTATCGAATATACCTTGTAAACTATCATCAATAGTATCAATAAAGCAGCTAGATAATTGACCAACTGGCTTTCCAGCATTTGATAGAGTAGGTGTAGCCACTGTCATATAAAGATTACTCATTGCCCAATAGGCATGCTTAATAAGCTCTAGGCGGTGTGCTTTATTTTCATTTGCCATTAATGTCATGGCTATTACAATGAATCTTTCTTGTGGCAGCTCATATAATCTCTTAGAGAAGTCGCGAGTAAGATAACGATCTGCTAGAGTTCTAAGACCAATATACGTAAACAAAGTGTCTCTTGAAGGATCAATAAATGTGCCGATTTGATCGATTTCTTCTTTGCTATATTGATCTAGCAATTTTGAATGATAGAGACCTTTCTCAACAAGAGTCGAAATTAATGAATATAAGCTACCATATTTGTCTTCTTTGCTATAGCCGCGGCTAACTGAAGCTTCCTTGTATAATTTGGATAAGTAAATTTGTGCACAAAAATAGGTCCACTCAGGTTCAAGCTCAGTGATGTTAGCTAGTCCTTCTAGTATGAAAAGATTAAGAAGCTGATCGGAAGTATAGGTATCTCTTTGTTGGATTGTTTTTTGTATTCTTTCTACATAGTCATCGATAGTTAATGAGGGGAATTGTGTATGAATTTGTTGAAAAAAAGATTGTAGTTTTTTTACATCAAATGCTTCATCGCCATTAATTGAATCATGAATAATAGGGGTATTGGTTGTTGTGGTTGCCATAGGTTATTCCTCCATCTGCTCGTTAATTTACGTTTTAGGAGACTTGCACGTAAAAGATAAAACGACAGACAAAGATGAGCGGGATATAAAACTATTACTCTATCAGTGTGCATATCGTTTCATCTTCTTAGTCCCCGAAGAAATTGAAACTTCATCAAGATATAGGCAGGTCTCCTGACTTGTGTTCGTCCTACTGTGAGCCTTCCCATACTTAGTACAGTGGTCAATCTCAGTTCGTCACACTTACAGTTGCGGGGACAGTTCTGGAATTACACCAGATTCCCTATTATGCCAAATTGGCACCTAATTCTCGTGTGGTACAATATATAGTTCTAACTTGTGGTTGTTAATCAATATGTAGTGTAAATTATGTCTATTAACCATGATAAAGCACTTGGTGAAATTAAGCAACAATTAGATGGTATTTGTCGAATTTTTTCTAGATATATCGAATCAAGGAAGAGAAGAGTTGTTAGAATACTAGATATATCGTAAGAAAACGAGTGAATTTTTTCACTCGTCTTCTGCTAAATCTATTCATATTAAGTTAAACTCGTTTTGTAAAAAATCCATACCCAATTGTAAAGAGAAGTGATAGGTAAAGGAAGAAAGCAAAAGGTAGGAATTCCAGCACTGACACACCTAACGTTTGAGCAAAGAAAGCACCGCTTACTCCCCATGGAATTAATGGATTAATTAACGTTCCACCATCTTCTAGTGTGCGTGATAAATATTTTCGATCAAGATGTAATTTATCATATAACTCTTTAAAAGATTGCCCTGGAATAAGGATGGATAAGTATTGCTCTCCAGTTAATAAATTTACCCCGATAGAGGAAGCTGCAGTTGAGGCAATTAAGGATCCTTTATGGTGAATTCGTTCAATGAATCCTTTTAATAAAACTTGAATGATGTGTAATCCCTCAAGTAATCCTCCAAAGGCAAATGCTATCAAAATTAAAGAGATGGACCACATCATGGATTGTAATCCACCACGATTGAGCATATTTGCAACAACTTCATGATCAATAGCAAAACTCGTTCCATTTTGTAGAATCTGAAGAAATTCGCTAATTTGCACGCCTTGGATAAGAAAGGCAGTAAGACCAGCAGTAATGATCCCGGCAGCTAATGATGGAATAACCGGTACTTTCCTACTTGCTAAAAGGATTACCAGTAGAGGAGATAGTAATGTACTAAAATGAACATGTACATTTTCCTTCATAATCGAAATCATATTTGCCGTATCATCTATTGAAGCCGTATTTATTTCTGCAAAACGCCCCATTATAAAAAAGATAATAACCGTGATAATCATGCTAGGTACAGTGGTATTCGCCATATGTCTTATATGAGTAAATAACTTTACTGAGGAGACACCTGAGGCGAAATTTGTTGTATCAGACATAGGAGACATCTTGTCACCAAAACAAGCCCCAGAAATGACAGCACCTGCGACCCATTCTAATGGGAGTCCAACTGCCATTCCTGCTCCCATTAAGGCTACACCTACCGTACTAACCGTCGTAAAGGAACTTCCTACTAATGAGGAAATTACCATACATGAAAAAAGGGCTGTGATGAGTAGATAGCTTGGGTTAATGATGGTTAAGGCATACGTCATTATTGTCGGGATCGTCCCACTACTCATCCATGCTCCTATTAATATACCAATTAGGGATAATACTAAAATGGGCTGCACACCACTTTGCACACCCTTAACAAGACTAGCTTCTAACTCTTTCCAGCTGAACCCTTTCATTATTCCGATGAATGAAACAACTAGTATACAAGCTAATAAGGCAACATGAGGTTCAGCCTTCCAAACGAATAGGCTTGTAAAGATCATGCCTAATATAAGTGCTAAAATCACCAATGCTTCTGTAAAATGAATTTGTTTTGTTCTGTTCATTGTTTTCCCCTTTATAACTTCAACGCTTTTTTGCTTTTCTGTATAAAAGTATTATATCAATCTACTATTAGATGTCAATTACTTTTAATCGTAGCTAGACAATACTGTATAGATACGATTTGGTTATTTTCCTAGTATATTTAATGGCGATGGAAATAGAACGTGGGTGAGAGCTGGGGTGTGATGATTAGGAGGGAGCATTGTAATGGAGGGGTGTGAAATTTTAAAATGATTGTCGTATTTTTTAAAATCGCGGAAAGAGGTGGTGGAATCGCGGAAAGGGGTGATGGAATCGCGGAAAGAGGTGGTGGAATCGCGGAAAGAGGTGGTGGAATCGCGGAAAGGGGTGATGGAATCGCGGAAAGAGGTGGTGGAATCGCGGAAAGGGGTGGTGGAATCGCGGAAAGGGGTGATGGAATCGCGGAAAGAGAGGGCGGAATCGCGGAAAGAGGTGGTGGAATCGCGGAAAGGGGTGATGGAATCGCGGAAAGGGGTGATGGAATCGCGGAAAGGGGTGATGGAATCGCGGAAAGAGAGGGCGGAATCGCGAAAGAGCAGCTAAAACGTGAATAGTGTACTTGAAAGTGTGGTAAAAGTACAAAATTCAGAGAGAGAAACCTCAAATTGTGAAGAGAGCCTCGAAATCTTAAGTAAATTCTCCGGATCCTGCGGTATCGTAGCAAAGCGAAGTCAAGTAGGTGAGTGCAGTACGTAGTGTCATGAAAATTACGTGAAATTTTAAAAAGATTGTCGCATTTTCCCGAATCGCGGATAGAGAGGCGATAATCGCGGATAGAGGGGCAATAATCGCGGAAAGAGAGGCAATAATCGCGGAAAGAGAGCCCGTAATCGCGGATAGAGCCCCGAAAATCGCGAATAGAGTCCTTACATCCGTAGGCAAAGCACTAAAGTTCGCAAACTTGACTTCAAAACTCGTGAATAGAACGAAAAGTTGTCCTATTTAGACCAAGTTTCTGAACTAAAACGAAATAGGTCACTACATTTCTATAAGAAATAAGCAAAAAAGGCTAAAAAGAACGAGCACTAATTTGTTCACTATTTTACGAGGTTTTCACTCATTTTTCAGCTCAAGCTGGCCACTCATTTTTCTCGCCGAATAAAAAAACCGAACGATCATTTATACCTCTTCGCTCCTACAGAGGTATAAATGAGTCCGGGTTTTTAGCTGTGTCTTTAAATAGCCTAACTTAAATTAAATGGTTTTGGACATATCCTTTAGGTGGTCAGTTGTGTCCGCAATTTGTGCCATAGCTCTGGATACATTGTCAATTACACCTGTGAAATGTGTTAAGTCTGTTTTGGCTTGTTCACTTTGTTGTTTATTATTATTCATAATGTCGACGATCGAATCAAAGAATGTATTCATTTCTGTCATTTTGGAAGTGCCCTTTGTTGTTAAATCGGCCACGTGATTGATGGAAGTTGACATGCTATCGATTTGTGTATGAATATTTGAAATTAAGCTAGAAACCCCTTGAACAGAATTTTTTGTTTCCTCAGCAAGCTTTCGAACTTCACTAGCTACAACGGCAAAGCCTTTTCCGTACTCTCCAGCTCGTGCTGATTCAATTGCTGCGTTAAGAGCAAGTAAATTTGTTTGTTCGGCAATGGAGGTCACAATGGAAACGACGTGATTAATTTTTTCTGATGTCTGCTCAAGTGACGTCATTTGAGCTAAGATTTCAACCGTACTTTTTTCAATAAAGGTCATTAGTTCGTTTTGTTGCTCCAAATCATTCTTACCATTTTGTGCTTGTTTTTCAGCAGTTGCTGCAACTTCATATCTGCCAATGGGGTAAGAGGCAATTTCTCTGGATTGAGCAAGAATTTCTTGGATCGAAGCGTTTGTTTGATCACTCGCTTCAGCAAGCTGGTTTGCTAGCTCGCTCACTTGATATCGAATTTGCTCTTTTTTTGCTTCTGCTTCTTCACGAACTGCAGCATATTCATTATCATAAGCCTCAAGAACGATTTGTTGTTCGAAATTGAATAGTTTATTAACACTTTGAACGACAGTAAGTAGCTCTTGCTTAGTTGTTACTTGCTTATCAGCAATGTCAATAATTGAAGCGAATAGTTGTTGGAATGCAGCCATATACCATTTTGCTTCTAATCCTATTTTTACATGAATGTGAGCGATTCTTCTCATACGAGCTACATCTTGATCGGTTAGCTTTCCACTGAACATATTTAAGATGTGTACTTTTAGGGTTCCTTTTAATTTGTCAACGGAGCTATGCTCATTAATAATTGAAATTAAAGCATCTTGTGCTTCGAATGCCCCATAAAATGCCTCTACAATTTCCTCGATGTTTTCTTCAATTATAGGCTTTAAGGATAAGGCTATTGAAAGGTCATGAGTCGAAAGGTTTATCATGTGTATTTGTGTTTTTAAATCAGTTTCATTCATTTCGAGTGTTACATCTTCTACTTGTGTAGAAAGGACTGTTGATGTGCTAGCATGGCTTTTATCTTTTTTGAAAGAAAACATTCCCATTCATTCATACCCCTTTTATATCAAATGTATTTACTAGGTATATCGGCTGATTTATGGAATGGTTTAGGATAATAAAAAGAATACGCAGCGAATGAAGCAGGACGACTAGAATGAACGTGATTATCCGCTTGATCAAAAGGTGAAAGAATCATGTTAGGTTTTGTTACATGTTGGTTGAACCCTTTGTTTTAGCCTTATATACTTTACATTATCAGAGTACACTTCTTGAAAACTCCATAAAGGTTCTCTATATAATGAGAACGAAAAAAGCTGTCTAGGGTTCCGTTGGTTGTTTGTCCTACCAAGTCTGGTCCGAGAGAGAGCGTATAGCAGCACTCCGCTATATACACGGAAGGAAAAAAGCCTGGGAGATTAACCTCTCCTAGGCTTTTTATTTTCTTCCTTTTTTACACCTTAAGAATTCTGAATAATCAATAAATAATAAAAAAATGAGGAGAGAGGTTTGAAAATGGCGCAATCAGCGAAAGAATTTAAAAAATCTTTAAATCTTTTTGGAGTTGTGTTTTTAGGGCTTGCATGGATGACACCGATGATTTTCTTTACGGTATATGGAGTTGCCTTTGAAGCAGCAGGGGGGATGCTTGCTGCAGCATACGTCGTGGCTTTTGTTGCAATTTTTTTTACAGCATATAGCTATAGTCGGATGGTGAAGGCATACCCAATTTCTGGTTCTGCCTATACGTATACAAAAAAAGCAATTAATCCAAAAGTCGGTTTTGTTGTGGGCTGGGCTTTATTACTCGATTACATTGTTTCACCGATTATTGCGTGTTTAACATTCGGACTATTTTTAAATGCACAGTTTCCTAGTATTCCTGTTTTTGTTTGGATCATTTTGTTAAATGTTATTTTAGCTTTCGTCAATATAATAGGAATTAAATCGGTTGCAAGAGTGAGTGGATTTTCAGTTATTATTCAAGTCATCTTCATTTTATTCTTCTGTGCCTTTGTTGCAAAGGATATAGTATCTGGGGGAAATGGGCTAACATTACTTTCTTTCCAGCCTTTCTTTTCAAGTGATTTTTCACTTTCTACCATCTTTTCTGGTGCTGCTTTAATTTGCTTTTGTTTTTTAGGATTTGATGCTGTTACAACAATGGCAGAGGAAACAGTAAATCCTCGTAAAACAATACCAAAAGCCATCTTTTTAATTGTTACAATTGCAGCTGTGCTATATATTTCCATCTCCTATTTAACTCAAGTAGCATACCCTACTTTTTCTTTTGTTCATATTGATACAGCTTCGTTTGAACTGATTCAGATGGTAGGAGGGAATGCATTAAGTGCTCTTTTCACAACTGTTTTAATCGTAGCTACTTTTACTCAAGGTGTTTCTTCGGTTACAAGTGTCACTCGATTTTTATTTGCCCTAGGGAGAGAATCAATTCTACCTCCGAAGGTTTTTAGTTATTTACACCCTAAATATAAAACACCTGTCATTAATATTCTTTTTGTCACGGTGATCACTTTTACTTCTATCTTAATTGACTTAGATATGGCTGTTACGTTTGTCAGCTTCGGTGCTTTAACAGCATTTACGTTCGTTAATCTTTCTGTTATTTCACACTATTACATCAAGAAGAAAAAACGGTCTCCAAAAGAAACCTTTCTCTATTTAATTTTTCCTTTAATAGGAGCATGCTTTATTGGATGGTTATTAACATTACTAGAACCTAAAACACTAATTATTGGGACCGGATGGATTATAATGGGTATCATTTATATCGGAATTCGAAAGTTCGTGCTAAAAAAACCTCTAGCAACTATTCAAGATAGAGAGATCATTTTAGATAATCGATAAAAAAACATGGAAGAAAATCTTACACACTATTTGGATTGTCACGATTAATCAGATAAAATTAATTTACAGAATAAACAGAATATTAATTCTCTTATGAGAAGAAAAAAGCTGTCTAGGGTTCCGTTGGTTGTTTGTCCTACCAAGTCTGGTCCGAGAGAGAGCGTATAGCGAATTCGCTATATACACGGAGGGATAAAAGCCTGGGAGACGATATAAAGTCTCTCAGGCTTTTTTCTTTTTTAAATTGTGTACTTCGTTTTATTACTTAGCTTTAGGAGCCTGCGCTTTTCATAATTAAAGGGGGAATTTTTAATGAAAACAAGTATATGGACGAAAACAATTCCTGCAGGAGGGAAATGGTCCGGAACGATTGGCACGGGAAAGCTTATTACGTTTACAGCTTTAGGAAAGGGAGCAAACCTTTCAACGATTATGTATCATGCCAACAACTTAACAGAGCGATATAACATGCCTGATACATTAAAAGCTCAGCATACTTCTCATTTATCAAAAGGGCATGTGCTTATGAGTGATCATGGTCGAGTATTAGCGAGTATTGTGGATGATAATCTTGGCTGGCATGACAGTATATCAGGATATACCTCACGAAGCATAACGGATGAAAAGTACGGAAAAACAACCTATCAAGAACACCGAAATAATTGGTTAAGAAGTGGGGAAGAGAATTTTGCAATAGAGTTAGTTCGAAATGGTTTAGGTGTTCGAGATATGGTTCCGGTCCTAAATTTATTTTCAAAAGTGTACTGTGATGAAGATGGAGATATGCATTTTGATGAAAATCATTGCCAAGAAGGGGACGCTGTTACATTACGAACGGAATTGGATACCTTGTTTGTTTTTTCTAACACGCCTAACCCGCTAGATTCAAGAGATGAATATCCATCAGTTCCGGTACAAATAGAAGTGTTTGATGCAGAACCAGTGAGTGAGGATGATGTGTGTGTGTCCTTCCGTCCCGAAAACAGGAGAGCATTCGAAAATACTTGGGAATATCACAGATTACGAGGAGCTTCTAAAAAATCAGTTGTGTTCAATTAACCATATATTTAATGACATTAAAAGGAGGATGGAACCATGGCGGTTTTAAATTATGTAGAAAGTTCTCGAAAGCTTGAGGAGGCTATTTATGATCGAGTAATTCCAGCAGGTGAAGGGTGGATGCATGAATTATTGCCTGGTCAGGTGTTAAGAATTGTGGATTTAGAGGGGAATCAAGCGGCGGATACATTATTTTACCATGCAGATGATCCAGAAGATCATTATAGTGCCGTCGCGACAATGGCTGGGCAAAAAAATATCTACCTATCATCAGGTACGATCCTACGTTCAGAATCAAATAAAGAGCTTCTTAAAATTGTTGCCGATACGTGTGGACGACATGACACATTAGGAGGAGCTTGTTCAGCACAAAGTAATACCGTTCGTTACTCGCATGATACACTCCCAATGCATAATTGCAGAGATACCTTTATGCTTCAGCTCTCTAAATATGGTGAAACCTATACAAAGAGGGACTTAGCACCTAATATCAATTTCTTTATGAATGTACCGGTTACTAAAGATGGTGGGTTAACCTTTGCGGACGGTGTATCAGCACCTGGCCGCTATGTAGAAGTACAGTCTATTGTTAAAACAGTCGCATTAATTAGTAATTGTCCACAATTAAACAATCCATGTAACGCTTATCATCCAACACCAATACGTGTACTCATTTGGAATCAATAAGAGAATTGGTTTAAGAGAAAGAGCATCAGAGACTAGAAGAGTAGGAGAGATGGTTATGTTTAAAAAAGTACTTATTGCCAATCGAGGGGCCATTGCAGTCAGAATTGAACGAACGTTAAAAAAGTTAGGTATCCAGTCTATTGCTGTGTATACGAAAGCAGACCAAGACAGCTTACATGTTGATCATGCAAATGAGGCAATCCTTATCGGAGAGGGAGCAGCTAAGGATAGTTACTTACATGCCGATCTTATTTTGAAAACAGCTATAGAAGCAGGTGCTGATGCGATCCATCCTGGCTATGGATTTTTGAGTGAAAATGCTGATTTTGCTCGTGCCTGTCAAGAAAAGGGAATCGTTTTTATCGGACCAGATCCTGAACAAATGGAGATGTTCGGTCTTAAGCACTCTGCGAGGGAAATTGCTGAAAAAGCGGGTGTGCCCATGTTATCTGGTACAAATTTGATAGACTCTCTTGATACAGCTTTAGAGTATGCAAAAGAAATAGGCTACCCTGTGATTTTAAAAAGTACGGCTGGTGGTGGCGGTATTGGGATGCGTGTGTGTAACAGTGGGGAAGAACTTCGTGCAGCATACGATGGAGTTCGTCATCTAGCGCAAACAAATTTTAATAATGCTGGCTTGTTTCTAGAAAAATATATTGCAAAAGCACGACATGTAGAGGTTCAAATTTTTGGGAATCGCTTTGGGGAAGTCGTGACTCTTGGTGAACGAGATTGCTCGATTCAACGTCGGAACCAAAAGGTTATTGAAGAAAGCCCAGCACCAAACCTACTTGAGGATGTGCGCCAAAAGATGTATGCAGCTGCAAAGAGCTTAGCAGAAGAAGTGGGGTATCGTAGCGCCGGTACAGTTGAGTTTTTATATGATCCCGAAACCACTGAGTTTTATTTTCTTGAAGTTAATACTCGCTTACAGGTTGAGCACGGAGTAACGGAAGAAGTGTTAGGGATTGACTTAGTAGAGTGGATGGTTAAAGAATCGGCAAATGAGTTAAAGGATCTACTCACACTCATTGCTAAACCAGTAGGTCATAGCATCCAAGCACGCATCTATGCAGAAGATTGTTTTCATGATTTCCGCCCTAGTGCTGGTCAGTTAGATCAAGTCATTCTCTCTCATCTTTCACGTAATGAAACATGGGTACGTGATGGACTAACCGTAACCTCTCTTTATGATCCAATGCTTGCAAAAATCATTGTTCATGGGAAAGATAGACAGGAGGCTATTAGCAAGCTACTAATAGCCTTGAGTGAAACGCGTATGTATGGAATTACAACGAATCTTCACTATTTACAAGCATTGCTGCATGAAGAGGATTGCGTACAAGGAAATGTTTACACGAGAATGTTAAACCACTTTGAGACAGTTGAAAATGCAATTGAAGTACTAGATGGTGGAATTCAAACAACAGTACAAGATTGGCCAGGGCGAAAAGGACACTGGGATGTAGGGGTACCTCCTTGTGGGCCAATGGATCCACTTTCCTTTAGGATTGGCAATAAGCTTTTGGGAAATAGCGAAGATGCCCCTGGCTTGGAACTTACGTTAAGAGGGGGCTCTTATCAATTTCGAAATGATATGTGGTTTTGTCTAACTGGAGCAGATATGGATGCGAAGGTTGATGGTGAAAGGGTTCCGTTGTATTGTCCAATCCTTGCGAAAAAGGGTCAAGTAATAACTTTTGGAGAAGCAAAAGTAGGAATGAGAGCATATCTCTTAATTTCAGGTGGTTTTGATATGCCGAGAATTTTAGGAAGTTCCTCAACATTTACTCTTGGGAATTTTGGTGGACATGGTGGAAGAGCTCTTCGAACGGGCGATGTCTTATCGGTACGAAACGATGTGATCCCACCTACACATGAACTTCCAAAACAACATCAGCCTAAGGTTGCAAATACGTGGACAATTGGTGTCATTCCAGGTCCTCATTGTACCGAAGAGTTTTTACAGCCTGATTATTTAACACAGCTTACTGAAACAAAGTGGGAAATTCATTTTAATAGCTCTCGAACAGGAGTCCGGTTAGTTGGTCCAAAGCCGCTCTGGACTCGAGAGGATGGAGGGGAAGCCGGTCTACACCCTTCTAATATCCATGACAATGCATATGCAATTGGAACTCTGGATTTAACAGGGGATATGCCTATTTTACTTGGTCCAGATGGTCCTAGTCTTGGTGGATTTGTCTGTCCTGTTACTACTGCATCAGCTGAGTTTTGGAAAATAGGTCAGTTACATCCCGGTGATACGGTTCAGTTTCAATTGATCACTCTAGAAGAAGCTGAACGTTTGCGTAAGCTTCAGGAGGCTAACCTACAAGCAATTGGAGAAGGTGATTTTTCTCACGTAAGAGAAGCTGAACTAACGGACCCTACTGAAGAGATAACAGCTGCATACCCTGTGCTAAAGACCGTAACAAATCGTCAAATCCCTATGACAATTCGTTGTAGTGGGGATGAAAATTTGTTGATTGAATATGGAGATATGGAGCTGGATTTATTACTTCGCTTCCAAGCACATGTCCTTATGGATGCGATAGAGAAAAATGATGACTTTCCTGTTTTAGATCTGACACCAGGAATTCGTTCGTTACAAATTCATATTGATGCTTCTAAACTAACGGTGAAGGAAGCGGCAGATAAAGTTGTAGAAATCGATCGGGGCCTGCCACCGCTAGAATCGATTCAAGTGCCTTCACGAATTGTGAGGCTACCCTTATCTTGGAATGACCCTTCCGTTCAATTGGCAACAGAGCGTTATCAGCAAAATGTACGTCCAGATGCACCATGGTGTCCGGATAACTTAGAATTTATCCGTCGTATCAACGGATTGGAAAGTATTGAAGATGTAAAAAAAGTGGTTTTTGACGCGAATTATTTAGTCCTTGGTTTAGGTGATGTTTATTTAGGTGCACCAGTAGCAACGCCAATGGATCCACGTCATCGTTTAGTTACTACAAAGTATAACCCAGCTAGAACATGGACACCTGAGAACGCAGTTGGAATTGGTGGAGCCTATATGTGTGTGTACGGTATGGAAGGACCTGGTGGGTATCAATTTGTCGGTCGTACGATTCAAATGTGGAATAAGCTTCGTTCGACGGAAAGCTTTGAAAAAGGGAAACCATGGTTACTAAGATTCTTTGACCAAATTCAATTTTATCCGGTTGAAGCAGATGAATTACTACAGCTTAGAGAAGATGTGTTGCGTGGTCGTTTTGAAGTTGATATTACAGAAACAACCTTTGATCTTGGGGAATATTTAAAATTCAATGATGAAATAAAAGAAAGTGCAGAACTGTTCAAGCAACGCCAACAAGCTGCTTTTCATGCAGAACGTGAAAGATGGAAAGAACAAGGAATAGAAGAACATGTGTCAGAAGAAGATTCTTTGGGAGCAACGGAAGAGGATGTTATCCCCGAAGGTTCACAGCCGATAACCTGTTCAATGCCAGGTAGTATATGGAAGGTACTTGTTTCACCAGGACAGCAAGTGAAACAAGGTGATGTCCTTATAATAGAAGAAAGTATGAAAATGGAATTCCCACAACTGTCTCCTTGTAATGGGAAAATAGCCGAGGTTTATGTAAAACCAGGAGATTCTGTCCATGCAGGCCAATTAATCGTTAGTATCTTTGAAGAAGAGAAGGTAGGTGTGGTCCAATGAAGTCGATCGAAATTCCTTTAAAGCTCACGGTAAATTGGTTACGTGAAAAATACGAAGCCAACGTTTTAACACCCAATGAGGTGATGGAAGTTATTATTCAACGTGCAAAAGAAGACGAAGAAAAGAACATCTGGATTATAGCTCCGAACATGGACCACATTCAGCCTTATCTTGATCGTCTTAGTACAATAGATTTTCATTCTTCACCATTATGGGGCGTTCCTTTTGCCATTAAAGATAATATAGATCTAGCTCATATGCCTACTACAGCAGGGTGTGCTGAATATCAGTATATACCTTCAGAGCATGCGACTGTAGTGGAAAGGTTAGTAAATGCTGGAGCTATCCCTATAGGAAAAACAAATTTAGACCAATTTGCAACAGGGCTTGTTGGAACGCGAAGTCCATATGGAGAAACACATAATTCTCTTCGCCCAGAGCTTATTAGTGGTGGATCAAGCTCAGGTTCGGCTGTTTCAGTAGCAAGAGGGCAAGCTGCTTTTTCGTTAGGTACTGATACAGCTGGTTCAGGAAGGGTACCGGCTGCTCTCAATAATCTAGTAGGGTTAAAGCCAAGCTTAGGCGCATGGTCTACTTTAGGAGTGGTACCAGCATGTGCTAGTCTGGATTGTGTGACTGTCTTTTCGCATAATCTAGAGGATGCGTATCAAGTAGATACAATTGTTAGAGGATATGATGAAAAGGACCGTTGGTCTCGTGATCTCGCACGACCAAAGAGGGAATTACCAAAAAAAATCTGTCTACCGGATAATGATCTCCCATTTTATGGTCCATATGCGCAGGAATATAAGCAAGCTTGGAATCAAGCAGTACAACGGATTCAGCGACTTAATATTCCAATTGAGTATATCGATTATCAATTCTTTGCTGAAGCAGCGGCGATTCTTTACGATGGACCTTTTATAGCCGAACGTTGGGCTGAATTGGGTGGCTTTATTGATGAGCATCCTGGAGCATCATTTCCTGTTACAGAAAAAATCCTTCGTTCTGGTTGCCAATCAAAGTATGATGCAGCGTCTGTGTTTCAATCTATGCATAAGCTTCAAGAATTTAAACGAAAAGCATCCCGTATTTTAAAGAATGCTGTGCTTGTTACACCAACTGCTGGGGGAACCTGGACGCGTGAACAAGTCTTTGAAGATCCGATTCAGACTAATAGTAAGCTGGGATTATATACAAATCATTGCAATTTATTAGACTTAAGCGCGGTTGCTGTGCAAGCAGGTAACGCCTCTGAAAATCTGCCTTTTGGCATTACTTTCTTCGCTTTATCACAAGGAGAAGGTTTACTTGCAGAAGCCTGTAAACAGTTCTTAACGAATGATTCTAAAGAGGCTACAACACTAGTAGCAGTATGTGGCTTGCATATGAGAGGCTTTCCATTAGAGAAACAAATGCTCGAGCATGGGGCAACGTTTATTAGAGAAGCTGTAACAGCTGAAAAATATCAGTTTATAAAATTAGCAACGGAACCTCAAAAACCGGGTTTAATCAGAAAGCATTCAGGTGGAAAAGCAATAGAGCTTGAAATTTGGGAAATGCCAATCTCCTCATTTGGTTCATTCGCAAAAAGCATTCCTGCCCCATTAGGACTGGGGAAAATTGAATTAGATAATGGTGCTGAAATACCAGGCTTCATTTGTGAAGGCTATGCTGCAGAAGGAGCAGTGGATATAACAGAAGCAGGAAGCTGGAGGAGAGTTCCTTTAGGAGTGTGAATGAAGGGGAAATAGGATACTAACACGGCAGACAGGCTCGAAATATTACGAACTTGTCTGCCGTTTTTAAGTATATTTTAAAAAAGAGTGACTTTCACTCTTTACTTGGAAAGACCTTGCCTAGAATAATCCGACACGTGGCACTTTTAAATCGAATCCAGCCTTATATAAATCGTCATTTACACTAAAGAGGTTGAGACAGTACGTGATTCTTTATGTTGTCCCAGCCTTTCCGCAATTTATTTCGCAATTAAAACGGGAATGGTTGAACGATGTGATACCTTTTCGCTAACACTACCAAAAATAAGTCGTTTTAATCCGCTAATATCGCGACTTCCGATCACAATAAGATCTCCGTCATGCTCTTGTGCATATTGTACAATTTCGTCTGAGGGTTCACCATATACTATCTCGACATTTGCATCAACATGTTGATCAGCTAAAATACGATTTACCTCATTTTTTAAAGCCATCTCTTGCTCCGTATATTCTGGATGTTCACTCGGTGGTTCCTGCTGAACTGCTACTGGCACGACTGGATAGTTATTCATTGTACCAACATAAGGTGTTTTAGGTGGTACAATCCCGGAACGATCTGTATCTGTTAGATCATGAGAAATTCCGCCCTCTTTTTGTATGTTTACGACAGATAATCTTGATTGTAGCTGTTTACTCATTGAAATACCAAGGTCAAGTGCATGTTTACTATCCTTCGTACCATCATAGGCTATAATGAGATGTTGAAATGCTTTCATAGGGATCATCCTTTCAATTTAAGGTTACTTTTCTCTTTCCCTTTTTAGACAAGTCTAATCTTTCATTTTTGTAACAAGTATTTTTTAACAACGAAAGATCTTGCAACACACTATATAAGTGAAAGTAAGACTAATAAAAAAAAAGCTGACACTGTCAGCTCAAGGGATGGAGGCAAGAAATTAAGTTTAATGTAGATACAAGAATGTAAGATGGTGAAAAATCTGTCTATGCCTAGCTTCTCGATGTCGAAAGACCTTCAGAGTGGAACAAGGCACTTGAATTTAAGCATTCGTTAGATTAATCGAATAACGGAATAATATAACGGATCAAAAACCAAATGACTGCAAAGAAGATGATTAAATAGGTAACATATTTAATTAATGTTGCTCCAATCAAGCTTGGACGTGATCTAGTTTTTTCTTTTTGCTCCTCGTTCACTCGTTTGTGTTCAGACAATTTTCTCTCTCCTCCCTATAGCTGCTCCTATTAAAAAATTAAATTTAGTAAAAATCCGATTACGACAATCGCTCCTACAACCATAAAAATTGTTCTTACCATGGAAATCACCGCCTTTCATTTTAAATAAATTATTGAATTTTTACTTTCATGGCTGGTTGTAATGCTGGATGAGATTTTCTGACTACTGCAGATGAGCAAATTTGCTCTAAATCATATTGCTTTAGTTGTGGAAATGGTCCTTCAATATTGATATTTAGTACATGTCCATTTTTTACCGTTAATAAATACGTAATTAAAGAAGGTAGGTTTGCTGTATTGATAATACTGTTATTTTTTGTTAGTAAGGAAATTTTCCCATCATATGATTTAGATAGTTGGTTTATTTTGATCACCTGATCGATACGTAATTGAGATTCGACTTTTAATTGAAACGTTAATTTGTTGTCCATTTTTAACATCCTCCAAAGCAATTTTTTTGTCTTCGTTATTGTTAATGGTTAGATACCTCACATTCATCTTTTACAAACTTATTAAAGGGATAAATGATAGAAAAGTCCTGTATGGTAGTCCAAGATACCTATACGAAGAGAACTTATGTAATTGTTTTCAAAAATGATTCTATTTTGAAAAAGAAAAAGGTATAGTTAAGATAGTGGTAGAGAAAGGAAGTTGAAGATGGAAAAAGTAAAGTACTTAAGTATGATTACAGCGGTCTTTACACAAATTTTAGGTATCGTATTCTTGTTTATAAACATAACAATTGCAATAGGACTTTTTCTTGTTTATTTTTTATCATTAATCATATTACTCGTTGTGTTTATTAAACTAAGAATGGATGAAAAAAAGGAGGATGATAAGAATGATTATCGTGACTACTGAAACAGTACCTGGTAAAGAAACAAAGGAGTATAAAGGCTTTGTAAGAGGGAGTACGGTTCAGTCGAAAAATATTGGGAAAGATATCATGGCTGGATTAAAAACAATTGTCGGTGGAGAGTTAAAGGAATACACTGAAATGATGGAAGAGGCTAGACAAAAAGCAATTGGACGAATGGTTGAGGATGCAAAAGCGAAGGGTGCAAATGCTATTGTCGCAATGCGTCTAGAATCATCTGCTGTTATGCAAAATGCGTCAGAAATCATTGCGTATGGTACAGCAGTTACAGTTGAAGACTAATGCTGGTTTTATAGCTAAAATAAAGACAAGGTTCTTTCTTCGTGAGTAAATGAAGAAAGAGCCTTGTCTTCTTAGGGTGAATTTTTCATATTTAATGGTATGCAGAATGCAAAAGGGATAGGAATCTCCAATATATACTAATAACAAATTCCTACGCGCTTATGAAGAAATTCATGGTTTTTTAGCTGAGTTAAAGTAAAATGAGCAGTGTCTTGTACAGATATTTCTCTACCGTTTTCAGGTAGGTAGTCTGCACAATATCTGTAGTTTTTTGTTAGGTTACCATCAGGTAGATATGTAGGACAGATGATGGTCCACGCAAGCTTACTTGCTTGAAGAGAAAGATAGGCCTTTAGATGCTCCTCAGCTGCTCTCGTCGTTCTTCTTCTTGATTCATCGGATTGAAAACGAAAGACCTCAGGTTGAGTGCGTGATTGGAGAATACCTGCAGTGCCAATCGTAAGAATTCGATGGATTTTGTACGTTTCCATTGTTTGTATGATGAGTGGAGTAGCTATTGAAAGGGTGTCATCACCATCTGTATTTAAAGCACTTATCACGACATCACAGCCACTAATGACTCGTTCAACATCTTCTTTATTTCTTGCATTTCCACTAAGTATCCTTAATTTCTGAGAATGTAACTGCACCTTATTAGGCTGCCGAACGAGAATGCGTACCTCATGGTTTTCTTGTAATAAGAGCTTTACTAATTCATTACCGACTCTACCAGTTGCTCCAAATAATGCGATCTTCATTATCATCACCTCGTATCCTCTATCTTACTTGATTTACTGGAAAATGGAAAAATAAAAGATTGTAAGCAAACTCGAATCTTAATCAAGATTACCTACAATCTTTTTATTTGGCTTGTTTTAGTGAACTATAGATGAATGTCTGTGTCCTTAAACGGCTATAAGTACTTTTTCTTCTCCATTTCCCAATAATATACTTGTGGGAATCTAATATAGACAACATACTCATGGAATAGGGTATATCCTACAAAGGTAACTTGCTTCCAATCAATTGCATCAACCATAGATTTTCGCTCCTTTGCATAGCTTCATCTAAAAAGTAAAAAGGCATTCCTATTTCACTATATGGTTTTATCATCTTGTCTTATTCATTGTAAGAGTGTGTGTAAGTAAAGTCGGGGTGTATTTGAGTAATTTTTTTTTCTAACATATGAAAAAGACTGGCACAAAAGTGCCAGTCTCTTAGCCAATTATATTTAATTGTTATTGTTGAGTATAACCGCTCATAGATTGTTGAGCCATTGATACTAAACGCTTAGTGATTTCTCCACCTACTGAACCGTTAGCGCGTGAAGTAGTTTCTCCACCAAGGTTAACTCCGAATTCAGAAGCGATCTCATACTTCATTTGATCAATTGCTTGAGCTGCTCCTGGTACTACTAGTTGATTAGACGAATTGCTGTTGTTTGTGCTGTTTTGTGCCATCTGACATTCATCTCCTCATAATAGTTTTATTGGTTGGGTTAGTTGGAGTTGCACCAAACTTATGAAAACTGATTTGTTTTCACCGCCTTACTCGGCGTAACCCATTAATTTGTTGGAAGTGATGTTTCGTTGTTGCGTTGTTGTTACTAAGTATTATGGTTCTTTTTTTTGTTTATATACACATTTTTTATGGTAAATTTTTCAGTCGTGAAATTCTTGTGTGAAATAAGTGAGAAAGCTTCCTTATGTAGTTTAGCTTGCCCTTTACATAAATGTTTAAACGATGAGGAAATCTATTTATGATTATTGAAAGGAGTTGATGGGATGGAGCAATGTCCGTTATGTAATGGCTTTGTAGAACAAACCATTCAATGCTCGAATTGCCACACAATTATGGAAGACAGAGGAAAGTTAACGGATTACTTTGATGATTATAGTGCTTATATGGATATAGATATCATGAAATTATATGATGGGGAAATCAATTCTCTTGAAAATCATGAATGTCTACATGTTCTATACTGTCATTCCTGTCAGCATGAAGAAACAAAATCATTCCATGAACAGTGAGTGAGGGGGACGATGAGTTAGAACTAAATAAATTGTTCTATTCTCTTATCGTATTCGCTTTTTTGCAGGTGTTCTAGGAATATTCTTTGCGTATCAACCTGCGGGGAATGACTAGGCAGGTGCACTAGTATTTATAAATAGGAGTCTCATCCTTTTCATTTGAATTAACATTTTGCAAAGATAACACTAAAATAGCAAAAAGAGCAATGTCCTAAATAAAGGACATCACTCTTCTTTTTTTTATTATTGCTCGCCAGCAGGACGGATTCTTAACTCAGATTCAACATCGAAGAAGTGAGCTTTGTTCATATCAAGAGCTAATTCTAAAGATTGACCTGGTTTTACGTCTGTACGTGAATCAACACGTGCTACAAATGTTTGACCGTCAATTTCAGAGTAAAGCATTGTTTCTGCACCCATAAGCTCAGCCACTTCAATATTTGCAGTGATTTTAGTTCCAATAGAAGCCTCAATGAATACTGGCTCATCATGGATTTCTTCAGGACGTACTCCAAGAAGAATTTCTTTGTTTACATAGCCTTGTTCACGAAGATATTTCATTTTGCCTTCTGGAACAGTAACAGAAGTTGTACCGAATGAGAATGAACCATCAGATAACGTTCCTTTGAAGAAGTTCATTGCTGGTGATCCAATGAATCCACCTACGAATGCATTCTCAGGCTTGTCATATACTTCTTTTGGAGAACCAACCTGCTGAATGATACCGTCTTTAAGAACAACTAGACGTGTTGCCATTGTCATTGCTTCTGTTTGGTCATGTGTTACGTAAATTGTTGTTGTTTGTAAGCGTTGGTGTAATTTTGTAATCTCAGCACGCATTGCTACACGAAGCTTAGCATCAAGGTTAGATAAAGGCTCATCCATTAAGAATACTTTAGCATCACGAACGATTGCACGACCTAATGCAACACGCTGACGCTGACCCCCTGATAATGCTTTTGGTTTACGTTGTAAATATTGCTCAAGACCAAGAATCTTAGCAGCTTCTGTTACACGACGCTCGATTTCGTCTTTTGGTAATTTACGAAGCTTTAGTCCAAACGCCATATTATCATAAACGTTCATATGTGGATAAAGAGCGTAGTTTTGGAAAACCATCGCGATATCACGGTCTTTTGGAGCAACGTCGTTCATGCGCTTTCCGTCGATTAAGAAGTCACCTTTTGAAATTTCTTCAAGACCAGCAACCATACGAAGTGTAGTAGACTTACCACAACCAGATGGACCAACGAATACGATAAATTCTTTATCTTGAATATGAAGGTTAAAATCTTCTACAGCTGTTACTTTATTATCATAAATTTTATAAATATTGTTAAGTTGTAATTCTGCCATTTTTTATTCCCCCTAATTTTTGAAAACGTTTAACTTGGTTTCATTGTAAGGGATTTCATAGTTTGAAGTAAACGTACAAGTTGCACGAAAATATGGAGGGTGTTTTTGTGCAACTTGATAGACTTCTGTTTCTTTCCGTTATAGAGTGTTTACGTGAAGATCCAAAAAGCTATATATTTTCACGTTTACAAATGTCTATTGATTGTGATGGCTAAATTGATAAAAGCTGCATTTGAGAAGGTTCGTATATCTAATCCCGTATTCTCTAATAGCTTTTCCAAACGGTATTGAAGGCTGTTTCGATGTATATACAGTCGTTTGGCTGTTGATGAGGCATTCAAATTTGATTGAAGAAAAGCCTCTATCGTATGTAATAGCTCTTTATCTTCTAGTGCTTCAATAAGATGATTAGATAAAAGCTGTTTATTTACTTTTCCTTGTGTATGTAAAATGATAAGCGGGAGCGCTTCGTAAAAGTTACTAACCTTTTCACGTTGTGAAGATTGATGAAAGACTTGAAAACACTGCTGTTCTAGTGAAAATTTTAGTCTCAGCTGTTGATCATTTTTTTGAAGTTGTCCAATGTAAAAAGATGGCTCTACATAAAAGTCTGAAGTAAGGGTGTCGATTAAAATTTTCAAAGACTGATCGTCAAAGGTAGCAGACGGTTTCTCCTCAACAATAACCCCATGTGACGAGCTTAACCAAAGGATGAGCTCTGAATCTACAATTCCGGTTACAGCCTCATCAAAGCTTTGTTTATCTTCAATTGCTTCTTTAAGATAAAAATAATAAAACCTCAATGATTTTTCCTTACTGGCTAGTGGTGAAGAAGGATTGTCATCTGAAAATAAATAATCATGCCATTTTTGTTGCGATGGAGATAGAGCTTGTTGTTGTGTACTTTCAATTGGTTTAAAGAGTGACGCTAGCAATGTTTTTTCACTACTACTAAGTCTGTTTTTTTGTATTCCGAATAGATCTCCAGATTCTGTCTGAAACCATTCATATGTGGAATCGTTCACATTAGTTGCTGTCGTAAATGCGTCCTTAAAGTGTTGGCGTAACTTTTCAAGCATGGTGAATTCCTCATTTCGTTAAAACAGTATTAATTCTATTATAAAAAAGAATGCAGCTTCATTAAAGCGATTTCTTCATTTCCTAGGTAGTTAAGCTAGGTTGTTGATTTGCGTTCGATTCATTCGCTTTACGTAGTTAGTCCAGATGCCTTCAATTAGGAATCTTATTCAAACAATCAAGATCATATAGTAACATAGCCATTTCCTAAAGAGCTGTTCTTTCAATCGTTTACAAATTGTGTACAAGGGGAATGGTTGGATAGAGAAAGATCACCCCAAAAATTAGGAGGAACCTACATGTTAGAAACTTTTAATGAAACGTCCATTGCTTCCTATTTACGTACGATGATTAAAGAAAACTGCCAACGTTTAAATGAAGAAAACGTAGATGAGAAGATGACAGCTAAAATTGAAGGGAAAATTGAAGCCTATAATGAATTTTTGGAACGATTTGGATTTAAGGCAGAATCCTGTAAAGAGTAATGCCTATAGATAAACGTGTTGCTGGAACAACTAATGTAAAATTTTCGATGATTTGTTCGTACACAAGGCCAGAAGCAATGTAATTACAAATCAAGACAAGACCCTCCTTAGCAAAACATGTTAGGAGGGTTCTTTTATATGTGTAGTCCTTCCTAATTTTTGCTTATGTTATCCTACTATTCACAAATCGCTGACTACTGATAAGTTGATTAACATGCTTAGCATGTGCTCTAAAAAGAGAGTTCATCCGTTTCTATTCATTATAAAGAGGGAATACAAGCATCAAACAGCAGGTGAAAGAGGTGGAGTATGAGAACAGAGGTGTTAATTGTTGGTGGAGGAGTTGGTGGTTTAACAACTGCTTTAAAATTAGCGAGCTGTGGAATTGATGTCACAGTAGTAGAACAGCAGAAGGGACAAGCACACACATATAAAGGAGAATTATTGCAGCCGAAAAGCTTGCAAATCTTTGATAGACTTCAAGTTTTTTCTTATGTGAAGGAAAGTGGCCATCCTCTGAAAACGATTAAATCGATCGAGAAGAAAAAGGTTAAGGGTACTTTTGAGACGATTGGGATATCCACTATGAACTATGGTGTGATTGACAGTGTGTTTAACTATGGACTAATGATTCCACATGAACGACTTAAAGAGATTTTGTTGGAAAAGGCGATGACCTACCCTACCTTTCATTATTATCAGCCCGCTCGTTTTGTTGAATTTAGTGACGATACGACAGGAGTGGTGAAGCACGATGGAGAAACGATATTCATTCACGCCAAATATATAGTAGGAGCTGAAGGGAGAAAGTCGCTTGTACGTAAAGCCATGAATCTGGATATCGAGGAAAAACGATATGACCATCATTTCTTGACTGTTACGTTTCCTAGACCTACATCCATGATAGAAGGGGAAATGATTGCTACCCCCACTACATTTCTTGGTCTTTTTCCATTACCACATGATGAGGTTCGTTCTGTTTACTTAATTCCTTCAGGAGAGTATAAAGCAATTAAAGAAGAGGGAATCGAATCTTTTTACAAACGATATATTGAACTATGCCCTGCTTTAAAAGGTTATGTTACACAAATTCCCTCGTGGAGAAACATTCAATTAATGATTCCCGTTCAATTTCATGCTAGTGAATACAGTAAGGATAACAAAGTGATTATAGGCGATGCAGCCCACAGTGTTCATCCAATGGCTGGAGAAGGAATGAATTTGGCCATTCAAGATGCAGATGCATTGGGAGATTTAATCTGTTGGATGGAAGAAACAGGTGAAACCTCTTTGACGAACCTAAAGTGGTTAGAAAAAGTGAGGAAGCCTAAGGTCCAACATTTATTAGACACCAGTCATCTTGCTGCGCTTGCATACTCAATGCCATTTCGGAAATTTCCGCGGATTCGCAATCGTAGCTTTCAGCAAATGGAAAAGGATCAGAAACTACATTATAAACAAATGTTAAATCTGTCTGGACTAGGATTATGGAAAGAATCCTTATTGGATCGGTTCATCCAATTAGGTCTTTTTCCTGCACGTACGTCAGAAAAAAGTGACGTCTTCTATCGAAAGCATATGTTTACTACAAAGGTTGACTATCCATGGAGAAATGAAGGAGGAGAGGTACATGGTCACTGAAGTTGTAAGGGCTCTAAAAGCAAGAGGATGGATGAAGAGAAATATGCCATTTTTATATACGTGGCATGCTTATGTGGGATATGAAATGAATTTATATGAGGCGTTTAAAAAACCGAAAACCGTTGATGAGGTTGCCAATAAATATTCCCTAGAGAAAGATCTTCTGAAAAGGTGGCTAGATGTTGGGTTAGCCATATCGTATGTGAAAGAAGGAAAGAAGGGGAAATATAAAACAGCGCGAAAGCTTATGCTTCCGTCATCTAAGAAAAATCCTCGTTCAACAGGTGCAATCTTAAAGGAAATGATGGAGCTTCATATTCCTACTCTCCTCAGCTATCCTACAATAATGAAAACAGGGGAGAAAAATGTATTTGATGGGGACAAGCATGGAGCTGTTGTTGCTCAAACCTCTTCAATGCTTGAAACACTGGCTTTACCAAAAATGACTTCCTTAGTAAAAAAATATGATGTGAAGGAAGTTGTAGATGTTGGTTGTGGGTACGGAGGATATGTTCAGAAGCTTTCAAAGGCATTCCCTAACCTTACGTTTAGTGGGCTTGAAGTGAATGAAGAGGTGACAGAGGAAGCGAAGAAGCAATGTAGCGAGCATGATCAGATTACAATTGAATGTACAGACGTCTTTGAATGGACACCAGATGAGAAGAAAGTGGATCTTGTTCTTGTACACAACTTATTGCATTATCTTTCAGATGAGGAAAGAACAAACTTATTTTCTCATATAAGTAAGTGGTTACAAAAAGGTGGAGTAATCTCCATCATTACCCCTATTCAAAATGGAAAGCATGGTAAACAATTTTCAAGTGTGTTTAATAGTTTTTTCTCAGCATTTGAAAACTTACATTCGTTACCGACTAAGAAAGATATTGAAAAGGTAACAAAAGCTGCTGATCTAAAGCTTGCATCCTACAAACCAATAATTAAGGAAGCGGGCTGGTATCATCTTACTCTTGAGAAATAAGAAGAGTTCTCATGACTAACCTCCTTAGCTAACAAGGTATCGTATTCCATCTTGAATGTGGATTTTTGAGGGATCGGACCAATGCCATGTTAAATCAGACACAAGCTGCTTAAGATGTAAACACTCGCTCTCTTGTCTAGTATTGTTGCCTTCTATAGGTTCTTTAAAAGAAAATGAATTAAGGTTGAATGGAGGAGTAGGACAGGTGAGATCCGAAAGGCATTTACGCCGAAAAGGCTCACCGCCCGCCCCGCGAAAAAGCGAGCACAACTGGAGCGGAATTCAACCAGACCGAACACTTGATAAATAGTCAAAAGTTAAAACGGCTCTATATGATGGAGATCTGTGTTTCTTTAAAATAAGCATGTATGAAATTAATTCAAAATAGAATAAATAAAAAGAGGCTGGGACAAAACAAAGAGCCAGGCACCCTCCAATACAATCTATTGTGTGCACTAGATAAATCAGTGCGTACATATAGTCGTTACGATAAGGTACCAGGCACTTCTGTCCCAGCCTCAAACTGTAGGTTCAAGAATTAATCAACAGAAAAAGGTGGATCTTCTTTCTTTAACTCTCGTGCCTCTTCAATGTTTGTGAAGTCTTCTCTCCTGTGAACAGAACCACCTGAAAGTCCTTCATTAATCATTCGATCTACATCTAAGTATGCTTGATCTTTTCCTTCATATTGTAAATCCTTCTTTTCTTCTCTTTCATGCTTCACTTTAAGATCAGCCTCCTTATACAAGTTAATGATTAGTTTGTACAGGAGTGTATGTTGTCATGCGGATTACTCGTAAACATGAAAGAGCATGAGTTCATGGATTTGGGAATGAAGATTCATAACATCTTCTTTTGGTGGGAGAATGGTCCCCCACTCAATTTGCCCATCCTTATGATAAATGCCATCGTATTTTGTTCCTCTAAAATAAAAGGAAATTCGCCAACCAGGTAAATTTGCTTGCTTAAATAATGGTTTGTATTGAAAATGTGTAATCAATGTATTGCTCCTTTCCTCTCTTTATAGACATAATACGATAGAAAAGAAGAAAACCCTTTTGGTAAAATAAGGTAATTTAAGAGGATTCATAATTTGAATACATAGAGCCACAAGGCTTTTAAGACGTAAAAAGCGAGTACCTCCCACTATCACTAGTATAGGTACGTTTTTCCGGATTGATAAGGGATAAAGAAAAGAAAGGAACGTCCAATTGATCTTCGATTTTCTTTTCGAAAAGAGGACTAGCTTCACGTTCTGCATTTTCAACCAGTCATTGTTAGTTTTCTTCCTTTGGTTTTTTCCGATCACGTTTTTAGCTCTGTTTAGGGCTTTTCTTCCTTTTGGTGCCTGATCTTTTGCTTAAATTACTATAATTCTACAAATAATTGAACGAGATGCTCAATTCTTTTGGTTTGAATGTCCTCCTCATCAAATACCATGGGTTTGGAGTTTACTTCATAAATGGATGGTATACCTTCCTTAGTAATTCCAAGGTCCATTGAAAACTCTCCTACAAAGCCGAACTGACTTGATAATCCTTTTCCAACTAAATCCGCCATTTTGATGATCTCAGTAGTCGAGCATTTTTCTTCAATTGAAGAGTAAGAAATCATTTGGCCACCGTTTGGGATATGGGTAAGAATAGAATGCTTTTTTCCTTTTCTAACGCCAATGCCTGTTAGACGATAGCTTCCTTGATAATAAGAACAATGAACTCTTATATCTATTTTACAGTCATCAATGAAAAGAGTCGTCATTTCTTCCTGGAGAATATAGCGATCGGACAAATGATCCGAGATCCATTTTATAAATTGTGACTCTGTTAAACTTTTCTTCTTTACCTTTTCTTGAACTAGAAAGTTTTCTTTGTTTCTTTCAAGACGGAAAATGCCGCTCCCTTTTTTTCCTTGAACAGGCTTTGCGAATAATGGTCGATCATTCAGAAGAGTGAGTGTTTCGGTAGAATCTTTAAATAACCAGGTTTTTGGTAAATATGGTTCTAGATTTTTTAGTTTAGATAGCGCTCTATAGCATTGCCATTTGTTAAAGAACTGTCTATTAAAAAAGGGCTTTTTTTGCTGTTGAAATACTTTTTTTATGTGATGAAAGGAGGGGAGAGTCTCTTCCTTTCTAGTAGACAGCTTATTATAAATAAGATCAGGCTGAGGAAATTGTGCTTTTCCAAAGCGTTGATGTTTTTCACTATAGATATAGCCTGTCACCACATCGTGTTGAAATTGATCAAGTGTGAATACGAAGGAAAGCCCCCCCAATTGTTGTAGTTGCTTTTGTATTTCTTTAAGGGTACTCGCATCGCCACGGAAGGTGTCCGATTTTCTTCCCTTACTCACAAGAATCCCAACTAAAGGTCTATAGCTATCCTTGTGCATCGATGAGATCCTCAGGGTGGTAGATGGCCTGCTTAGTTAAAAAATGTCCAAATTGGAGAGCGCTTTTTCTAGAAAGTAGATCGGCTTCTTTTAATTCAGGATGAGCAAAGATAGATCGACCTGGCTTTGAGTTTGCCTCAAACATCCAAATGCGGCTGTTTTGATCAATGCCAAAATCAAAGCCAATTTCACCAATAGATCCTTTAATATGAGAATCAATTCTTTCACTTAACAATATAGCAGCCTCTGTTAGGTCATGTAGTGCTTTTAGACGCTGTTGTGGATCATCAAAAATTTCCTCTAAAGTTTTGACAACACCACCATTATTGAGATGTGTCGTAACACTGCCTCTTCCGGCTACCTTTGCCGCAATAGCCGTTACCTTCCACTCCCCATACTCATCCTTATTAGTATGGATCCGGAAATCAATTGCTTTTCCATCTAACCGAATGAGTTTAATGCCTTGTTGAGCTAAGTAGCTAGAGAGTAATCGTTTTTTGAAAGATGCCTTGAAAAAATGTTCAATAGAAGGATATTTTCTTAATCTGTTTGTTTCATTTTCATCTCGATATCTTGAATAATAGATGTTTTCTTCTTTTGAATACATAAGCTGAAAAACACCGAGTCCTAGACTCCCATTCACTGGTTTTAAGTAAATACTTTGATAGGCTGATAGCATTTCCTCCATTTTTGAGATGGAAGGAGTATGGACAGTATCTGGTAAATATTTTGCTGCTTTTTGATCGTTAATGAGGAGCTGATGAACAGACCATTTGTTAAAAAAACCAGGATTATACCAAGGGATGGAATATTCATTAATCAGTCTTTTCTTCACAAGCTTTAACGCATGATGGTTCTCAATACGGCGGTTTGGCAAACGGTCATAAACCACGTTAGGAAGGGGAAATGTTTTTTGTGTCCAGCCACTTTTTCCATATGTAAAGCCTTCTACAGTACCTTCTTCCCAATTAATATGATGTGCACCAAAAACATACGCATATAGGCCAATAGAATGGTCTATCGATAAAAACTTTGCAAAAAACAATGATCTTTCCCCAATTGGACGAAGAGAGGAGTCTGTAAAACCAGCAGTGAATATGCCAATCAGTGGTCCTAAATGGATAGTATCCTCATGAATCATTACATGGGTTTTCCCGTGTACAGGAATGTGAAGGGTCTTCACAAGTGTATCTGAAAGACAAATGCTATCCTGTAAATGTGGACGGTACTTTACTGTACAAGGAAGTAACAGCGTACCAAATGAGACGGCGGTGATTTTTGATTCAGCTTCCATCTCAATAGGTAAGTAGATAACTTGATCATGTTCGTTTACGATTGTAATAGAGTACATATCGTTCATAGTAGTTGTTCTCCTTTCATGGATGGATATTCGCTACAAGGTAGTGGTCTGTGACATGTTTTTCACTAAGTAATCGCAATAGTATAATGGAGCTTGATGAAATAATTCCGTTAACGATGGATTCGTCGTAACGAATGTTTTTCGACCAGGCTTTGAATTAATGTCTAGAATCCAAATAGACCCATCTTTTGCAATCCCAATATCAATTCCTAATTCAAATAAAGGTTGAAACGTCTCCTCTAAAAGTGGAGGTAATACACTAGCTATTGTATGAAGCTCATCTTCAAGTAAGTATTTTTGTTTGCTTGCTAAATGATTTGACCAGGATTTATACGTAATAGGATCTCCGCCACTTGATAAGTTAGATAAAAAGCTTCCCTGGTAGCCTTTGCGAATCGCTTTATCTACGAGGTGCCAGGCACCATTTCGATCTTTCTGTAGAAAAAGTCGAAGATCGAAGGGATAGCCTTCTTCGTCGGTTAAAGAAAGCAGTGGTTGCATGAAGTAGGCTTGGCTTTGGATAAGAGTGGTACACCATCTGTGGAAAGCGTTTCTAGATTTGAAGGTTTTCGTTTTTTTGTCTCTTCCATGATGGTAGGTAATTTTTAGCTGTTCAGGTTCTTGTCTTATAAAGTAAATTCCATACCCTCTGGATCCTTTTACAGGCTTTAGAATACATGAGCCAGTTTCTTTTAACATAGTTTCAATAGATAGTGAATCATAGATTTTCTCACTTTTAGGTAAGTAAGGCTCGATTTCCTTGTTAGTAGCTAAAGCCGAATAAACATCCCATTTATTCGGTAAGCCAAATCCTAAAAACGTCGTTTGAGGATAGGACTTAAGCCATGTGACGATTGGTTTTGATTTTTTAGCTAATGAAATGTCATGGTAAAAGCATCTATCATATATAAAAGGGGGGATGGGGAATGATGCTTGCTTCCATTGTTGTGTGGAGCTGTCGAATCGTTCACCAGCAATTGATAGTGTAGTCGGTTGAATAGAAGTTGGTGTAAAGCGCACACATTCTATTTCAAAAGAGTCGCTATACTTTGCAATTTCTGTAAGATAGGTGTTTTCATGTGTAAAATTTATGACTAAAAACCCAAGTGTTGTCTTTATCATTTCCCCACGTCCCCTTATATTTGGCTATATAAAAATGTACAATAGTGAATAATAGACTTGGCTGAAGGTCTAACCTTCCCTTTTTTAGGGTCATCTTCAGATTTTGACGGTTTTGTATTCACTTCAATAATCCATGGTTTTCCTTCAATATCTAAAGCTAGATCCACACCGAATTCACCAAATTCCCCACCAGCCTGAACACAAATAACTTCAACGATCTCTAATGAAAGCTCTATGAGTAGCTTCCGTAAGTGAAGGCTTTCCTTCTCGCCATATAAATTCGTTAGTAGCTCTTTTAGATGCATACTTGATCCCCCTCTTGCAAGGTTGGCGACAAATTGTTGCTCACCTGACAATCTTGCTATAGAAGAGGAGACCTTCCAATCTTGTTGATTCTTTTTGTGGCAAAGAATACGGAAATCAAATGTACGGTTTTGATATGTTTGTAATTGTTTGGTCTCTTGAAGTAAGAAGCCTTCTCTCTTTAATCGAGGATAAAGGGCTTTAAATAAGGCTTGGAATTGCGAGTATTCTTTACTGATCTCACCAGAAAATGTAGTGTAATCTAATAAATATGAATCCTTCTCTTGTTGAATGACTCGAAAAATCCGTTTCCCTTGGCTTCCATTAATCGGTTTAATAAATATATCTTTTTTCTCTTCAAGCATTTCTTCTAAATTTCGTTTCGTTTCTAATAGTCTACTAGCAGGTAAATAAGGAATAAGGTGATCGCTAGCTGATAAAATTTGATGGACTTCCCATTTGTTCAAAAAACGATCATTAAAATAAGGTGTCTTATTCTCAATTAATTCACTAGTTAGCGTAAGGAAGGATTTAGATTGTTCAAGCTTTCTCGAATGAATTCGATTGTGTACAACATCGGGAAAAGGTACGGCAGCCTTTATCCAACTACTCGTATTGTGATCAAAATAATATCCCGTCATGTTGTTTTTATCATACATAGTTAAGGAAAATACATATAAGAAACAACCACTCCGCCGACAATAGTGAGAGAGTTCTTCGCAAAAATCATGAATAGAACCAAAATGAAGTGTATGTTTCGTGTAAACCTCTGTCACAACCCCTATAATCGGCCCAATTTTGACACTGGCTTTATCCAATGATTCGATTTGTAGCTTGATAGGAAGAGGTGGTAAACATAATTCAAGTGAAATTTTATCAGTAAGGGACAAACTGTAATCTTCATCTTCTATTAATACGACGGGACAAGTAACAGTATGCCTGCCACATGTAATATTTAAGGTAGTAAGATGATTAGACAAGCCTAAAAGCTCGTGAAGTTTTTTACTCATTTGACATAAGAAAGGTCGTGATGTAGAACAGTGTGATGTAATTTCAATGATTTTTTCGCTCAATAGGAATCCCTCATTTGCTCGATGTAAAGACAAGCTCTATAATGTGAATAGATAGTAAAGATAAGGTTTTTTTCCATTAAAGGGTATTTCATGCCACATTTAATAGGTAAAGAGCCCTTTAAAGCATGGTATGTAATGAAGATAAAATCGGTGAAGTCGAGAGGTAGATGAAATGAAAGAAATCATTCTGTTTTTGATTATGATAGCAATTGGTGCAGCAATAGGTGGTATAACAAATTCATTAGCTATAAAAATGCTTTTTCGTCCTTATCATCCTGTTTATGTTTTTGGGAAAAGAGTACCATTTACTCCAGGTCTCATTCCAAAAAGAAGGCAGGAGTTAGCAAATCAATTAGGGAAAATGGTTGTTGAGCACTTATTAACGGCCGAAGGAATGAAGAGAAAGTTTCTGCAAAACGACTTTCAAACTCAGATTAATGATTGGGCGAAAACGCGACTGAAGAAGTTTACAGAATCTGAAAAAACAGTAGAAGAGCTGTTAACATCTATTTCTGTAGAAGATCCGGCAAAACAAATAGAAGCAAAGCTATCCCAGTACGCGCTTCAACAATACTATTCATTTGTAAAAGATCATGAGAAAAAAACCATTCAAGAGCTTTTACCAAGTCATGTAAAAGATGATATTTATCTTGTCATTCCAAAGATTGCCCAATTTATTACGGACAAAGGGGTTGCTTATTTTGAAAGTAATGAGGGAAAACAACGATTAGGGAAGATGATCGATGATTTTCTTGCTACTAGAGGGATGCTTGGAAATATGGTTAGCATGTTTCTTGGCAATGAGAGCTTAATTGATAAGGTTCAGCCAGAGGTACTTAAATTCTTAAAGAATCAGGAAACTAAAAACCTTCTAACAACGTTAATTGCAAAAGAGTGGAACCACATTCAAGACATGACAATTGAAGAAATGGATGAAAAGTGGAATTTAGTTGATAAAGGTTCGAATTTAGTTCAAATATTAGTTAGAAAATTGGGTATTGAAGAAGTGCTAACAGCTCCTATTTCAACGTATTTAAAACCTAATCAGGATATCATCCTTACAAAGTGGTTGCCTAAAGGAATTGAAGTAGCGACAGGCTACCTTGTAAATAACTTAGAGGAGATGTTAAAGAAGCTGAACCTAGAGGATGTTGTTCGTGAACAGGTAGAATCCTTCGCAGTCGACCGTCTTGAAGAAATGGTTCTTTCAATCTCAAGAAGAGAGTTCAAAATGATTACGTATTTAGGAGCCCTTCTTGGTGGAATTATCGGTGGGATCCAGGGACTTATCGTCATGTTTATTTAATTTCTTTCTCATACACTTAAAATGATGGGCATAAAATGATATT
This sequence comes from Bacillus weihaiensis, assembly GCF_001889165.1. Taxonomy (GTDB): domain Bacteria; phylum Bacillota; class Bacilli; order Bacillales; family Bacillaceae; genus Metabacillus; species Metabacillus weihaiensis. The sequence continues at coordinate 3,320,175 of NZ_CP016020.1, read as the reverse complement.
TCTTTAATAGTTTGTTATAGTAGAGAGAGCCTGAAAGAAGGTAAAACAAGAAAGGAGGCTCATCATATGTCTGAAAACCTATATGATGTTGCATACAATCTAGAAAAAGCTTTACGAGAGAGCGATGAATTCAAATCTTTACGAAAGCTATACGATGAAGTGAATGCAGATGAAGTAGCAAACAAAATGTTTGAAAACTTCCGTAATATCCAGTTGAATCTTCAACAAAAACAAATGTCTGGCGAAGAAATTACTCAAGAAGAAATTGAACAAGCTCAAAAGTCAGTTGCACTTGTTCAACAGCATGAAAAAATTGCCCAGCTAATGGCTGCAGAACAACGTTTAAGCATGGTTGTAACCGAGCTAAACAAAATTATTATGAAGCCTTTGGAAGAAATGTACGGAAGTCTAGAACAAAACTAATTACATAGAACGATAAGCAGAATGGGATGTTCCTGTTCTGTTTTTTTTTCGTTAAGGTACGTCATAGCCATGATCGAACAAGAGTGACACTGTTTTTGTCTAGTTTCACCTACGAGTAAGAGTCACATCGATTTGAGGAGATTAGCTGATAAGCGGGAACTTTACGCTTTTCATAGGAGAAATTGTACAATTTGTTCTATTTTGAAAAAGGAGGACATAACTTCTTAATAGGTTTTGACATCTGTAGAAGGGGGACCAACAGTGACTCAATACAAACTACTAGCACTTAATGTAGATGGTACTTTGCTTCGTTCTAATGGGCGTATACAGTCGTCTACGAAGGAAGCAATCGAATATGTGAAGGATAAGGGGATTTACGTTACACTTGTAACAAACCGTCATTTTCAGTCTGCAAAGAAAGTGGCAAAAGCACTTAAACTGGACTCATACCTTATTACACATGGTGGAGCATTTATTTCTGAGAATTTAGATCATCCTATATTCGAAAAACGCCTTTCAGAAGATATGACATTTAATCTGGTGCAAGTACTTGAAAGCTATAAATGTAATATTCGATTAACACATGAACGCTACTCAATAGGCAATAGAAAACGTATTGCTTCCAATTTACTTAGTAAATCAATATTAAATACATCGGACTCTATGTTCTACCCTGTGCAATTTGTGGATTCTTTAGGTGACACGTTACGAGATGAACCGGTCTCAGCAACAAAAATAGACGTATTCTTCTCCAATGAGGTGGATAAAGAAGAGGCGCAAAACGTGATACAAGAGGCATTCCAAGATGTTGATGTGAAAGAAGCACAACCTAATAAGCTTGAGATTGTGCAAAAGGGTCTATCAAAAGAATATGGATTAAGAGTATTGGCGAACCATTTATCCATTCCAATGGGGGAAACTGTTGTGATTGGTGATTCTATAGATGATATTGGAATGATTTCATCCTCTGGTTTGGGGGTTGCTATGTGGAATGCTCCATTTGAAGTAAAACAGGCAGCCGATTGGATTACCCGTTCGAATAATCATGAGGGTGTTGGTTATATGGTGAAAGAACACTTTCGTAAACAACAAAGAGAAGAATTCCTTCGTAAAATTAAAATTGACCGATAGAAAAGTGAGTAAGGCTGACCCAAAGTCTAGATTTTAGACTTTGGGTTAGCCTTTTTTCATACAGCATGGATGAGATTGATTCACTTAGTAGGATTTGGTTCTGCACATAAAAAAAGAAAGAGTGATCAAAAGGTCGTTAGTTAACCACAATTGGAGTCAGCCTCATTTGAATGGTACTAAAAAGGAGATTAGCGGTTAGTGAACTTCACGACTCTTTTTCAACCTTTATCGGACCATAGTCAAATAATTTTCCTTCATAGATTAACTCTAGCTCAGGATGCTGTCTAAAATCGTCAGGAGTGATAAGGGCAGGTAGCTTATCCCAAAGCTTTAGGCCAGACCGATTTAGGATGTCAGCTACAAATTGTGAGCAAAAATAAGAATTGCTAAATTCAATGGGCTCATTAAGTGAGACACCTAAAACACCCGCTAAATTATAAAGGAACTTGCGTTTGTTTTTAATGAAGACTCCTAAGATTCTCCGCATTTTTTCAACATGGCGATCTGTTACTTCAAGCTTATAAATAACACACGTTGTATTTGGATATTTACTATAGGTACCAGTAGATACATTCTCCTTCACAAATCCACCATGGATCGGATTATTCGGATTTTTTCTCCCAAAGCTGTACATTTCATTTAATTCGGCATCAAAAGCAATAGAAGCGTGATTATAGGGTGCCTTTGTATACTTTTTTATTGATTTAGTAAATAAAGTTCCTGTATCAGTTAATAGAATATATATATAAGAATTAGGTTTCATAAGATCCCTCTTTTAAAAATTTCCATTTTCAACTATGCTAAATACTAGATTCATATTGCCAAAAAATTGCACATGCAACGGACTGAAGGAGGTGATACTGAGTGAATACGACGATTGTTACATTAACGATGATCTTTATCGTCTTAAGTAGTGTGAGCTTCGTTTTCTTATTCCTAAAGAAACGAGAGCCTGAGAAGGATTTTTCACACGTTTTTTTAAGGGTGAAAACCTGGTGGGGAATGCTGGTCGTCTTTGCTATGGCAACGTTATTTAATCCCATTGTATCATTGTTATCTTTAATGGTGCTTTGTTTTTTTGCCTTAAAGGAATATTTTTCTATGATGAAAACAAGAAGAGCAGATCGTCGACTGTTTCTATGGTCTTATTTAGCCATCCCTTTACAATTTTATTGGATTTTCATCGGTTGGTATGGAATGTTTATTGTCTTTATACCTGTTTATGTTTTTTTATTCCTCCCACTGCCAAGGTTATTAGGAAAAGGTACAAGTGGCTTTCTCCGCTCTGTCAGTTCAACCCAATGGGGCTTAATGCTGATGGTATTTGGGTTAAGTCATTTAGCCTATTACCAATTTGCAACACCTCAATACGGAGCAAACCTAGTGTTATTTCTTGTTGTCTTAACACAAATCAATGATATGGTTCATTATCTAATCTCATTGTATTTAGGGAAAAAGAAGGTGGTGCCTTCTGCAAATCCACTGATTACATGGGAGGGCTTTATAGGAGCATTATTGATAACGACTGCAGCTTCCTATTTCATTTATCCGATATTAACGCCGTTGGACATGACATTTGGAATTTTATCAGGAGTATTAATTAGCTGTACTGGATTCTTTGGAAGCTTAACCATTTCTGTATTAAAAAGAGATTTATTGATAGGTGATCAAGAGAAGTTTAATATACTGAAGAAGAGCTACTTAAATCGTGTTGATAGCTTAACGTACACTTCACCGGTTTTCTTTCATGTTATTCGTTATTTCTTTGATTTTATGTAAGGACGACGCAAAAAGGGAAATGAGTGGTAGAAAAGACCTCATTTCCCTTTTATTCGTCCTATGACTTTTTATACTTTAAGTATTCGAACTGAGAGGTAGGAATACTTTCAATTATCTTCCCCTGCTCATCTTTATACACTTCAAATTCTTGATAGACCTCTAATGTATATCCATCCTCCTCCTTTATATCGACTAATTTCGTTTCTAATTCAGGTAACCCTAGTAACGGCTCGTCCTCCGTAATCGATGTAGAGGTGACTGCTTCTTCAGGAATCGGAAGTGATGTAATGCTGTCTTCTTGTTTAAAAAAGGTTGGGGAATCAAAAAATCCAATGACAATAATGGTGAGCACAAGAAAAAGTGGGGCGAATCGTTTCATCTCAAGAAATGCCTCCTATTAAAAGTTAAGGTTGTCACATTATATGTTCATGGGCTGCATAAATATTAATATTATTTTTATTAGACTTTTTTTCTTGAAATGTAGGGAAGATTAAATGGGAAGAAATATAGCCTTCAGCACCTAGAAAGAAAAGAGCCACTCACCTAGTTTCGGAGAGTGAAAACCTCAGAAGCAACCCTCAATAAGAAAAAACTTTTTATTAAAATGACAAAATAAATAAAAAACTTGAGGTAAACAGTAGATAATTGTTACTATTGGAAATAGAGAAAATCGTAGGAGAAAAAGGAGATTAATTATGAATCAGGAATACGTGGAAAGTTTAGAGAAAAAGTTAAAAGAATATGAGGAAGTAATCTTAGATATGACAGCACCGATTATCCCTTCCATCATTCCTAGCACCATTTTAGTCCCGATCACAGGAATTTTATTTGAGCAACGTTTTGAAAATATTCGAATTAAAATTCTAACCTATTTACAAAATCATTCAGTAGAATCAGCGATTATAGATTTTACGGATATTACATTAGATAAAATTGAAAACTTAGATATGGAGGACCTAGGGAGAGAGCTTCACCAATTAACCGAAGCCATTATCTTAATGGGAGTGGAACCCTTTTATGTAGGTCTCTCACCACAATTAATTAAGAAAATTGTTATATCAGGCATTCAAATAAAAGCAGAGTCCTTTTCTACTTTTTCAGTTGCACTTAAATATCTGATGGAGAAAAAAGGTTTGGCATTTGCAGAAAATTAATTTCTGTTAGGATCTAACATTGACCGCTACCATTGTTTTTTGTACGATCAAGAAGGATTTATCCTTCCGTTATTGCGTTGCATCGTTTTACCAAAGAAAGTTAAGGTGATCATCTATGAGAATTTATATAAAAGGAATTGAAGATGAACGTTTTTATCGTCCATTAACATTAATAGGAAATTTGTTTTTTGAAGAAACAGAACTCTGCTTTACAAAAGGTGATACACCCCTTGAAGCAGAGTTTTTCATTGAAGAAGAAAATGGCATGATTTCGATAGCCGGAACATTACAAACAGAGGCAGGACAACAGTTCCATGCTAAAAAACAAAAGCAGCTACCCGAAGAGCTTGAAGGGAAAGAGCACTTAAGACAGGTGAAAAACACTCTATCCTACGTGTATTTAACGCTTCTTCAAGAGTATACAGGCATCATTCAAAAATGGGGAATACTAACGGGAATTCGCCCGACGAAACTCTACCACAAAAAACGTCAAGAAGGGATGAGCGAAGAAGCCATCCATCGTATGTTTAAAGAAGAATATCTGCTTTCAGAAGAGAAAATTCAATTAATGAAGCAAATTGTACAAAGGCAGCTTGAAGTAATCCCAGACCTCGATCATCTATCCAATGAAGTAAGTATTTACGTTGGTATTCCATTCTGCCCAACCAAATGTGCGTACTGTACATTTCCAGCTTATGCAATAAACGGTCGTCAGGGCTCTGTTACGTCCTTCTTAGGAGGGCTTCATTATGAAATGCGTGAGATTGGAAGATGGTTAAAGGAAAAAGGCATTAAGATTACTACCGTTTATTATGGTGGCGGTACCCCAACAAGTATTACCGCTGAAGAAATGGACATGCTCTATGAAGAAATGGTGGAGTCATTTCCTGATGTAAAGAATATTAGAGAAATTACAGTAGAAGCCGGGCGACCGGATACTATTACGAAAGAAAAGCTCGAGGTACTAAACAAATACAAAATTGATCGAATTAGCATTAATCCACAGTCTTATATTCAAAGTACATTAAAGGCGATTGGTCGACATCATACAGTAGAAGAAACGATTGAAAAGTTCCATTTAGCAAGAAGTATGGGGATGAACAATATTAATATGGACCTTATTATTGGCTTACCTGGAGAGGGCGTTGAAGAATTTGATTACACATTAGCTGAATCAGCTAAGCTTATGCCTGAATCTATAACGGTTCATACGTTATCCTTTAAGCGTGCTTCTGAAATGACAAAAAACAAACACAAATATAAAGTAGCAAGTCGTGAGGAAATAGGAACCATGATGGACCACGCGGTAGACTGGACCAATGAACATGGATATGCCCCTTATTACTTATATCGCCAGAAAAACATTTTAGGTAACTTAGAAAATGTGGGCTATGCTCAAAAGGGCCAAGATAGTATCTATAACATCATGATTATGGAAGAGCAACAAACCATTATTGGCATTGGTTGTGGTGCAGCAAGTAAATTTGTTCACCCTGAAACTCGCAAAATTACACAATTTGCAAACCCGAAGGATCCAAAATCCTATAATGATCATTTTGAACACTATACAACTGAAAAAATTAACATTATGGAAGAATTATTTAACTAATTAAACTAGTAGACTGTAGACGAACTCTTAAGGGATTTCTACAGTCTTTTTTCTTTAGGATTCTATAATCGACTGTGCTATTATCTTACCCTTTGTTGTTACTCATTACGAATCTTAGGAAATATCGTCTTTTTTCTCAAAAAATATAACTGGTAAGCAAGAAGAAATAGCGCTACCAACCTCATACAGTAAGAAAAACAACAATCTACTTATGGGAAAAAGGAATAATTGACCAAAAGCTTTATTAAAATAAAAATTAAAAGCAGGAATTTTCACTCTATTCTTCGAATGTTAAAGAAGACATAACAAAGGGGGAATGAAGATGAGTTATCAAACGATTGAATTCATTCAAGAAGGGAACACTGGGATTTTATACTTAAACAGAGTTGATTCTTTAAATGCAATGGATGTTCAGATGCTACAGGAGTTAACCCAGGTTTTAAAGGAGCTTTCAAATTCAGGTATTCAGCTCTTATTTATTTCAGGAAGAGGCCGTGCATTTTCAGCAGGTGGCGATGTGAAAACAATGCTCTCAAATCAAGATGAATCACAATTCGGTCCAGTTATGAACACAATCAAAGAGCTGATTCTTTCACTATACGCATTGCCAGCCATTACAGTTAGTGTCATCAATGGCCCGGCAGCAGGATTAGGGTTGAGCTTTGCTCTAGCCTCAGATTATGTTATTGCAGAAAAACAAGCAAAAGTAGCCATGAATTTTATTAATATAGGATTAATACCTGATGGTGGGGGACACTTCTTTCTAAAAAAACGATTAGGAGAACAAAAGGCCAAACAGGTCATTTGGGAAGGAACATCAATGGTGGCAGAAGAAGCAAAGAATGTAGGAATTGTAGATGCCGTCTATGAAGGTGATGCAGAAGAACAAATGGCATTATGGAAGTATAAAATGGAAGCGCGACCATTACAAGCGATGATTGCTACAAAAATGATTTACTGCGACCAAGAGAAATCGCTATTAGAAGATACTCTCAACCGAGAGACAAATGATCAGCTCACGATGAGAAAAACAGATGATCATCGTGAGGGGGTAACGGCCTTTCTAGAAAAGCGTGCCCCACAGTTTACCGGTCAGTAACGTATTTTTCATACTATAATAAGGGGAGAGAATACAGTTCTCTCCTCTTACAATGACGCTATCTTCCAAATAAAACAAGTTTACCTGCAGAGGACGTACAACGATACGTTTTTTCTGTGTATTGTTTTTCTTCAAGCTTTTGTTGACCGATTTCCTTTGCTTCTGACTCATTTTGAGCTTCGAAGCTTTCGTCTAACAGTTTTTCTCCATTTTTTTCAAATACTGTTAAATAGTAAATTGTCATGTGATAATCCCCCTTGTTAACTTTACGTTATATCACATTAATATTCTTTGTATTTAGTGTTATTTCCTGCAAAAAAATGAAACCTTTGCCTGTCAGAATCGTAGAGTTATATAAGGAGGGATAAAATGAGTTTAGACATTCAGCAAGTAACAAAACGGTTTGGGACGCACACAGCGGTTGATCAGCTCACCATCCAAATACCTGAAGGAGAAATATTTGGGTTTTTAGGTGCAAATGGAGCTGGTAAAACGACAACTTTCCGTATGATTCTTGGATTACTTACACCATCAGATGGGAAAATCTCATGGAATGGAAAACGAATTACCTATGATGAGAGCGATCTTATAGGCTATTTACCTGAAGAAAGAGGCTTGTATCCGAAATTAAAAGTAAAGGATCAGTTAATTTACTTAGGTAGATTAAAAGGAATGACAAAGCAAGAGGTTATTACGGAAATGAGACGTTGGTTAGAGAGATTTAATGTAACAGACTATGAGAATAAGAAAGTAGAAGAATTATCGAAGGGAAATCAACAAAAGATTCAATTCATAGCAGCTGTTATACATAAGCCGAGGCTACTCATTTTAGATGAGCCTTTTAGTGGTCTTGATCCTGTCAATGTTGAACAACTGAAAAAGGCAGTGGTGGATTTAAAAGAGGCAGGTACATCCATCGTGTTCGCGAGTCACAGAATGGAACATGTTGAGGAATTGTGTCAGCACCTTTGTATTATGCATAAAGGAAAGCCAGTCGTACATGGTTCATTGAGAGAAATCAAACGCTCCTTTGGAAAGAAGAATATTTTTGTACAAGGTGATTTTGAGCTTGATTATCTACAAGATATTCCAGGAGTGACAAAAAGTAAAAAAACTTCTGATGGAATTGAGCTACAAGTGGAACATGAAGATATAGCAAGTACGATTTTTCAAGAATTACAAAACAAAGGCTTTGTCCGTAAGTTCATTCTAGAAGAACCTTCACTAAATGATATCTTTATTGAAAAGGTAGGTGCTTCATATGAATAAATTTTGGATTATTGTAGGGCATACGTATTTACAGAAGGTTAAAACGAAATCATTTATTATTACTACTCTTTTAACGTTGCTTATTTTATTCGGCATTTCCAATCTTCCTACCATCATTCAACTGTTTGATCGTGAAGAGGAAGTAAAGACATTTGCTGTCCTAGATGAAACAGATCAATATTATGATATGTTCTCAGCGAATGCTAACATGCTTGAAATGCCTTTTGAAATCGAAAAAACGACGTTAACGGAAGAAGAATTAGATGAAAAAGTGTTAGCAGAAGAATTTGATGGCACCATTATTTTATCAACAGATGAGAATCAATTTCCACAGGCAACAGTTAAAACATTGTCAATAACAGATTCTCAAGTATTTGCACAGGTTGAGCAGGTGCTCCAGCAAACAAAGCAGGAGCTTGGAAGAGTTCAACTTGGATTAGAGTCAGAAGAATTGAATCAGCTATTTACACCTGTAGTGGTCAATAAGGTTGCTCTAGAGGATAATGCAAAAACAGAAGAAGAATTAAATCAGGCAAGAGGACTTGTGTATATTTTGTTATTTGTTATTTACTTTAGTGTGATTTTCTATGCGAGTATGATTGCGACAGAGGTTGCGACGGAAAAATCTTCTCGTGTGATGGAAATCTTAATCTCAAGCGTTTCTCCGGTTAAGCAAATGTTTGCGAAGCTGATAGGAATTGGATTGCTGAGTTTAACACAAATGGTAATTATCCTAATTTTTGGTTATGCTTCTATTCAGTCAAAATTAGATGATTTTAATGCGATGACAGGAGGTATGCTAGGATTTAGTGATATACCTACCACTACATTCATCTTTGCAGGGATATATTTTATTTTAGGTTATTTCCTTTTTGCTACGCTAGCTGCATTTTTAGGATCTCTTGTTAGTCGCATTGAAGATGTTCAACAATTGATATCACCAATGATTTTTCTCATCGTAGGTGCCTTTATGATTGCGATGTTTGGTTTGAGTAGTCCTGATACACCATTCATTACAATTAGCTCATATATTCCTTTCTTTACACCAATGATTATGTTCTTACGTGTTGGATTACTAAATATTCCTGCTTGGGAGATCGCGTTATCGATTGCTATCTTACTAGCATCTATTACGGCCTTAGCCATTTTTGGTGCACGAGTATATAAAGGTGGAGTATTAATTTATGGGAAATCTTCGTCGTTCAAAGATTTAAAGAAAGCATTGATGCTATCGAAGGATAAATAATGCTGAATTAAGCTTCATAAATTAAAAGAGGCTGGGACAGAAGTGCCTGCACCTTATCGTAACGACTATATGTACGCACTGATTTATCTAGTGCACACAATAGATTGTATCGGAGGGTGCCTGGCTCTTTGTTTTGTCCCAGCCTCTTTTTCGTTTTTCGGGGTCGAATCACAAAACAAATAATGGATAAAATATTCTATTTATATGATGTTGAGTTATTGACCTTCATAAACAACGCTCCTAAAAAGGATAATTTATAGTAAATTAAATCTATTTGTACTATAAATTACCTTTTAATGCACGGTTGAATATGAAAATAAGGCGATACGGCTAGAGCCTTAGTTCTTTCTTTCATTGTTGCCATAAAAGGTAAAGAATACTGAATGCTTTTTATTAGTAAATCATCATAACTACATGTGAAATAACCTTTAGAACCAGAGCATTTATTATGCCTCCTACATATACCATCTAATAAATCGAGTGCTGCTCCTCCTCCGTGACCTGGACCACACCAATTACCAGGGACAGGAATACCCAAAGCTTGTATATCAGAAGAATCATTATCTATTAATTTATCTGCATTGTAAGCTGATATAGTGTTTAACTCTCTACCAATTTCTAATATCGAAGTAGATGCGCCTTTCTTTAATGCCTTTTTCTCATTAAATGAAACTTTTTTTTCTTCATCATACTCTAAATATTTTCCTAATTCTTTTAGATTAGCATCGATTTCTTCTTTTGTGTCTACTTTATTAATGTCAAACGAATCTTCCTTTTTTGAAACGTTTGCTGCTACAGCTTCTACAGCATAGCTGCTCATGATCTCACCTCCTTTTATGAAGGAATTAAGGTTTTCATTTAACCGAAATGAAAAGGGAAGAATCGAAGGTTGTTTCCTTTTTGTTTTGGCTTCGTCAGTAGGGCGATAAGGTTTTTTATTATTCGTCATCGAGACGAATAGGTCTTTTACATTCGGCAATAGGCGAATGATAGGTTTTGAATTTGTATTCGCCATCTAGGCGGGTAGAACGTGCATTCGTATTTGAGTGATGGTAGAATGAGAGTAGTAGATAAAATAAACCTAGCGATCGAATTAAGGTGGAATGAGTATGCAAAAACTAACATTTATTCATGCAGCTGATCTGCATTTAGATAGCCCTTTTAAGGGGCTCAAGCATATGCCTCATCATATGTTCGACAGAATGAAGGATAGTACATTTCGTGCTTTTACGAGATTAAGTACATATGCTATCACGAAAAAGGTAGATTTTGTGTTGATATCAGGAGACTTATATGATGATGAAGATAGAAGCTTAAAAGCTCAATTAAAGCTAAAGCGAGAGTTTGAACGATTATTTGAAGCAGGAATAGATGTGTTTATTATTCATGGAAATCATGATCATACCAGTGGGAACTGGCTAGATCTTGTATGGCCAAGCAATGTTCATATCTTTTCTGACAAAGATGTCGAAAGAAAAATCTTTTACCGGAACGAGGAAGCAACTGCATTCATTTATGGAAAAAGCTATCCAACTAGATCGGTTGTTGAAAATATCACTAGACAATTTGTTAAAGAGGACAATAAATCTGTTTATCATATTGGGATGCTTCATGGGTCTATTGAAGGGAATCATGATCATGATGTTTATTGTCCTTTTACCATACAGGAGCTTCTAAGTAAGCAATTTGATTATTGGGCACTCGGACATATTCACAAGCGGCAATTTCTACATGATCAGTATCCTCTCATTGTGTATTCTGGGAATATACAAGGGAGACATCGTAAGGAGGAGGGAGAAAAGGGGTTTTATCACGTAGAACTTACGCGCGATGATACAAAAACAATCTTTATTCCGACTCAGGATATTTTATGGGAAAGTACAGAGGTTGTTTTACATGAGAGAGATACAATGCAGGATGTGTTAAAAAGGTGTGAAAGCCGCATCAGAGACATCCGAAGATATGATACCCCCGTCTGTTTAACCATCACGATCACAGGCGTCTCATCTCTTGCAACAAGCTTGCAGTCGAGAGAGGTTGTAGAAGATTTAATGGATGCACTTAATGAACAAGAAATCTCTGAAGAAGCGTTTGTATGGGTTGCCAAGATAAAAAATGAAGTGGTACTACCTTTTACACAAAACCCTACTATAGATGCGTTTTTAAAAGATATACATAAAACAGCTGAGGAAATCCCTATTTTCCAACATGTTTTAGAACCATTAGCGAAGCACCCAATGTATAGAAAATATATGGAAGAATATACAAAGGAAGATCAGAAAGCGTTAATAGAACAAGCAGAAAAGCTACTTCAAATGGAATTAATGATTCATAGTAAGGAAGGAAAGTGAGGTGGAATAGAATGAAAATTAAGGAGCTCATGATCTATGGATATGGAAGGTTTGAGAAAACTCATATCGTTATTACCGATGACCAGCTCCAAATCGTCTATGGAGAAAATGAAGCAGGAAAATCAACACTGATGTCCTTTATCCATAGTATTCTATTTGGATTTCCAACGAAACAACAGGCAGAAAAACGGTATGAGCCTAAACAAGGAGGAGCATACGGAGGCTACCTCTTAATAGAAAAAAATGGAGAAGCACTCAAAGTGGAACGCCTCCCTGGAAAAAACGGAGGGACCGTCACGATAAAAGGAGAGGATGGATCCGATAGGGGAGAAGATTTCTTACAAGAATTAGTAAGCGGAATTGATAAAGAAACGTATAGATCAATCTTCTCGTTTGACGTCCATGGTCTCCAGCAGGTCCAGAAGATAAGTGGAAGTCAGCTTGGGAAATATCTTTTTCTATCAAGCATTTATGGAGCAGATTCCTTGTTTGCAATTGAAGACAAACTTAGTAAAGAGCAGGATGCTCTCTTTAAACCAAGTGGTAAAAGACCTTTACTTAATGAGGGATTAGAGAAACTAAAGGGGAGCAGCAAGAAGCTATTAGAGGCAAAGAAACAAAACCATGACTATACACAATTATTATCAAAAAAAGAAAAATTAGAGAAAGAGATAGCTGATAGGAAAAGCAAAAGAATGAGTCGAGAAGTCAGGCTCCGTGAATTGGAGAAAGTGCGCTCTGTTTTACCATTACTTACTGATCGGGAATGGTGTTTAAATCAAGTAGCAGCACTTCCACCAACAGGGGATTTTCCAGAGAATGGACTTACAAGATTAGAGCAATTCATAGTAACTCTTCAACAGAAGGAGGCGGAGCTACATACTTTACAAAAAAAGAGAGAAAGTCTTCTATTAGAAGAGAATCAACTTGATGTGGAAGAAAAGGTGCTTGATGCAGAGAGTGAGATTAAACAGCTTCGAGATCAGCTACCACTTTATGAGGAAAAGAAAAAACGAGTTAGTCAATTAAACCAAACAATTGATCAGCTAAACCTTGAAATGAATCTACATAAGCAGCAATTGTTCCCTTCTCTAACGGAAGACGAGATCCTTTCTATCCACGCAACATTACCTGTAAAAGAGGAAATAAAACAGGCTGTTATAACAGACCAGCAATTTAAACATCGTAAACAAATGATTGATGAACAATTTGAACAAACAAAAAACGAGCTTGAGGCTTGTGAAGAAAAAATGAGAGACATCACGAATCAGCTTTTACCTGAGAAAGAAAGACAGAAGCTAGACGAGCAAATGAAAAGTAAGGATAGGGGAAGCATTCACGACCTTAAAAGTGAGAAGCAAAGAATCTCCTCTCAAATTGAGACATATAAAGAGGATCGTAAGAAACAAATGAAACAGCAAACGACATTATTTCTTATCTTTTCTGGAATTCTCTTCGTTTTATTTGCAAGTTCCCTATTCGGAGAAAATTGGTTGCTAGCCGGAATAAGTCTCGCCGGATGCGTTGCCGTTCTTTTTTATTTAGGAAGTAGGAAAAAGCAAAAACATGATCCATTTTTGACCCATCTCCTCGAACAGGCAGCAAAGGTTGATAACGAGATCCGTGAGGTAGAAGAACAAGTAGCTACTGTTTCTTTTCCTTCTTATGAAGATTTAAATCGATTGCTAGAAAGAGATGATTTTTTAAGACGTTCTCTAGACCATGAAAAATTAGTGTTTGCACAATTAGAGAAATCCTACGATCGTATTTTAAAGCAATATGAGGAGTGGGAGGATGAAAAATTTCATAGTTCAGAAAGGTATGTGAAGCTTCTAAGCGAGTTTCCAATCGGGCAAGATACGAATCCAGGCATTTTGCTAGAAGCTTTTGACCAGATACAATCTCTTCAGCAGCTAATAATCAAGAAGCAACAGTATCTAGCTGATGTTAAAGCTACTTTAGAAGAAGTGAATCACTATGAAAGCCGTGTTGGAGAGGTAACAGAGAAGCTCCAGATGAGAGCTTTACCAATCGAAAAAGCTGTTTATGATTTAGTTGAAAGGTATGAATGGTCGTTAAAAAACAAAGAAAAAAAGATCACGATACAAGATAGACGAGAAGAAGTAGAAGAATCGATTGAAATATATTTAAATGAAAATCAGTTTATCAAGCAACAAAAACAGGAATTGTTAGAGAGTAGCCAGGCTACATCTGACGAGGAATATCGTAAACTATGGAAGGTGCAGCAGGAACGTCAAGAGCTATTAAAGCAACAAAAATGGATTGAAAAACAGCTTGTGCTCGATAAAAACATAGACCTAGAAAAAGTAACTCTTGTAAGCTCAGATGAACTCAATAAAGAAATTGAAGAAATAGAGGGGCAAATAAGAGCTCTTGAAGAAGAAGAGGAAGAGCTACAGCATCACTATTCAAAAACGAGTGTCCAAATTCTCGAAATCGAAAAAAGCGGTACTTATTCTACACTGAGACATGATTTTGAAACAGAGAAAGAAACTGTACGAGATCATGCCACGCAATGGGTTGTGAAGTCTTTAGCGAAGGAGCTTTTACATCAAACGATTGAACGTCACCGGAACCAAAAGCTACCTGAGGCTCTAGATCGAATTAGTCACTATTTTCGGTCTTTAACTTCGGATACCTATCATCGTGTGATTTTACCTAGTCAAAGTGATTCTTTCCTTGTAGAGAGAGAGGACGGGCAGACCTTTTATGCTGAAGAATTGAGCCAAGCCACAGCAGAACAGCTTTATCTATCAATTCGGCTAGCAATGGTGAAAAATATGAACAAGCAGCTTTCTTTGCCAATTATTATGGATGATAGCTTTGTACATTTTGATCATAAAAGATCTAAAAATACCTTTCTTTTATTAGAAGAATTGAAACAGGATAATCAAGTCATCTTTTTTACTTGTCATCAGCACCTTACAGAATTTCATCATCAAAGTGGGACACTCACTTTGACACGTTAATATAGAATAGAAAAATCTCAGTTTGATCATAAAACAAGAGCTATCCTAAATATGCTATACTTACTAAGAAAAGCGTAAGGCGCCCTAAAATAGGACGAGAAGGACTCAGTTGTATTTAAATGGTAGTTCCTTTTGACTCTATTGGTAGCTGGAGCTATCCATTAAATTATCTACAATTTTTTATATTACTTTCCATTTAGGCTGTGTTACTGTTTACTATAATTTTTGTTCTTTGTTGGCTGGAGTGGGTGTTTGAGACTTCTGTGGAAGAAGCGTGTCCATGGGAGATCCCAAAGGCGCTCCCGGACCGCGCGCGGAAAGCAAATGCCTGTAACGATCCGGAAACTAAGTTCAACAGAGCCTATATTTAAAGAAAGCCCCGCTTGTAGGGCTTAATGATCTAAATGACATGAGAGGAGTTCAACAATGGCTAAAGGAATTCTACATTATGATACTGGGGAGCAAGTAGATGTTCATTTACTGATTAAATCCTCTACAAAAGGAATTGCAAGTAACGGAAAGGCGTTTCTAACACTCATTTTACAAGATACATCTGGTGAAATTGAGGCGAAGCTTTGGGATGCGTCACAGGAGGATGAGGTAACATATTCACCTCAAAGCATTGTAAGAGTATTAGGAGATATTCATCATTACCGTGGACGAAATCAATTAAAAATTAGAAAAATTCGACCTAAGAATGATGATGACAAAATTGAGATCTCTGACTTATTGGAAACGGCTCCTCTATCAAAAGATGTAATGAACGAAAAAATTACTCAATACATATTTGAAATGAAAAACTCTAACATTCAGCGATTAACAAGACATTTACTTAAAAAACATGGTGAAGCATTTATTGAGTACCCAGCAGCAACTAAGAATCATCATGAATTTGTTTCAGGCCTTGCCTATCATGTCGTGTCCATGCTTGATTTGGCAAAGAGCATCTCAACTCTTTATCCAAGCTTAGACACAGATCTGCTTTATGCGGGTGTTATTTTACATGACTTAGGTAAAGTGGTTGAATTATCAGGTCCAATCAGTACTACCTATACAGTAGAAGGAAATTTACTAGGTCATATTTCCATTATGGTGAATGAGATTGCAAAGGCTGCTGAGCATCTTCAAATAGAAGGGGAAGAGGTAGTGATTTTACAACATTTAGTCTTATCTCATCATGGGAAAGCAGAGTGGGGAAGTCCAAAACCACCGATGATCAAGGAAGCGGAAATTCTTCATTATATTGATAACTTAGATGCGAAGATGAATATGTTGGATCGTGCACTTGAGCGTGTGAAGCCAGGTGAGTATACGGAAAGAGTGTTTGCCTTAGATAATCGTTCCTTCTATAAACCCACGTTCCATAAATAAGATTTTACGTTCTATATCTAGTTTTCCTCTCATATAGTAAAACAAAAGAGCTTGATCACATGTACAAGCTAAAAGGGGGAAGCTACGGTGTTACTCTTACCATGGTGGATATATGTCTGTATAATCGGTATTTTAGGTAGTGGATATATGGCTTTTAGAACCTCTCGTGAAGAAAAGCAAATTGACGAGGAATTTATTGAAAAAGAAGGCCAGGTTTATATTGATCGTATTCAACAAGCACGTGAAAAGAAAAGTAAGCTTGAAGAAAACCTTGTAGATAGTGGAATGAAAGAAGACCAATCTGCAAGCTAATTTAAACCATAGTTGCTGACATGATAAAATTTTTTTTAGAAGAGGCTGGGACAGAAGTGCCTGGCACCTTATCGTAACGACTATATGTACGCACTGATTTATCTAGTGCACACAATAGATTGTATCGGAGGGTGCCTGGCTCTTTGTTTTGTTCCAGCCTCTTTTGTCTAATTATAGAAAGTATAAACTATATTCCAAAAATGAAGGAGCATTTCTATTCCTCTGATACATGTGGGGAATTGGTAATAATTGTATCGTTATTTTTGTTCATATGGTATTATTTAGTAGAGATTAACCCAAGGAGGGTGTCAAGATGAACAAAATTTTAGTATTTCTAGCTTATTTTTTATTCTTCCTTCCATTTCTCTTTATCATTAATTTTTTGTTTACTATTTTTCCGATAGAAACGTTACAAGGGCTGCCAATCTTTTTCCCATTAATATTTTGCTCGATTGGTCTTCTTCTTTCTATTCTGTCCTATCGAATGAAAAAGAGTGTTCTAGCACTTCTTGCGATTATTATGAATGCATTGTTGTTCCTATTTCCTTTTCTTTATATGATCGGTGGAGTCGTTTTTTTCGGTCCTTGATGAATGACGAAAGAGCATAAGAGAGAAAGGATAAGTAAACATGAAGATCATTGAACAATGGGATAAAGAAGATAGTGATTTCATACGGAAGAAGGTCATTGAACATAATCTTTCTAACCTTCCTGATGTTGTTAAGCATCCAGTCAAAAACATTAGTTATATTCTTAAGGATGAAGACGGGAGGATTTTGGGAGGAATAACAGGGACTATGTTTTGGTACAGCTTACATATCGATTTCCTCTGGGTAGATGAATCATTTAGGGGGAAGGGCTATGGAAAAGAGTTGTTATATAAAATTGAAGCATTTGCTAAAGAGAATAAATGCAGGCTTATTCAACTAGATACCTTTCGTTTTCAAGCGCCGAAATTTTATCAGAAGCATGGATATGATGTAGTCGGCATTGTAGAAGAGCATCCTACTTTGGATAGTCAGCAGTATTATTTAGTGAAATACCTAATTGAAAAAGGTAACGAGATTGGGGTGACTGATTAAGAAGGGGACGTTAGATCTCCTTTTTAATCCGCAAAAAGTGATTGAGGAGTACATGATAATGAGTAAGCATATACAAGCAGTATTTCTAGACCGTGACGGAACAATAGGGGGCAGTGACTCCATACATTATCCTGGGGATTTTCATTTGTTTACACATGCTCAAGAACTGATATGGAAATTAAAAAATGATAGGATTAAAATCCTGTCGTTTACAAATCAACCAGATATATCTGAAGGGAAAGCAACAATACAGGATTTTATTGATGAACTTATTACATTTGGATTTGATGATATTTATATTTGTCCGCATGATCAGAGTGAAGGTTGTCCATGTAGGAAGCCTGAAATTGGAATGCTTATCGAGGGAGCTGAAAAGCACCAGTTACATTTAGAAAAATGTGTCGTTATTGGTGATAGATGGAGTGATATGGTAGCTGCTTCTAAAGCAAACTGTATTAAAATTCTTGTGAAAACTGGTGCGGGTATTTCTACACTAAATGAACATTATGACAAATTAGAAGAGATTAATATTGAATATGTCGCTGAAAACCTGGAGGAAGCAATTAATTGGCTATATTCCCATTACGATATGTAGCTGCTCTTGCTATAGAGAGAAGCTAATTTCATTTTAAGTAACTTAATAATTTATAAACTACTAAATGAATTAACCTCTTACATGCTTATTATAAAGAAACACAGACCTACAGAATGTAGATTCCTGGAACATTCCACGTGGAGAGAACAAACGCTAATCTCAAGTAATATTTTCAGCTTAACAATGTGCGTTATCAAACTCAGAAAATGTGCCTATAATCGTTATAGGGAGTATTCCTCAAGTCTCATAATTTTGTGTGGTGTTTACTTATGTTTTTTTAACCTCAACCAATCTATGTTAAACGTTTATAACGTAATGGATATACGCTTAAATCTTCCAGTATATTAATTGTTAAAAAAATTAAATGTATGATGTGATGTAAATAACCATAATATGACCTAAGGAGTGTTGCTATGATTTGGTTATATTTTTTTATACCTCTCATTATAATTGGTGGTATTGCGGTTTATTTTGAAAAGAGATCTGGTATGACTAAACCTAATGAGGATAAGCAAGCAGATCATTTAGGGGAAGTGCAAAGGCATAACAGAATGAACATTCATCAGGAAGGCTCAGATCATTCAGATAATTAAAGGGAGAATAGGATTGGCTGCAGCTACAGTGCTGGAACATATGTATTATAATATGGTAAACCCGAACTGTCAGGAGATAGGTAATGAATCTCTCCCTAATTATTCGGGTTTTTATTTTCTACTTTGTTAATTGGAGTGGAAGGTAGGAGACTCCTGTGGGAGAAGTGGATAAAAAGGAGTCTCCTGGATCACCCTTGTAAAGCAAATACCTGTAAAGGAAATCAACAATCATGTTTTAAAGTGCCTTACTAGTTAACCAAAGTATTTTTCAATAAACCATTTATGCTTTCGTGTGTATTTTTCCTTCTCCTCATGTAGCTTCTTTGTATAAGAATCATAGTGATTGGTTATTTCTTCTTCTTTTTCTTGAACTGTTTTAAGTATACTTGTCGAATGTGTGAAGAGTGTGTTTTCTCCTTGATTAATTGAATGGGCGAAATCAAATCCTTTTGAGCGATAAGCCAATTGAATAAATGGAGTAGCTGCTGATGCAGATAAAATAGTTGCGTGTAGTTTTAGATTAATGGAAAAATGACAGGCAGTTAAAAACGTATAAATTTGAGTGGCTGTACAGGTTTCAGGAATGAAGGTCACCAATTCGTTATTCTCAATCTGTTTAGAAAGCTCTCTACAAGAATCTATATCTTGGTCCCACATAGGATAAACAACAATATGATAGCCTTTAGATAGTAAGTATCGACAGCTTTCAATTAATTGATCTTTTACTGAGGCTTCATTGTAGCCAAAAAGCTTATTAAATGTTGTGCCCCAGTTAACAGCCACCATTGGGTTTTGATTCTGTGGTAAATAGTGGTCTAAGATATAGGAATCTGATTCAGGATGATAAATAAAGCCAGAATCTCCGATGATCTCTATAGACGATAGATCAGATGTTAAACCTTTTAAAAATTGGAAGGTTAACGGCCCTCTAATTCCACAATAGCTTACATACTCTACTACTCTTTTAATTCGAGCTGTAGGGATTTGACGATTATCAAAATACGTGGAGGGTTCAAAAACGTCACCATCCATAAATTTAGTTAACGTATCCTCCGTTAGATAATCAATTCCAGTGCCATAGCTATATAATGGTAGACTTAATTCAATCGCTTCTTCCGCAAGTGTTAAGAAGATATTTCCTTGAAAAAGCGAACCTCCGCCTAAGATGACAGCATCAATGGTTTCCTCTTTTAGCATTTCTTTTATTCCTTTATTTTCTTTTATGTCATAAGCAATAACTTTTTCAACGGAGCTTGACCATCTAGTAATAGATTGAACAAAAGCTTCGTAGCAGACCTCATCTCCGACATTATTGAAACCTAAATAACCGATATATAATAAGTTCACTTATCATTCACTCTCTTTCTTTCGTTCTTTAATGATTGAACGAATGGTCTTGACTAAAGATTTGGCTCTTACGTCTACTGAATGATGTTTACGAATCATGTGATAACCATTGTCAGCTATTTCTTTTCCGATACTTTCATAGTTTTGTAGATAATATAGCGCTTTTTCATAGTAGGTATCTAAATCAATCTCTACATAATGAATACCAGGAATGAAGCCTAAGTCCTCTAATTCCTGCGAATGGGAAGCTAATAGAAGTGTCCGACTGGCAAGTACCTCATAATATTTCATAACAGGATATTGATAAATCGAATCACAGGTGAAAAAGATTTTTGCTTTGTTAATTTCTCTTGCATATCTGCTGCCTACAAAAAAATTTTCTTCGTCATATGTCTCTTTGTCATAGCCAGGGTGTTCATGATAGGTGAAATTAGGAAGGTTTCCTAGTTCATCTAATATAGCTGCACGAAGTGGATAAATAGGTGGATACGTTGAACCCATTAATAGAAAGTCTATTGTTTTCTCTTCTTGATAATCTTTGAAAACATCTATATGAACAAAATGAGGAAACCAAATCATTCGATCCTCATATTCTGGGAACCATTCTAAAAACTTATCCCGATAATGTGTAAAGAGGTATCGTATGTTATTTTCTTCAATAAATTGCTTACGGTAGCTTGTTTTGTAGTGGAGATCATGCATAATCATGCCAACAGGAATATTACATTCTTTTAATCCTGTTATTTCGGGACATCTTGTTGGTCGTAAATCGTTTAATAAAATAAAATCAGGTTTGAAATGAAGTGTCGTAAGGATGTCTTGTATATCTCCTGATTCTTCCCAAATTGTTAATGTAGTAAGGTTACTCAACGATTGGGAGAGATAGTAATTATTCCGTTCAATTCCACTAGACCAATCTTTTGTAATAAATAAAAGCTTTAACTTTGTAAACAACAAATCTTCTCCCTCCTTAATTTAAACTAGAAGACATGGCGTAGTATCAACATATGACATCATAAAGAGATTGGAACAAGACAAATTTATTAATTTCATCCAAAACTAGAACACTAGTATAGTTTTTTACGTAGATTAATGTAAAAAACAGGAGAAATGCGATGAGGAAGATTCTATTATCTGGCTACTACGGTGAGTACAATACAGGAGATGATGCTCTATTAGCATCATCCTCCTTTGGTTGCAGTCAATTTCTTCAATCAAGTAAAACACTAGCTACCGCCTATCATATTCCAGAGTTTGAAAGGGAGCTACAAGTAACACCCCTGTATGTGAAACAGGAAAAAATGAAGAGTGAGAATTTAATGAGATTGTATTACCACGCACTAACCTCCAATCTGATTGTTTTTGGTGGGGGCTCTGTTTTTCATTCCACGGATAAATTAACAAGAGATTCAGATTTAATTGACTTAAGTAGGGGGAGAGGTGCTGTAGCATTAGGTGTTTCATTTGGACCATTTAGAGATAGTGGAGCAGAACAAGCATGTAAAACTTTTATAAAGAAATTATCTTATATTGGTGTTCGGGATGAAGAAAGCTTTGAGCTTGTGAAAAGTCTGGTACCTGATGTACATGTTGAGAAAACGTTTGATTTAGCACCACTTTTTCCCTTATCACAAGTCGATGAATTCCTGGGTACTAAGCCTGTCAAAAGGAGAGGGCTGGCGATTTCATTATGTCACTATGAAAGGTACGTAGGCTTGAATAAGGATATTGAAGAAATAAGGTTGGAGAAAATTTCACGTGTTTTAAACCGTCTAACAGTTGAAGATGTGGAAGAACTCATTTTTATAGACTTTAATGGTCATCCAGTTTTTGGAGATGTTGATATCCACAAAGAAATGATGAGCAGGCTTAAAGGAAAGATTCCAATGTCTAGAATTCCATATTCTCATAATCCAGCTACCGTTCTTAGGTTAATCTCAACCTGCAAAGGGATGATTGGTATGAGACTTCATAGCTGTGTTTTCGGTTATATGACGGAAACTCCAACTATTATTTTGTCATACCATCCTAAATGTATGGGGTGGGCGGAACAGATTCGGTCACATCCTGATTTTACAATGGATTCAACGGATTTCGAAGAGGAGCAGTTGTATTCTTCCATTATTAATATATTGCACAATAACTATGAACCTCCAATTATGCCTTTAGCTACTGCCCAAAAATTAGCAATGAAGAATTGGGAGGGTGCGTTATGTGCGATATCTCAGTAGTTATCCCGTTATATAATAAGGAAAATTATGTAAAAAGAGCAGTGGAATCGGTTTTGTCACAGACTAATCAGAGGTTCGAAATCGTGATTGTCGATGATGGGTCGACGGATCAAAGCTACCAGAAAGCAGCTGAGATAAAAGATTCGAGAATACGCATCATTCAGCAACAGAATGCAGGAGCTTCAGCGGCTAGGAATAAAGGAATTACAGAAGCAAAAGCTGATTATATTGCTTTTTTAGATGCAGATGATACATGGAATCCAACATTTCTTGAGACAATTTTTCGGTTAATTGAAAAATACCCAGAGGCAGGGGCTTATGCAACCTCCTATCAAATCATTTTAAAAAATCAACGAAAACTTGTGCCTAGTTTTGACTATATACCTCCATCCCCATGGGAGGGCTTCATCACTCATTATAGTAAAAGTGTACTTAGAGATCTTCCCATTATCTCTTCTGCCGTTGTTATTCCCAAAAAAACATTTGCTCATGTCGGGCTTTTTGCTATTGGTCACCCGCATGGAGAGGATCAAGATATGTGGTTTCGTATAAGTATGTATCGTCACATCGCCTATAGTCATACCAATCAGGCTACATACTATCGTGGTCTGCCAAACAGTATGTGTACGGTCCTGCACACCTATCAGCCCTATCCAATTATAGACACAATAAAAAAAGCGATAGATCATAAAAAAGTACGGGAAACAAGTGATCTTAAGGAATATCTAGTGAAACTAGAACTGGACTATGCTGAGAGACTTATTAATACGAACCGTTTAAAGGAAGCGTATGAGCTTTTAGAAGGAATAGCTACTACTCGTTATCAACTAAAAAAAGGCAAAGTTTTTTTCTTGTATTGGAAGGAAAGATTTTCAGGACATGTTATGAACAGGATACGAAGAGCTCGGAAATATGATAGGAGGTTTTAGTGGAATTGAAGTCCTTTCCTTTGGGGAAGCTTCAATTTCCATGTCCTTTCCCTATTTTTCCTAGTTCGTTCGTATTGTTTTTTTATACCTATAGTATATCTTCCTTATTCACTGACATCTAAGTGGAATAGTATAGCTAGAAATAGCTAGAAAAGGATGATGAAAATGAAAGTAGTCATTTTATGTGGCGGAAAAGGCCTTAGAATGAGTGGTTTAGAGGAGAATATTCCGAAAGCATTAGCAAGGGTAAATGGACACCCTATTATATGGCACATTATGAAATTATATAGTCACTATGGCTTTAACGAATTTATACTCCCTCTTGGTCACCAAGGAGAAAAAATTAAAGAATACTTCATGGAGTATAAATGGAAGGAACATGATATTACATTATGTTTAAATGAAAGTAAATTTTCACCCCTTACTTCCATAGAGGATTGGAAAATCACATGTGTAAATACGGGATTAGAAACAATGACAGGTGCTAGGATCAAACAGATTGAGAAATATATTAAAGATGATACGTTCTTACTCACATATGGGGACGGGTTATCAGATATAAATATTGAAAAATTGATTGCATTTCATAAGGAAAAAGGGAAAGCAGTCACAGTGACAGGGATAAAAAAACATAACCAATATGGAGTTTTAGAAGTTGAAGACGGTCTTGCAACCAATTTTGCAGAAAAACCTGAAGTAGACTCCATCATAAATGGTGGTTTCTTTGTCTGTAATCGTGAATTTTTTCACTATTTGAGTGAGGATCAAGATTGTGTCCTTGAAGAGGAGCCGTTAAAGAACCTAATTAAAGATGGCGAACTAGCTATCTATGAACATGACGGGTTTTGGATGTCTATTGATACACCGAAAGACTTAGCTGAAGCAAATAAATTATGGAAAGCATAGAAAGGAATGGTTATGTTTCATGACTGATAACAGGTCTATTAAACCTATCGAATTGTTGAACTATCTTTTCGGAAATAGTGACGATGAAAAAACAAGTTCGAAAGATGTATCAGATGAGTATGAATTAAATGATCCTAAGCCTATTGATCTTCAAAACAATCATGATGAGAAGGGGAGTGAAAAAGCAAACTTAAAGAAGAATGAACAACTGATGACACAAGAATCAAGTCTAGCTGCAGCTGGAGGGAGCAGCTATAACTTCTGTGTCATATCCGGAAAAGAGTATATATTTAAGGTGTTAACATTATATAACTCTCTAATGAAGCATTCGAAAAATTTCCACTTTTACCTGTGTTGTATTGATGAAGTAACCTATTCTCTATTTGAAGAACTTTCTTTAAGAAAGATGACCTTAGTTAAGGTTGAGGATTTAGAGGATATTCGACTTAAGCGAGTGAAAAAATTAAGGCAAACGAATGAATATTGCTGGACGTTAAAGGCGCCGTTAATGGAATACTTACTGGAAAAATACGAATTACCTTCTATTCTTTATTTAGATGGAGATTTATTTTTCTTTTCAAATCCAAAAATAATTTTTAAAGAATGGGGAGAAAAATCAATTTATTTATGTCCACAAAGAGATGTGGATTGGGTTGAAGAGAAATATGGGAAATTTCAAGCGGGGCTTATAGGGTTTAAAAATGATCATTATGGACGGAATGCGCTTACTTGGTGGAAGGAACAATGTATAGATTGGTGCTATAAAAAATCCTCTAATAATCGTTTTGGCGATCAGAAGTATTTAGATGATTTGGCTAGGTTCTTTCCTAAAGTGTGCATTTCGTCACATCTAGGTATCGATGCAGCACCTTGGAATATAATTTATAACAACGATTATAAGTTGACCAGTAAAGGTAAACGTCTTTTTATTGAAGAAGATGAACTGGTTGTTTTCCATTTTGCTTGCTTTTCTATTTACAATTTTTCAGAATTTGATTTATGGTCGCTAAGTACACTGACTATACAACGTGAAATTATTAACTATGTTTATGCTCCTTACATGGAGGCAGTTCGTGGGAGTATAGAAAAAATCTCACAAACAGATAAGAAAGTTTTAGAATTGGGCCTTCATAAATCATCGCCTAGTACAGCGAAGACCTATTACAAATATTCCAAACTGAGTCGTGAAATCGATCAATGGGATCACTATATGAATTTTGCTGTCATAATGAGTAAGGATTATTTACTAAAAGGCCTTGCATTATATGAGTCTATTTATCAAAAGATGAAAAACTTCCATATGTGGATATTAACAATGGATAAAACAACGTATAGTTTATTAAGAGAGATGAATTTAACTAATGTGTCACTTATTCAACTGGAAGAGCTTGAAGATGATAGGTTACTAAGTGTTAAAAAGGAACGGACATTAAATGAATATTGTTGGACATTAAAGGCCCCTTTATGTGAGTATATCTTAACGAAAACGAAAGAAATTGATCATATTATTTATTGTGATAGTGATATGTACTTTTTCAATAGCCCGTTAACATTATTAAAAGAATGGAAGTATTATTCAATTTTTCTTACGAAGCAGAACGGTACACCAGAGCTTGAGCGAGTCCATGGACAGTATCAAGCTGGATTGATTGGCTTTAAACGGGATGAAATGGCGAGTATGATTCTTGATTGGTGGAAAGAGAAGTGTCTGGATCAATGTTCTAACGACTATCATGCGCAGTATGATAGTTGGGGAGATCAGAAGTATTTAGAGTCGATCCCAAAGCTCTTTTCAAATATTAAAATTATTGACAACATTGGGATGAATGTAGCTCCATGGAATGTCGTCATGAGGAAAGATCATATTATTTCTAATAAAAAGGGTAACGTCTATATAGATGAGAATGTCATTGTTTCCTATCATTTTGGAAGTCTTTTAATAATAGATGAAGAGAGCTTTGATTTATGGAAGCTGGAGGAATTACCCTTCTCTAAAGAGGTGATTGAATATATCTATCTACCATATATCGATCATTTGAAAACAATATGTAAAAGAATAAAAGGGTTAACATCCTTTCAAGCCATCACTCCTTTTTTGTCCTCCGATACTATAAACTATACGGCAAAAAATCCTTTGGTTTTAAATGATTTGAATAGGTCTGCTTCAACATGAATACGAAAAAAAGAATTTTTATAACTGGAGGAACTGGATTTATTGGCTCACATTTAATAAACCGAGTATATCAAGAGTATGAGGTTGCTGTTTTTTCAAGAAATACCTCGAATCCTTGGAGAATAAAAGAGGCTCTTCCACACATACAGCTGTTTAGAGGAGATCTATCTGTATTCAACGATATCAAGCATGCTATTGAAACCTTCCAGCCACATATTATTTTTCATTTCGCGGCTTATGGTGTTAATAGCAAAGGCAATGATTACTTAGAGGCAATTCAAACAAATATACAAGGAACCGCTCATCTTATATATGCAGCTCAATACAGTGACAATCTTGAGAAAGTAATTAATCTTGGCTCGAGTTCTGAGTATGGGGAAAAAGCTGAAGTAATTACGGAAGAGATGTTACTCAAACCAGTGGATATCTATGGAAGTACGAAAGCATCCGCAACACTTATTGCTCATCAGCTAGCAGCTCAACTAGGGATAAATTGTATCACGTTTAGACCGTTTAATTTGTTTGGAGAAGCTGAGGAATCACATAAGTTATTTAGTTATGTGATCCAGCAACTATTACATGATAAAGAAGTTTTACTAACTCCCTGTGAACAAGTAAGAGATTATTGCTACATCCAAAATATTATTGATGCCTTCCTATTAGCTATTCATCATACAGAGATAAGTGATGAAATTTTTAACATTGGAAGCGGGGAGGTTTACCCTTTGAGGTTTTTCGTTGATTCTATCTTTTCACATATGGACACCGATTTAAAGCCTCAATATGGAGCATTGAAATATAGAGAAAATGAACGAATGACACCGCAAGTAGATATTTCGAAAGTGAAAAGGCTGTTACAGTGGAAACCTGCAATTTCTTTTGAAGAAGGGATGCTCCGTACAATAAATTGGTATAAGCAACATAAAGATGACAAACAAGGGGTACTGTCAAATGACAATTAATTTTGCAGATATATTTAAAGATCGAACCGTCCTTGTAACAGGACATACGGGATTTAAGGGAGCCTGGTTATCAATATGGTTACACATGCTTGGTGCTAAAGTAATTGGCTATTCACTAGATCCAGCAACGAAAAAGGATCTATTTGTCTTGTCAGGCTTAGAAGATAAGGTGAATGATCTTAGAGGTGATATAAGAGATCGTCATGAACTCGAAAAGGTCTTCAAACAATATCGCCCTGAAATTGTCTTTCATTTAGCTGCACAGCCTTTAGTGAAATATTCGTATAATAACCCGAAAGAAACGTATGACGTAAATGTAATGGGAACGATGAATTTGTTAGAAGCAATAAGAAAAACAGAAGAAACAAAAATAGGAATAGTTATTACGACAGACAAGTGCTATGAAAACAAAGAGTGGGTTTGGGGATACCGAGAAAATGATCCTCTAGGAGGGTATGATCCATATAGCTCAAGTAAGGCTTGCTGCGAGTTATTAGTCGCTTCGTATCGTAATTCTTTTTTCCATGAATCTAGGTTTCAAGAACATGGAAAGGTCATTTCAACAGGTAGGGCAGGAAACGTCATTGGTGGAGGAGATTGGGCTGAAAATCGACTTATCCCAGATAGTGTGAAGGCACTTGAAACAGGTAAATCCATTGTCATTCGCTCACCTCAATCCATTCGTCCATGGCAGCATGTGTTAGAACCATTGTATGGGTATCTCTTACTAGCTTCACAAATTCTTTTACATGGTCCTGCTTTTTCGGGTGCTTGGAACTTTGGTCCTGGGGAAAACGGAAATATTTCTGTAGAAGAGATGGTTAAATTACTAGTTGAGGCATGGGGAGAAGGGTCGTGGGTGATCAATCAGGAAGAAAACGTGCATGAAGCAAAGCTTTTGAGCTTGGATATAAGTAAGGCTAACCATCTATTAAAGTGGACACCGAAATGGAGTGTACAAGAAACGATTGATAAGACCGTGTCATGGTATAAAGCCTATCATCATGACGATGTCTTTGATCTTTGTAAACATCAAATAGAAGAATATTGTAGGGGGTAAAAAGAAGAGTGGTATGTACACTCAAAAAAAAGAGGTGAAATTCCTAGTCCGGAATTCCCCCTCTTTTTAACCTCTTACTCTTCTTCAGTTGTTTTAAACGTGTCTTTTAAGTCTTCATCCTTAACCTCAACGTTAGACTCGTCAATGGCATTAGTTAACGCCTTTTGAATAGTATCAGGCTGTTGAACTTTTTGTTTGCGGATGTCTTCTTTTAGTGCTTCTTTCATTTCTTCGTAAGGTTTATATGTATCTGTTACTTTGATGATATGATAACCGAATTCAGATTTAACAGGCTCACTTACTTCGCCTTCTTTTAGCTTAAATGCAGCATCTTGGAATTCTTTTACCATTGCCCCTTCACCAAACCAGCCTAGTTCTCCACCGTTTTGAGCGGATCCTGGATCAGTAGAATATTCCTTAGCAAGTTCTTCGAAATTTCCACCATCATCAAGCTTCTTCTTCACTTCTTTAGCCGTTTCTTCGTCAGCAACAAGAATATGACTTGCCTTCACTTGACCTTCTAATGTAGCGTGGTATTCTTTAATCTCTTCGTCTGTTACTTCAACTTCCGCCTCAGCAGCTTTCTTTCTTAAAAGGTCAACCTTGACCATTTGTTTCACGACATCTTCACCTTGTAATTCAACAACACTTTCAAATTGTGCACCATATTGTGCTTTTAAATTTTCAAACTCTTCATCGATTTCTTTATCTGTTATTTCATATTTTTCACTTAATACTTTTTCATGAACAAGCTCAGTAAGAACATCTCCACCGAAACGATCCTTCATTGCTTCGTAAAATTCATCCTTCGTAATGTTGCCAGCTTTTGTCTCGACAACAACTTCAGAATCACCAGCATTGTTACATGCGCTCAATGCGAAAAGACTTGTTGCTGCGGCTAATGCGATTGCTACCTTTTTCATTTTCTAATACAACTCCTAGTATAATATTTAGAAATTCTTTATTAGAAGGCTCTAATAAGTAAATGGATGAAGGGGAGAAGTAGAGAGACTCTATTTCCTGGCTCCATCATCACTTTAAAAAGCCTAATTAGAAAAAACATGGCTTGGCCAAGTTTTAACAGCAAATAAAGGAGTGTTTCCGTTTTAGAGAAAAACACCAATTCTGACAGTACAAGATTTACTATACCATAATGTGACAAGTTCAAAAAGTTTTTTCAAGACTCTTTGCTCAAAAAACATAAATGCATGGATTCAAGATGGAGCTTTCCTTAATAAAAGTGAGCTCCATAAGAAGACAATAGGTAATCATCATGATTTTTGTGAAAATGGGCAAACGTCCAAACATATAGGTTATTTCAACATAGAATATTTTGAAAGCTAAGGAGGTAGGTAAAGATGAGTACTGGTTTTACTAATCAATTTGCATTAGTTGTTGTCCTGTTTATTCTGTTAATTATTGTCGGGGCTTCTTATCTTTAAGCTTTTCACTTAAAACATGAAAAGAGTTATGTTAAATAAAAAAATCGTGATAGTAGATAAAAAGGAGGAATTTCAACATGAGTCATGGATTATCAAATAACTTTGCGTTACTTGTTGTCTTGTTCATTCTGTTAATCATTATAGGTGCTTCCTATCTTTAAGGGTAGCATTTAAAAAATAGATAAATAGTATGTGCAAACTTGGGCTAACGTCCAATCAATATAGAGTAAATAACCATATGATATAAGGAAAAGAGATAAGGAGGTCATTGGAAATGGGATACGGTTATTCAAATAGCTTTGCGTTAATCGTTGT
The DNA here is from genome assembly GCF_001889165.1 of Bacillus weihaiensis. Classification (GTDB taxonomy): domain Bacteria; phylum Bacillota; class Bacilli; order Bacillales; family Bacillaceae; genus Metabacillus; species Metabacillus weihaiensis. The sequence goes on along the minus strand of NZ_CP016020.1, from coordinate 3,289,806 downwards.
ATTGTTCATCTTGTTGATCATCATCGGTGCTTCTTACCTTTAATAGAAGATTTTGAATAGATGAATGAAGGTAAAAAACTTGGGCTAACGTCCAATCAACCTAGAGTAAATAACCATATGATATAAGGAAAAGAAATAAGGAGGTAATTAGAAATGAGCTACGGTTATTCAAATGGCTTTGCGTTAATCGTTGTATTGTTCATCTTGTTAATCATCATCGGTGCTTCTTACCTTTACTAATTCTAGATAACGAAAATTAATCTAGTTAAAATAAAGGGGGGTGTAATAATGAGCGGAGCATACGCAGGTGGATTCGCGTTAATCGTTGTATTATTCATCTTGTTAATCATCGTTGGTGCAGCATGGTTATAAGATAAAAGAAAAACACAAAGACTCTCGCTAACATTGTGAGAGTCTTTGTGTTTTAGAGCGATCATTTATAATTTCCTACAAGTAAAACAAAAGGGGCTGGTCGTTCCAGTCCCTTTTTCCATATTCATACTTCCATTACGTATACAAATTTTCTATGTAAGATGAAATTAATAAAATGGTAATAAGAACATTAATTGTTCTAAAAACCTTTGTTTGTCTGTCTTCAGGAATCTCGCGAACCAAGCATAAAGTATTTGTAAGCTTGTTTATATAAAACAAGATAAAGACTGCAAACAAAATGAAGAAAATGATCATATGAGATCCCCCTTCCCATTCATATACATATTAGATTACCAAACTATTTATGAAAAAGATAGCATTGACAGTTCATTTACAGAAATTAGTGGAGAAGAGGCAATGGAATCTATCCCTTACATATCGTCTTAGATGTTTTTCTACAGATTATTAGCTGCACTGGTGTGGGCTAGAAACCGCCTGCTAAAAAAAGCGAAAGCCTGTAACGGAATACATATTCACGTTGATCAGAGTCTTTAAAAAAGTAATCTTCTCAATATGAATAGGGCCAGAATGCAATGATCCCTAGCCCTTTCCATATTTATGCGCTATTTATTCTTCTATTCCATTATTTCTGCACTAAAATTTCGTATCCGTCTTCAAAGGCCTCAATATAACTTAATTTTGGGGCAAACAGTACATGCTTGGTAAAAATAAAGTCAGGTACACATAATCCTATGTGTATGGCCATTGCTATACTAAAGTAATGCATATAAGAAGGTAGCCAAAGGCTTCCGGCAATAAAAAGAACAGTAAAAAATAGAAACGGTGTCATTAACGATAACATCATCTGTCGTTTTTTAATGCTTTTACATGCATTAATTTGCATACTTGGTAAGTGAAAGTAATAATTTATTTTCATTGATACACGACAACCACTTAGTAGTAAGGGTATTGCGTGTAAAAATTTATGAGCCGGAATCATACAAAGAATCAAAAGGATAAATAACAGGAAATGACCATCCTTAAGATGAACTTTAGAAAATAAAAGGTTAATAGGTAAATACGTTACTATAAATACAAAAATGGAGGTTAGCAGAGAAATAAATAAAATTCTATACATGCCAACATCTTTTGAAAGACTGATTGTTTTCCAACAGTTCATCTTTTCACCGTCCAAACGTCATAAAACTAAGTACTACCATACTTTACGACGGGCTATAAAAAAAATCAATACAGTATTTTAAGTGGAAACGCTTTAATGAAAAAAAACACTAAAAGTTAAACTTTCTAATTTTTCGGGAATGCTATACAATAAAGGACAACAAAGGGTTAGAGAAAGAGGGAAAGTAATGGATTCAATAGAAAAACGTTTGGAAACGTTGGAATATTATCAAACGTTATTTTTTCAGATGATTGATAAAAATGCAGGTCCATTTTTTCATTTAGTCATAAAGAATGGATTAACGAAGGAAGAAATAGAAGGGATTCATGCGATTTGTCAGGAATTACAAAGTCAGTATGAAGATCAAAAAGCGCAAGGATTAGTGATCTACACCGATCTCCTTACGCAATTTGCGGGTCAATTACATCCTAAACTCAATGTAGATGAAACGGTCCAAGCTCTACTTAAACAAAGCTTGTATCGGGAGCTTATGGAGGAATTCAGTAAGATTATTCATGCCTGAAGCTTAATTAGAGATGAGTTCTTCTGATTCAGGATTATTTTTAGAAAGCATTCCATTCTTATCATTGTAGTTATCCTCAATATTATGAAAGGTTTGCTCAAAGATCTCCATGAAGTCATCCCCATAAATATTTCGGATAATACACATCATTTCCATCATTTCTGGGAATTTACCAAATAAGTTCTGAAGGGGAAGAGCCCCTTTTAATACTGAGTTTCTCTCAGGGCTGAAGTCCTCTAATAGCTTTGAAAGAACTTCCTGTCCTTCATTTGTTAGTTTAATATACGTATTTCTCTTATCGTCTGCTTTTTTAGAAAACTCTAGGTAGCCTCTCTCCTCAAGCTTCTTCGAAAAGTTAAAGGCAGTTGAAACATGCATAACACCAAACTTAGCAATCTCTGAAATAGATGCACCGTTTAAATGGTCAGCAATCCATAAAATATGATGTTCGTTAATATTCAAATCGTATGGCTTAATCCACTGCTGCCAATCCTTTTCAATGGATTTCCACAATGCCTTACTCAGCTGTGCAACTCGTTGACTAAATAACAAGGCTTCCTTTACTGTATATTCCTTTTCATGATTCATCACCGGTCACCCCTGATCTCCAATTGTCTTATACTCTATTATGCCAATAAAATAAAGATTAATAAAGATATAAATTTACTAAATTTTTAAAAATTTTGTTAAATCCCATTAAATCAACCATTAAACGCAAAAAAAAGTGTATAGACATAGATTGTCCCATACACTTTTTAATTGAAGAGAAAAATAATTTACTTGTAAGTTTATGAATGCTGAAGTGTGTTTTCAAGTTGTTTGATTTTATCTTCTAATTCAGCAATTTCATTTTGTAGATCTCTTTTATGTGGTTCAATCTCTTGTTGAAATTGAGAGATCGATTTCTTTAAATCCACAGAGACTTCTTTAATGACCTCTGAGCCTTCTTTTGCTGTTTTTAAAACTTGTTCTTTTAGCAATGTACTTTCTTCTTTTAGAAGCTGTAAATAATCTTCTAGCTGTTTTCGATTATTTTTTATCTTGTTGCGAACATCTTTCCCAGAAGTAGGTGTAGAAAGTAAGGTTGCAGCACCGCCGATAAGTCCGCCAACGATTAACCCGCACAATAATGATTTAGTGTTTGCCATACCCATTCCTCCACATTGTTTCTTTAGACTTTATTCATCTACCAAAACCTATTATACATTTTTACCCTTAGGTTGCCCTTATAAACATTATACATAGTTGAAGGCTTGTTAGCATACTTATTTAATAGGGCTTTATTACATGTAAGTGCAATAGGTTCTCGTCATGGTGTGGCGATTTTATAAATGAAAAGTAGGCCCATATGTAAGGTATATCTCGTTCTATATAGAGTAATCGGGGAAAGGGGGGATGAGTATTGTCAGGAGTCATTTTTCTATTTTTCACAATAAGCTTACTCCTATTCATAGGGGCGTTTCACTATTTTAAACTTTTACAACAATCAGCCTCTTATCCACCTAAAAAGGTCGTGAAGCAAAAGGTCTCTGTTTTAGCATCTGCAGGTGTAATCATGTTATTGATCGGAAGTGTTTTACTCTATTTTCAATAAGTGATAAATAAAGAAGAGGTTGACATCACGGATGTCAACCTCTTTTGATTAAGCTGTTACAAGCTTAGCTCGCTTAAAAATGGATTGGATAATTGGATAAATAACGATCATAGCAGCACCGTTGAAAAGTGTTGTTGGTAAAACAACAGTTAAGAATAAAACGGTGAATGTAGCTCCATCAGGTAATCCAACAATCGCTAATGCAGTTGATATGAAAATGGTTCCGGAAACAATCGTTCCAATTACTGTGAGTACTGTTGCTGTAGCAACCTTTTGTGCAATTTTCTTTACAATTAAGAATAAGCCATAAAAGACAAAAGCTGTGACGATTTTGTCAATGATGTTAGGAATTTGTCCTCCAGGAAAAGTCGTTGTCAAAGCTGCTAAAACACCAGTGACTATACTTAATAGTGTGACATTTTTTAAGCTTGGGAACATCAAAATTCCTACGAACATCATTGTTAACATCATATCAGGCTTCATTCCTTGGTAAAACGGTGGCATCACCATATTTAGGACAGCCCCAATTGCAGCAAACAAAGATAGTGTAACTAATACTCGAGTATTCAATTCTCATCTCTCCTCTTCTAATCTCTTAAATTCTCATCTCCAATAGTGAACTCATTTCCCATTGCGAGATTGATATTAATCATCATTATACCAACTTTTTGATCGAACGTATACTTAAACTTACTGGAATATTTCTCTATCACTCTCTGACGTGTCATTTGTCTTTATTGATTGTTTTCTTGAAATTCCTTCATAAAGGCTGCAAGTGCCTCACATGCTTCCTTAGGTACAGCATTATAGGTTGAAGCACGACACCCACCAACAGAACGGTGACCGGCGAGTCCAATAAAGTTACGTTCTTTCGCTTCTGTTAGAAACTTCTTTGTTAGCTCCTCATTCGGAAGAGTAAAGGTGATATTCATTAGGGAACGGCTATCTTCCGTAGCATGTGCCTTATAAAACTTGTTACTTTGTTCAATGGCTGAATAGATGTAGCCAGCTTTTTCCTCATTCATTTTTTGAATAGCCTTCACTCCACCTTGCTCCTTTACCCATTCTAAAACGAGTGAAAGCATATAAATTGAGAAGGTGGGAGGGGTATTATAAAGAGACTGACTATCGACATGTGTACTATATTTTAGAATGGTTGGAGCATCGTCAGTAGCCGTTTCAAGGAATTCTTTTTTAGCGATCACGACTGTAACACCTGATGGACCTAAATTCTTCTGCGCTCCTGCATAAATAAGAGAGAATTTTTCAATATCAATTTCTTTACATAAGATATCACTTGACATATCTGCAATCAATGGAATAGGTGATGTTGGATAGTCTGTCCATTGAGTCCCAAAGATTGTATTATTTGACGTAATATGAAGATATGCACCATCCTCAATGCCTTCTAATGAGAATCCCTGCGGTATATGTGTATAATTCTCTTCCTTACTTGAAGCAAGGATACGGGTTTCACCAAATCTTTTCGCCTCTTTTAGTGCTTTTTCAGACCAAGCTCCAGTCATAACAAAATGTGCTGTTTTGTCTTGTTGTAAGAAATTCATAGGGATCATTGAAAACTGTAAGCTTGCTCCACCTTGTAAGAAAAGCACTTCATAGGAGTCTGGAATCAAAAGAAGCTCACGTAATAGAGTATTTGCGCGATTATGTACGTCTTCATATTCTTTACTGCGATGACTTAATTCCATCACTGACATCCCAGAATTGTTAAAGTTCACAAGCTCTTTTTGTGCTTTTTCAAGTACTGGTAGTGGAATAGCGGCAGGACCTGCATTAAAATTATAAGCTCTCAAAAAAATACCCTCCTAAATGGTTTCGTTAGAAAATATTACTCATATCCTATCACGAAAAGGGTGAGAAATGTAGACTGAATATTTGTATGTTTAAGAATTTAATTATGGTAAGCGGATACATATGGTAGAGATCGTAGTTCGAAGAGGAGAGGACGAAAAAGTTGTTCGCAAAGAGGACACTTTTTTGAAAATAATTGAGGTATGTAAAAAACCAACACTTTTAATGCTAGTGTTGGTTTTCATATCATGCTTTTGATAACTCACTTTTAATTGATGAAGAGATTTCTTGAAGTTGTTCAGGAGTATATTGGTCTGCATGGGATTTCCATACGGCTCCAAATCCATCTCCTTTTCCGTATCTTGGCACAATATGAATGTGATAGTGGAAAACAGATTGGCCGGCATGCTCTCCGTTATTGTTCAATAAATTAAGCCCAATCGGGTTAAATTGATTTTTTATAGCAGTTGAAATTTTAGGAACAACTTCAAATAGCTTGCTTGCGATTTCAGGTGTTAACTCATAAATATTTTCCATATGTACTTTAGGGATCACGAGTGTATGACCTTTTGTTACTTGACTAATATCAAGGAAGGCTACTACGTGTTCATTTTCAAATACCTTTGCAGCTGGAATGTCTCCATTAACAATCTTACAAAAAATACAATCGCTCATTTTTACACTCCTTTAAAAATAAAATGTCTTCAACAAAGTTCAACAGCATTTTCTCTTCTATGTATGATACCTTAGATTGTGTGCGTAACGTACAAGATCTTTACTTGATGATTAAATATGTAAAGATACAGCACTTAAAGTGGCAAAAAGCTTTTCGCTTTTCGTATATTTTACCATAAAAAATGAGATAGAAAAAAGAACAGGATGAATCATGTGATCATCCTGTTCCTGAGGAAGGATTGTAAAGGTCTCATTTTGGGAAAATATCTTTGATAAACACCTCATTTAACATTTAATTTACATGTTAGTTGATGTGAGAATCACCATTGTTCAATACGACCATCCCCTTGTTAAGTGATAAACGATCTAACGGAGTTTGAACTGTATTTTGACAAACACCTCATTCACAAAATGATGGAAAATCGAGCTTCTAATTCAGAGAATTACGGCCCGTAGACACCTCATTTCGAATTTGGGTTTTATACAATGGTTTCTAATGAATACTCATTATCTTTGACAAACACCTCATTTAACATTTTATTTAAATGCTATCTGATGTGATATCTCCATTGTTCAATACAACCATCCCCTTGTTAGTTGTTTATATAAACATAACAATTAGAGAAAATGTCTTTTGACAAACACCTCATTTACAAAATGAATGCGTATATGTGAGCTATAATTCAAGTAAATTACGGCCCGTAGACACCTCATTTCAAAAGGTTGTTTTTATTCAATGGTAAGCTTTTATTCCCATGAGTCAATGCATATATTGTCTGGAACAAACACCTCATTTAGAAGTAATCTTGTTGACAATCATCCCTTCCTCACTAATTATGATGTCCAGGTAATCAAATTATATGTAAAGAAATTTTTAAGTAAGACAGACTCTTTAAATTTTGATACTATAAAACCAACACTACATATGATGAGAAAAGGAAGAAAACGTTGTCTCAAAAAGATTTTTTTAATTTTTTCTCAGGAGAAGGGAAACAAAAATCCTTGAAATACTTATAAAAGATGGTCGATTTCGTAACAATCTATAAGGGCTAGATCTCTCATTACGAAAACTGCCACGAAAAAAGGAGTCATTATGATGACATTACTTAAAGTGAATGAACTGACAGGAGGATATACTAAAAATCCTGTATTGAAAAACATTACATTTGAAGTGGAAAAGGGTCAGATTGTCGGTCTCATTGGATTAAATGGTGCCGGTAAAAGTACAACAATCAAACATATTATCGGAACAATGGAGCCACATAGGGGGAATGTATCAATTAATGGGACAACCTTCTCGGAAAATGCAGAAGGATATCGTTCACAATTTACGTTTATTCCGGAAACCCCTATTTTATATGATGAGTTAACTCTGTATGAGCATCTGGAGCTTACAGCAATGGCATACGGCTTAGACAAGTCCACTTTCGAACACCGCTTGCAACCATTACTAAAAGAATTCCGTATGGAAAAAAGGTTGAAATGGTTCCCAGCGCATTTTTCAAAAGGGATGAAGCAAAAAGTAATGATTATGTGTGCGTTTTTAATTGAGCCGTCTTTATACATTATCGACGAACCATTTGTAGGGTTAGATCCACTTGCGATTAACTCACTTTTAGAAATGATGGAAAAGGCTAAAAACCAAGGCTCAGGTATTTTAATGTCTACTCATATTTTAGCAACTGCTGAAAGATATTGTGATTCATTTGTTATTTTACATAATGGAGACATTCGTGCAAAAGGAACACTACAGGAACTTCGTGAGCAATTTGGTATGAATGCTGCTACACTTGATGATCTTTATATTCAATTAACAAAGGAAGATCAAAATGAATAGTATCGAAGAGATTTGGAAAACGAGGATTAATCATCATATAAATGAAACAAGGTCCTATCTGAAATACATGCTGAATGATCATTTACTTTTCGTGTTCATTTTTTTAGCGGCAGGGGGTGCATTAACGTATTCCAGATGGTTAAAATCAGTCTCAACTGATTTTCCGGCTGTACTCATTATGACGATTGTTTTTACACTTATCCTTATTACCTCTAGTGTAAGGACCTTGTTAAAAGACGCTGACATCATGTTCCTCTTACCGATGGAACATAAAATGGAAAGCTATTTTAAAAAAGCGATGTTCTATAGCTTTATCTCTCAATCTGGGATCATTGCCGTTACTCTCATTCTTTTCACTCCTTTATATGGAAAAGTCATGGATTCAAATGGTGCCACTTTACTAATTTCCTTACTTCTCTTATTCCTTATGAAATATTGGAATGTGAGAGTAAGCTGGAAAATTGATTATTTTACAGAGAAAACTGTTAAGGTGAATGATTTAATTGTTCGACTAGCTATTAATGCTTGTGGCATATATTTTATTTTTGCTCAGCAATCTATTTTTTTTCTCATTGTACTTGTCATCATGGCACTATACGATCTGTATTTCGGAAAAGTAGTAGGGAAAAAAGCGTTGAAATGGGAGCAGCTTATTGTAAAGGAAGAAGGAAAAAAGCAATCATTCTATAAGCTAGCGAACTTATTCACAGATGTCCCAAAGCTAAAAAAACAAGCCAAACGTCGAAAATACCTAGACTTCCTTTTAAAACAAGTAGCTTATCATCAAGATCATGTATATGAATATTTATTTTTACGAGCGTTTTTAAGAACGGGAGACTACTTAGGTATTATGGTCAGATTAACATTGATAGGATCTGTTATTATAACGTTCTTGAACGAACAATTAATAGGAAATCTGTTAGTTATCCTTTTATTTCTCTTTTTAACAGGAATTCAAATGATGAGCTTGGCGAAGCATTTTGAGCTTTTAGAATTACCCCAATTGTATCCGAGAGCAGACCAAAAGAAGGTAGCAAGCTTTCTGAAAATTGTTTTCAGAATTTTAGTGGTTCAAGTAATCATTTATTCGGTCATTCCTTTAATGAAAGGAAACATCCTTGTTTCAGGATCACTCTTAGCAATCGGGATAGGATTTGCTGCACTATTCGTCTATGGCTATATGGGTGGTCGTGTAAGAAAAACGTAGCAGATTGCTAAGCGAATGAAGCTAAAAAACAGGGAGGGGTGGATCAATGGGCTATGAAGCCACCGTTGCCAATGAGGCCAGGCTATGGAAGCAAAAGCTTTTACGGAAACCTTCACTATTTGAACGGACCTCCAAAAAAGCTCAAACAAAAATGAATCAGTTTATCCCTGAAAAAATACATATCACCATTACGGAAAGTATTAAGAAAATGGTTGAAGCTACTTTAATCGGATCCAATATGACAACCTTCCCTAAAAAAATTGAGGGTGTAGCCTTTGAACAACGTGAGCAAATGGTTCAAAAAGCGATGAATAGGTATAAAAAGACGGCTGCAGTAGAAGGAGCTTCTACAGGCGCAGGTGGTATCCTTTTAGGAATGGCTGATTTTCCATTGTTTTTAGGAATAAAGATGAAATTCTTATTTGAAGTAGCTAGTATTTATGGCTATAACACAAAGGAATATGAGGAAAGGCTCTTTTTATTACTAGTGTTTCAACTGGCCTTTTCAAGCGATAAGCATAAAGAGTATTTAGTGGATATCATTGAAAACTGGGATACAAAAAAAGAGGAAGTAAAAGATTTAGATTGGCGAGTATTTCAGCAGGAATATCGTGACTATATTGATCTTGTAAAGCTCATGCAGATTCTTCCAGGCGTAGGGGCAGTTGTAGGTGGAGTGGCTAATTATCAGTTAGTCCACCATCTTGGTCAATATGCCATGAATTGTTACCGCTTAAGGGTTTTGGGTTCATAAGTGCAAGGTGAAATAGAAGGAAATGTTAAAAAGAGGCTGGGACAAATAAAGAGCCAGGAACCTTCCGATACAATCTAATGTGTGCACTAGATAAATCAGTGCGGACGGATAATTGTTGCGATAAGGTGCCAGGCATTTCTGTCCCAGCCTCTCTTGTCTTATAAATAGAAGGCAAACTTGCCAATCGCCTGTCTCTAAATTTGGACTGAATTTTTTCCAACAGATGCGATCTGATAGCGAATCGTTGCCTGACACAAAGTTTTAGCAGCAATCAGCATCGCTGTTTCCTCTATATCAAACATAGGATGGTGATGCGGATACGTCTGACTGTTCGTATTCGGCTTTGCTCCTGTGAAAAAGAAGCTACCTTTTACTTGTTGTAAGTAATAAGCGAAATCCTCGCCACCCATTTGAAGAGGAGTTTCTTCAACTAGGTTTACACCTGGAACATCACCTGCAAATTCTTGTAAAAGCTTTGTAGGCTCTTCATGATTCACAACAGCCGGGTATCCTCTAAAATAGCTATAGTGATAATCAGCATCATTCATCATGCAAGTTCCCTTCACAATACGCTCAATTTCCGTTTCAATTTGTGTACGTACTTCTTCATTAAATGTTCGAGCTGTCCCAATCAGTTTGGCTGAATTGGCGATAACATTAAAAGCATTTTCAGCAACAAAAGATCCTACAGATACAACTGCTGCCTGAATAGGATCTACTTTCCGACTAACGATTTGTTGAAGGTTCGTCACAAGCTGTGAGCCAATTACAATTGCGTCCTTCGTTTTATGTGGCTGAGCCCCATGTCCTCCTTGACCTATAATCATGATTTCAAAACGGTCAGCGGCTGCCATGATAGGACCTGGACGATATTGAATGGTGCCCACCGGTTCGCTTGCCCAAAGATGTGTACCGAATATAACGTCAACACCCTCTAAACAGCCATCTTCAATCATGGCAATCGCACCACCTGGAGCATATTCTTCTGCGTGCTGATGGATAAGAACAACGGACCCATGAAGCGACTGCTTATTTTGATGAAACACCTTTGCCAACACAAGCAAAGTAGCGGTGTGACCATCGTGACCACAAGCATGCATAACACCTGGAATTGTCGATTTATACGCTACGTTTTTCTCATCTTGAATCGGAAGGGCGTCAAAATCAGCTCGTAATGCGACTGTAGGTCCTGGTAGTCCACCTGTGATTTTCGCGACTACACCATTCCCTCCAACATGCTCTCTCACATCAATTCCTAATTCATGGTAGTAATCTGCTATATAAGCAGCTGTTTTATATTCTTTAAAAGATAATTCCGGATGCATATGTAAATGTCGCCGAATCGATACCATTTCGTCGTAATGCTGATCCAATAAAGACCAAAAATGCTCTAACATGCACGATCTCCTCCTATTAATAGTCAAGCAGCTTTACTGTTCCTCTTCACTGATGGAAAACCCCTCCTTACAACTCAGCAAAGCAAAAGATTTTTTAGCAAACCGAAAGGAAGTCGGATTAATAAAGTCTGTCTATCATCATATGATGAATTAAGGTAATGTAGTAACTAAATAGTGAATGATATTAGCTAGATTGTATTTGAAGATTTAGAAAATTTCAAGAACTATGTACCTGTCGGTAAAAGTTTTCGCAGAACAAAACGGTGTTTACCAATCTACATACAAGTGAATATCAAATATAAGGAGTGGTTAAGTTGAATATATTTTACAAATTATTGATAGTCGTACTAGCTGTCGTTATGATTTCTGCTTGTTCATTTTCTAAAGAAACCACGAATGACCAAAGCAAAGAATCTAAAGTTGAAAATCAAGGAAGTCAGGAAAAGGAGGAGAGCGAACAGCCAACGTCAGAAGGGGAGACATCTAATGAAGGAATAGATTTTCAGGCTGACGATTCTCTGACAAGCTTTAAACACTCATTTCTTGATCTGGTGAATGAAGCGAATGAAAATGGTACCTTGCAGGATATTGAGACAAAAGATGAGCTGGTAAACTATTTTAAACAATTCATGTCAGAGGACTTGGCAATTATGTATGCCAATACGTATTTTAAAGAAGAGTCAGAAGGAGTTTCCGTAAAAGCAACAGATGCACCCACTTGGTTAGACCTTGATAAACCTTATGAAGTAAAAAATGTAAATGAACAAGAATATATCGTAACACAGGAAAAAGACAACGAACTAACTGGTCATATTGAATTATCCTACACATTTAAACATACCGGTGAAAAGTGGATTGTTGAAGATATTCAACAAGAAAAAGTTGTAAATGAATCAAAACCCAAAATGGAAGATCCTCCTAAAAAGGACATTAACTCAGCAAATGCCGAAGATTTAGTAAGAAAGCATCTCAATTTCGAGGGCAATACTCAAATGAATATAAGAGTTGATCATGAAGAAGATACTAAATACGTTGTACAAGTATATGAAGTTGTTGAGCAAGAAGGTGTGTCCCATACAGCAACCTATGGTTGGTATTACGTTGATAAGAAGACTGGAAAAATTGAAAATATGATGAATTAATGCTAGAGCCAGTTGCTTCATGTTCCATTTGGAGGGACTGGCTTGTTTGTAATTGGAGAGTGGTGCGTGGTGATTGGAGCGTGGTGTGCGAGGGATGGAGTGGGTGTGCAAAGGATGGAGCTGGCGTGCTAAAATTGAGGATAATTGTCGAATCTTTCCGAATCGCGGATAAGAGTACGATAATCGCGGATAGACCGGTGAAAATCGCGGATAAGAGCACCATAATCGCGGATAGACCGGTGAAAATCGCGGATAAGAGCGCCATAATCGAGTCAAGTCCTAACGATTGTGTAAAAACTCTAAACAATGTTTTTCAACCTTTCGTCTTCTAAATCTTTTATTAACCTCCCATTTTTTTCGAGCAATGCTTCCATGGGTTAATCACTTCATATCCAGGAATAGCTGTCAAAGGCTCCTCACTTTGACAGCTATTCCTGGATATGAGATCCTCCCACAATTGGAAGCTATGCTGAAAAAGGAACTATTTTGTTAAGGATTTCTTTTTAGAATAGATAGAATCCTGGTAATGCATAAGAACTGCGCCAACTAGTCGAAAAGCAGATTGTGTATTTGGAAAAACTCGTATGACTCGCTCTCTTCTACGTACCTCTTGATTCAATCTTTCAAGAGAATTAGTACTTCTGATATGGCAACGTATGTGTTCTGGAAAGTTCATGTATTGTATGGTATCTTCGAAACCATCATCCAGGATAGCGAGTGCTTTTTCATATTTATGATTGTCAGTAAACTGAGCCATCAACTCTTCTTTAAAGTTTCTCATATCTTCAATTGTGACAGCTTCAAAAATACGTTTTATCATCAATTTTATCTCAGTAGAATCTTTTTTTGGCAGTTTGGTAAAAATATTACGCTTAAAATGGACATTACATCTTTGCCAACAAGTCCCAATAAATTCACGCTGGATAGCTTTCTGAAGACCTTGATGAGCATCGGAAATTACAAGCTTAGGAGATTGAAGACCACGTGATTTCAGTTGTTGGAAAAAGTTTCTCCAGGATTCAAAGCTTTCTGTATGATCAACACTTAATCCTAGGATTTCACGTTTGTTTTTATCTGTAATAGCAGTAGCAATATAGACAGCTTTAGAGACAACTCGTTGATGTTCACGAACTTTTATATACATAGCATCTACAAAAACAAAGGGGTAGTAAGTTATGTTTAAAGGTCTCTTTGCCCAGTCATTCACGATTGGATCTAATTTTTGAGTAAGTGAGGATACAAATGATTTTGATATATTCTCACCGCAGAGTTGTTCAACAATATGTGTCACTTTCCTAGTAGATACACCATTAATGACCATCTCTAACATAGAAAGGACCAAAGCCTGATCACAACGTGCATACTTCTCAAATACAGATGGTGAAAATTCACCATGACGTGTTCGAGGGACCTTGAGTTTTATCTTGCCAACACTCATAGTTAAATCACGTTCATAGTAACCATTACGGTAATCTCTACGTTCGTCAGAACGCTCATAAGGGTATGCATGGAGATATTCGTCTCTTTCTTTTTCCATAAATTCATTTAAAACTAAAACTATTGCAGACTTTATAACAGTATCAATATTAGAATTCATAACTGAATCTTTTAAAACATTCATATCTAGGCTAAACTGTAATTGAGTCATTTTATTCTCCTTTTCAATGTTTTTCTTGGTCGTTAAACATTGTTGACAAGAAGGAATAAAATGACTCCTTTCTTTTTACACAATTATATGGACTTTATCCATAATCGCGGATAGACTCCATCAAAACGTGATTAAAAGGAATTTCGAGAGGATAATTTTATCTAATCGTAAACTAAAACTAGGTAGTGACTGATTTTTTTCAAAAAATGCCTCAAATATAGAGGGATATTCCATTTTTTTGACGTTTCCGAAGTATAGTGCTCCAAATTTTGATATGTGAATGGTCTATTTTTCTCCGAATGCGGATGCCTCCAAAATAGTTTCTGGCCAAGGCTCTACATACGTTAAATCTCTCCCCTAAATAGGGTGCATTTTAACCTCAAATGCCCAACTTCGGCTAGGATCCCTCTCACTTTAACCCTGAATCGATTCACTTCTAAAGAAAAATGATGATTTTACGAATCCCACCACTTCTTTTGATTAAGATACTAAAAATTCAACAGACATTTTCCTTTTTATATCTTGAAAATATTTGGAAAATATTATATAGTACATTACATCAGTAATGTACTATATTTGTATTGGGAAGGAGGTTTCTCCTTGAACCTAAATGGAGATGCAACGAAGCCAATTTATATACAAATTGCCGAGTGGTTGGAGACTGAGATTTTAAAGGGCAATCATCAGCCTGATGAAAAGATGTATTCACAATATCAGCTGGCTGAAATGTTTACGATTAATCCAGCTACGGCAGCTAAGGGCTTGAGTTTATTGGTGGAGGATGGGATTTTATATAAAAGGCGGGGGCTGGGAATGTTTGTTTCACATAATGCTGAAAAAATTCTTTTAACGAAAAGGAAAGAGCAAACGTTAGTGAAATTAATTGAAGATGTTGTCCAAGAAGCGAACAGACTACGGGTAAGTGAGGAAGAATTAATCAAGTTAATTCAATTATCAAATCGAAAGAGTAAGGGGGATGTTTGAAATGAATGTAGTGGAATGTAAGGATCTAAATAAAAAATATCGGAGTAAGCATGCCTTGAAGAATGTATCCTTTTCACTATCAGAAGAAAAGATTGTTGGATTAATTGGACGCAATGGGGCTGGTAAAACAACAATCTTAAAGCTGATTTCTGGTCTATTACGTGAAACAAGCGGTGAATTGCGTGTGTTTAATGAGTCTCCATTTAATAATCTTACTGTTTCGGCCAATCGGATATTTATAGATGAACATATGACGTTTCCATACTCTTTAAATTTAAAAGATATTTTATCAGCTGCAGCAAGTTTTTATCCTAACTGGGATGAAGGTCTGGCAAATGGACTATTCTCTTATTATTCATTTCATCCGAAACAAAAGCATTACCAAATGTCTAAAGGGATGAAGAGTACATTTAATTCAATTATTGGTCTTGCTGCAAGATGCCCACTTACCATTTTTGATGAACCAACCTCAGGAATGGACTCAGCTGTTCGCAAGGATTTTTACCGGGCTTTGCTTAAGGATTATTTAGCACATCCTAGAACAATTATTTTGTCTAGTCATCTTTTGAATGAAATTGAAGACCTATTAGAAGAAGTATTACTTATAAAGGATGGGGAGAAATGTCTTCATCTTTCAATTGACGAATTAAAGGAATATGCAATCGGTCTAACAGGTGATGAAGCGGATCTTACCGAGTTTAAAGATAACCATGAAGTGCTCTATGAAAAGGAAATAGGGATGACACAGCAGTATATCGTGATAAAAAACGAGTTATCGCTTGCTGAAAAAGACCATGCACGTGCTAAGGGGATTGAACTTTCACCTGTGTCAGCAGATGATGTGTGTACGTATGTAACAAGCAAGTCGAAGGGAGGAATTGATGATGTTTTTAACAGAGGCTAAGCTATTTGACATTGTGAAGAAGCAATTTAAGTATAAGCTTTCTGCAAGCTTTAGTGTGTTTAGCTCCCTTATTATCATTCAAACTATTGGGTTATTCTTCTCATTAAATGGAAGTGGAACGATGGGAACAGCTTCATATGGAATGGATTATACAATCAGTATACTGACAGGAGATATTATTATTATTTTTACGATGTTATGGAGCTTCATAAGTGCAATAACGTTAACGACGAAAAATTATCGGAATGAAGACTTTCTTTTCGTTAGCAATCGGTTAAGTAGTAGTCTAGCAAATGTTCTCTTTTTAGGAGCAATCAGCGTCATTGGCGGTACTAC
The DNA here is from genome assembly GCF_001889165.1 of Bacillus weihaiensis. GTDB lineage: Bacteria > Bacillota > Bacilli > Bacillales > Bacillaceae > Metabacillus > Metabacillus weihaiensis. The sequence continues at coordinate 3,273,441 of NZ_CP016020.1, read as the reverse complement.
TTCCATACTTGCTAGTATGCTATTAAAAATCGGGGTGTTCCTCATAATGAATGAAGGAAGGACATATGGATATGTCATGAATATTCAGGAGCTATTTCTTGGAGTCTTTACTTGTATTCTCTATGTCTTCTTACTAGCAGCGCTAGGTTATTTGATTGGCATGTTGACTCAAATTAGCAGATGGTTTTCTATTATTTTACCGGCATTATTTATTGGATATTTAATCATAGGTGCAAACGAAGATGGAGAAGCGACAGCAATTATCCAAGCTATTAGCTTCTTTGGAAGTGAAAGCTCAATGATTCTATTTTTTCTTAAGGTAGTAGTCACCACGAGCCTTTTGTTTACGTTGTCTATTATCCTTTCTAACAAAATGGAGGTGAGAAGATGATGTTCTTTAGCTTATTTCCAATCATTCTATTACTTCTCTTTATATTTGGTATATTTCGTCTGAATAAAGGCTTGAGTCATATGGTTATTTTTCAAAGAATGAATGTAAAATGGATAGTTGGAACGTATCTTATTCTCTTAGTTGCTGGAGCGATCGTTTACTTTATGCTACCATTTCATGCAAAAACTAAGGATATAGTTATGGATCCTAAGGAGATCAATCAGTTACAAGAACAGAGTGGTGCGCTAATAAATGCAGTATTAGATGGAAAGGATCTTGCTAATGAACATTTAAGGGGTGTATTGAAAAGGGAGAAAGATATTCTTACCTATGACAAGAAAGAACTGACTATAACTAAGAATGAAGAGTATGGATCAATCTTTGTGCTCATAAAAAAGAAAGAGACAAATGATTCGACGATTGAAGTAACGGAATATTATACTCGTTCCGTTATTAGCTCTATCGATTTAACAGATAAAGAGGAGGCTTATCAATTTAAACTAGTAGAAAATCAATTAGTTTTTGATTACCCTGAATCAAGTTCAATTACGATAAGTAAGTTTGCAAAGGAATTTCCGGTTGCTCAATTTAGCGGTGGAGACAATATGATAAGTTTCATGGATGATTCAATAGATAATGTGCACTCTGAAAGAGCGATTTACTTAGAAGTGCCGAAAGATCTAGAAATAATTGATCCGTCTGAATCAATTATCTACGTAAATTAGAAGAAGGAACCTCATGATGATACGTGCATTATGGGGTTTTTTTACATCTTTTGTAGAATAGTCTTTTATAAAAGAGGACTTAAAAGGATTTCGGACGGTGTTCTGGCTTTGCTGATAACCATTTTTAAAAACCAACAAAGTTTACAGTAATCACGAAAAGGAAATAAGAAAATCATCTCGAATAGGTTAGGGAGACATTCAACTTTAAGGTGGGAGAGAGAAGATGAAGTATAAAACATTGGGTAAGAGTGGATTACTAGTTTCTGAGCTTTGCTTAGGTGCCATGACGTTTGGGAAGGAAGTAGATGAGAAGGACTCCATCAAGATGATTCATCAGTTTTTAGATCAAGGTGGAAATTTTATCGATACAGCAGATGTGTATGTGGGAGGAGAATCAGAAAGAATCGTTGGTAAAGCAATAAAAGAACGACGATCTGAGGTAGTCCTTGCAACGAAGGTTCGAATGAAAGTGGGTCCACATCCAAATGACTTTGGGTATTCCCGTCGACGCATTATGGAAGGAGTAGACCAAAGCTTAAAGAGATTAAATACTGATTATCTTGACTTGTATCAGCTCCATGTTTGGGACCATTTAACGCCAATTGAAGAAACACTTCGTACTTTAGATGATTTAGTGTCTTCTGGTAAAGTGAGATACATAGGGTGCTCGAACTTTTTAGCTTGGCAAATGATGAAAGCTCTCTCTTATAGTGATTTTCATAACATGGTACGCTTTATTTCCATTCAGCCTCAATATAGTTTAATTAATCGTGAAATGGACCGAGAAATCCTCCCTTTATGTAAAGAAGAAAATGTTGGTGTCATTCCTTGGGCTCCGATTGGAGGAGGTTTTCTAACTGGCAAGTATAAAAAGAATGAAAAGCCAACTAGTGGAAGACTATCTAACCGCAAAGGGGAATCTAGCTGGGAAAACCGTGCTACTGAGAAAAACTTTGAGATTTTACACGCTGTAAAAGATGTTGCTCAAGAAATAGGAAAAACACCAGCTCAAGTTGCATTAAATTGGCTTTTACAGAAGGAAGAAATTACGTCGCCAATCTTTGGAGCGACGAGCATGGCCCAATTTGAAGAGAATATGGGCAGTGCTGATTGGAGTCTACCTGAGGAGCAGTGGAAGATGCTTGATGAAGTGAGTAAGCTTCCGAATGAATACCCTTCACGATTTATAGAGAAGTTTAGAAGGGGATAAATGTGAAAAGTGGCTGAGACATATGTATTACAGTCAATGGGAAACCCGAATGATTAGGTGATATTTCTTGAATATCCTCCTAATGATTCGGGTTTTTATTTTTTTCCTTCGATTCTTTTGGTGCATATTGCATATTATTGTTAATTGCTAGAAATGGAGTTACGTCTCCTTGACTATGGTGAAAAAACAAGGGGATGCACCGCAATGGGACGCCCTTGTTCTTCTACTATACCTATTATTAGTTACGACGTGTAAAAAGATACTAATCGTTCTTCTATTGATAAATTAGTAAGATTTTTCTCCACATCTTTTGCATCTCCTTGCTCAGCCACATACTCTTTGGAAGCGAGAGACTTCCCGGTCCAGATCCTCTCACCCAAAAAATTGCACCCTAAATCAAAATTAAAGCCCTTACATAGAATGCGTAAATTTTCTACTATTAGGTTAAGAAATACAAATCAATTGAGCAACTTACCGGGTGGAGGTGGTAGAGCATGGATATAGACACAAAAGTAGAGGCAGAAAAACATACACAAATAATCACCATCAGTAAAAAGGAGAAAATGAGGCGTCATCTAAAAAAGCTTTCTCAACAAAAATCCTTACAAGTGATGGCTTTACTTGGTGTAATCTGGATGTTCGTATTTAACTATATTCCAATGTATGGGTTAATTATAGCATTTAAGGAGTTTAGCATTATTAAATCAATTGCAGAAGCTCCTTGGGTAGGATTCATGCATTTTGTTGAATTTTTAGAAGATGAAAATTTTTGGTTAGTTTTAAAAAATACGTTAGGAATCTCTTTGATAAAACTATTCATAGGGTTTCCACTCCCAATTATTTTTGCTTTATTACTAAATGAGCTTACTTCAATGAAATTCAAAAAAATGGTTCAAACCATTTCCTATTTACCTCACTTTCTTTCTTGGGTGGTACTTGGAGGAATTTTAACAACATGGCTTGCTGATGTTGGAATCATTAATGATATTTTAATGGGAATGGGCTTTATTGATGAAAGAACGAACTTTCTAGCTGATCCTCAGTACTTCTGGGGAATTGTCATCCTTTCAGATATATGGAAAGAGCTTGGATGGTCAGCCATTATTTATTTAGCTGCTATTGCGGGTGTATCAACTGAGCTATATGAAGCGGCAACAATTGACGGTGCGAATCGTTTTCAAAAAATGTGGAATGTAACACTACCAGCTATTCGTCCGACAATTGCGGTACTTTTCATTTTAGCTGTAAGTGGTGTGTTAAATTCTAACTTTGATCAAATTTTAATTTTACGTAATGCTCTAAATGAAAGCGCTAGTAATGTAGTTGATATTTATGTGTATCAAGTGGGGATTCAAAATGCTAGATACTCATATGCAACAGCTGTAGGCCTTATGAAAGCAATTATTGCCTTCATCCTGTTACTATCAGCAAATAAAATTGTGAAAAAACTTAATGGAAATTCATTGTTTTAGGAGGTGGGAAACAAATGCTAAAGCTCTTTAAGAAAAATCGCCGGACAACAAGTGAGTATATCTTTGATAACGTCAATATGTTTATAATGCTAATCATCTGTTTTATTACTCTTTATCCCATTTGGTATGTACTCGTTAATTCACTAAATGATGGGATTGATGCAATGAAGGGTGGCATTTATTGGTGGCCGAGAGAATTCACTCTAGAAAATTATAAAGCGGTGTTTGCAAATCCGGGTATTGTCACTTCATTTGGTGTCACAATTGCGAAAACAATTTTAGGTACCGTTACACATGTGTTCTTTACTGCGATGGTTGCCTATGCATTATCTCGGAAAGAGTTATATGGAAGGAAAATTTATATGTTCATTGGAGTTATCACGATGTTCTTCAGTGGTGGCCTCATTCCTTACTTCCTATTAATACGAGATCTTGGACTATTTGATAACTTCTTAGTTTATGTTATCCCAACCATGTTCAACTTCTTTCACTTAATTATCTTTGTTTCCTTCTTTAGAGAATTACCAGCCTCTTTAGAGGAAGCTGCGAAAATTGATGGAGCGAATGATATTATGATTTTCTTAAAGGTCGTTATTCCATTATCGATGCCTGTTATTGCAACAATAGCTTTATTCCAAGGTGTGTACCAATGGAATGATTACTTTGCTGGTGTCATCTTTGTTAATAACCCTGAATTGCAGCCGATTCAAACCTACTTGTATAAAGTGGTTGCCGAATCAAGCTCTAATCAAATGATGCTTAATGCACCTGGTGGCATCACAACAAAAACCGTAACATCTCAATCTATTAAGCTTGCAACAATGGTTGTTACGACATTACCAATTGTTCTTGTTTATCCATTCTTACAAAAATATTTTGTAAAAGGAATGTTGATTGGTTCTGTTAAGGGATAAGCAAGGTGTAAAAATGGTAGAAATTCCTTCCTATGAAGGATTTTTATAAAAATCTGGATAATAAGCGGATTACGCTAGCTTATCAAGATCTCTTTTTGGAAGACTTGCTTTATACAGTGGATTTGTAGAAGCTTAGAAACCTTTTGAAGGTGAAGCTGTTCATCCCCCAGGTCTACATTCACTTAAAAAAGTGAGTCTTCTACTCAGGAGAGTTCTTGTTCATGATTGGATATGAGTGATAAACTATTATCTATGCTTCACTTCTCTCATATCGATAAAAAACATCCGCTTAGGTTTACAGAAGAATAGGAAAAAAGAGAGGGGTACAATTATAATGAGCAAAAAGTTCGTATCAAAAAGTGTTATCTTAGTAGTCATTACTTCATTATTTTTAGCCATATTTGCTGGATGTTCAAATGGAACAAAAAATGAAACCGCTTCCTCTGATGAGAAGCCAAAGACAACTTTAACAGAGGATGAGCCTGGTTGGAAAGTAGATACATCGCCAATTACATTCGATTGGTATATAAATTTCTCTTGGTTTGCTAGCAAGTGGGGAGAAGATGAAGTTTCAAAATATGTAACTGACAAAACAGGAGTTTCAATCAACTTCATCTCTCCAGCTGGGAACGAAGCAGAAAAAATGAATACAATGATTGCGTCAGGTAAACTACCAGATTTTATTACAATTGGCTGGTGGGAAGATGCTGTGAAGAAAATGGCAGAAGGTGAACTGGTTTTACCATTAAATGAACTAGCAGAGAATTATGATCCATACTTCTTTAAAGTAACAGATCCTGCAAAATTAGAGTGGTACAAACAAGAAAATGGCAATGTATACGGATATCCTAATGCATCGTCATCACCTAAAGATTTCGAAAAATACAAAGATCTAAAACCATCAAACCAAACGTTCTTAGTAAGAAAAGATATGTACGAAGCGATTGGTAGCCCAGATATGTCAACACCAGAAGGATTTTTAAGTGCACTTGAGGCAGCTAAAGAGAAATTCCCAGAAGTAAACGGTGCTCCATTAATTCCATTTGGAATGAATGAATTTACAGATGTAGGAAATAGTTCTTTAGAACTTTATTTACAAAATTTCTTAGCTCTTCCGATGGAAAAAGACGGGGAAGTGTACGATCGCACGACAGATCCTGATTATATTAACTGGTTAAAAACATTTAGAGAGGCAAATGAAAAAGGACTTTTAGCAAAAGACATTTTCATTGATAAACGTCCACAAATGGAAGAAAAAATTGCACAAGGCCGTTACTTTGCAATGCTGTATCAACGCAGTGATTTCGCAGCTCAGCAACAAGCATTATATGCTAAAGATCCTAATTCAGTATACATTGCAGTGGATGGACCGGCAAATTCTAATCAAGATGAACCAACTCTTGCTGGAGATAGTATTTCAGGCTGGACTGTAACATTAATTTCTAAAGATGTAAAAGATAAAGAAAGAGCCATCCGTTTCTTAAGCTACCTTATTAGTGAAGAGGGTCAAAAAGACTTATACCTTGGTAAAGAAGGTTCTACTTATGAAGTAGTAGATGGTAAGCCACAGTTTACATCAGAAGTATTAGAATTACTAAATTCTGATCGTGCAGCGTTTGATCAAAAGTATGGTGCTTCTTATAAATATTGGATGTTAATGGATACAAATATGAACCTACAATGGTTACCTCCAACCGCTGAACCTTTCAAACAAATGGAGGATTGGACGAAAGGAAAAACAAAGAGTTTTGCAGAGTTTGATGGTATAAATCCTACAGGAACTTCAGCTGAAGGTGTTGCAGCAAGTAAGATTGCTCAAGAGTGGGGAAAAACATTACCACACTTACTATTAGCTGAATCTGACAAAGAGTTCGACAAAGTGTTTGATGAATTTATCCAAAAACGTGATAAGTTTGGGTTCGAGAAAGTAAAGGAATATCAACAAACGATTTATGAGTCTAATAAAGCAAAACTAGACGCAGCTACAGAATAAGAGAATGTAAGAAAAACCCAGACGGAAAATCTGGGTTTTTCATTACGTCTCATGATATGATACTAGAGATGTAAGATAGGAACTGGACGTGATATGGTTGAGAAAGATACTTCTGAAAATGAAAGATAAAATAGAGCAACTATCATTGCCAAATAAATTAATCTCTTTGTATGTGATCATTTTTATGATCCCAGCTATTACGTTTACGATCTATTATTCAAACCAGCTTTATGAGAATGCCATTAATGATATTACAAATAAAAATGAGTCCTTATTAGAAATTGAAAATATTCATATTCGCAATAATATAGAGTCGATGAGAAGAACGGCACAACTAGTAACCTCAGATCATGAGTTTATTGATTACATTGAAACAAGAAATGAGACAAATGTGAATGAATTAATAGACTTTAAAATGAATGCGTTTTCCAACGTAGCAAAGCTTCAACAAAATAATCCAACAATTCAACATATCCGTATTTATACAAATAATCCCTATGTAACAGAGATGTGGCCTCTTATTTTTAGTGAAAATCGGATTTCTTCTGTTACCTGGATGGATGAGGTAATCGAAAGAAATGGAGTGGAGTATTGGGCTTTTGCCGCAAATGACAAGGATTTACTTGAACGCTACGAATTATCCAATAATGATCCGAGAATTTCTCTTCTTCGAGAAATTGAGTACCCAAAGGATGAACATTTAGGAATTGTTGAAATTAGTATGCTGTTAAAGAATTTCTTCCCCAAAATGTTTAGTAACATCCAAGAGGAAAAATCGGAGCTGATTGTTTTTGATTCTACTATGAATCTGTTTCAAAATAAGAAGAATACTTTTTTAGAAGAACAGAATATTGACTCGGCACTTATCCTAGATCAGCTGTCTCACTTTTATCAAAAAGAGAAGGCAACCTTTCAATTTCATCATCAGGATATACCATACTTAGTTGTATCCACATATATAGAAGATATTGATTCACATATGTTGAATCTTATCTCTTTAGAAGATATTTATGCACAAATTAAACAAACCAGGAATTTTATCGTAGGAGGAACGCTCTTTTTAGTTATTATTCTATCAATCATTACGTATTTACTGATCTCACTTTTATTGAAGAAAATGTATAAGCTAATTGATACGATGGAAAGGGTAAAAAGAGGAGAGTTTTCAGCTTCTGTCGATATTTCCGGACAAGGAGAGTTTGCAAAGCTTGCTTATCATTTTAAAGAAATGCTAAGTAAAATAAATGGCTTGATAGCGGAAACTGTTAATAAACAGGCGGCTACGAAGGAAGCGGAATTAAAAGCGCTTAAAACTCAGATTGACTCTCATTTTTTATACAACACATTAGAAAACATTAAAATGATGGCAGAAATTGAAGGTAAGTATGATATCTCTGATTCATTAACTTCATTAGGAGAAATGATGAGGTATAACTTAAGGTGGAAGCATGATTTTGTTACGTTAACTGAAGAAATTGCTCATATCCAAAACTACATTGATATTATGAATCTACGCCTCGACCATCGTTTAAAAGTAAATATAAACGTTCCTCTTGAATTAAAAGATCAACAAATCCTAAAAATGTCATTGCAGCCTATCGTTGAAAATGCTGTGAAACATGGATTAACTCCCATCCTTTCTACTGAAATGGGGATTATAGAAATAAATGCTTCCGTCAAGAAAGAGTGGATTGAAATTGAGGTTGTTGACAACGGTATAGGAATGAGCAAAGATGCTATAAAAGAACTAACCGATAAAATAGGAGCAAATCAAGAGCAAGTGAAGGACTTGCAGCAATCTAAAAGTGGTGGAATCGGTCTTAAGAATGTGAATGAACGAATCCAATTACATTATGGCTCAGAGTATGGATTACAAATAGAGAGTAAAGAAGAAAGCTACACGAAAGTAGCGGTATTGTTGCCTTACTAGTGGAATAAGGGGGGCGTCTTACATGTATAAGATTGTAATAGTAGATGATGAAAAGAACATCCGACTAGGCATACAAGCAATGATAAACAGAGAATTTGCTGATAAGATTAAGACTTTTGTTGCGATGAATGGTGAGGAAGCATTGCAAGTATTGAATGAGAATGACATCGATATAGTCATAACAGATATAAAAATGCCAGGGATGTCTGGGATAGAGCTGATTCACCATATTCAAGATAAAGGATATAACCCGGCTCTTATTATCCTGAGTGGATATGATGATTTTCAATATGCAAAAGAAGCCATTAAATGCAAGGTAAAGGATTATTTATTAAAACCAATTAATCGGGCTGAGCTATTTCAGACAATCAATAAAATTTTAAATGAGTTCGTGTCAACTTCCTTGAAAGAGGATCAACAGAAGAGTGAATTCCGATCAAGTCAGCTAAATAATATTTTGTTAAATCCCAATATTGGTGAGGATGAGATTCAAAGAATCAGCGAAAAGTTACATCTATCCCAATTCTCTGAGGGATATTATATTGGGTTAATTAAAAGTAATGAAGCATTAACTGCAAATGAATACATCGATTCTATAAAACCTTTAATAGAAAGACACTTTTCAAAGGAAATGAGTTCATTTATTTACTTTTGTGACAAAGACGATAATATTGTATTCATTCTTTCACAAATAGAGGTTTTCCATTACTTGAAAAAAGTCATATCTGAAGAAAAGTATATAAAATGTCGACTTTCAATTAGTGAAAAGCATATGAAATTGAAAAAATTAAAAGAAGCATATAATCAAGCAACGTATACGTGGAAGTACCATTTTCTATATCCTCGCTCGATCCTTATTTCATATGAAGAGATCAAAGAAAAGACAATGTCGGTGGAACTCCCTTTAGATCTTATCCACAAGGTTTCGAATATGATTGGAACGGAACGTGAAAAAGAATTAAGGTTACACCTTTTAAGCATTTTTGATTATGAAAGAATATCAAGTCAACCGATCATGTATATTGAGGATCTGAGTAAGAGATTCAATACAGATGTATTTGATTATTTCTTTAATAAACTCGGGAAAGAATCGATCCAAATCTTTAAGTATTATAATAAAGTGGGATATATTTACCATTATGAGCATTTTTACGATTATTTTTATGCTGTTGAAGATTTAGTAACGAGACTACATGAATACGTCAAACAAGTGAAGACTGTCTATTCTGAACAGAAATACATGGAAAAGGCTATTGCCTACATTCATGAAAACTTTCATAAAGATTTAAACTTAGCCGTCGTGTCCAATTATATCTCACTAAATTACTCTTATTTTAGTCACACATTTAAAGAGTATACAGGACATAACTTTGTTGATTACTTGAAAAAAATTAGAATAAAAGAATCTAAAAAATTATTAAAAGAGTCAGATCATAAGGTGCTAGAAATTAGTGAGATGGTGGGGTATAAAAACCCTAAGCAATTTGCTCGAGTATTTCGTGAATTAGAAGGGATTTCTCCCAAGGAATTCCGAGAATCGTAAAGATACTAAAACTAAATTGGAGGTTTACCTATGCTTTTTCAACCGAATGAAACGAGATATGAAAAGATGATATATAATCGTTGCGGTAACTCAGGATTAAAACTACCAGCTTTATCGCTTGGTCTTTGGCATAACTTTGGTGGGGAGGATTCCTTTGAAAACGGACGTGCTCTCATCCACAGGGCATTTGACTTAGGAATTACTCATTTCGACCTAGCAAACAATTACGGTCCACCTCCTGGCTCAGCTGAAGAGACATTTGGGAGAATTCTTCAAAAGGATTTGACGCATTATCGAGACGAGATGATCATCTCTACAAAGGCTGGATACTCCATGTGGCCGGGTCCTTATGGAGACTGGGGCTCAAAGAAATATTTAGTTTCAAGCTTAGATCAAAGTCTGAAACGAATGGGCCTAGATTATGTTGATATTTTCTATCATCATCGACCAGATCCTGAAACACCTCTTGAGGAAACCATGATGGCTTTGGATCAATTGGTGAGGCAAGGAAAAGCTTTGTATATTGGGATTTCTAATTACGGAGTAGAAGAAACAGAAAAGGCAGTAAATATTCTGAATGAATTAGGAACACCGCTTTTAATCAACCAAGTTCCATATTCTATGTTTAATAGAGAAGTCGAGAATGGATTAACCTCCTTTCTTCATCAGCATGGTGCCGGCTGTATAGCCTTTGTTCCTTTAGCACAAGGATTGTTAACGAATCGTTATATAAATGGAATTCCTAGTGATTCGAGAGCAAAAAAATCTAAGAGCTTCTTAAACGAAGAAGATGTAACAAGTGAAGTGATGGTGAAAGTCCAAAGCTTACACACACTGGCTCAAGAAAGAGGACAATCACTCGCGCAAATGGCGTTAGCTTGGGTATTAAGAAGAGAGGCTGATGTAACATCTGCCTTAATTGGTGCCAGTAAAGTAAGCCAGCTGGAGGAAAATGTGGCTGCTTTAGATCAAGTGGCGTTTACCGCGGAAGAGTTAAGGAAGATTGATGATATAGTGAATAAATAGCGTATCCTAAATCCTTGCCTTTACTTTACTTATCTTTACCGTTTTACATTTGATCATATAAAAAGTATCATTATTTTTATTATGATCTTGTTTATCTCTGGTGAATAAGTAGAAACAAATAAAGTGATGGACAATAAGGGGGGACAGGATGGATATATCTAGTATTATTTATCATCATTTGAAGAACAATAAGCAGGTTTCTGCTACAACATTGTGCAATTTCTTAATCGAGGAGCATGGTTTTACTAGTAAAACATTCTCGACAGGCAGACCAAAACTATATGTCGATGTTGTAAGTTATCTAGAGGAACTACATCACCGTGGTACAATTAACGCTATTAGTCGCGACCAAGTTGACTGCATCTATGAAGTGAACGAAACTGATAAATTAAACATAAAACAAGAAGAAGCAGAAAACAAAGAAAAGCTGCAAGTGAAAAAAGAAGAAGAACATGAAGAAGAGTTACAGCTTTCACTGTTTTAATAAATGTGACGAACCGGTAGGTAGTATTCATTAGGCGGCTTTCGTATAGATCACTGCTTTTGTTAAGAAACCCTAAGGACTGGATCTTCTCTCTTTCTTTCAGGTTTACCCAGATAGACCGTATGAATGATGACTTTATTCTTTGTTATTACTAGTAAAAAGCAACAAAGCACGAAAAAGAGCCTTTATAAAGAGACTTATTTAGAGCTAATAACCTAAATAAGTCTCTTTTTTTGTATGAAATTTAGAAAGTCCATGAACGCATTGTTCTAAGCTAACACATACTTTCTAAAATTCTGTAACCGAATACAAAATATACTGACTCATAGAGACGGAGGGTTAAAGGTACAATTAGATAAGCACAAATTACGAGATAAAAGGAGAGGGAACATTGGAAAAAGATCGAACATTACACAATGAGCACTCGAACCTCCTACACTATGAAGTTAGTAAGGGTGAAAGGGAAGGGGCAGTAAAAATTCAGGCAGATGTAGAATCTGGTGAACATCTGGCTGTAAAGATTTCTTCTTACCCTTTACGTATAAAAGCTGGAGACCAAGTACCGACCGACCGTACTGTCACAAACCCTTATCAGTCTGGGACTGATATTACAGGAGTCGATTCAACGATCAATAAATATATCACTCTTTTTTTAGCAGACGAAAAAGATTGTATTTTACAAGCTGTTATGGTGACGCTTACAGATGATGACATAACACCTCACTCATGGATTGAAGTGTGGGAAGATACATTTACTGAGGCTCGTATTGATGAGTCAAAATGGAATTTTGTTGATGGTGGAAATGGGTTCGGAAATGAAGAATGGCAATATTATACGAACCGAGAAAAAAATGCAAGAATCCAAAATCAACAGCTTATTTTGGAAGCACATGAAGAAGGGTATGAAGGGAACCGCTATACATCAGCTAAGCTAACAACAAAAGGGAAAGCAAGCTGGACATATGGTCGTTTTTCTATTAAAGCTAAATTACCTGAGGGTCAAGGGATATGGCCAGCAATTTGGATGATGCCAAGTGACATGGAGACATATTCAGGCTGGCCGGCTTGTGGAGAAATTGACATCATGGAATTAATCGGACATGACATGTCAACGGTTCATGGAACCATTCATTATGGAAATCCACATACCTATACTGGAGAAGCGTATAAGCTCCCAAAAAACGAGAAATTTTCTGATGATTTTCATGTATTCACGGTAGAATGGGAGCCCGGAGAATTTAGATGGTATGTAGATGACATTTTGTTTGCTAAGCAAACAGAGTGGTTTACAAATAGTGAGCGAACAAAGGCTGGAAAAAAATATGCACCGTTTGATCGAGATTTTTATCTCCAACTCAATCTCGCGGTGGGAGGGAAATGGCCAGGCTATCCTGATAAAACAACTGTTTTTCCCCAGCAAATGATTGTCGATTATATAAAAGTTTATCAAAAACATACAGAGGTGTAAGACATGACTAGATTTTCAAAAGACTTTATTTTTGGAACGGCAACATCCTCTTATCAAATTGAGGGTGCATGGAATGAGGATGGGAGAACGGCTTCCATATGGGACGAATTTTCCTCCATACCTGGTAAGGTGTGGAATATGGATAACGGAAATATTGCTTGTGATCACTATCACCGCTATGAAGAAGATGTTGAGATTCTTAAGACATTAGGGGTTGACTCGTATCGCTTTTCTATTGCATGGCCACGTATTTTTCCTGAAAAGGGAAAATATAACCCAGATGGCATGGAATTTTATAAAAAGCTCATTTCGTTATTACATTCAGCTAATATTAAGCCAGCTGTTACACTTTATCACTGGGATTTGCCAATGTGGGCACATGAACAAGGGGGCTGGACAAATCGAGAGTCTGTGAAGTGGTTTATGGAATATGCTGAAAAATGCTTCGAGGAATTAGATGATCAGGTGGATATGTGGATTACACATAATGAACCATGGTGTGCAGGATTTCTAGGCTATCATCAAGGTGTACATGCACCGGGTCATAAGAATATGGAAGAGGCATTAAAGGCGGTTCACCATATTTTACTATCACATGGAGAAGCAGTGGACTATTTAAAAAACAAACGTCAATCGACAACACCTATAGGAATTACATTAAATTTATCACCAGTATACCCTGCAAGCGATTCTATGAATGATCAGCTTGCAGCTAACAATGCAGACGGCTATACGAACAGATGGTTCCTAGATCCGATTTTTAAAGGGAATTATCCTTTGGATATGATGAATCTGTTTTCAAAATATGTTCATGATTACTCCTTTATCAAAGAGGGAGATATGAAGAAAATCTCCATTGAGTGTGATTTCTTTGGAATTAATTATTACAACCGATCCCTTGTTGAATTCACGTCAGCTTCAGATTTCTTATTTACATCGGCCTATTCTGATTATGATAAAACGGGAATGGGGTGGGATATCTCACCTAACGAATTCAAGCAGCTCATCCACCGTTTACGTCAGGAATATACCACGCTACCAATCTATATTACCGAAAATGGTGCAGCCTTTGATGATACGGTAGCTCCAGATGGAAAGGTGTACGACGTTGGTCGTGAGAGCTATGTTGAAAAGCATATAACAGCAGTTGCTGAGCTTAATGAGGATAATATGAATATCGCAGGCTATTATTTATGGTCCCTTCTTGACAATTTTGAGTGGGCATTTGGTTATGACAAGCGCTTTGGAATCACATATGTGGATTTTCTTACGCAAAAAAGAACATTGAAAAATACAGGTTTTCGATATGCAGAAATTATTAAGAATCGTTCCTTGGAAAAGATTCTCATTTAATAAAGCAGACAAATTACCATACAGAGGGTGACATATATGCAGAACTATCATTTTAATGAAGAAGGGTACTTCGTCATAGAAAGCTATGATGAAGCCAAGACATTCTCTAGCTTCTTGCCAGGGATAGCAGGGAAAATGGGTGTACCAATGTGGTCGTTTTACGTGAACAGAGGGCAAGGAATGGTGAGCTTTGGTGTAAAGGATAAGAATCATGCCATTACAGAGTTTTTCCCTGCGAACCAAGCGTATCAACGTGTAGCGACTAATGGGTTTCGTACATTTATTAAGTTGAATCATAAACATATTTTTGAACCTTTTTCGTCTACATCCACCACTCATAAACGAAAAATGTTTATTAAAGAAAATGAATTGAAGATCGAAGAGATAAACACTGAGTTTAAATTAAAAACAATCGTCACATATTTTACCTTACCTAATGAAAATTTCGCTGCTCTCATTCGAAAAGTAGAGGTTGAAAACCTATCTAATGAATCTATTCAAATAGAGGTCATTGATGGTCTTCCAGCTATTATTCCCTTTGGAGTAGATGACGCAGCATATAAAGCAGTTGGAAATACGCTAAAGAGCTGGATGGATGTTTTTAATAGAGAGGAACAAATTCCATATTACCGTGTTCGTTCTTCCACAAATGATACGGCTGAAGTGGAGGAAATAACAAAAGGTCATTTTTATTTAAGCTTTATTGAAGACGGAAATCTACTATCACCAATTGTGGATGCAAACCTTGTTTTTGGAACGAATACAGCGTGGTCTTTCCCAAATGCCTTTCGTGAGGAATCAATTCAAGAGCTTTTAAAGAAAAATCAACTGACAGCTAATAAAGTACCTTCTGGTTTTTCTGGGTTTTCTAGCACATTGAAGAAAGAGGAAGTCGTCACTCTTCATACCATGATTGGACATGTAAATGATATCGATATCATTAACAAAAGATCGAACGAGCTAAGTAGCAAGAAGTATATGGAAAGAAAATACAAGGAAGCAGTAACATTAGTTAACGGTATTACTCAAGATGTTGCAACAAAAACGGCTATTCCTTTATTTGATGCATACTGTAAACAAAGCTACTTAGATAACATTTTACGAGGTGGCTATCCGATTTTCTTAGAAACTGAAGAAAAGGATAAGAAATTTGTCTACTACATCTATTCAAGAAAGCATGGTGATCTTGAAAGAGACTATAATTTCTTCTCTCTTGTTCCTGAGTTTTATTCACAAGGAAACGGAAATTTCCGAGACGTAAATCAAAATAGACGAAACGATGTGTATTTCCATCCAGAGGTTGGCGATTATAACATCAAATTATTTATGAGCTTAATTCAAATAGATGGATATAACCCATTAGTGGTGAAGGGATCAAGCTTCGAATTAAAGGAACCAACAAATGTGGATTGGATCCATTCTGTCATCCCCTCAAAAGAGGAGGCACAATTCGTTCAAACTAAATTGTCTGGAAAGTTTACACCTGGTGATTTATTACAAACCATTCATGATAAAGAAATCGAATTAACCATTCCGTTAGAGGAATTATTGAAGAAGGTCCTAACGAAAAGTGAACAGCATATGGAAGCGGAGTTTGGAGAAGGGTATTGGATTGACCACTGGACATATAATTTGGATTTAATTCAAAATTACCTTTCTATTTATCCGGATCGTCAACAATCGTTACTTTTTGATGAAAAAGAGTACTTATTCTTCAGCAGCCCAGCTTTTGTTAAGCCTAGATCAGAGAAGTTTGTACTAAATAATGGCTCTGTAAGACAATACAATGCCCTTGAAGAGAGTTATACGTCTACTAGTAGCTGGCTCGTAACAAAAAACGGCGAGAAATATAAAACAACATTATTTAGTAAGCTGTTTATACTCGCAGTTACAAAGTTTTCATCACTTGATCCATTGGGGTTAGGTATAGAAATGGAAGCGAACAAGCCTGGCTGGAATGACTCAATGAATGGATTACCTGGTGTATTTGGTTCTGCCATGAGTGAAACATTTGAGTTAAAGAGAGTGTTAGATTTCCTTGTAAAGCATAGCCAAGCATACTCTATTGATATTTCGTTGCCAAATGAAGTCGTGACGCTGACAAAAGAAATTGTTAGCGCAGTAGAAAAGCTGTCAAATGGTCAACTTTCAGATTTTCATTATTGGGATATGGTTTCAACAGCGAGAGAAAACTATAGGTTACAGGTAAAGGAAACGATTAGTGGTGACGAGACTGTTTTATCCACTCAGGAATTATCTCAGGTGTTGAGTCAATTCTCGAATAAAGTGAATATAGGAATCGAAAAAGCTAATAGCATCGGAGAAGGCTTACCTTTAACGTATCTTTACTATGAAGCAGATGATTTTGAAGTGACTGGTGAAGTTAATGAAAAAGGGCTACCGCTTGTTCACGTGAAATCCTTTAAGCTTGCTACATTGCCACATTATTTAGAAGGACCTGCTCGAGCATTAAAGACCATAAAACATCAGGATGAGGCTGTAAGCATTCACGAACAAGTAAAGAATTCAGCATTATTTGACCAAGATTTAAAGATGTATAAAACGTCTGTTTCAATAGAAAATGAAACATTTGAAATTGGAAGGGCAAGAGCGTTTACTCCTGGTTGGTTAGAACGAGAATCAATCTTTATGCATATGGAATTCAAATACTTATTAAGTATGCTAAAGGTTGGTCTTTACGATGAGTTTTTTGAGGATTTAAAAACAGCTCTTCCTCCATTTATGGATCCAGAAACTTATGGAAGAAGTGTACTTGAAAATTCTTCATTTATTGCTAGTAGTGTAAACCCAGATCCTTCTGTACATGGACAAGGGTTTGTTGCACGCTTAAGTGGAACAACAGCAGAGTTTTTAAGTATTTGGCAAAAAATGATGATGGGAAAACAAGTATTTTCACTTGAGAACAAGAAGCTTTCCTTAACATTACAACCTATCCTTCCAGAGTGGTTATTTGATGAGAATGATCAAGTAAGCTTCATGTTCTTGGGAGAGATTAAGGTGACATATCATAATCCAAGTAGAAAGGCTACTTTCGGTTTTGATGCTGTAACCGTTTCAAAGTATGTAGTACATGCAGGTGACAAAAATTACGAAATACATTCAACAACGTTAAAGGAAGAATATGCATTGAAAATTCGAAACAAAGAGATAAAAGAAATCGACGTGTACTTAGACTAATCGACGAGGTGAAAGAAATGAACATGCAAGTGATTCAAACAGCACAAAATAAAGAGGAGCGTTTTGCTAAGAAGGAGCAAACTTTTCAAAAAAGTGAAATGAACCATAATGCTTCCTTAACAATTGATCAAACAAAAGTCTATCAAACGGTAATGGGGTTCGGTGGTGCATTTACCGAAGCGGCTGCTTACACACTATCACATTTATCTGAGGAAGATCGATTAAAAGTGATTGAGAGTTATTTTGACCAAGAAAAGGGACTAGGGTATTCTCTTGGAAGAACGCATATTCATAGCTGTGATTTTTCTTTAGAAAATTATACGTATGTAGAGGAAGGCGATAAGGAACTAAAAACCTTCTCTATTGAACGTGAACATAAATGGGTCCTTCCATTAATAAAGGATGCTGTAAAGGTTAGAGGAGATGAGTTAACGATTCTCTCATCTCCATGGAGCCCACCTGCTTGGATGAAAACGAATAACGATATGAATCATGGTGGTAAATTAAAGGAAGAATATCGTGAAGCATGGGCAACGTATTATGCAAAATATATAAAAGCAATGGAAGAACAGGGGATTCCGATTTGGGGAGTATCTGTACAAAACGAGCCAGAAGCAACACAGGTTTGGGATTCCTGTCGTTATACAGCAGAAGAAGAGAGGGACTTTGTTAAACATTATTTAGGTCCTATTTTAGAAAAAGAAGGACTTGGTGAAAAAGAAATCGTCATATGGGATCACAATCGTGACGTAGCCTATGAACGTGCAAAAGTCATTCTTTCAGATAAAGAAGCAGCAAAGTACATTTGGGGTACAGGCTTGCATTGGTATGTATCTGAGGAGTTTGAGAATCTATCAAAAATTCATAGAGATTTTCCAGATAAGCACCTATTATTTACCGAAGGCTGTATTGAAGGTGGCGTACAACTAGGTGCCTGGCACACAGGAGAAAGATATGCACGCAATATCCTAGGAGATTTAAATAATTGGTTAGAAGGCTGGATTGATTGGAATATTGTGCTGAATGAACAAGGTGGTCCAAATCATGTAGGAAACTTCTGTGATGCCCCTATTATTGTCGATACGAAAACGGGTGAAGTTCACTATAATAGTTCATATTATTATATTGGTCATTTTAGTAAATATATTAAACCAGGGGCTGTGCGTGTACATCACCAGCTTTCAACTGAATCAATTCAAGCTGTGGCATTCAGAAATAAAGATGCTACATTGGCAATCGTCCTTTTGAATGAAACGGATAAGGAAGAAAACATGACGGTTGAAGTGAATGGAATGCAGAGCAGTGTGCATCTTCCAGAGCATTCAATTACGACATTAGTTATATAAAAAAAGGAAGGCTGGGACAGAAGTGCCAGGCACCTTACCGTCACAACTATGTATACGCACTAATTGATCTAGTGCGCACAATAGATTGGATCGTATGGTGCGTGGCTCTTTGTTTTGTCACAGCCTTTTTCTATATCTCTTGATCTACTAAACCAAAAACATAGCAACAATTGTCGTAATGACCAATCCTATAGAGACAGGTAGAAGGTTCTTTCTTGCAAGTTCAAAAGGATCAACTCCACAAATAGCAGCAGCTGGAATGAGAGCCCAAGGGACTAGTGTTCCTCCTCCTACCCAAATTGCCGTTACTTGACCTAAGGCGGTTAAGGTAGCTGTACTAGCACCAATTGCAGTTGAGAAAAGCTGGGCGATGGAACCTGCAAGTGAGATCCCTGAAAAACCGGATCCATCTAGACCGGTAATGACACCTACACCAGTTAAGGTAATGACGCCAACCTCTTTCGTTAGAGGCACACCATTTGCAAGTGCAACCCCTAAATCATTCACGATCCCCTCAGAATTTTCAGGAAGGTAATCACCTACAATTGAATAAAATCCTGCATCTCCTAAATAGAAAAATGCTGCAATTGGTATGACAGGTCCGAATACTTTAAAGCCGAATTGGAAGCCTTCAATTAAATAACCTGTTGTTTCTTCGAGTCCTCTTTTTTTGTGTGCAAAGCATGTTGTCACGACTAAAATGAGTAAAGCTGTACCTCCAATTAATGCAGTGGCGTCACCACCCTGTAAATTTAAGGTGAACATGACTACAACATCTAAAACAAAGATTATGGGGATAGATATGGCAAGAATCTTTTTCATTCTCTCGGACATGAGACCTTCTTGTGTTTCCTCAATCGGAGAAGATGAGCATGTGGATGTGGATGTATATGTTTTATTCTTTTTGAGATCTCTCATTAGTATAATATACGCGGTAATCGTCGTCACAAGCCCCATCGTGATAACGAGTGGAATACTTGCATTCACTACATCTAGAACAGGTATGCCTGCAGCATCTGCTGTGATTTTTGGAGCAGCTTGAATGATATAATCACCTGAAAGAGCTATTCCATGGCCAAATAAATTCATGGCAACAGCTATACCTAGTGCAGGAAGACCCGCTCTTAAAGCAACCGGTAATAATACAGCTCCTATTAGAGCGACAGCCGGTGATGGCCAAAAGAAGAAGGAAATGACCATCATAAGTAATCCTATTGTCCAGAAAGCAGTAGTTGGGGTTTTAATGATTTTAGAAAATGGAGCAACCATAACCTCATTAATACCTGACTTCGTTAAAATTTTACTCATAGCAACGATTATAGAGATAACTAAAATCGTTGGTAATAATTCAGTAATTGCAAAGATAAAGCTGTTGAAAAGGCTTGTTATAGAAGCACTAACGGATAGGGTAGAAGTGGCTGCAAGTGTAAGAATGCCTACCACACATACGATCGTTGTATCTCGTCGAAATAACATAAATCCAATGACGGCGAGGATAAAGGATATATAGATCCAATGGATGAGTGTAATATCAATTGCCATTTAAGACACCCCTCAGCAATAGCCTATAGCTAATTTTTAATACTGTATGTAGAAATAAAACAAGATGTGAGAGGAGAGAAAACATTTCCGGTTGGACATCCTGTCATTTCCGGGGGAATAATGTCAAAGCATAGAATAATTACAAATTTAATGGAGGTATAAGCTGAAAATCTAAAATATAGAAACCGTTTATAAAAAAAGGAGCCTAAATATCAAACTTAAAAAAAGATAAGCTAGTATTGCAAGTCAGTTTTTGTTTGCGTAAATTTGTATACGCTTACAGATGAAAGGTGGAAAGTGAGGAAGTGTACATGTCAATCACACACTAAGGGGGATTATCATTTGAAAAAACTACTAGCTATTTTGTTATGTGTATTACTTATTTTACCTCATGCCGGAATGGCAGTTGAAAATGCAGAGCAAAATCAATCAGATGATTGGAATTTAGTATGGGCAGATGAGTTTGATGGTACTCACATTGACAAATCTAAATGGACATATGATATAGGGAATTGGATTGTAGATGGAGATGGAAACGGTATTGCTCCGGGATGGGGTAACAATGAACTTGAATACTACACTGATTCGGCTGAAAATTCTTTTATTAGAGATGGGAAGCTCGTAATAAAAGCGGTAAAAGAGAAAACAGAGGATGAATTTGGCTCTTATGAGTACACTTCAGCTAAATTAAAAACAAAAGGATTGTTTAGTAAGAAATATGGAAAATTCGAAGCGAGAATAAAGCTCCCAGAAGGGCAAGGATATTGGCCTGCATTTTGGTTGCTCCCTGAAAATGACGTATATGGTGGTTGGGCTGCATCAGGAGAGATTGATATTATGGAAGCTGCAGGAGCGAAAACGGATGAAATCGGTGGAACAATCCATTATGGTGATGTTTATCCTAATAATGTATATAAGGGAGCATCATATCATTTTCCAGAGGGAGAATCAATTACTGACTTTCATACCTATTCTATTGAATGGGAGCCAGGTGAAATTCGTTGGTATGTTGATGGAAACCTCTATCAAACGCTAGATAATTGGTACAGTAAAAGCAAAAACAACGCAGCAAATTATTCGTTTCCGGCTCCATTTGATCAAGAATTCTACATGATTTTAAACTTGGCTGTAGGAGGCTGGTATGGAGGGAATCCTGACCAGTCAACCTCGTTTCCAGGTGAAATGGAAATAGATTATGTCCGCGTATATGAGCTCGAAGGAAGAGACTATCAAACTCCTGTTGAGCCAAATGTAGAAAAAGTTGAATTACCACCACATGCGAAACAACCATTAGAGGACGGAAACTTTATCTATGACCGACAATATGAAAAGGGTTTTACTAAAGTGATAGAAGAAGATGAAGCATTAGATTCTACTTATTGGAATTTTGTCCAACTACCTAGTTTTGGTGGAAAAGGTCAAATCTCAGCTACACAACTAAATGACCAGACTTTTGCAAAGGTTGATATAGAGAATCCTGGGAATGCTCTATGGTCATTGCAGAAAATCCAACAAATACCAGCTGCAACGGGAGCAACATATAAGGTAAGCTTTGACGCAAAATCCACCAGCACCCGAAATATGAAGGTAAAGGTATCCGGTGGAGCAGATCGAGGGTGGACGAAATACTCAAATGAAGAAGCAATTGAGTTAACGAGTACTTTGAAAACCTATTCCTTTACTTTTGATATGACCCATGAAACGGACCTTGCAGCGAGACTTGAGTTTAATATGGGAGCAAATGGGACAAGCCCAATTTGGATCGGGAATGTTAAGGTAGAAGACATAACGGGACAACAAGATCATGATGTATTGAAAGAGCCACTTCCAGATGGGAATCATATCTATAACGGCACTTTTGACCAAGGCAAGATAGATAGAATGACGTACTGGGACTTTCTCTCAGAAGGAAATGCAGAAGCTTTAGGATCGGTAAATGAAGAAATAAGAAACTTTAAAGCAACCATTATCAATGGTGGCGAAACATCGTCTGATATTAAGCTGAAGCAAAGCGGAATTCAATTTGCTAAGGGGAACACCTATAAATTAACCTTTAAGGCAAAGTCTGATCAATCCAGATCATTGGAAGTGGATATTAGAGGGAAAGATGGGCTGCAAAGCTATCATTTAGATTCTGTTAATCTAACAACTGAGATGGAAGAAAAAACAGTTGAGTTTTTGATTCCAGAGTCATATGAAGACAGTGAAGGTCAGCTGATATTCTATTTAGGTGGAAATCAAGGAGATATTTTCATAGATGATGTAACATTACTAAATACAGATCGCAAACTCGTAGCTCCTGAGGTACTTAACGGTGAGTTTACGGAAAATCTAGATGGATGGACA